>NZ_JAUIZJ010000042.1:0-66651 GCF_030435535.1 Bradyrhizobium sp. WYCCWR 13022
TTGTCTTTAGCCCCTTGCCAGCTTCGCTTGCTGGCGGGGCGGGAGCACGGCCGGACCATCCCATTAGCCGACAAGGCGTGGCTGGCCGCGGATGTCCTTTGCCCGAGTAAATCGGACTCACCCTGACCGCGCGGCCATGGTCTGAAAATGACCCATGTCGGACATTTCTCGCTCGTTTGGCGACGTTTGCACTTGCACCCGGATCGGATATTTTTGCCCCCGGGGATGAGATGAATGGCTAAGACTAGGGGTAAAGCGGGACAAGGTGCAAAAGGGGTCGGCCGAGACCGACCGCGTGCGCGTAAATCGAGTGCGTCAAAAGCCCTAAAGTCCAAATCGCGTAAGCGGGAATCAGCTGGGCCCGCAGCGGCCAAGCAGAAGGCTTCTCCGGCGTCGGAGACCGCGCAGCTGAGGCAACAGCTGAACGTCGCCAGATTGCAACGAGAGGCCAGCGCGGAAATCCTGCGTGCTGTTGCCAACTCATCGGGAGACGTGGCAGGGCCGTTGCAGCAGATCGCCGAGACGACCGCGCGGCTTTTTGGGGCGTCAAGTGTGTCGATCCAGATCGCCGAGGGCAGCGAGTTCACGCAGGAATATCGCGTCGGCGCGATCGCGAAGCGCGTTGGCTCCGCCTATCCCCGCTCCAACATCAAGGTCGGCGGCCGAAATCTGCCGGGCACAGTGGTGGCGGAGAGCCGGCAGATCCACATTCCGGACCTCGACCGGCTTGATCCGTCGATGTCCGACTTTCCAGGCCTGCCCCATGCGCGGGCCAGCGGCGCCCGCACCGTCTGCGGCACGCCGCTGCGGCGCGGGCACAAGGCCATCGGCGCCCTCATCGTCTTTCGCGACCGGCTCCTGCCATTCACCGCCGATGAACTGGCTGTGCTGCAAAGCTTCGCCGACCAGGCGGTCATTGCGATCCGGAACGCACAGTCGTTCAACGAGACCCAGGCAGCGCTGGAACGGCAGACAGCGACATCGGAAATCCTGCGCGTCATAAGCCAGTCGCCGACCGACGTGCAGCCTGTGTTCGACGCTATTGTCGAGACCGCCGTACGGCTGACGCGATGTGACCTGGCATTTTTCCTGCGTTGCGACGGCGCCACCTACGTGCAGGTGGCGAGGGCCACGCCGGAAGGACTGACGACCGTCACCAGACCTCCCGAGCACATCGATCCCGATGGCAACTTCCCGTCACGCGCCATCTTCGGGAAAAAGACGCTCCACTTGCCGGACTGGTCGCTGATCGATCTGCCCAAGAGAGAGCTTTGGGTCCATGAGACCTTCGGCATCGTATCTTCGCTGTATTTGCCGCTGTTGCGCGCGGGAGAGTGCGTCGGCCTGCTGGTGCTGGCAGGCAAGCGCATCAATATCTTTGGCGACCGAGAAGTCGCCCTGGCCGAATCCTTTCGCGACCAGGCCCTGATCGCAATCGAGAACACGCGGCTATTCAAAGAGACCCAACAAGCGCTGGAGCGGCAGACGGCGACATCGGAAATCCTGCGCGTGATCAGTCAGTCGCCGACCGACGTGCAGCCGGTATTCGACGCCATTGTCGAGACCGCCGTGCGGCTGATCCGCTGCGAGGTTGCATTCGTGCTCCGTTGCGACGGCGCCACCTTCTCGCCCGCTGCGGCGGCCGGCCCGGACGGGCCGCTCCCCGACCTCGGGCCCTCGCATCTGCCGATCGACCCTGCCCTCAACTTTCCCTCGCGCGCCATCGTCGGCAAGGAAAACGTGTACCTGCCCGACTGGTCTTTGATCGACCTGCCCGAGCACGAGCGTCAGATGCGGGCCTTGATCGGCGTAAACTCTTCGCTGTTTCTGCCGCTGCTGCGCGAAGGCGAATGCATCGGCGTCCTGGCATTGGCCGATAAGAAAACCAACATCTTCGGCGACAGCGAGATTGCCCTGGCAGAGTCATTCCGCGATCAGGCCCTGATCGCCATCGAGAACACGCGCCTTTTCAACGAAGTCGAGCAGCGTACCGAGGACCTGAGAGAATCCCTCCAGCAGCAGACTGCGACTGCTGAAGTCCTGAACGTCATCTCCAATTCGCCCGGCGAATTAGGCCCGGTTTTCAGAGCCGTCCTGGAGAATGCTACTCGAATTTGCGACGCCAGGTTTGGCACACTACTTCGCTTCGCTGGCAACGCTTTCCATTTCGCAACGGATGTTGGAACCCCCGCGGCATTGGCCGAGTACGTGCGGCGCCCCGGACCGTTTCAGGGGTTACCGGGGGGCATGATTGATCGCATCCTGAAGACACGACAGATCCAGCACACAGCTGATTATGCCGCCGACCCGGCACCTGGTCTGGCAGCCAAGCTTGGCGGCGCGCGATCGGCGCTGGGAGTACCGATTCTGAAGGATGACGTACTGGTAGGCGCTATCGTAATCTACCGCCAGGAGGTCCGTCCGTTTTCAGTTCGGGAGATCGAACTGGTGCGAAGCTTTGCGGCACAAGCTGCGATTGCGATTGAGAACGCGCGGCTTTTCAACGAAACCAAGGAAGCACTGGAGCGGCAGACCGCGACCGCGGACATCCTGAAGGTCATCGCCAGTTCGCCCGACGACGTGCAGCCGGTCTTCCAGGCCATCGCCGAACGCTCCAATCAACTCGTCGGCGGATTTGCAACGACCGTCGTGAGCATTCTCGATGATGTCGTTCACTTGTCGGCGTTCACGTCGACAAATCCTGCAGCCGATGCAGCACTCAGGGCTTTCTATCCCCGGCCGCTGTCGGGATTCAGCTACGGCGACGCCGTCCGCAGGGGCGAGACCCACAGGATCGTCGACATCGAACTGGAACCCGGTCTTGAACCTGATCAGTTGACGATGGTACGCCAACGGGGATGGCGCAGCGCGTTGTGGGTCCCTCTGCTGCTCGAGGGCATGACGATCGGCGCCATCGGCGTAACGCGGGTCGCGCCGGGCGCCTTCGCCGATCATCATGTCGATATGCTGAAGACCTTCGCCGACCAGGCGGTGATCGCCATTTCCAATGTGAAATTGTTCAGAGAGGTTCAGGCCCGAACACGCGAGTTGACGGAAGCGCTGACCTATCAAACCGGCAGCAGTAACATCCTGAGGGTCATCGCATCGTCGCCAACCGATGTAACGCCCGTTCTCCAGGCTATTGTCGAGAGTGCCTGCGCGCTTTGCGAAGCCAACGATGCAATTGTCTATTTACGGGATGGAAACGATCTTCGCTTCAACGCCCAGCACGGATCACTTGAGTTCACGGTCGACAAATGGCCCATCGATCGTGCTACGGCCGCCGGGCGGACGTTCCTGGACCGGGCGCCGGTTCATATCCACGATATGCTGTCTGAAGAGGGTGACCAGTTCCCGGAAGGACAACGGGCGGCTCGCCGTATCGGCGTTCGAACCATGTTGGGTGTGCCCTTGTTGCGCGAGGGCGAGAGCATCGGAACAATATTGTTGCGCCGTACCGAGGTGCATCCGTTCAGCGACAAGCAGGTCACCTTGCTGCAAACCTTCGCCGATCAGGCGGTGATTGCGATTGGCAACGCCCGTCTTTTCGAGGAAGTTCAGGCGAAAACACAGGAACTGTCGCGATCCCTCGACGACTTGCGCGCCGCGCAGGACCGCCTGGTGCAGACCGAGAAGTTGGCCTCGCTCGGCCAACTCACCGCTGGCATCGCGCACGAGATCAAGAACCCGCTCAATTTCGTCAACAACTTCTCGGCGCTGTCGGCCGAACTGATCGACGAGATGAACGACGTATTCGAAAATCCTGATCTCGACGAAGCCGGCAGGCGAAAGGAGCTGGATGAAATCCGCGAGTTGCTGAAGAGCAACCTCGAAAAGGTCGTTCAGCACGGCAAGCGCGCCGATTCCATCGTCAAGAACATGCTGCTGCATTCCCGGGAAGGTTCAAGCGAGCAGCGGACGGTCGATATCAATGCGCTATTGGATGAAAGCCTCAACCTCGCCTATCACGGCGCCCGCGCCGAGAAACCCGGTTTCAACATCACGTTGCAGCGCGACCTCGATCCGGACGCCGGCATGATCGAGCTGTTCCCGCAGGAAATCACCCGCGTCTTGCTCAACCTGATCTCGAACGGGTTCTATGCCGCGAGCAAACGCGGCGCCGAGAACGGCGAGGCGAACTACGAGCCGGTGCTCAGCGCCGCCACCAGGAATCTCGGCAACGACATCGAGATCCGCATCCGCGACAACGGTACCGGCATCCCGCCGGAGGTGAAGGAGAAAATGTTCAATCCGTTCTTCACCACCAAACCGGCGGGAGAAGGCACCGGGCTTGGCCTTTCGATGAGCCACGACATCATTGTGAAACAACACGGTGGCAGGATCGAGGTCGATACGCAGCCTGGGCATTTCACCGAGTTCACAATTGTCCTGCCGCGTACAACCAACCCTGCAAACAATAGAAAAAACTAGAGGTCAAACGTGGCTGCCTTGGTTCTCGTAGTGGACGACGAACCCGACGTTGAGGCGCTATTTCGTCAGCAATTCAGGCGCGAATTGCGCGCGAAACGCTTCGTGATGCATTTCGCTGGATCCGCAAAGGACGCATTGGCGCGTGTTGCAAACGCTACCGAGCAGGAACCAGCGTTGGTATTTTCCGACATCAATATGCCCGGGATGACGGGCCTGGAGATGCTACCGAAGATGAAGAAAATGCGGCCTGACATGCCCGTCATCATGATCACGGCCTATGGCGACGATGACACCAAGCGGAAAGCCATCGATAGTGGCGCGGAGGGTTTGCTAACCAAGCCAATCGACTTCGCCTTGCTGCGGGAGCAGATCGATACGCGGCTAGGTCGGGCTATGTGACCTGTTGACTTCCGTTCATGGCCCCGAAGCGGACAAGTCAGGCGAATCGAAAGCACCGAGAAGCTCGCTCAATCCTGGTGAGCAATCGCGAGCACAATTTTCCACTCATTGCCAGCGCGAATGAGGTTGTAGGAGCGACGGAAGCATCGGTATAGGGTTCTGTCCTTCCGAAACTGCTCCCACGTTAGCGATGCGAGCACGGCGGCTGATCCAATCGGTGTTTCCACCAAGTTGCTCCGGCGAGAATGACCGTGATCACGGTCCGCGTACTTGGCTCCCAAGCGCTCGAAGAAACTGCGTACCTGTTCATAAGTGAGAAGGCATTCAACCCGGCCGTCACCGTGGATCTTGATACAGGGCACAGAGTGCATTGATGCCAATGCCTCAGCATCCATTGACTCGGCCGCGCTTTCATATTTTTGAAAGAACGTCTCAACAGTGTCATTCGTCATGAGAGTCCGGAAAAATGACTAAGGGAATAAGGCCAGCATCCTAGCGCTATTTCCGTCCAGTCGCATAGGCCCAGTCTGACGGAGCAAACCGGACGTGTCTGCAAGTTCGGGTGGGCCGGAGACATGACGAGGTGATCGAATAAAGCCAATCATTGCTGCGGTGCGTGAGTCCGGTTCTGACCGTGAGCGGAAGTCGATCTGATCCGGCATGGATGATCGGTCTGCCGTGTGCCCCTTTCGGCACAGCCGATTGGACATTACGATGCCGATACCAACGAGGAAATGGGACCCCACATGAGGCGTCGGGACTTCGTGGCAGGCGCAGCATCGCTAGCAGTCGTATCGAAGATTGCTGCGCAGCCCGTTTCCAATACCCGGACACTTGCGCTTGTCGATGTGACGAGGCCGGAAGCGCAAATGCGCGAAGACAGCCAGGGATTTTACGGATTATTACTCTCTGAGATTCGACGTCTCGGCCACATCGAAGGGCAAAATCTCAAGATCGAGCGTTACGGAAAGGAACAAAGCGCTCTGGATGCCAGCATTCTCGCGGCGAACGTGGTTCGCGGCAACCCCGACGTGATGTTGGTTCTTGTTCCCTTTAGCGCAGTATCGAAGGCAACATCGAAAATCCCTATTGTGACCATGTCGGGCGATCCGGTAGCAGCCGGTTACGCTCAGAGTCTGGCGCGCCCTGGCGGTAACATTACCGGAGTGAGTGTTGACGCCGGTCCGTCGATACACAGCAAGCGCATTGCACTCTTGCGTGAAATGTTTCCACCGATGTCAAAGTTGGGCTGCATCGCCGGGCGCATTCAATGGGAACGGGGAGCCGGCATCACATTGCGGGCCGCTGCCGAAACCGCCGGAGTTTCGCTGGTCGCCCAACTGGTAGATATTCCCGGCAACGCGGCAACATATCGAAATGCCATTGAAGCGGCTTCACGCGAGGGCGCGGATGCGATCATGATGCTGGATAATCCGGATATGCTTGCGAACCGGGTTTCCATTGCGCAGGCTCTTGCGGAGGCGCGCATACCGGCCATTCATGCATTCGTCGAGGCAGTCGATGCTGGCGGGCTGATGGCATATTCGTTCGACTTCAAGGAAGTCAGAAGACGCTTGGCCAACGACATCGATGCTATTCTGCGTGGCGCCAATCCTGCCGAAATCCCCTATTATCAGGTTTCCAAATTCGAGTTGTCGGTCAATATTAAAGCGGCAAGTGCCCTCGGGCTCACCGTCCCTCCGACGCTTCTTGCCAGCGCCGACAAAGTCGTTGAATAATTTCTTATGTCAGATTCTGGCCCACAGCGACGAAATCTCATGTCCGCTTCGGTGTGAGCGGTCGGGGTGACAGCGACCTTTGTGCAGAGTGAGTTCTGGTGTTCCTGACCCATGACGACCTGTCGCGGCAACTGGCGACAGGATCTAAACGACCCAAGCCAGCAGCCATAGGATGAGGTTCACGACTGTGATGGTCAGCCAGCTAGGCCGACGCTTCATGACGGCCCCGATCGCAAAAATGATTCCGTCCAGAATTGCGAAAAGCAAGCAGATGAGTGTGGCATGGGCCAGGAGAGCCAACGGAGACAGCGAAGGCACGAAAACGGGTGCATAAAGGATCGCGAACCCGACCGTTATCGCTGTGGTGTGCCAGAAGCGCATCCGACTATTCTACAAGCCCCGACGAAGAAGGACGATGCCTCGATGTCGCCGATTGGCCATCTGCGAAGTCGCACTTCGGTGGGAGAGGTCTGCTCGTCATGGCCAAGCGGACAGATTGCTCGACCTGACTTCTTCTGAGTTCGAGCCGAAGAGGTAATCGCGGTCGGGGGTTTTGAGGCTCTGAGTTTAATATCCTCTTCTCGATGGCCCAGGAAAGTGCTTCATTTGGTCGTTTCCGCAAGACAGCTCCGTCAGTTTAAATGGGAGATTTGAATGAAGTATATCTCACACTGGAAGTTGCCGCCGAGTACGATCAACGCTGCAATCAAGCAATTTCTGGAGACGGGTGGAGTACCTCCTGAAGGCATAAAAATGCTCGGCCGTTGGCACGGTATGAACGGTGAAGGATTTGCAGTCTTCGAGAGCAATGACGCCACGGCAATTTACAAGTGGTATGCGCAATGGGCAGTTGTAATGGAGCTTACCATCACGCCCTGCGTTGAAGACGCAGAGGCAGGGCCTATTTTGGCTGCGATGGCCAAGGGCTAGGCACTAGCCAAATCTGACATGTTCAAATTGAAGAGCCGCCTCCGGGCGGCTTTTTATCCGCCCACGAGCAACGGCGATGTCACCGTTTGGCCTTCTCCGCTATTCCGATGCTCGGCCGGGATGTCCGAAGTTGAGAGCGGACCGGGCGTGACCAGCCGCCGGGCCGAGGTCTCAGCGTGACCCGGAACGGACATTGCCGCTGGCCAGAGAACCCTTTGTCCATTAGTTTTTGTGTGAGTTGCCTTACAAGCAATTGAGCGAATGTACCTCACTTGGCGAAGAGCAAGGGATAGGGAATGTCGCAAAATCACAAATCATTAGTCGGCACTTGGAAACTAAAAGCCATACAATTTGAACCTGCTGACACCGGCGAGCGCATTGATATGTTTGGCCCAAATCCGTCGGGTTATTTGATCCATACCGACGGGGGACGGATGATAGCGATCCTGATGCGCTCAGATCGAGTGCCACCGAAGGAAGACGCCGACGGGGCAGCGCTTTTTAAGAGCATGATGGCCTATACCGGCAACTGTAGGACCGAAGGCGAAGACAAGTACATCTGTAATGTCGATTTCGCCTGGCACCCCTCTTGGAACGGCACTGAGCAAAGTCGGTTTTTCAAGCTCGATGGCGACACTCTTGCGATCACGACCGGCCAGCAGACCCACCCTATGTTTCCAGGTCGGATGGGACGGGGCATCATCACTTGGACAAGGGCCTGATCTCCGTTTGGATCGATGCGCGGCAGTGGGAAGATCGGTGGGCAGGCGCACCGTTGGCCCGCTTGTCCGATTAAGCAGCAGTCTCTGATTGGCCCATTGCGTCAGTTGGCGCATTGCAGCGAGATATCCGGAGTCGGGGGTACACCGGAAGGCACCGGCTCCGGGCCAAACCGACGCTTTTGACCCAAAGCTGACCTTCCGCAGCAGCTAAGTTGGGACTTTCCTTCCGCCGTGATAAGCGTGAGTGGCCCTAAGCGGGAGATGCTGCGATGGTCTCAGTAGGCGAGCTGCGAGAACGTTTTCGCAAGGTCGTGGCGAGCGAAGAAGAACTTCGCGCCGTGGTCGGCGAACCCCCGTCACACTCCATCGCGAAGGTCGTCACGACGATTGATCCACTTGCGCGGAAATTTATTGAGCGCTCGCCCTTCGCCTTTATCGCCTCAATGTCAACAAGCGGTCTTCTCGACCTTTCGCCGAAGGGCGACCCTGCCGGGTTTGTGAAGGTACTGGATGAGATCACCCTCGCGATCCCCGATCGCCCTGGAAATCGTCGGCTCGATACGTTTCATAACGTGCTGCGCAATCCGAACGTGGGCATGATCTTTCTCATTCCAGGCGTGACACACACGCTCCGACTTGCCGGAAAAGCAATCATCGTGAGAGATGATGAACTTCGGGAAGAGATGAGGATGAGCGGCAAAACGCCGGACCACGTGTTGGTGGTTGGGGTGGAACGTGTCTTCGCTCATTGCCCAAAATGTATGGTCAGATCGCGGCTATGGCAGCCCCAAACGTGGGGGCAACCTGCGGAGGTTCATACCTTTGCGGAGATGCTGGTCGCCCATGCCAAACCCCAAAAGAGTGTCGAGCAGATGCAGGTCATGATCGAGCAAAACACGAAGGAGGGCCTCTATTAAACGCCTGCTTCGCGCTGCTTTTGGCCAGGAAGCGAAGCCGGAGATGGTCGGAGTGATGTCGGCTAGAGCGTACGTGTTGTGCTCGCGGTGAGCTTTTCAGCCTTTGACCCTGGCGCGTAAAACGCGAAAGATCAAAACGCGACGAGAATTATGTTCTTCTACAAGTTCTCAAACTTGAGTGCGCTTTCGCGTTTGAAGGTTGGGACGGTCTTGAACGAATAACTTCTTCTATCGTGGACCGAGCGCCTCGGCGTTTTCACGCAACCAAGACCCCGAGCCGACATCGGCCGATTGACCGCAATTACAGTTCTGCCTCATCATCGGTATGCTCAACCGGAGGGCCAGACTGTGGATCAGCTTGTGGGGACTTGGCGATTGGTTGCCGCATCAGCCACCAGCGGAAGTGAGAGAAACGATGCTCCGTTTGGGCCCACGCCCTCGGGTTTGATCACCTACACAAGTGACGGAAGAGTGATGGCGATAATTAGCCACAGTGACCGCAAGCAGCTCGCAAGCGGTGATCGGATTTCAGCGTCCGCCGATGAGCGAGCCGAAGCATTTGCGACTTCGTTTTCTTATGCTGGTTGGTACTCCCTGTCCGGCGACAGGATTATTCATCACGTTGAGATTGCCTCAGTGCAGAATTGGGTGGGTACTGACCTCGTTCGCCTTTTTGCGTACAGAGACAACAACATCATCCTTACGACGCCTCCAATTTCCGTCGGAGGGCAAATCCGAGCGACCGAATTGGTTTGGGAGCGAGTCTAGCAGACCACGATGGGTCACTTCTTCTGTCGTGCCCCACAGGTCAAATCAGTCGATCATTCAGCGCAGGACCGCTTCGAGGATAGCTTGGTCCGATGGCGGCCCCAGTGGAATTATTCGCGTGCAATCGAATCCCGTGCGCCCCAAGAGCTGTCGATATTCTTCTTCTGTTCGTTCAATCCCGCCCGTGATGGTCAGCATGCGAATGTCCAGTGCTGCTGCGCGCTGATGCGCAACCAAAGTAGTCATTCGGTCTGGCATGACCCGCTCTATCAGAAGCAGGCGGGTTTCGTGCGAGGCGACAGCTCGGCACTGGGTCAGAATTGCGGCGACACGCTCGTCGTCCCAATCGTGGATCACATTTTTCAGAACCATGAGGTCAGCGCCCGCAGGCACGGACTGAAAGAAATCACCGGCAATAACCTTGCAGCGGTTCGCCACGCCGGCGTTGCGAAGTATCGAATCGGCATCTCTGACGCCCGCCGGCAGGTCGAATAGCATGCCGGACGCCGCCGGTGCGCTGCGCAGAATAGCCGCCAGGAATGTGCCATTGCCGCCCCCCACATCCATGATGACTCGTGATGCCGAAAAGTCGTAGGCTGCGGTTGCCGATCGCGCGACCAGTTTCGTGTTATCAGCCATGGCGGCGTTGAAGATTGCGGCTTCCTTGGGGTGTTGGTCGAGCCATTCGAAGCTGTCGATCCCGAATTCTCGACTCATCCCGGTTTCGCCGGTCCTTATGGTGTGTTCGATTTCCCCGAGGCATTTCCAGGAGCGCTGATCAGGAAAGAAACGCGCGAAGTTGCGCAGCGAACTTGGCACGTCGCTGCGCAGCTGATTGCCCATGGGGCAAAGAGCAAACACTCCAGGCGTTGTTTCCTCGAACACGCCGTAAGCGCACAGCGCACGCAGCATACGTTTGAGCGAAGGGGCATGCGTACCGGTGCGTCGTGCCAAGCCTTCGGCGGTCATTGTCCCGCCCGCAATCAAATCCGCAAGGCCGAGCTCGGCTGCAAGGAAGACTAGCCGAGCCGGCACGAAGCCGCTGATCAACGTCAATATACTTGGCGGCGAACCTGTATTATCCGACATATTCGGTCTCCTTCGCCTCGAACGATGGCAGACCGGGCAACCATCTGGCAAGCGCCCAAGCAGGCCCGAAGCGCTGGGACATCCGGCGCCTTCGATTGAATGGGTGTGTCCACTCAACTCCGGATCGTTAAACCAAGCGCCCTGGTCAATATCGGTGTCGCCGATTTGGGCTGCAGTGCGTGAGTCCGTTGTTGGCCCTTCTGCGAAGTTGCGTCGGGTCTAGCGCAGGTCCGTTCATCGCGGCGGAGCGGACGAGATTTGCTCAACCTGACTTCTTCGCATTTTGACCCAAGTCGGACATGGTCTTGAACTGCTCGGAACTTGGATTTGTGCCGTTTAACGCTCGCGAAGTGCTATCCTTGCCATTGCAAGGCACGGAGCTTGATGTTCTGGGATAGCTAAATGAGGCGGCGCGACTTCATCGGGTTGATTGGCGGCGCAACGGTGCCATGGCCGTTCACCGCGCGTGCGCAGCATACCCGAAAGGTATCGCGGATCGGTTACCTTGGCACTTCCTCCTCCAGCTTGGAGCGGCGTGTCTTAGAGGCATTCCGGCAGAAGCTTCGCGAACTGGGCCACGTTGAGGGCGAGAACATCGCGATTGACTATCGGTGGGCGGAAGGACAGGACGATGAACTCCCGCGGTTGGCGGGCGAACTGGTCCGGCTAAAACCCGACGTCATCGTAACGACTGGCACGCCCGGTACTCTTGCCGCCAAGCAGGCGACGGACACGATCCCTATCGTCTTTTCGTCGAGTGGCAGTCCAGTTAATGCCGGGCTCGTCGCCAGTTACGCTCGACCAGGCGGGAACGTCACGGGGTTCACTTTCACGGGGCCGGACTTGGAAGGGAAGCGCCTGCAGATTTTGAAGGATGTAGTTCCCGGGCTCTCACGCGTAGCCGTCCTCTGGAACGCTGCGAGCATGGGCGTGGAATTTTATCGGCAAACAGAGGCCGCTGCCGCCGCATTGACCGTGACACTACAGCCCGTGGTACAGGCTAGCCAACTGGATGATTTCGAGCGAGCTTTTGAGACGATTGGTCGGACGCGGCCCGACGCGCTCATCGTGCTGGCGGATCGCTTATTGCTTTCATACAGAAACAAGATCATCGCCTTCGCGTCAAACGGACGGCTGCCGGGGATGTACCCCTACAGAGAGTATGTCGAGGCTGGGGGACTCTTGTCGTATGCGCCTAGCAGCATCGACCGGTTTCGCAGTACTGCCATCTACGTGGACAAGATTTTGAAGGGTGCGAAGCCAGCCGACCTCCCTGTCGAGCAGCCGACCAAGTTCGAGTTCGTGCTGAATCTCAAGACCGCGCAGGCACTGGGCCTCGCTGTTCCGCCAGCAATGCTCGCTCAAGCCGATGAAGTCATTGAGTGAGATGATGCCGCCCAGTGCTTCGGAGGCTTTTCAGCCCGCATTGCAGGGTTGCTTCACAGAGCCCATGTCTGGAATTGGCCCATCGCTGCTGCATCCCGCGGCCGAGGATATGTCGGCTGTCAGGGATAGACCGGACCTAACCTAAACAAGGCCAGACCGTCGCGATTGACCCATATCAGACATCAAACGATCATTGCAGCGTCGCGCTCCGATGCGCTGTCGATGTCAGGATAACTTCGGTGGCGGCGGCAATGCTCCAGTCTGGTGGAGAAGCGCAAATCGATCAGGCACGCCCCAATGTTCGACCAGCTTGCCATGCGCAAATCGGCAAATGTCGATAACATCGAGGGTCACTGGTTTTCCCGAACGCGGATCGAAGCCCGTGGCCTTACAGCGCGCCCAAACTGTATCGCTAGTTTCGACGCTTGCCTCGATCGTGAGTTTCAGCTCCTTAATACTTTGGCGTGCAGAGGTGATCTGCCCCTTCAGGATTTGTGGGCCCGGAAGATCGATTTTCGTCAGGTACTGGTGTTCGATCAGCGTCTCTGCGCAAACGTCGTCCGCAACACTGAGGTCCCCCCGCGAGAAGCCGCGCTCAATGATGGCTTTGAATTGTTCCAGATTTGTCAGCATCTGCCGCGCTCCGCTGCTCTTGCGTGCGCTCGAGATTGTCGGAGTGCTAGCGAAGCCGCTTGTATATTTTGGTCACTCGCCGGGAGAAAAGGTGTTCTCCCAGTCACCTACAAGGCTGCCTGGCGGTAGACCCGCAAAGCCGTGGCATTCGCGGATGAATTGTGCCTGATCGAAATAACCCAGTTCGTGTATAATATCTGTCCAGGACCGGCGCGGGTTTTTGCGATGGGCAAGGAGAGCCTGATCGAAGCGGATCGTCCGCGCGAATAGCTTTGGCGTTAATCCGACTTGTGTCGCAAAGCGGCGCTGGAACTGGCTCGTGCTCAAGCCGGATTTGGCGACAAGGTTCTCAATTCGGACACGGCCCTGCACGGCAATCATCTTGCGTGATGCGAACCCGATGAAGTCGTCCGGACCGCGCCGTTCAAGCATCATCGTCAACCAATGCTCGACAGCTGCGACGCGTAGATCGAAGCTCGGCGCCGCGCGTACCGCATCGCCAAGGGTTGCCGCGGAAGCGCCGAGAACGTCCGACGCTGCGGGATCCTGATTGACCAGCGAAGTCATGTTGATGCCGAGCAGTCGATTTAGGCCGGTCGGTTGAAACAAGATGTTGAAAACGTGGATCGAGCCAGAAAGGGAGACATGTGCTCGACGGTAGGTTTGCGGCCCTACGACGCTCATATCCGGAGTTTTGCTCGCTCCGCCATCGTCGATCCGAACCCGATATGGCTCCGCCAGATGGATATTTAGAATTTGATGAGGACGCGCCGCAACTGGCCAGCTCAAAACGGCACTTCCCAGCTCAACACGTCTCTCTTCTAACGAGCGCACGACGCCTCGATACAGCGGATGCGGCAACGCCCGTTTGATGTCCATTGGAGGGCCTCCCCGGCAAAACCCTAGTCTGCGCCGAGTTGGGCGACAAGATATGTCTCCTATCGGGCCCGGAGCGGAAGTCAGGCTCTTGTATGAGGTCGGTCCATGCCCTTTAATTGCGTAGGCTATTTGGGCGCAAACTGGCCCAATGAGCACCGTAAAGAGGCAATCATGGAGCGACGAGAAGTCATCGCTTTGCTGGGTGGCGCTGCCATCTTGCCGCAAGTTACGGTCGCCCAGGGGAGAGGGCGAAGACTTTGCGTTATCCTTGCAATAAAGCCTTCTGCGGAATACCAGGATGCGCTTGCCGCCTTTGATCGAACGCTGGCACCGCTTGGCTGGAAGAGAGGCGACAACCTCCGCGTAGAGCAATTTTGGTCAGCAGGAGATCAAGGGTATGAACACGCGCTGGCTGTGGCAAAGGATGTGGTTGCTCTCAATCCCGACGTTATTCTTGCTCAGTCGGCGGTCGTCGTAAGCGCCCTGCGCGCAAGTACTCAATCTATTCCCATCGTTTTCGTGCACGTCGCTGATCCCGTTTCCAGCCGGATCGTCTCAAACATCGCAAGGCCGGATGGAAACATTACCGGCGTCACGAATACGGTGCCGTCGCTCGGAGGAAAATGGCTGCAGATACTCAAGGATATGGTCCCCAATCTTGGTCGGGCGGCAATGCTTGTTTATCCAGAGTCTCAGCAACCGGATCGGACCTTTTTCTTAAAACCCTTTGAGGAAGCTGCCCGCTCGCTCGGTGTAAGCATCGTGAAAGGCGAAGTCACAGGCCCTCAGGAGATCGAAACCGTTTTCGCAAGCGTGGCACTGCCCGGATCACCCGGAGCCGTCGTTATTACGCCCCACGCCTCTTTTGCCGACCGTAGCAGGGAAATCGTCGCCCTCGCGGAACGGTTTGCAGTCCCAACATCGTACCCCTATCGATACTACGTCACACAGGGAGGATTGATGTCTTACGGCGTGAACAATGTCGATCTCTTTCGGCAAGCCGCCCCCTATGTGAGTCGTCTACTCCGTGGAGCAAAGCCCGGGGATTTGCCGGTTCAGCAACCCACCCGATTTGACCTCGTCATTAACAACAAGACCGTCAAAGCATTGAATTTGTATATACCTACAACTCTACTCGCCAGCGCCGCCGAAGTGATTGAATGAGCTCTCATTAGTCCGGAAATGGCCCATCTCGGACCTCCCGGCCTGCCTGCTTTTGGGCAGCTACTGAGTCGCAAGCAGACATCAAGTTCCGGGCCGACTTCCCGGTTTATGTACACGCCCTAGCTAACGGTAAGGAGACTTCGGCCACGGCAAGGAGAGCGCCATGGCCTTTCTCAAAGCCATCGTTAATTAGTGCAGCACCCCAAGGGGGCTGTGGAAAACATTCTAGCCAATCCTCGCTTTCTGCGAATCAGCTATTCGATTGGGTTAGTTTGAGAACCGGTTCCCCAGAGAAGCCGGGGCGGAGTATTTTTGTGCGCGCACCAAGAGTTCGCAAGTCTTCGTCGGCGGTGACATCCGGGCGCACTCGGCTGCCGGCCGCGCTCAAGCACGGCGCTTTCGCGAAAGTCGAGCTGTTACCCTGGGAAGATCCTGCAGCATACGAGCAACTCCGGCAGGAGTTCCTGGAAGAATTCGAACCCGAAGGCATCTTGCAGCACGAGTGCGTGCGAGACATTTTGATGGCTACCTGGCGCAAGCAGCGACTGCGCGATCGACGAAACGCGGAGATGAGAGCCGTCTTGCTGCAGCCGCAAAATCGCGTGTTCGACAAGCGCCCGGGCCCGCTATTGGAGACTAGCCTCGATAGAGTGATGTACGGATTGGCGAAGGCAAGCTCTGAGGAGCCGGACTTGCCGCGCGACGATTATGAGCGACTCCTCAACTTTAGTTCCTCCCTAACGCACGACGCGGCCCCAAAAGTCGTGGCGGCTATCATTGGATGTCTACCGAAAGAGTATCGAACTCATCTTCAAACGCACATAGTCCGGGACAAGTTCGAGGAAGCCCATCTCTGGATTGTTGCACTCAAGAAGGAAGTTGACGGAGTGCTCTTACCAAAGGTTCGCGAGCGTCGTCCCGACCCAGACGGTTACCTCGCAGCTGCGGCCGACTTGCTAGCACCCGACAAAATGTTGGAAGACGTGGCTATTGAGGAACGGCTGGACGCACAAATTGATCGCGCGCTTCGGCGCCTTTTTTGGCTGAAGACTCAGAAAAAGCTCGACCGCGAGAGCAAGCAGAAAATCGTCGACGCCAAGGTCAACTGAACCCTTAGGTTGAAAACCAATCTAGCGTCTCGCCGCAGAGTTCTACTTCAAATAGTTCAAATTGATTGTAGCAACTTATTATACCAGTTTTACGAGTAATTCTGAAGAATGAACCGAGCTAACGTATTGATTTCATTTTGCTCATAGAGGCAATGCGACGGCGGATCTGCTTGGTAGACGCGCTGTCAAACGAGTACGCACCGCTCACCTCCAATTTGGGGGCAAATCGAAAAGATTGACCAGGAGACCGATCAGCATCGACCGCATTGGCCGGCTGGCAACGCCATGGCTGCAGGGGATTCCCTATAAACCTGTCGCCTTCCTCAATGCGTCAGCTCGAACTTCCGCATCTCGTTGATCCGGGCCAGGCAGTATTCGCGGTAGAGGTCGTTCAGAAATGCCCACATGATAAATCCCCATCGCTCGAAACATCGACAGGCTGGTCTCGCAAGGTTTCAGGGCGATGTCGGCAATCCGGAATTCTGGTTTCCGGACGATTTCGTGGCGATGAATTTATGTCACCATTACTGCCGTTTACTGGTCCGTAATTCCGAGAAAGCGGAAACCAGGCTTAGGCAGGGCGCGACCGTCGTAATCGGACAGCGCCTTCGCGTGCTTGCGGGTCTGCCTGGCTTCGATGATCAGAAGACAGCGCCTGAGTTCCTCGCTGCAGCGCTTTGCCTGCGCCCGCATCTCGCGTCTATCGACGGCAGAGCTCGAGGACTGCGCGAGATCGCGCCATGCCGCTGCGAGCGACTTCCTGAGCAGCTCGACCGTGCGCTCCAGATCGTCCAACCGTTGCTCCGTCAATTGAACCACGGGCACAAGTCTTGGAAGGAACTAGGCCCGATTCGCCGGCTCCGAGGAAGCCCGTAGGGGTACGGCTCGCCGTGTCTCGGCCGATCAGCGGCCGCTCCCGGCCACCGAGCCGGTCGCCTCGGCCGCGTTGAAGTCCGGCAGGCAATCGCGGCAGATGACGAGTTTTTCGGCCAACTGCCTGTCCCGCTCTCCCTCGATTTCGTCGTGAACGGCCCACCACGCGCTGGAGTACGGGCGCAGTGTCGTCAGCGCCCGTTCCCGTTCGCCGATGCGGTCCACCGGCGTCGGGGAGGCAGCCATCGCACGGCGCGCTGCAGGCCTGGCCTGGTTCGGATTTCGCCCAAGTCCATCCCACGAAACCAACCTCGTCGAGCCTGCGCGGACCGGTTCGAACGTCGCGCAGCCCGCGCCCCAGATCGACAGCACCAACGCGGCGGCATGCCGGACGCATTTCGCCGTCCACCGTCTGCGAAAACCCGTGGGCATGATGGCGGGTCCTCTGCTCGTTAGCGGAATTTACGTCCGTTGATCACAACGCCGGCCGAGCCGAGAACAACCAGGACGCAGCCTGCGATGATGAGCCAATGTGGGGGCTGGAGCCCGCGCAGGATGTCGATCATGACCCGATACCGGTTCGTCCGCGCCAACGGCCAATCTGACGCCGGGACCATCCGACGCCGGGACCAAGGCTGAGCGCTTATGGTTAAAACGCAGTAAATGCGATTAATGCCGCCGGTAAAGGCATCGCTGCCGGCCCGCTCATGAAGCGGCAAGCCTTGTCCAAACTGCATGGACAATCATGAAAAAGGACAAGGCCCCCAGAAGCCAGGCGATCCCACTGCCCGTCTGGTGCTCTTCGAATTCGAGATTCGGATCGCTCTCACGGCCGAACGGGACCTCCGGAGCTGGCCTTTGCGAGCGACGGATGCCTGCGGCGGCACGTTGCAGAAGTCGACGGACGATCGTCTCCCTCCGGTCGATGCTGTCGCCTCCGTCCGGATCGGCCGGCATCGTCAACCTTGTCCAGCCTTGCGAGGAGGCCGTCGTTGCATCGTCGACATGAGGCGCACGAGGCGGTTCACACGGCGAATGCTTTCGGTGAAGCGCACGGCGGGCGTACGGTGTCGGATATGGAAAACGAGCTTTCGAAGGCGAGCGAGCATGATGTCCTTCCCGTCGACCAGATACCGATCAGCGCTGCAGGCGCGGTGATCTGACATAGCGCGTCAGGACCGGCACGGGATGCGCATTGGCGAGGACCCGGACGCCGACGGCCTGCCGCTTGCCGGACCGCTGATCAGGAGCAAGATTGTAGGTCACCCGGGCACCGGCCTCGGGTGTGAGGCCGGGAGAACACGATTTGAGATGAAAGAAGATGTCAGTGCCGCCGGAATCCGGCCTGATGAAACCGAACGCCCTGTCGCCATGATACGTCTTGATTGTACCTTCCAGCATCTTGCAACCTTTCAGTTCGATGGGCGCATGGTTCGGACGTTCCTAAGCGTCGAACGCACCCGATTTCCTCACCTGCTCGATATTCGAATCAACCGACACCAGGAAAACGAACGCGACATTTGAGACCTGCAGGAAGCGCATAATTGGGGTTCGGCAATTCAAGGCGAACACCGATCGTCCCGCTCGCCGCGTCGAAGACTTGATCGACCACCGTCACGCGTGCGGTGTATCGGCCTCCTACCGGCGCCTCCGGAAGCACCTCCGCCGAGGCTCCCACATGGATCTTCCCGAACTGGCTGAGCGGAACAAAAACTTCGACCAACAGCGGATCGATTTGCGAAATCGTCAGGAGATGGGCCTGATCGAACGCATATTCGCCAGGCCCCAGCTTGCGCTCGACGACCACGCCGTCGATGGGGCTGCGGATGGTACGCAGTTTGAGGACTTCGTTGGCGCGGGCCAATTCCAGCCCGGCGAGCGCGAAGTTGACCTTTGCTTCCTCGACATCCTGTTCGGCAACGCGCGCACTCGTCTCAGCCTCGTCGGCAACCGCGACCGAGACCGCATCGTTCTTGCGCAATAACTTGGATCGCTCGTCCTTGCGCCGCTGGAATTCAAGCTTGGCGATACTCGAGCGAACCGTCGCGTCGTTCTCGGCACGAGCCTTCGCCAGCAACACCGCCGCCTGTTCGACCCCCGATTCGAGGCGAGCAACGACATCTCCCTTCTTGATGACGTCACCGCGATCGACCAGCACCTCGTTCAGGAGACCCGGCACGGATGTTCCAAGCTTGAGGACCATTTTCGGCTGTATCAGGCAAT
The DNA here is from genome assembly GCF_030435535.1 of Bradyrhizobium sp. WYCCWR 13022. Lineage (NCBI taxonomy): Bacteria > Pseudomonadati > Pseudomonadota > Alphaproteobacteria > Hyphomicrobiales > Nitrobacteraceae > Bradyrhizobium > Bradyrhizobium sp. WYCCWR 13022. The sequence continues at coordinate 19,263 of NZ_JAUIZJ010000042.1, forward strand.
CGAACTGCCCCTCCGGCCTTCGCTCCTGCGCGTCGACGTGTCCTGCTCCCGCGGAGAAAAAGACGACCAAAATGGCGGAGATCCTCCACAAGATGCCGAATACGGCCGGACGCTTGGCTTCGTCGCCGGCGAGATTGAAATCCGAAAGCCGCGTCCGCAAATCGGGCACGCGTTCAAGTGCTCGAATTCGTTTCATTCGCCTCTCCCCGAAAACGCAAGCACCCGGTCGAGCCGGCGGTCCAGCTTCACGTTCTGAACGCGCACATAGCCATGTCGTCGTTCCGCCTGGAATTGAGCCAGCCAGCGCAAAGACTGGTAGACCCGCAGCGGAACAGGAATGCGCGTGCTGACAAGTCGCGCAATCAGGCGCGTCATCGATCCTGCATGGATCATGAACACGTCGTCCTGAAGCGAAACTATCGCCTCACAACTGCCGGGATCGCCCTGCCGCGCGCAACGGCCGAACAGTTGGCGATCGACCCGCCGGGAATCGTGGTATTCGGTCAGGATGACATGCAGGCCGCCCCGCGCGGCAACGCCCGGGTCGAGCCGGATATCGGTGCCGCGACCCGCCATGTTCGTCGCCACCGTGACCCGCGCGGGCTCGCCAGCCCTTGCGACGACTTCAGCCTCATCCTGGTCCTGCTTCGCATTCAACAGCGCATGTTCAATGCCACGCGCATTCAAGGCGGCGCTGATCTCCTCGGACGCCCCTACCGAGCGCGTGCCGATCAACACCGCCCTGCCCTCGGCCACGGCCAACCGCTCCACCCGGTCGGCAATGATCCGCAGCTTCTCGGCCGGGGTCGTGCATACCAGAGGGCGATCCACCCGGCGCTGCGAAGGCCGGTTCAGCGGGATACGAACGACATCGAGGCCGTACACGGACTTGATCTCCCGCGCGACCTCACGGGCCGTACCCGTCATTCCGGACAGGCGAATGTAACGACGAAACAGCCGCTGATAGGTGATGCGGGCGAGGGTCTCGCGCCGATCCGTGAGTTCGCAATCTTCCTTGATCTCGATGAGTTGATGAAGGCCGCGTTCCCAGGAGCGGTCGGGCATCACGCGTCCCGTCGACTCGTCCACGATTTGCACCTTGCCGTCCATGACGACATAGTGCTGATCGCGGTTGAACAGCATCATTGCCGAGAGAGCCTGGGTCACAAGCTCCTCGCGAGCCCGAACCGAACTCCAAACACCATGCAGCTCCTCGGCGAGCCTGCCGATCTCTCGGCAGCCTTCCTTGGTCAGCGCGAGACTTCGCTCTGCGAGATCTATCTCGTAGTGCTCTCCCGCAACGAGAGAGCGCGCGAACTGAAGACCTTGCTCGCATTGCAGCCTTTCCTCGGCGGCTCCCGTCGACGACGACAGAATGAGGGGCGTGCGCGCTTCGTCGATGAATACGCTGTCTGCTTCATCGACGATGCCGAAATAGAGCCCGCGCAACACGAGATCCTCGTTCCGTCTGAAATTGCCGCGCAGACGATCGAGCGATAGGTGCAAACTGCTGCTACGATGCGCCAGCGCGACACGGTCGCGCAAGTAGTCGAACGCGAGCTCCTTGTTGGTGCAGTATGTCACCGCGCTCGCATAGGCGCGACGCCGCTCGGATTTCGGCATGCCCTGTACCACGGCCCCGACACTCAGGCCGAGGAACTCGTAAAGCGGCCTCATCTCGTCTGCGTCGCGATGGGCAAGATAATCGTTGACTGTAATGAGATGCACGGGATACCCGGCAAGCGCCACCGTGGCCGCAGGCAGCGTGGCAGCAATGGTCTTGCCTTCACCGGTCGCCATCTCCACCAGCCTGCCCTTCAGCAGCCCGAATCCCGCAATCAGCTGGACGTCATAATGCCGCTGACCGATGGTCCGCGACGCTGCCTCCCGCACCAGTGCAAAGCATCGGCCGACGAGAGGCGGCGTAAACCCCGAATTCCGCAGTTGCGCGCGGATACCCGACACCTGGAGACGCAATTTTTCGTCGCTCATGATCCGCAGGGTATTCTCATGCGCCGCGGCATGCTCGACGATAGGCATCAACGTGCGAACCGGATCGCGGATCCGGTCGAAGGCGCGTTGAAACAGTCCTTTCGCCAGATATTCGGCCACTCGATCGTGAACCGCCGGCTCGCGGTCCGCGCGCTCCGGATAGGGACGGCCAACCGCCAGGTCGCGGTGATCGAGATCCATCACGCTCTTAGACATGGAAGTTCGTCAACAATAGCAGCCTGACGCTGCGATACCATTGTACTGCCAGCGGCTCCCTTCGATGTTCGAACCGAACGAAGACATGCTGGCCGAAGTGGTCCACCGCCTCCAGGCCTTCAAGCTCGATGTCGAATTGAAAGGTCCGCTGCAGCGTCTTTGGCCCCTTCGCATCGCGCGGATCGGTCGCAATATCCCCGCCTCCCTCGACACTCAGCGCCGCGCTGGGGAGATATTCGCCGGCGGCCGGCACCGCCCGCAATACGCGCCCCTTCAGGATCAGCCGCGGCTGGTCCACCGGACGGACCTCAATGCGATCGGTCGTGAGGCGTACCCTGTCGACGGCCTCCTGAGGCACAACGACGCGTGCCAGCGGCGTCGTGTTGCCGACAACGTAGCCAAGCAGCTCACCCCGACGGTAGTAGCGGCCGGGAATATCGACCATCTGCGGTACGACAAACACGCCATCGCTGCGAGCACGCGCCACAAGGTCCGAAGCGCGATCGCGGGCGAGGCTCAGATTTGCGCGCTCGAGTTCAAGCTTGTCGCGGACAATCTGGGCCTTTGCCCGATCCGACACGAACTCCGCGGCATATTCGGCCTGAAGTTCCGTTACCTTGGCCTCGCTCCTGCGCAACTGCGCAACGAGTGTCGGCTCTCTACTCTCAACCAACGGGTCACCCAGAGCGACCTGCGTTCCCGGCGTAACCAGGAGTTCATGGACGAAGCCATTCGAAGCTGCACGCACCATTGCTTCTTCCGGCAGCCAAAGCACGCCCTCGACGTTGGAATGGTAGGGCATCGGAACGGTGAACAGAAAGACGGCCAGGCCGAGCACGAGTCCGGCCGTTACCGCAACAGAACGGGCGCGATGCTTGCGCAGGCGGGGGTTTTCGATCAGGTGCCGCACCGCCTTTACGATCGGAAGAATCGCCATCGCCGCGACCGCCCAGGCGGCAAGAATAACGCCGATGAAGAAGAATTGTCCCGCGATGAACAGCGCAATGAAGATCGTCACCATGATGCGGTAGGCGGTCGAAGCGAGGCCGTAGAACAAGAACCATGCCCGCTCCATGCCGGAAGCATCGGGACGCTCCAGGTCGGAGACCCCGAGCAGATACCGCTCCAACAAATAGCCCCAGTAACGCGCCGACCGCGCCGCCAGATTCGGAATCTCGATGAGATCCACCAGAATGTAATAGGCGTCGTAGCGCAGCAGCGGATTGCCGTTGAACAGAAGCGTCGAGACGCTCGCGATCAGCATGACATTGAAAAGGACTGCCCGCACCAGGCCCGGCTCGACCAGGAGCCACAGATAGAACGCGATCGACGCAACAAAGAGTTCGACACCCATGCCGCCCGCACCGACGAGAGCGCGCCGATACTTGGATCTGAAAACGGTGGCGGCCGACGCATCGACGTAGGGAACCGGCAGCAGTACCAACAGGATGATGCCGAGATCGTGGACCTCTCCGCCTCCGGCCTTGGTGGCGGAGGCATGTCCCAGCTCGTGCAACGCCTTGATCGCAGGAAAAACCAGATAGATGATGAACAGATTGTCGATCGCCAACACACGGTCACTGAAATTGTGGCTGAGCTCCGGCCAATGTGGCCAGACCAGAATGAAGGCCGGAAACACGACGGCCAGCCACGCGATGGCTCCCCATCCGCTCCAGATAAGCCGTACAAGACCCGCCCAGCGATTAAGCATCCGATCCGGGTCGAACAGCGGGATGCGGATCGCCATGGGATTGCCATAGGAACGCAAATGACGCGCCCTTTGCTCGCGCTCGCTGCGAGCAAACAGCTCGGCGACATCAGGGGTTACGTCGCTTTCCAGCAGGTCCGCGGCATGCAGCTGGCCGAGCAGCTGGATGAGGTCGTCCTGGCTGGGTGCATCTTCACCCAGATGACGGTTCGCAAGCTCCCACAACTGTTCGACGGAATGCGTTCCGTCCATGAGCGAGACGATCAGTCGGGCCGACGGGCTGAAGCGATGCACCCGCGACGAGGCGGGATCCTGCAACAGGTACCACACTTCACCGCGATAGATGTGCCGATGCAATCGGGCGTGCGCACGCAACTTCGGCTTTCGCGCTGCAACTCGATACCACCAATTGCTGAGCAACGGCGCGTTCACCTCGACCTCGCAATCAGAACAGCCATTTCCAAATCGACAGGCGAACCCAGTCCACGAAATTGTGAGTCCATATCCAGATCAGCTTGCGCTCGCCGACATCGACCTTTCCAACGCCCTCCATGCCGGGACGCACGCGTTCGGATGCATTCTGCAGCCGCGCCTCGACCCGGAAGTAGTTGCGGCCCTCCTGGGCGGTCGAGACCGGCGTCATCTGCTCGACGGAGAAGCCCATTCCTCGCTGCGGGATTCCCGAAAGCGTCAACTCGCCCTCTTGACCGAGCTTGATGTAGGAAATGTCTCGCTCCTCGACCTGCAGGATGACGCGATAGCTGTCCAGTGGCGCGACCGTAAAGAGCATCTTGCCCAGTTCGACCGGCGTCCCGAGGAGCTGGTGAAGGTCGCCCGCGACGACGATGCCGTCGAAAGGCGCAACCAGCGTGGCACGGGCGAGCTTGTCGGTGACGAGCGACAGCATGGCGTCGACCTGCTCGATCTGGGCCTGCAGGATCGTCATGGTCGCGCGTTCCTGTGCGGCCAGCGCCTGCCGATATTTGCGGTCGAGCTGCTCGCGCTCGGACGACAATCGCGTTTGTTCGAGCTTGAGCTCCCGGTCGTCGAGTTTGCACAACACCTGCCCCGCATGCACGGTGTCGCCTGCGCGGACGAAACTTTCTGCGATATACCCGTCGAACGGTGCCGCGGCGATCCGTTGTACCGCTCCTTCGATCACCGTCTTTGCCGCGACACGATACGTGCCCGTCGCAACACTGCAGAACAGGATGACGCCCACCAGCAAGAGACCGATGAGCTTGGCGCCGGGATGGCGCGGTCCGAACAAGAGCTCCAGGCCATGGTGCAGCGAGGTCGCGGCGTGTCGCACGACGCTGCGTTCGCTTTCGCGCTTGAGCTTCAGGATCGGACCAAGCAGTGCGCCGACCGTTTTGCAGAGCTCGATGGTCTCGATGTCGAACGGCTCGCCCGCGGTCCGTTCCAGGGTCAGCACGCCGGTTGCGTGCCCGCCATCTGCGAGCGGCACCGAGCAGACCGCGATATCCCTATACTCGCGTGCGAGATCGGCATGCGCGAGGGCCGCGCTCTCCACATCGTCGCGTGGAGGAAACACCAGCGCAACGTCGAGGTCGAGCACCTCGTCCATGGCGTTTCCGATGCGCCGGCCAAGATCCATTCTGGCGTCGAACGTCGCGGTATGCGAGATCGCCTTGACCTCGATACTGCCCGAACGCTCGAGCCCCACGCTCACACGATCACACGCCAGGCGCCCCGCAAGTTCGTTGGCGACAGCCAGGGCAGCGGCCGAGAAGTAGCGCTCCTGCATCGCAGTCGCCACGATATCCATGGCGAGCCCCATTCGCGCGAGCCGCGCGTCGCGCTCCTCGAGCGCCCCTTTGCGGAACTGGTCGATCAGCCAGGCGCTCGCCCAATGCAGCAACCGCAAAGCCCGTTGCAGCGCAGCTTCCGGGCCGGGCCCGATATCGAGCACCACGACCCCATGCAGGGTGCCGGACATCTCAATCGGATAGCCGATAAACGCATGATGCTCGCGCACAGCGCCCTGGCCCTCCGAGGGCAGCACGATTCCGCGACGCTCGGTCAGAGCCCGTTCGGCGGCCGGGCTGAGATATTGCATGTCCAGACCGGGGTGGGGCCACACCGCCGCGGGCACGTAGCTCCCATCCTTGTCGGGCCCCAGCAGCAGAAGCCCGCCGCCGACCCGCTCGACCTGCAGGCAAAGGATTGCGAGCCAGCTCGCGCAAAACTCGGAGCTGTCCTTGGCGGCCGAGAATTTGGCCCAGGCGATCGATTCGGCCCGCGCTGCGTCCTCGGTGAAGGAATAGATCGGGGACGCAGTGCTCATTGGCTACTCATCGCTCTCGGAGCTGTGCCCGCGACGCTGCAAGAGTGAACAGCATCGCGGCGCGCGCGACGGAGGCGGCGCTGAGGCCTCGCATTCACTCAGGGACACGGTGTGATCCGTTCTCTAGGCGGATGCTCTTGCCCCGTTCAGGCGATCGCCCGCTTCCGCGGTATCGCCAGGCCCGCTCGCCGGCGGAGCCGTCCCCTGCACGACAGCGAGGCGCGACGGAAGGGCCTGGAAGTTGCGCATCGACTGAAGGTGAAGATACAGCAGCTCGAGCTCGTCCGTCTTGGCAAGCTCGGCGAGTTTTTCGCCGGGCAGAGCCTTCAGTTTCTCCCGGTTCACCGCCATGAACCCCGCGAGCGACAGCTTTTCGCCCGAGGCGAGCTCCACCTGTGCCTGCATGGGCTCGAGCAGATCGAGCTCGCGGACCTTGCGACAGAAGGCCTGGGTGCGATTGAACTGGGCCTGATATTCCTGCAGGAAAGTCAGGATGTTCTGGACATATTGGGTGGGCTTGCTGTCGTCGTCGAACAGCTTTTGTCCCCGACCGTCGCGGTTAAAGCCCGAGTAAGCCTCGTCGATGCACAGGACGAACCTCTCGCCGTCCGAGCTGGTCGAGAAGACGAATGGATAGCGACGCAGGAAGGCCGGGACATACTTGGCGTCCCACTTTGAATCCTCCGACAGGAACAGGTTTTCGCTGTCTCGCACGCCGAGAATGACGGCCGGCATGACGTTATCCTTGGTGCCGGCAAACACGATCGCATATTCGGATGCCGCAGCAGGAAACTCGACCGCCATCAAAGGTACCGAATTGGTCTTGCTGCTGAAGCCGTAGTTCCTGGCCATCTCGACTGCGCAGCCACGGTGCCGCGCGGCGGACAACGGAATAACGGTTTCGTAAATCAACAATTGGGCGGTCATTACTAGGCTCCTTCCCTTGCAATTACGGGCTCAGGCATGGCCCGCATTATTAATCGACAATGGGCGTACGCGGAGACTCGCGTTCGGATTCCACTGGGTCTCGTTCTGGCCCACGTGGTTCAGGAAATCGTCGAGCCACTCCTGCGAACCGTTCGAAGGTCCCGAGGCGAGATGCTCGACGGCATCGAGATTATTCTGCCAGTTTATGCTCGTTGTTTCCTTCGCGCCATTGATATTACGCGAGGAGTGCTGCTGTGGTGAAGAGACGTCCTCTTGCGGGACTGTCGAACCCTTCGGAGCGCCACCCGTCAGGCTGGCAGACAGCGAGACAAAAGACTTGCCCGGATCGTCGGTCATGCCGGCGTCCTTGCGGACGCCGTTCTGCGACGTGCTTGCGATCGGGCTCAGGAGGATATTCGAGATCAGCGTAATACCGCTGGGCTCGTCCGCCTTGGCGACCGCGGGTAGCGGCGGCGCGATCGTGGTCGTTGCCTGCGCGAGCGGGATCAGCGTCATCTGCGGCACGGCCTGGGCGGCAACCACGCTCTGCAGCACCGCCGCGGAAGCCGGCGCCGGATGCCAGGCAGGCTCCGGCAACCGCCTCTCGCCGGCACCCAGGACCATGCCGGCCACGTCGTCGCCGGAGTCTTCCGGCATTCCCATCGCATTGCCCATCTCATGGACGAGCGTCGTGAGAAGGTCCATGCGTCCGGCAGCCGGGCTCGACGGTGCAGCTTCGGATACCTCGCTGGACAGCCTGATCGAGAACTCCCTGCTGTCGCCGGGCGTCGGGTCGACGAACCATCCCCAACCGGCAGCCTCGCCATCGAGAACGATCGTGGATCCCGTCGTCGCGCCCAACATCTGGTCGGGCAAGTCGGCGATCAGCACCGTGACCTGATCGAGGATCGACAGGCGCGGATCGGACGGCCCAAGCGCGGCGGTCCAGGCCTGTTTCGCAGTCGCAACGATGGCCGCCAGCTGGTCGGCTGTCACGACGGCGACGTCCGTCGCCGGAGGCGCCGCCAGAGCGGCCACCTGCGGCGTGCCGCCACCGGCATAGGCGATGTCGTCACCGCGGATCAGCACGTTGTCGAAGGACGCATTGCCGTTGCGGGCATAGAGCCCGAGACTGCCGTCGTGCACCAGGTAATTGTAGTTGAAGCTCAAGACACTCTTGCCGTTTAGCACGACGTTGACGTTGTTCACGACGCCCTCGGATAGGGCGACTAGCAGGTTGTAGTCGGTCCCGGCCGTGATGGTCGTGCTTGCAACGGCGTCGACGTACCAATTGCCGTTGCTGCGATGTCCAAGGACGACCTGGTTGGTCCCGGCGATGATGCCGGCATAGAGGAAGTCGTTGGTCGACGTGGTCGCGAAGGTGAGCCCTGCCGATGTGCCGGCCTTGCTCGCGTTCACTGTCGCCGAATATTCGACGTAGGACAGCGGCGCCACCGCCAGTTGCCTCGTTGACAGGGCGGCGTCGTTAGCCGGCGGAACCGCAAAGTAACGACCGCTGGTCCCGCTGGTGGTGGTCCATGTACCGGTCTGGGCCGCAAAGTTGTTTGCAACGCCGTCGGAGAAATCCTCCAGAACATTGTAGGTGAAGCTTATCGGCAACCTCTGCACGGTGTACGAGGTGTAGGCGGCAAGGGAGTTGTTGGTGCCGACGCCGACCATTCCCGTGTTCAGCGGAGCGTTGAACGCATAGGACACCTTCAGCGTGCTCGCTGCCTTGCCGCCGTTTGCACTGGTCACCGTCAGGGTTGCCGCGGTTCCGTTGACAGTGAGCAGCAGAGTGTTCTGCGAGTTCAGACCCAAGCCCGGTTTGCCGGCGGAGAGCGTTGCAAGGTCCGTCCAGCCGGCGTCGGAACGCTGACCGATCTTGATCACGTTGTTGGTGACGTCGAGACCCGCGTACTTGAAGTTGTTCGACCCCTGATAGTCGAAGATGATGAACCCATTCTGCAAGGTGCCGCCACTCGACACCTTCATGGTCGACTGAATTTCGAAGAAGTTGCCCGGCAACCACGCGTCGAGATCGAACAGGCTGATGTTGTCGCCGCTCACGTTCAACGTGCTGTTCTGGTAGGTGCTATTGGTTACGGACCAGCTGCCGCTGTCTGCGAACATACCGGTCACCGTATTGGGAGCGTAGCTTGCGCTGCGCAGCACGTCGCGCTGCGTGCCTGGGGTGTTACCGGCCTGCGGATCGGTCGGCGCACCGGTCTGAGCGTGCCAGGCGGTATCTTGCTGCAGCACCAGGCCGAGTTCGCCCGCCGGCTCTCCGTTGCGACCCGGATTGGGATCATTGTTCTTGGTCGGCACCGGCGGCGTCGCGCCGTTGTTCAGGTCGGAATAGCGCGTTGCGTCGACGCCGTCGCTCAGAGACTCCGCGTACAGGAAGTGGTGCAGGAACGGCTGCATCGTCCGACTTACCGTAGCCATGCCGAATTCGGAGAACGGCACGAGATAGCTGTTGTATTCGCCGACCCAGTCGATGAGCCGGTCACCGCCCGTGTTGGCGATCAGAACGTCCTTCCCTGCTCCGCCGTAGGCCCGATCTTCATAGGTCGGCGCGGTCTCCGGAACGTTGTTCAGCCCGCCCGCCGTCGTCAGATCGTCGTCGGCATTGAGGAGGTCGTTGCCCCAGCCACCATAGGTGTGATCGCGGCCCGTGCCACCGACGATCCAGTCGTTGCCGTTATCGCCGAAGATGTCATCGTTGCCGTCGTCATGAACGGCCGGGTACGTGACGGACTGGTTCTGGTTGCCCGGCGTGGTGCCACCCGGCCTCAGAACGCCTTCGGTCTGGTCGAAGTTCAGGAACCATTCGAGGCCGGTCCCCGTGCTGCTGGCAGTTCCATCCGTATTGAGGAGAATCTTCCGCATCGGATTGTTCTCGTCGTACAGCGCGAACTCGCCCGTACGATTCGCGATGTGCGGATGCGTGAACTTGCCGTCCGGATCCGTCGGATTGAAGCGAAGCGCGTCGCCCGGATTGAACGGATGGTAGTAGTCGGTCTCGGCGATGCCCGTCAGGTCGAGAGTCTTCGCGTTCTCCACCTGGGTGTAGGAGAGCTTCAGCGACTCGGCGCCCGAGATCGCATCGTCGCCGGAACCACCATGGATCCAGTCGCTGCCCAGGCCGCCGAAGATGATGTCGTCGTTGTGCGACTTTGTCTTGCCGTCGCTCGCGGCGCCATTGTTCTTCGTGCTGAGGACGGCGAAATCGTCCTTGGTTCCGTTGAAGGTCGGATCCGAGCTGAACGGCGTCAGGTCGACGGTCTTCTTCAGAGCGCCGCTCACATTGATCGTGTCGATCTGCATGTTGCCCGGCGTGTAGATGAACTCGTTCAGCGCGTTGCCGTTGCTGTACTTCGGATCGGGATCGCTTGGGAGCAGCGGCGCGATGCCGTTGAGCGGTTCGCCGGCGCTCACTGTGTACTTGGCGCTGGTCGGGTCGGCGCTCAGGCTGTTGCGGCTGGTATAGATCCGGCCGTCATCGCCGATGATGCCGTCATCGCCGGTGCCGCCGGAAATCCAGTCGTTGCCGTAGCCGCCGATGATGTCGTCGTTCTGGCCCTCGCCGTACAGCCAATCATTGCCGAGTTGGCCGTAGATGAAGTCGTCGCCGGATTCACCATGAATCTCGTCGGCGGCACCGATGTCATTCGGCGCGATTGCCGGGTTGGTGGGGTCGGCGCCGTTGAAGTCCGGGCCACCCGGAGTGTAGTCGAGCAGCCGCACGGCACGCACGACGATCTTGACGGTTTGGTCGTAAAGCGTCCCTTCCGCGGTGCTGGTCTCGTAGTTGAAGCGCAGGAAGCCGTTGAAGCTCTGCACCTGGGTCGCGATGGCGGTCGTGGTGAGATCGGCGTTCATCGTGAAGCTCGCGACGGTCCTCAGCCCGACCGGATCGGCGACGTTTCCTTTGACGCCTACCAGCCGGATGATGTCGCCGTTGTCGCCGACGATCGCGTCCGAATCGTTCGCATGACCATTTGCGCTCGTCGTAATGTTGCCGTTCGAATCGATTGCCGCATCGCCAATGGCATTGCGCGCGACGGCAACGCCGGAGCCGCCGAAGATCAGGTCCGAGCCGTCGGGACGCAGGCTCTGGGAAATATTGAATGTCGGATCCTTGAGGCTGAACATGTCGGAGTTGCCGCCGATCAGGTCATCCTGGTTCTGGTTGCCCAGCAGCAGATCGTTGCCGGCGTTGCCTTCGATGTAATCCTGGCCATCGGCCGCACCGTCGAGTGACGGGCGCAGCACCAGACTGTTGTCTGCGGCACGGAACGGATTACCGGCGATATTGGTCGCGGTCTGGTACACCCCGACGCGTCCACCGTACTTGTCGCCCGAGCTCACGATCATCGCGCCGACGCCGTTGTCGACCAGGATATGCGACACATAGTCGATCGATCCGTCGCCCTGGACGGTGTCATTGCCGGCCTGGCCGAAGATCATGTCGTCCTGCGGGCCGCCTGCAATGTAGTCATCGCCAAAGGACTTCTCGACCGTCGCCGATTTGGTCTGGTCGGGCAGCGTGTCGTACATGGTGACGAGGTAGTCGCCCCACGCCCCGTGCCCGCGCGGATCGGCCTGCGGAATGCCGTTAGCGTAGTCCAATCCGGCCGCCAGCGTGTCCGTGCTGAGGGCTGTGCTGTAGATCTTCGTTCCGGACAGGGTCTCGAAGCGGAGATTCGCGTAGTTACCGAAATGACCGGTACGGTCGAGCGTGACGTTGTCGCCGAAGATCAGGTCGCGATCGGTGCCGCCATCGAGCGCATCGCTGCCCGGGCCGCCGATCAGAACGTCTTCGCCGCCGTTGCCGTAAACGATGTCGTTCTTGCCGTTCTGCCGCGACGCACTCGTGATCGCGATATCACGCAGCGTCGTCTCGATGCGCTGCGGCTTCAGGTCCACCGGCTTGGTGGTATCGCGCGCGCCGGAAACGTCCTGACGCACGTCGCCCAGATCGGCGAAGATGATGTCGTTGTAGTCGCCGAACGCGTTGGTCGCACTCGAGCCCTGCGCATCACCATAGATCAGGTCGCTGCCGGCCAGGATCGGATCGACATTGACTGCCCCGGAGGTACCGGCCGCATTGGCCACCACCATGACGCGCCGGATCACATCGACGTTGATGCCGGAGTCGCCATAGATCTGGTCACCCCCGCGTCCGCCGATGATCGTGTCGTTGCCGGACCCGCCGGCCAGGAAATCACTCGCCGCACTGCCGAGGATCGTGTCGTCGCCGCGGCCGCCATAGGCCGTGATACCCACGGTCGGCAGACGTCCGTCCGCGATCCCCGCGAACAGAGTGTGCGCGTCGATAGTATCGTTGCCGTCGAACTGGTATTGGGCGGCCAACGGGAAGACGAAGAAGTCCGCATTCTGGCCGAGGCGATTGCGTTCGACGATGGTGTTGGTCTGCGGAGCGCCACCATTGAGCAGGGCCAGCGCGCCGGGCCGCAGGTTTGCAAGATAAAGGGTGTCGCGGCTCACTGGACCACCGCTGATGACGACGGTTTGAGAGCCGCCCGGCGTCACGGCCTTGTCCACGGTCAGCGTAAGACCATCAAGCGAAACGGCCAGCACCTTGTAGACCTGGTCGTTGGTTTCCACCGTTGCGCCGTAGAGCGCGATCGAGATCGCCTTGTCCGGGCTCGCCGGATTCGTGAATCCGTCGGTGATCCAGCTGCCGCTCGAGCGCGTGATGAAGTTCTGCCCGCCTGAGCTGGAGAACGATACCTGGTACTGCGTTCCGATCTCGGCGATCGTGCCGACATCGATGCTGATACGCGCGGTCTCGAACGTGCCCGGCGCGGTCGGAATCAACTGCTGGACCGCAGCAAGAGTGAGCTCCGTCGCGGTGACGCCTGTGATGACGTAATTCGGGCCCCCACCGCCGTCATTGTAAGTGGTGCCGGAGATCGAGATGCTCTGCCCGATCGCAAACTTGTCGGCAACCCAGCTTCCACCGGCGTCGTTGCGGGTGATCGTGTCGCCGCCGCCGCTGCGGGCAAAAACCAGTGACGTGTAGTTCTTGCCGATTGCGATGAGGCCTTCGGGCACGAATCCCGGATCGTATTGGCCGGAGGCGAGCTTGATCGACGCGGTGTTCCACTCCTGGACCGCCTGGGTGGTCGAACCCGCCGCATAGCCGGGCAGCAGGTTGTTGACCACGAGGACATCGGTCGCCAAGGGGTGCGCCAGCGGGTCGGACGATTTGAAGCCGTACACGGTGCCGACCGAAACGCCATTGATCGTGACAAGGCCGTTGACCTTGAAGCCCGCCGTGACCCACGAGCTGCCATCCGCCCTGGTCAGGTTGCCGAACGTATCATCCGAGATCGACACCGTATTGAAGCCGGTGTACGGCGCGCTGATTTGTACCGTGCCGGCCGGCGCGGTGAGATTGTCGAATCCAACCAATGGAACCGACGGGCTCGACAATGTGAAGGTCACGTTGTCCATGTGCGGCTGCGGCTTATTGGCAAACTTGCCGAGCGACTGCTGCGTGGCGACGCCGTTGTACCAGACGCCATCCTGCGACGTATCGCCGTAGACAACGAGCGGCGCATCGACGTTGACCGTCATCGGCACGGCGGCCTGACGCGGCAGAACCGCGCCGCTCACCAGCAGGGTCTTGTAAGGCGCGGTGGGGAGGCCGGTGATAGGATCGACCGGACCGACCGGATCCGCGAAACCGGTGACGATGAAGTTGCCATAGAGCGAGATCTTCGCCGATTCGCTCGCGCCGAAGTCCGCTGTCGGCACCACGGTGTTGGCCGCGGTCAGCGTCAGCGTGGTCGCCGTGACATTGGCAATCGTGAAGCTGCCGTTGTTGGTCAGGAAGTCGCCGCTATTGCTCGGGTCGGTGTTCTTGCTGGTCGTGTCTGTGATCACGATTGTCTGACCAGCCACAAACCCGTCGCTCACCCAGTTTCCGCTGCTGCGGGTGATCGTATCGCCCGAGTTGCTGCGCGCGAAAACAACCTGCGGGAAGTTGAATGTAGCGCTGATGGTCACCTGCTGGCCGACCGCAAAGGCGCTGTCGCCGCTGTTGGTGCCGTCCCAGGTATGGCCGTCATTGCGGGTCAGGCGATCCGTCGTACCCGCCGGATCACCCCCGACACCTCCGACGGGTGCCACAGGCGCCGTCACGTCGAAATTGCCGGTTACCACCTCGGTGCTGCCGTTGACATTGATGGTGTCGCCGCCAATGCGGACGATCGCGACCTTCTGCACCGCGGGCAGCGTCGTGAGATCGGCACCCTGCAGCGTCAGCGTCGTCGCGGTCGGGTCGCCGGAAACCAGCCAGTAGCCCGACTGACCGCCAATCGTCACGGCCTGTCCGGGCGCAAAGCCGTCGCTGATCCAGTTGCCGCCATCGCTGCGGGCGATCGTGGTCTTCGTGAGCGCAAACGGTGTTGCCGGGCTGGAGGAGACGATGTTGCGGCTGTTTACAGCCACCACGCCCGCCGTGGGCGATACTGCTGCAAGTGCCGCACCATCCAGGATGAGCACGCTACCGAACCCCGTGGTCGGCGTCGCGTTGTCGAAGCCGAGCACCGTGCGTGTGCCGAGGAGCCCGCCGATCGAAAACGCCACCTGCTGTCCGACCGCGAAGCCGAGGCTCGCCCAGGTCAAACCGTCGTCGCGCGTGATGCGGTTGAAGCCCGTAGCACCCGATACTTCGAGGGTTCCGGTCGTCTGATTGCCGAGCATCTGGCCGCTGACGACAGCAAGTTGATCGATGACCGAAATCGTGCCGAGTTGCTTGGTGCCGAGCGTCAGAGGCGCGACGCCGGCAGGCAGCAACGTCAAGGCGCTGCCGGGCTTGTGCGAGGCGTCCGGCTCGGCGGCCGGCGGATTGCCGATGGCAATGATCGTGTACGAGCCGACGACGCCGCCATCGTTGAGCAGCACTTGCTGCCCGACCGCAAAGCCGTCGATCGTCCAGTCCAGACCATCCGAGCGAACCAGCTGGTACGTGCCAGCTTGCGCGCCTGCATAGGTGCTGAACGAACCGCCGTTGTTGGCGATCAGCTGCAGCGGCGCGTTGCCGCCGCCGTGAATCGTGGTGAGCCCGCCATGCTCGGAGACGAGGCCGATGGTACCGTCGGCATTGTGGTCCGGGCCCGGAATGAGGGTGCTGTCGATGTCGAGCTTGTCGTTGCCCTGGCCGAGGAACAGGTTCACGACCTCGAGCGTCGAATGGCTGCCGTCGGTCAGGAATATATGCTTGCTCGGATCGCCAGGGAACTGCGGATCCTGCGCCAGCACGATCGAGCCGTAGCTGATGCCGCCCGGATATACGCCGCTCTCGCCGAACGGATGTGCTCCACCGAGTATGGCTGTGAAGTCGAGGCCCGCCTTGTTCATGTTGAGGCCGGTGAGCGACGTCGACGTCAGCTTGCCGGTGGCGGCTCCCTGGGTGCCGTCACTATAGACATTGAGCACGTCGATCGACTGCGTCTCCGGCGGCTGCGGCGGAATGTTGAAGAACGGGCCATTGGCCTCGCCGGGCAGCAATACGGCCTGCACCAGCGAGCGGTCGGCGCTGGTCGTGCCGCCCTCGACCGCGAGCGGGCCTCTGATGCCGCTCAACGTGTGGGCCGATTTCGGGAAGGCTCGCAGGTTCTCGTGGCCGGGCTGGATGTCGAAATACGGATCCGCCTGCACCTTGATCGTCGCCTGCGTGTACCAGGCATAGGTTCCGCCGGTCGGGTCGAATTCGACCCGTGCGGCCATCTGCACCATATTGACGTTGATCGCCATGCCTGGCGTCAGCAGGGACGCTAGAGACGGACGGCCGCTATAGGGGACGGTGCCATTCAGCCCGTTGCTCGCCGGATGATCGGTGAGCACCATCTTGTCGAGCTTGCCGGCATCGGTACCGGTGATCAGGTCGATCTTCACCAGCACCGCGCCGCCGCCGCCCAGAGGCGTGATCTGTACCAGCTGGCCTTCGAAGAAGCCGCTGTCGAGCCAGCTCGAGCCGTCGGTACGAACCAGCGTATCGAGCATCTTGCTGATGCTGGCGCCCTTGAGGTCACCGGCCATCCCGCTCAGCCCGGTCGTGGCCGTCAGCGTCAGTTGCGTGTCGGTCACGCCGCCTGCGGCGATGGTGAAATCGCCCACGCTCGTGCCGTCATTGCGCTGCAGGCGGATGATTTCGCCCGCCGCAAAGTTGTCGTTGATGAAGCTTCCGATGCCGGAGCGCGTGATCACCGCCCCATTCACCTGGACGTTGCCGGTGAACATCAGGAACGCCTCGTCCGCCGCGGTGTACTTGACGTTACCGTTGTTGTAGACGCCGTTCGACTTGACAGTGGTGATGGTGATGGTCTGGCTCGCCGTGGTGTTGAACGTCCCCGACACGCTCGGCAAGGTCGCGCCACCGGCGTTGGTCAGCTTGATGAATTGATCGCCCACCGATCCCTTGGCGGAATCGATCTTGTAGGTGCCGTCCACGCCGCCCGGGCCGGTGCCGGTGATCGTGATCGTCTGCCCCGGCAGGAAGCCGTCGGCGATGAAGCTGCCAAGCTGGGACCCGGGTGCGCGGGTGATCATCCAGGCGCTCGTCGCGGGATCCTGGCCGACCGAGATGTTGCCCTTGGTGAAAAGGGTCAGCGTCTGGGTAAAGCCGGTTTGCTGCAGGGTGATCTGGCCGCCATTCGTGAGAATGTCGGTCTGTCCGTCGGTGATCGCGTCAACACTGACCGTGGTCTGTGGAACCTTGGTCAGGCGCATCGTGTAAGTGTCGGGGTCACCCGGGCCTTGCGTGGCCGTGCCGGCGCTCACCAATGTGCTGCCACCGCTCTCGAGCGTGAAGACGCCCGCCGCGCCGTCATCGAAGACCTGCGCGTCGATGGTCTGGGTGATGTCCGAGCCGTTGATACGGAACTTCACGGTGTGCTGTGCTGTGTTCTCGATAGCAGGAATCACCGTCAACCGCGTGGTCAACGTCAGGATAGTGCCGGTCACATCGACGCTCTTGATGACGAACAAGGCGTTGTTGGTGAGGCCGTCCAAGATCGTCTGCGTGCCCGAGATGATGATGTTCTGGCCCGCCTTGTACCCGTCCGTGATCCAGCTGCCCGACGAGCGAGTGATGGTATCGCCCGTGACGCTCTGCGCAAAGGTTAGCGTGGGACCGGAATAGACGATGCCTGTCGCGGCATTCTTGTAGGCCGTGTCGGTCGTCACGGCCCCGTTGATCGCGTCGACGACGCTCGCCGTAATCGTGGTGTCGTGCGGATCCTCCGTCGTGAGGCGCTGCACTGCATGCGTCGTCACGATGACCGGATGGTTCCAGTTGGATGCATCAAAAGTGATGTAGTACACGCCGTCCTGGTCGGGCAGCGTCGGTTGGACGATGTTGAAGCGGGGGTCGGCTGAACTCAACGAGACACGAAGATCCTTTGGCGCAGTCGGATCAAGATACTGCGGGTTGATCGCCACCTGGACGGTGCCGGTCGGCGCGGTTGCAAGCTCGACCGCGAAGTAGTCGTCCACCGCAGTGACCGGAGGAGGATCAGCAGGATTGTTCAGGGGGCTTGCGCCCTCGAGCACCTTGGTCACGCCATCGACCGGCCGGCCATAACCCGGATATTTCACGAAGTCCGGCACCGTCACCGTGGCGTCGAGTTGCGTCACCTTGACGGCAGGCTGGTCGTTGTCGTGGATCGTCACCTCGACGTTGCGCACGATCGCGTGGTCGAACGTCGGATCGGTGCTCAGCACAGTGTGGCTGATCGCAACCGTGCGGTCGCCTTCGGCGAGTTGGTCGTCGACCGCCGTGACGTGAACGTACTGTTCTGTGTCCCAATTGCTGCTGTCGAACACGAGCACGATCGCTCGCGCCGGCACGTGGATCAGCGTGCCGTTGAGCACCACATCGCGCGCGTAGGCTGCCGGCGTCAACAGACCGGCCTTGTCCTTGTCGCCCATGGCAAGGGTATTGCCGGAAGCCAGCAGGACGCTGTCGCCAAGTCCCAGCGTGTCGATGATGTCGCCAGACGCCGGAACGAGGGCGCCGTTCGCGACATGCTCTTCCTCCGGGTTCATCGCGGCCGAGATCGTGACGTAGACGGATGTTCCGACGACTGGGATGTGCCCGAGTCGAATGCCGTAGACATCGTCCGCAGGATTGGCGCCGATCGTCTTGCCTTCCGTGACATCGGTGATGCCCGGGCTCAAATCGTCCGGAACGTTCTCGTCGATGATCACCTGTCCCTGGTCGGGACGCGAGACGCTGAGCGAGATGCCGTCGGGAACGACCGGCTTGTATGCTCCGTCGTCGGTCGAGATCCGATGATTGATCGTCGAGCTCGTGCCGTTGATGTCCCGCGACACCACGTCGCCAGCCACGTCGCCCGCGACGTTGATGGCATCGTTGCCCAATCCGCCGATCACGCGCACGGCCATGCCGGGCGGCGTGCTCAACACATCGATCGTGTCGTCGCCTTCGAGAGCATCGACCTCGAGCACCTCGATGTTCTTGTAAGTCACGGTCAGACCGGCGCCGAAGATGCCCTTGTCGGTCACGACGATATGGTCGGCGAACTCGGTGCCGAGGATCACCAGCTTGTCGAAGCCTGAGCCGCCATCGACCGAAACCGGCGCGTTGATGTTGTACTCCACCTGGTTGCTGCCGGCACCAGTGCGGATCGCCGTCTCGGCCGCCGTGGAGAAGCCCTTGGTCAGCTTCGGCATCGCGATCTGCTGCACCGGATCGAGCCAGACGATGTCGCCGCTCGTGGGATCGGTCTGGGCAAGCGCGAACGCGCGAACCGTGAACAGGTCGTTGCCGTCGTCGCCTTCGAGACGCAGCACCGCCTGGTTGCTGTAGACCGTGAACGTGTCGTCGCCGCTGCCGCCCTCGGCGACCAGCGGAGAGGTCGCGCCGGCCGACAGCCAGCCGCGCGTCGTCGCCACCGTGCCGTAGATGCTCTGCGGCGTGAGCGAGTTGGCGAGCTGCGGGAACAGGTCCGCGGCGGTGACGATGGATCCGCCCAACGTGTTGCCGAGCGGCGCCGGCTGATGCGTGCTGCCGTCGCGCTGATAACCGTAGATCTGTCCGACCTGGAACGTGTCGTTGGCAGAGCCGCCATCGAGGGTGGTGCTGGTGGCCTCGTCATCGACCGCGAAGTAGTCGTTGCCGCCCTGCCCGAACACCATCAACCGGCCATTGATGGAGCTGTCGTAGTTGATGCGCTGGACGGATTCCGAGCGCACGGTTCCGTCGGCCGGCGCGTCGGAAGTCTGCGTCTGCGTAAGGGCCGAGCCGGGCTTGGTCGGATCGAAATCGAGCACGGCAACGAAGGCCGACTCGTTCGCGTAGAGTTCAGGACGGGCTCCGGTCTCGCGCGGAATGTCGGTCGTGCGACGAAGCAGGAAGATATCGTCGAACGCCTTGCCGGCGCCGATGAAGTTCGGATCGATATTGTCCTTGCCGTATACGGAGAGGTTGTTGACACCGTCCGTCGGCCCGCCGGTGTCGAGCACGTTGATCACGTAGTTGCGATTGTACGTGTCGCCCTGCTCTCCCTGCGTACCCGTCGTGTTGACGACGTAGGTATCGGTCCCGGCCTGGCCGTCGAGGGTCAGTGTATCGCTCGACGCCGTCGCCGGAGCGGTCTGGCCGTACACCATCGACTGCAGCTGGTTGACCACGAAGAAGTCTTCGCTGTCGCCCGTCGGCGCAAACGGATTGAGCCTGGTATTTTTGATCTTGACGTTGACGTTCGAGGCCCCCGTGACGACACGGGCGGAGCTCAGGGTCAGCACCGTTGCCGCGGCTGAAATCCCCGTAACGGTATAGATGCGATTGTTGGCGATCGGGTTGCTGGGATCGCTGGAATCGACCGTGATGACGTCGCCGATGGCGAAGCCCGCAAAGGTGCCGCCGTCCGTACGCGTGATGGTGTCGCCATTGGGATCGGGCGCAAACGTCACCTGCGCATCGATTCCGGCAGTGGTCGGGGTCGGCGTATTGCTGCCGTAGGCGCGCGTGGTACCACCGGAATAGAACGACATGAGGCGAACCGGTCCCAGTCCGCCGGTCGGAATCTTCTGGTCTTGTCCGCCCGGGATCGGCGAGGACGGCGTTCCGCTCTGGCCGCCGAGCCACGTCTCGTCGAAGAAGATCTGGTCGGTGTCGGCGTTGCCGAAGATGCGGGTGAGATATCCGCTCGCGGTCGGGCCGTGCGCGATGACGCCATGCAGATGCATGACAGTGCCGAAGTTCGGCGTGTCGTTCGGCGTATCGCTGTCGAATTGCGCCACGCCGCTGGAAAGCTCGCCGGTTCGGCGGAAATCGCCGTAGATGTCGACGTTCTTGCCGGCGAGAATCTGCGAGTTCGCTTCCGTGGTCACATTGTCGCCGACGCGCAGCAGGATCGACCCGTTCGGCGTGTTGACGAGACCATGCACCATCGTCTCCGGCGTATCCTCGAGGAACAGCACGCTTCCGGAGTCCAGAAGATGCAGATCCTCGCCCTGCACGGCGCTCTCGCGCACCGTGAAGCGGATGTTGCCGTTGATGTCTCCATCGCCTCCGGCAATTCCCAGCGCCTGCAACAGCACAACCTCGGCATCGCGCGCGTAGAACGTGCCCACAGCCGTCGTCGGCAGCGCTTCGCTGAGATCTATGCTGCCGGTCGCTCTTGCTCCGATCGTGCCATAGCCGTAGGCCTGCGAATCGATTTCGAGATCGTTGCCGCCATTCGAATTGCCGATATTGCCGCCCTCGGCAAACAGGTTGATCGTATTGCCGATGACATTGGCGGTATCGGCCCCGACGCCGCCATTGCGGGCATCGACGATGGAACCCGGATCCGTGGCGAGCGTTACGTCGCCCTTGGTCTGAACCAGATTGACCTCGAGGTCGTCGATCTCGCGACCCGAGCCATCGACGGGACCCTTCCCGCCCAGCCAGTTCTGCGACTCGAGGCCGCGCACCACCTCGGTAATGAAGATGCCCTGGGTGTTGGCCTTGCTTGCCACTGCGACGTCGTTGGCGGTCAGCACGCCGAGGCTCGAGCCCGCTCCATAAAGTTCGTCAACGTTGATCTCGAGGAAATTATCGGTGGCTCCGATGCCGCCGGTACCGGACTTGTCGCTGGCAGTGCCGGTGATGCCATTGTCGCCAGCCGTCATCGTGATGTTGACGGCGGTGACGTCTGCCTCCGAACCGATACCATCGTTCAAAGCATCGATGATCATCCTGGGCGAATGCAACGTCACGTCATTTGCAGTCGACATGACGCGGCCGACGCGCAGATCGTCGGTCTTTTCGGCCAGGTCGATCCAGCCGTTCGTCAAAACGTCGACATGATGGGTGTCGGACGGACCTGGCGTGCCGCCACCGACGATCTCCGTGATCGCCTTGACGTTGATG
This sequence comes from Bradyrhizobium sp. WYCCWR 13022, assembly GCF_030435535.1. Classification (NCBI taxonomy): domain Bacteria; kingdom Pseudomonadati; phylum Pseudomonadota; class Alphaproteobacteria; order Hyphomicrobiales; family Nitrobacteraceae; genus Bradyrhizobium; species Bradyrhizobium sp. WYCCWR 13022. Next base: position 40,833 of record NZ_JAUIZJ010000042.1, read on the forward strand.
AGCCTCGGACTTGTCGCTGTCGGCTCGGCATTGGTAATGACGATGTTGTGGGCCGAGATGATGCCGGGGCGATAGAGATTGCCCGTCGAGTCCAGCGCTCGGATATCGTACGTGCTGTCGATATGCACGCCGCCGGTCCCGAATGCACCCTTGTCCTGCTGCAACGCGCTACCAGTGTCTGGCAGGAACTTGTTGAAATAATCCTTGGTGTTCGCTCCATCGCGGTCGATCACGTGCACGCCGCCGACCGTCCCGACACTCGTGTCCTGGACGCTGCCCCAAATGCGTAGGTTGGCGTCGCCCGCGGTATTCACCGCGTCGATAACGACTGAGTACGGCGTATTGTCGTCGCGCAGGCGCCCCTTGACGTCCAGCCAGGCGAACCCTTCGGTCGTGCCGTTGCCCTTGGCCACGGCCGTGAAGCGCTGCGCCGGCGTGAGCGAATGGAGGTCGGTGGCCGTCGCAGTCGGAGTGATCTGGATCGCCGTCGTCGGGCTCGATACCTCGGCCAGTTGGACCCGCAGGGAGTCGACCGCAATGATGTAGTAATAGTTGCCCGATGTCAGCCCGCCGAGCGCTGTGCCCGAGGCGACATATTGCACGAGCTCGCCATTGAAGAACTGGTTGAGTCCCAGCGCTATCGAGTGATCGCCGGCGCTGACGTTTCCACTCACGAAGTCGGTCTCTGCCGGAACTTTCGCGCTGTCGACCACATCGATGTTGATCCGATGCTGCGTCGGGGAGACCGGATCGGCGAAGTTCACGATGCCGGGGTTCTGGCCGATGTTCCCCTGCCGCGCCTCGATGTCGAGGACATTGGTTCGGATTAGCGAATCCGGATCCGCATCACCGTCTGCCCGGCTCGCGCTGGACAGGATGTCCCCATGGGTGTTGATGACGCGCGTGGTACCGATCGGATTGTCGATGACGCCACTAAGCGTGATGGTCGTCGAAGCCGTATTCGTATTCTCGATGTCGATCAGCGTCGGACTGACGTCGCGCTTGAGCTTGAAGGTCAGACCGCGCGAGCCCGTGTTCGAGATGTCGACCTGCGGCTTGTCAGCTGGATCGACATCCAGGACCTTGATGTCCTGTACATTCATATCCAGCGTGGACTTGTTGATCAGCTGAACGTGGTGATAGTTGTCCCGGAAATCCCACGTGCCGCCCGAGCCGTTGATCTGGCTGTCGCTGCTGCCGGTATCGCCAGTTGCGAAATACACGTCGCCGGGATCGTGATTGATGATGTCGTGGACGTTGATCAAGCCAACCGTCGCGGTGTCGAATATGACGTTGGACTGCTTCTCAACGTTGCCCGTCGGACCGATGATCAGCACCGGTGACTGGCCGGAATAGATCACCACGTCCGAATTGAAGGTGATCTGCGGCTTGATCTCGGGATTTAGGTCCGGATCGCCCGAGAGGCTAAAGCCCAGCGCCCGCACATGATCGGGATTGTCGCTGGTGATCCTCATGGTTCCGTCGGAGCCATCGAGCGAGCCCCGTGGCTGGTTGGTCATGTCGATGTCGAACGCGAGTCTTGGCGTCGAGCCCGGAGGAGGCAGCAAGGCCGGGTCCGCGAGGACGCCCGTGACCCTCGGGGTCGCGGTAACAATCGCGTCCGCATCCCCCTTGACTTGCGAGTCGAGCGTCGTGGTGTTGCTTGAACTGGAGTCGACGCCACCGAACAATCCGGTTGCGCTCGATTCGGCATGCGCTTCAGTGTCGATCGCTTGATAGGACGTGCGGAAATCCACACCTTCCCAGCCTGTGATCGTGGCAAAACCTTTGACCTCAATATTGAACGGAATGTTTACGTTGACGTTCGAGGACGCGGTGCCGACCGCAACCAGGCCTCCGCCGTCGCCCTCGCTGATTGCCTTGACGGTCATCTGCGGATGGTCTTGGTCGTCGCCGGTCGCCTTGGAGTCCCCGGTGCTGACCGACAGGACCACGATATTGCCTTCCACCTTTGCGGCTGTACCGACATTCACCTCGGTCTTGCCGCTGAGCGAGCTTGATGCGAAGGCGTTGGCGTCACCACCAAGGCCGACCCCGGTACAATCGGTGTTCGTGACCTGGTTCGCCTTGTCTTCGGCAGCGATGATGATCCTGCCGCCTGCGAGAATCGCTGTGTTGTCGTTTACGTTCGCTGCGGTGTCGACGCTGATATTGGAATGCGTAAACCCGACTGCGACTCCGACGAGGCCGCCCGTGATCGTATGCGCCGCGGCCTCGGCATTATTGCTCGTCAGTGCAAGCACTTTGACGTCACCGGTGGCGACAACGCGTCCGTCCACGTAGGCCTTGGTCTTGTGATTGGCGTCGTTCTGGTTGGCATCTGCGGTTGGCACGCCGATGCCTACGAATCCGCCGCCGTCATCCCGGGCGCTCGACGTCGCTTTGGTGGTCGACGTCGCCTTGATGATGACGTCGCCACCGGCCGACAGCAGATCCGCCGAAATGTGCGCGTCAACATTGGGATTGTCGTTCGTCGTCGCATTGGCAACCGCTAAGCCGAGCAGCGCGCCGCCGCCGGACCCCGTCGCGACCGCCGACGTCACGCCGTCGCAGCTCGGCGGCGAAATCACACCGAGGGACACACCACCCGGTCCCGTCAGCGTGACTGTCCCGGCCGGACCGCTGGTCAGATCGACGCGGAGTTGCTGCAATCCGGCGCCCTGCCCGGTGATGTCCACTGCCTCGCGTCCGATCGTGTGATCGCCGGTCGGGCCGAAAGGATCGGCCAGGGTCAGCGCCGCGTCACTGAGGTCCTTCAGCAGGTGCAGCTTGATCTGAGTGTCGCTGACCTTCTCAACATAGAACTGCTTGCCATCGGCATTGGTGCCTCCGGCCGTCATCGGGAGGTCGGACTTCTTGATCAGGCTATGCGTGACGTTCTTCAGCGCTGCAAACCCAGAATTGTTCGGGTCCTTGGTGCCCGGATCAAGGGCAATCACGACCTTCGCCGAGGTCGGATTGCCGCTGTTGTTCGAGACGACATTGCTCTCGACGAGCTCCAACGTGTTGCTTCCGGACCCACTCGCGATGTGGAAGGTGCCGTTGTCACCGCCGACTGCGTTGCTGATGACGATCGTCTGTCCGTTCACGAAGCCAAAGTCGGACCAATTGTGGCCGTCAGAACGCGTGATCGTATCGCCAGTGCCGTTCCTGACAAAAAGAACATTCCCCATTCCCAGTGAGGAATCGTCGCCGAGCTGGATCGAACTGCTGCTCGGTCCATTGACCGTCACGACTTTGTAGTCGGCACCGCTCGCCAGTCCACCGATTGGTGCGCCCGACGAGCTGTACCGGACGATGTCGCCGGTAGCAAAGCCCCAGCTGGCAGCATCGCCGTTGGAATTGACGAACTGGATATTGTTGTTGTCGACGTTGTTGTAGGTCTTGCTGCCCTGGTCGAAGATCGGGTTGCTGGAATTGACGTCGACTTGAACGCTCTGGAACGTGTGCGCTGCCGGCGCATGGTAGGTCACCGCGTCGCCATCATTGAGGCCGTGATTCGCGGCAAAAGTGATTGTGTCGCCGGACGCCGGGGGCGTGAATGCCTGCTGGGTGTAGGTTACGCCCGACGGCTCGCGCAGTTTGATGTGCGTCTGATCTGCCGGATTCGGCAAGAAGATGCTGTAGACATGTCCCGGCGTCAGCCCGCCGATCGGCGTGCTGCCGGTTGGCACCTCGTATTCAACGAGATCGCCATTGTTCAGGTTCACCGCCGATGGCAGTTCGATGATATCCGTGCTCGGATCGACCTTGGCGCCATCGAATACGTCGCCAAATGCGAGATGATCGCCATCGACCGCAATGACGGTCTTGATGATCGCAAGGGGCGCGTTGGTGTTGACATCGAAGACGTTGGGGGTCAGCCCGCCGATTCCGGCATTCGTCGGCAATTGCACCGTGTCGCCGGTCAGGAGCCCGTGGTTGGTGACATTGACCGTGTTGTTGTTGGGATCGCTCAGGTCATTGCTGGTATCGGTGTTGGCACCGATGATCTGATAGTTCGGCAGCGGCTTGGTCGCCTTGCTGTCGGCTGTGGCCGTAACCGAGACGGTACCGCCCGCCGTTACCGTCGGCGGATCGATGTAGGCCTTCACCGTCGGATTGGATGTGGCCGTCGAATCGACCTCACCGATGTGCACGCCCCCGGAGACGCCAATGCCTTTGGTCAGCGCATCGGCTTCCGGGTAAGCCACTGCCGCAATTTCGATGTTCCCGGTGACGTTGATGCTGCCGCTCGACGAGACATACGCCTCGACATCCGGTGAAACGGTCGCGGTCGCTCCATCATGATCCACTGAAGCCAGGATGCCGCCAACAACGGCCTGCGAGTTGGCGTTCGCAGCTTCCGTTCCCGTGGCGCTGATCTTCAGGGTCTTCGCCGTAGTAACGGAGCCATCCAGATGGGCAAAGACCTTGCCTTTGGCTTCCGCAGATGATTCCGACGCGGCGATGCCGATACCGGACAGGCCGAGGCCATGTGCCTTGGCGACCGCAGAGCTATTATCCGTAACGCTGATCGTGACCGTATCGCTCGCCGTCACTGTGCCGGTGATCTTGCTCTCCATGTCCGGCGTCATGATCGCGGTGGAAATGTTCGCACCCACGCTCAGGAGCGACGGGCCCGACGACGACGAGTTGTCCGTGGTGGCGCCATAGCCAACCAGAAGTGAATCGCCGTTCTCCGTCGCCGTCACGGTCACGTTCGTTGCGTTCACCGTGCCGTTGCCGATGCTCGCATGAACGGTGGTTTCCACGTCTGCCTTGTCGAAGGACAGGCCGACCGTGACGCCACTCAACACCGTGACGCCTTCCATGATTGGATTGACCAGGTCGATGGAGGCTGCCTCGACCGTCACGTCCTTCGTCACCTTGATATCGGCACCATCGCCGATTTCCGCGGTGGTCGACGCGGTGTCGATGTCGCGCGCAAAATTCACGCCGACCGCGACCAGTCCTGCCGAGATGGCAAGCGTATGGACGTGAGTCGTGGTGGTGCTGGTGGCCGTCACCTTGAGGGAATTCACGGTACCGACGGCCGCCTGGCCGATCTGCGCACCGCCATCGACCGTCGCACTCGCACCACCCGTCGTTTCCAGGCTGGTATAGGACACGCCCGCCGCAACGGCCCCCACGGAGACCTGACCGGTGAATTCCGTCAGATCACGAGTGTTGCTGGCGACAACAGAGACATCGCCGGCATCCGTCACACTGCCCAGGCTCGCCTGCGCCAAGCTGCCGTCACTGATGACGACGACCGCGGCGCCAATTCCAACAAACCCGACCGCGGCATCGAGGGCGAGCAGATTGAGGTTTTCGTTCAGGATCGCGTTGACGTTGATGTTGCCGCCGGCGCTCAGCGTGCCGTCGGCGAATGCCGTGACGTTCTCACCGAGGGTCAGCACGGAAACCGATGCGCCGGCCCCGACGAAGCCGCCGGCGGCCTGACCCGTCGTCACCTTGAACGTGTCGATCTCGTGCGCAATGACGTTTATCGCGGTTCCTGCGTTCAGATGTGCGCCCGACTTCACTACGGCCGACGTTCCGTTCGGGATCGTCGGGTCGCTCGCCGGCGCCGGCGCATTGTTTTCGCGGCCGCTGATATCCGAGGAACTCGGGGTTGCAGAATTGACCTGAGCGCTGGCGCCCGTCGTCGGATCCGAAATGGCATTGTTCAGCCGGCTGCGGTTGCTGTTCGCATTCCCGTCGCCAGTGAAGTAGTTGATGCCGTTGCCGGTGGAACTGTTGGTCACCAGGTTCTTGCCGGAGTTCGCCTCCGCCGCCGCGTCACCATCCGGGCCGTTCACCGAGGTCAGCGTCTGGCCATCACTACCCTGGCTGGAGAGTTGCTTCAGTCCGGTTCCGTCGTGCTTCTGTGCGTCCTTGGCATTGTCGTAAAGCTGGATCACGCCACCGCTCACCTGGTGAACGAAGACATGGTCGCCATCGCTGACGTCGCCGAGACCGGCGCCGTGATAGACCACCTCGGCGCCGTCGCCGAACCCGCCGTCGCTGCCCAGATCAATCGTGTGCGCGCCTGTATCGACGTTACCCTGGTCGAACTTGTGATCGCCGGCAGCGAGGGCGTCACCGGTATCCGCACCGTCCTTGTCCTTGCCGCTCTTCTCGATCTGCTTGCCGATCGCCCAGACGCTGACCGCACCGCCGACGCCGACAAAACCACCGGCACCGCTGGCGTCGAAGCCTGCAACGTCCTTCAACGACAATGCTTCCACATTGATGTCCGCGAGCGCGTTGACCGTCGCATCGGTACCGACGACCGCCTTGACGTTGTTGTTGACGTTACCAACATCCACCGCGCCGGAGACGCCGACGAACCCGCCGGCGATCGCCACGATGAACGTCTTTACATTGACGTCGTCGGCGGCGCCGACATGCACGCCTTGCTGCAGGCTCGCGTTGTTACCCGTCTGGTAACGCGTGTTGATCTGAGCGTTGTCGAGGATCGCGGCATCGGTCTCGCCGCTGATCAGTGTCACGCCGACCGCGCCGGACACGCCAACGAAGCCGCCGGCACCGGCTATGACGATATGCAACATGTCCGCCTTGGACTCGGCCTGAACGATCACGCCATGGCTCGTGGTTCGGGCGAAGTTGCTACCAACGATGTCGTTCAGAACGTTGTCATGGCCGCCGGTTCTGCCCAGCGCATCGACTGTGGCGCCGGCACCGATCGTCGCGTCGGTTTCCTTGTGGATGATCATTACGCCGACCGAACCGCCGACGCCGACGGCACCGCCGGCGATGGCTCCGGAAAGCTCGAAGATATGAGTCGTATCCGTCGCGTTGACGAACACGTCACCATAGGCGAACACGTCCGCATCGTGGTCGATATAGGCTTTGGTCGTGTTGTCGACGCTGAGGACGTCCACTGCGCCGCCGACGCCGACGAAACCACCGGCGAGGCCGAAGCCGATCATCACGACATTCTCTTGCATCGAGGCGGCTACAGTCACGTCGCCACCACCGGCAAGCGTACCGGCATTCACCGTCGCATGGTCGCCGATGAAGGCCAGGGTGGTGTTGCCGACTACGTTCACACCCACGGCCGGCGCGACACCGACGAAACCGCCGGCCGCCCCGCCCGCGATCGCAAGGTGATAGAAATCGTCTGCCGCGCCGATGATGACGCTGCCCTGCGCCGTATTCACGGTCGCATGGTCACCGACGTAGGCCTTGGTCGTCACGTTGTCGACATCGACTCCCGCCGACACGCCCACCCCGACCTCGCCAACACCCAAGCTGAAGGTGAATGTCCGAATGTTCTCCTTGTTCGTCGCACCAACTGCGACGCCCTGGAAACCAGGTGCGGTTTCTGCTCTCGTCGTACGAACGTTGTGCAGCGAATCGTCATCCTGGCTCGAGGTATCGCCACTCGTCGTGCCGCCCAGAACTTTATCCTGGCTGGGCGTTCCAACCATTCCGCCGGACCGCAGTGTGCTGCGCGCGCCCGGATCGTCGGATTCGGCACTCCGCGTACCACCCGTAGGACCTGTCTCGATGCCCTGTCCGTGTGGATCATGCGGATCAAAGGTGCTGGCGGCAGCGGCTGTGTCGATGTGGATTGCGCCCGTATTCACGGTCGCGCCGGAACCCAGCCCGTCGCCCGTGACCACGGCGTGGGAACCGATGAATGCCTGGGTATCCTTGTTCATAACATCGACACCGGCCGCGGCACCGATGCCGGCCACACCCGCCGCTGCGATGACCGCGGTGATCTCGTTGATATCGGTCTGGTCGTCGGCAGAAATAGCTACGGTGCCGTCGGCATGCACGTTGCCATCGCCGAAACTCAGTATTGCATCGTCCGGATCGTCGCCTATGAAGGCGCGCGTCTGCAGCTGGAACACGTTGATATCGGCATTGACGCCGACCCCGACGTCTCCACCGACGGCGACCCCACCCGAAACGGAGATCAGACTCTCGGTCGATTTCGCCGTGACGAAAATATTGCCGCCCACGGTCGCATCGACGGCCGAGTCGATGAAAGCGTTGGTGTGCTTGTTGAACACGCCGACACCGACACCGACGCCGACGCCGCCTGTGCCGCCGACCGCGATCTCACCGGCCACGGTGGTCACCGTGGTATCATCGGTCGCCTTGACGGTCAGATCGTGTGCGCCGACGATCGTGACATCCGCGTTGTGACCAATGCGCGCCGTCGTGTGCTCGGTCAGCAGGTTGACTCCAGCGGAGCCGGCGACCCCGACCTCACTGGCTCCAGCCGCACCCGCTGCGATGGCAATGACGTCCTCGCTTTCGGCGGCGATCACATCGATGTTGCCGCCCGCTCGCACCGTCGCAGAGGCTCCGACATAGGCCTGCACGGTCCCGTCATAAATCAATGTCGTGTTCGCGAGCCCGATACCGGCCGAGTCGCCGATTCCGATCGCGCCGGCGACCATCGTCGTGATGAACGTGCCGGTCGCTTTCACCGAGACGGAGCCATCGGAGCGCACGGTCGCCGAATCGTTGATGTATGCGTCGGTCTCGACATGAATGTCGGCGATCCCGATTGACGCTGCGGCGCCCACGGAACCAAAGCCGGCGCCCAAGGTTGCGGCGACCGACAACATCGTCTCGGGGGATGTCGCCGTCACGCTCACAGTTCCGCCACCGTTGTTTCCGACAACCGCGGACCCGTCGATGTAGGCTTTCGTTGTCTTGTGCAGGATCTCGACATCCAGTCCGACGCCGAAACCCGACGAATCGATAGACAGGGCTAGTGCACCCGCGACGCTGACGACCTTGGTCTCGTTTGTCGCCGCCACGCTGACCGTTTGTGCGCTGCCGACCGTATAGAGGCCGCCCCGATTGACCTGGCTGGAGGCGCCGATATGCGCGTCCACGTCGACGTGCAGGTCGTTGATGATGAACGAGCCGGCGATGGCCAAATCAGCTTGGCTGGCGGAACCGGCGACCGCCACCGAAGTCAGCTTCGGCTGTATCAATGGCAGGTCGATTTCGGTTGGCACCATGTGACTCTCGGCCTTGACCGAAATGGCACCGGCGGCATCCGCGTCACCACCGATTGCTGCCGTCGTCGAGGCATGCAGCAGCGTCACATTGATTGCAGCACCGAACGCCCCCTTATCCTTGGAGAACGCACCTGCAGCCGCCAACGTCTGCGGCCCGAGAACGGCAGTTCCATTGACCGTGATCCCGCCGTCGGACTCGAGGTGCGAGGTGCTTGCCGTCGATGCCTCGGTGTCGAAATGGTCGACGATGTTGATCGCCACCGAGCCGGCGATGCTCATGCCACCCTTGCCGCCTGCGGCCGCCGCACCCCATGCGACAAAATCGTCGGTCTCGCCGCTCGGCGTGATCGCCTGGATCGTGATACCCGCGACCGCATCATGACTGATGATGACCGAGCCGCCCCCGACCAGCGCCTTGTTTGTCGCCCCGAGCCAGTTGACGCTGACGCCGGCCGCGATGTGATCGTCGCTGTTCAACGCGACGCCGGTGCCGATCGCCTTGGCACTGCCGTCATATTCGGCCTGAGCAGAGATCGTCACAGCGCCCTGTGCCGTGATGTCGGCTCCGTGGGTGACTTGCGCGGTGTTATCGGCGAGGATCCGGTTGACCGCGATAGAGGCGGCGATGCCGACGCCGCTGTTGTTGGTACCGCCCTCGGAGGAAGCCGACGAATTTCCGCCTGAAGCGCCGCCGCTGGCCGTTGGCAGCGAGATGCCCTTGCTGTTTGTGTTCGAGCTGCTGCCGTTCACCTGGCCGTCGGCCTTCGTATCGGCATTGTCATCCGAGTCCTTCGCCCCTGAGACGGACGCGAGGGCCTTGGCCTCGCTCTTGACCGTCGAATCGGAGGAAACGGTCGCCGCACCCGCAGTCGTATTGACGCTACGGGCGAGTTCGGCGCTGACCTTCTCGGTAACCCAGGCAATTGAGACCGACGCGCCGACGCCGACGCTCTTGCCGGCTGCCTTGGCGTCTGTTTCGGTGTTGAAATCTGCATCGTTCGATGCGGTAACCGCAACGTCACCGTTCGCAGACAACAGTCCGCCAGTGCCGACATACGCAGTTGCCTTTTCGTCGGCGACCAGCACGCCAACGCCGATACCTACCCCGGTCCCGCCAGAGGACGCTGCACCGTTCTCGCCATGGGTGAATGCCGTATCTCCGGAGTCGGCCGAAACCGTGAAAGTCCCGACTGAACCGGACCACGACGACCCGTCGGTGATCTGTGCATTGACGGTATTGGTGAGCACATTGATCCCGATCGAGGCACCGACGCCTGCTTTCTCGCCTTCGGTGTCGCCGTGCGGTCTGGCGGTTGCCAAATTCGACTCGTCGCCGGCGGCCGAGACCGAAGAATTGCCTCCGGTCGTCGTCACGGTCGCCGAACCGGACAAATCCACGCCCGGGGTAAGGCCAACCACCGCCTGCGTGTCGTTGTTCACGATGTTGATTGCGGCCGAAATGCCGACGCCGATATTACCACCGCTGGCGCCCGACGTTGCGTCGGCACGCGAAGAGTGGGTGAGATCGTGCAGCTTCTGGCCGGCGGGCGCAGCGCCGCTCAGCGTAATCGCCTTTCCGTCGTAGGCATCGCCCAGCGACGCCGCGAGCTGGTAGTGACCGCCGGTCAGGTCGATGATGAAGTACGTGGTGTTGTCGCTCAAACCACCGAGTGGTGAACCGCCGTTGGCATCATATTTGACACGGTCGCCGGTGCGCAGGGTCTCGTCGGGGCCGAGATTGAGCTCGGTGATGTTGCCGGTCGGATCGAAATCAATCGCACCGATCGGGGTCGGGACGCCCCCGATGTATTTCCAGAGCTGGTTGCCCGATGATGACAGGGCGCCGGAACTGAGATCCACCAGGCCGGTGGCGCCGCCGTCTTCGGCATCCGCCTTGTTGGTGTCGTAAAGCTTGATGGTGCCGTCGCCGTTGACATGCACGTAATAGGTCGTGACCAAGGGGGTTAGGCCGAAGCCGCCGAGCCCGACATACTGGACTTGATCGCCGTTCGCGAGACCGGCATTGAGACCAACGAAGAGCGTATCGTGCGTGGTGTCGACCACCGGTACGGTGATCACCGGCGCGTCGATCTGCCGATCGGCCACGACGGCACCGACGTTCAGACCACTGCCGCTGACCACCGCGCCATTACCGACAAAGGCCTGGTTGGTGATGTTGTTGACGTTGACAGCGACCGCAACGCCGACGCCGGTGCCGCCGCTTCCGGTGACCGCGGAACCATCCGCGAGCGCATGCCCGTCGACATTGGCCTGCGAATGGACTGTAATCAGCCCGGTCGCCGTGACATGGCCGCTATCCGGAATCGACGCAACCGACGATCCATTCTCGATGTTGACCGCGATCGCACCTGCGACGTCGACCTGCCCGCTGCCGGTATCGGCATCGGGAGCGGTTGCGCCATTGTTGCCCTTGGCACTTCCACCCGTCTTGGTCTTCGCCGTGGTGTCGGCGAAGTTCATCTGATCCTGCTTCTTGCCGTCGGCTTTCTTGCCGCTGCCGCTGTCTTCGCCGCCCTTCACGCTTGCTTTCGCCGAGCTCTCACTGATCGAGATGGCGCTCGACATGAAGGCCGCCGCGCCGCCGCTCGTGAAGAGATTGCGGCCGGTGGTGGCCTGCGAGTCATCATTCACGATCGACAAGGCAAGCGAAATGCCGACGCCGGTCTTATCCGCTTCGGTGTCGCCCTCGGCGGAGGTCCTGACGACATTGGTCAGGGTGGAACTCAGATTGAATCCGTCGGCGCCGACCGTCAGCAGGCCGCCGCTGCCGATCGTTGCATGGGTATCGTCATTCGCGACCGAAATCGCGATGACGGGCGTGACCGCAGTCCCGCCGGCCGAACCGTTCTTGGCCTCGGTCTCCATCTCGTGCGCCGACGAGGCATCGAGCGTCAGACCCTTCGCGCCCGTGAGCAAGACATTGTCGTCGACGTAGGCGGCAGTCGTGTCTTCACCGTAGTTGAAAGCTACGGAGGCGCCGATTCCGGTTCCGGGATTCACGCCGTCGGCTTCGTGCGGCGTCGCCTTCGCGACGTTCTTGATGTCCGCGTGCGCCGCGATGGTGACGTCCGGGCTCCCGACCAGCGTGACGTTCGCACCGTTGTCGAGATAGGCTTTATGATTGAACAGGACGACATTGATCGCCAGTGATCCGGCAAAACTGACGCTGCTGGCGTCCCCGAGGCCGGAGATCGCTTCTGCGCTGAATACGCTTTGCTTGTCGTCCAGCGCCTGGACCTCAATGGCGAGCGAACCGCCAGTAACGGTGCTCGTTCCGCCAATGTAGGCAAGATCATCCCGGGTCGCGACATTGATCGCGACCGCGACGCCGACCGCCTTGGAAGCACCGCCGCCACCGCCGGACGAATCCTGGGTGAACCCACCATCCGCGTTGGTCGTCATCACGTCGACGGACGCCGCTATGATCGACGCAGCATCAATGCCGGCGTTGATGGTTCCGTCCTGCAAATAGGCCTTGGTATCGCCCGTATCTACCGCGACCGCGATCGCGCCCGCAAATGAAATGCTTTCGTTGCCTGAATCTCCCGCTGTCTGCGCGTTGTTGTTCTTGAGCGTCGTCTCGCTCGCGTTGTCGCCGCCGCCGCTCTGCGCACTGCCGCCGACCGACGAATTGGCCGTGGTCGTGATGTCGCGGTCCGTCGTGGCCTGAAGGCTGACTCCGAGGCCGCTGACGGTGGAACCGTCAACTGATGCTACGGTGTCACCGAAAACCACCGAAACCGCAACGCCCGCGCCGGCTGTTCCCGCGCTGCCGTCCGCCGTGGTCGTGGCATCGAGCTCGCTGCTCGCCTGCAGTGTCGCGGCGCCGCCCATGGCATTCACGACCGCGCTGTCCGACACGACGAGTTTTGCCCTGCTCTCGAACGCCGTGACGGCCACGGCTGCATCCTTCGATGCGTCGGCGTTGTCGGTCGGCACGGCCGATGCATTGATCGTCACGCTGGATTTGGCGGTCGCATCGATCTTGCCGCTGGCGCTGACGTTGGTCGAGGCCCCGTGGATCAGCACCTCCGGATCCGCATCGCCGGCGACGATCGTGATCTTGAACGAGTTGTTGTTGGCCGACGATGCGGTCAGCGTGCCGTCGACGGTCGCATTGAGAACCAGGTCACCATTGGTCGCGCTGAGCACGGAATCGCCGACATCGATCTTCGCGCTGGAAAAACTCGTGACCAGTGAGACGAGATGAATCTTGTCGCCGAGATTGTCGTTGATCGCGTCGGCGATCTTTCCGGTGATCTCGCCGCTCAGGTCAGGATCGTCAGCATTGCCCTTAGTAGTACCGTCGGCAGTCACATTGAGCGCCGAGTGCGCCGTCAAACTCACCTTGCCGGATGCGCTCAGATTGGCGCCGGACAGTGTGATGGCCGAATTCGCGTTGGACAGTATTCCCTGGCCTACGATCGCATCGCTAACGGCGGTGGCCTCCGACTTCAGCGACAGTTCGCCAGCGAAGCTCGCATGTGCGCCGGACGAGATTGCGGAATCGCTCGTGACGTTCAGGCCAAAACCGACCGTCGCGGCAGACGCGGCGTCCAGCGAAACGGTGTCCTGGAACAGCCTTTGATCGCCGCCGGTGAAATTGATGCTCAGTAGGTGGCCACCGATCGCTGCATTTGCAGTCTCAAAGGACTTGAGATCCAGGTGAATCGTGTCGCCGTAAATATCGTCTCCGCCGCCGCGGTCGATCGTGACGCTGTTGTCACCACCGGCAACGATTGATTTTGAACCGATGACCGATGCTGTCGCGTTGTCGTAGAGATTGAACGAGCCCGCCTCGGCCTTGAGCGTAAAGTCCGTATGCGTATTGAGGACCCCGCCATAGGTGATATCCGCCGACAACAGCAGCCGCGGCTCGATCGCCTCGAGCGTGAAGTTCTGGCGCCGCGGCTTTGCCGCCGGGCGCGCAGCACCGCCGATCCGCCGCTTTCTACTGTCCCGTCCCGGAAGGATCTCGCGAATGACCTTGTCGAGGAGGGATTCGAACGCGGAGCGCTTGTGAGCTTCCTTGTTCCAGCGCCAGGCTATACCCATCGGAATGCTCCATCGAAAAAATGGACCGAACGGCGAGCAGCAAGTCGAAGTTACGCGAACGCGCCTCAAGCAGTATGCGCCTGAGGAGAATGTCTAGCGGTGTGTGCCGGGGAGAATTTGAATGCCGGTGCCTTCAACGACACGCGGCATGGGAGGAGCTGAGTGCAAACTCTCAAAGGTGCTAAAATCTTTGATCATCGCAGCGCCTCCTTCGAATGACGATTGGGCGGCTTAAATTCGATTTATGCGTAGTTTAATACGGCTTTAACGACGACGTTATGACACGGCCACAGCCCGTCTACAAGCGCTTTGGCCTCTCGGCCGCCATCGGCAGCTCAGCGAGTCGGTGCCGACCTCGATACACAATCCATGATTGCAAGCCGATTGCATGGGGCACGGCTTGATCCGCTCAGTAAGCGCGCTCGCTCAACAACTTAGGAGGTCGCAAAGCCTCGGCGGCAGTCGCCTAAATGCACGACGACACCACATAGCTGGAAGTTGTAAAATCCGCCCAGCACTACGAACAGAATGCATCCGTTTACGTCGGCGAGCCTCAATCACGTACTCGCTCGACTTTTTTCCGGCGAGACTTATTTTAATCACCGGAAAGTGCGCAGTGAATGTCACTGCACGGCTTGCCAAGGGGGCATCACCCCCGCGCCGTTCGACCGTTACAGCATGATAAAAATTAGCGCAGGATCGCCCCGGTCGGAACTGCGCTCTTGGACCCTAGCCGGATCGCCGCGCGCAAAGCCGGAACGACTTTGATCGGCACTGTTTCCGGCGCGCGCCGTTCTGGCGAGGGTACATTCAAAAGGAAGGGGCAGGAGGACTCCCCATTCTCCCGATTAGGCCTCGGAGGCCTCGCGATCGCCGGCCGAAGAGATCCGGACATGAAAGCCTTTTGCCTCGATGGCACGGATCAGCTGTTCGAGGCTCATCTCGTCCGGGCGCATCGAGATCTGGTCCGAGGGCCCTTGATCCTGGGTGCTCACGATATGGACACCGTTCTCGAGAAATTCGGAACTGACGTCGAGAACCTTTGCCACGGCCTTTATGGTGGCGGGCTTGGGCAGCCTGCCCCGCTTCTCCCAATGCCAAATTGCGGGCGGCGTCACGTCAATCCGCCTCGCCAGCTCCGTGATGGTCATAGACCGCTCTTCCCGCAGCTGCTTCAAGCGCGAACCAAAGTTGGCAGCGGCCTTGTTCTTGACTTTAGGCACCTGTAAATTCCATTTATATTAGTGGGAATCAGCGTTAACGACCTTAAGTGGGCGAGACTAGGGGCTTATCCGCGTCGAAGTCAATCATCACTCATTGGTTTCGGCTCCCGAGACCGGCGTAGGCGGACATCGTCCGGCTAACTGCCATTCCGGTGCCGGCATTGCCGCCCTGACCATGCAAGGCCTGAGCCACAATTCCCAAAGCCAACGTCGCTTCGCGCGTCGGGTTCCTAGCTCGTTAAATCGACGCCGTCGCGACAGTTGCCTCGGCCAAGCAAGCTGCTTTGCCGAACGAAACGGCCGTAGTCGTTTCGACCAAGCGTGTAATGTCTCGCCTGCATTAATTAAAAAGGCAAGGCTCTTCCCGCCCGGACTTCGTTGCGATTGATCGGCAATCACGTCAATGCCACTATGTCACAACCAGGGTAAGGGTATGATCGAACGAGGCTTTCTCCGTCGCGGTCGTTAGCCCTGCAATGGGGGCTGGCTTGAACATTTTATCGCGTCTTCAACCGCGGGCGGGGCGCCCGCTCATGCTGACCGGGGCGTTTCTGACCCTGGCAGTCCCATGCGGCGCGCAAACGGCGGACACACGACAGGCAGTCGAGCAACGTTCCGACGCGCCCAGACACATCGAACATCGTCAGCCGATGACCGACATTCTTGCGCTCATGTCCGGCAAGTGCACGACACTCAAGATCGCCGGCCAGGACTATGCGTGCAAGGCCGTTGCCTACGCTCATACGGAATCCGGACGGGTCAGCTTCGCTGTGGCCCTCGAGGATCCGACGGACGATAGCCATGTCGTGTCTTTCTCAGGAGAAAATGGCAAGCGCTTCGATGACAATTCCTACGAGCTTCCGGTCGACCGGATGCTCTTGAATTCCAAACACAGGCCGAAGGTCCATGGGCTTCCGGTGCCTGCGGAGGAGGCGTCTACGGGTGTCTGCCGCCAGTTCGGCAACTTCGCAGCGCGCAAGGTTTCCAACGTCACCTGCACGGCGACCGACTCTCGCGGCCAGAGATATGAGCTTCTGTTCGTGTCGGATGGCACTCCCATCGGCGTTCGACGCGTGAGGCAATCAGCTCCTTCGATCAACGACCCGTTCAAGTGAATATCGGGACGGCCCGGGCGACGAATCTTCTCGCTCCGACGTTTCGCGCCGTGTCGCAGTGGCGCGCCAAGCCAGTTCAATAGCAATTCGGAGAATTGCCCCCAAGACCGGCACACGCATTCGAATTGGAGGCCCGCCACTGAACGACGGAGGTCGGGCTGGCGCCCTGCCCGTCCGCCGGCACGGCTTTCAGTCTTTCCGCCTCTTCCGCAACGATGGCCATGTGGGCCTTCGCGATCTGGTCGTTTCGCTCGAGAAGCGAGACCTTGCCCGCCTCGACCTGGACGGCAAGCGTCTTGCGCAGCGCATTCTCGCGGTCGAGCAGTTCCGGAAATGGCAGGCTGGGCCTGACCGAAAGCTCCGTCGCCTTCACGATGCAGTCGGCGCGCCGCACGGCCTGCGTGATCTGGTCGGGAAAGGCGTTCCGGCAATCCGCGAGCGCATCGGTCAGACTGACGGAGGCGTCCTCGCTCTCGTTCTGAAGCGCCTGCCGGACTCCCCCGCAGCCGGCGAGCAGGCCAAGGAGGACAACAACAACAGCTGTGCGCATCGGAAAAGCGTCACTCTCTCGTGGCGTCGGCGTCGGACGATGGCCACCTTGCCCTTCTCCGCGCTCGACGTCGCCGCAATTCCTATTTCTGGCGGAAGGCGTGATTGAAGGACATGATCAGCGGGCCGACCAGATATTCGAAGGCCGTGCGCTGGACGGTCGGGATCATGACGGTTGCAGGCATTCCCGGATAGAGCTTGATATTGGGCATGGCGGCAAGCTCGTCCCCGTCGATCCGCACGAAGGCCGTGTAGTACGGGTTGTTGGTCTTCGGATCGGTCAGACGATCTGCCGAGACCTGAATGACGTCGCCGTGAATGATCGGCACGATCCGCTGCTTGTAAGCCGTGAGGTGAACCTCCGCACGCGTATTGGGATGCACGTCGCTGATGTCCTCGACCGCCACTTGCGCTTCGATGGTCAGTCCGTCCTGCTCCGGGACGATGTCCAGGATCTTGTCGCCGCGCTGGATGACGCCGCCAACCGAAAAGACGTTGAGGCCGACCACCTGGCCACTGTAGGGCGCGCGAATCTCCATGCGCCCCAGGACCGCCTTGGCGTTCATGGCCTTCGGGATCACCTCCAGGATTTTCGCCTGCGTATCGCGAAGATCCTTGGTCACGTCGGTCATCCGATCGTTATCGAGCTGTGCAATTTGCTGCTCCTGCTCGGCAATCGCCTGGCGCGCCTTGGCAATGTTGGCATTCGCATCCGCGATCTGGCCCTCCAGCCCATAGGCGGTGCGCTCCAACTGCAGAATGCGGGGACGCGCGATCAGTCCTCTGTCGACCAGGGGCGCGATATCCTTTGCCTCGCTGTGGACGGAGTTGATCTGCTCCGTGAACGCCTTGACTTGCGCTTGGGCCCCCACGATCTGCGAGCCCAGTTGGTTGATCTTTTCCCTGATGACACTGCGTTGACCTTCGAGCGCGGCTCGCCGGCTGTCGAACTGGCTGATCTGCCCGTTCCATACGCTCTTGAGATAAGGATCGTCCGAGCGCGCCTTCAGGTCGGCGGGCATGACGAGTTCGGCCCCGTGGTCGAGCTCGGTCAGCAGACGGACCTCCGTGGCGCGAAGCACGACCCATTGTTGCGTGAGGACGTCGAACTCCGCGCGCGCCTGGGTCCCATCGAGCACGATGAGCAGATCGCCGGCGCGAACACGGTCGCCTTCCTTGACATGAAGTTCCTTGACGATACCGCCGTCGAGGTGCTGCACGCTCTTGCGGTTGCCATCGACCTTGACCACGGCGTTGGCGACCACGGCGCCGTTGAGCGGGGCGGTCACGGCCCATGCACCGATGCCGCCAAAGAACGTTGCGATGATGATCCAGCCGGCCAGTGCGACGTGCTTGATGGAATCGCTGGGTGGGCCGCCGGCGATCGCCCGTTTGGCTCCAACGCCCGTGAGATTTTTGGGTACCGCCTCGATGATCGCCATGGGACGCGCCTAGCTGCTGGAGCCTTGCACCGCGTGCACGGGCACGGGTACGGGACGGGTCAGGCGCGCCATGATCTCGGCGCGCGGCCCGAACATCTCGGCGACGCCCTCCCGGAGGACCAGGATCTTGTCGACGACGCCGATGGTGGCCGGGCGATGCGAGACGATGACGACGGTGGCTCCCCGCTTCTTCAGTTGTACGATGCAGTCCGCAAGCGCGACGTCGCCCTCGCTGTCGAGATTCGAGCTGGGTTCGTCGAGAACAACGATGCTGGGGCTGCCATAGACCGCTCGCGCCAGTCCGATGCGCTGGCGGAAGCCGCCGGACAGGATGGCGCCGCCTTCGCCGACCTGCGTGTCGTAGCCGTTCGGCAGCTTCAGGATCATCTCGTGCACGCCCGAGAGCTGAGCGGCAAGGATGACCTCCTTGTCGTTCCCCTCGTCGAAGCGCCCGATGTTTGCGGCGATCGTGTCGGAAAACAACTCGATGTCCTGAGGCAGATAGCCGATGTGGTCGCCGATCGCGCGCTTGACCCAGGTCGAGACGCCCGCGCCGTCCAGCCGCACGGCTCCGGCCGACGGCGTCAGCACACCGACGAGGTGGCGCGAGAGCGTCGACTTGCCGGCGCCCGAAGGACCGATGACGCCGAGCACCTCCCCCGCTTCAATCGCGAATGTGACGCCCCGCAGAATCGGCTTCGCCGTACCCGCCGGGACGAAAGTGAGCGCTTCGACCGACAGACGGCCCCTGGGCTTGGGCAGCGTCAACCCCGCCTCGAGAACGGGATGTGCCTGGAGCAGTTCACGAATACGAAGGAAGGCGGCCCGCGCCGACGCCAAACCCCGCCACGAGCCGACGATCTGCTCGACCGGCTGCAGCGCGCGTCCGAGCAGGATGCTGGCGGCGAACATCGAGCCGGTCGTCGTGAGCCGCTCGATCACGAGATAGGCGCCAAGTCCCAGGATCAAGGACTGCATTGCGAGCCGCAGGAAACGGATCAGGCTCTGGATCGCGGCCGCGCGATCGCTTGCAGCCACCTGCCGCTCCAGCATCCGGTCGCGGTCGCGGCCCCAGCGCCGCAACAGGCCGCCGGTCATGCCCATGGCACGGACCACTTCGGTGTTGCGCAGGCTCATCTCGGTGAAACTGTAGCTGCGGGACGCAGCCTCGTTCGATTCCGTCAGCGGCAGCTTGACCAGCCACTCGCTGAGCAGGGCCATCAGGACCAGGACGATCGAGCAGGCGAGTGCGAATGCCCCGAGGAAGGGATGCAGCACGAAGATGACGGCGATGTAGATCGGCGCCCATGGCAGATCGAAGATCGCATGGACGCCGGTACCGGTGATGAACTGACGAAACGTATCGAAATCGCGCAGCGCCTGGCTGCGGGCGCCACCCGCGACGGCCGAGCGATCGATGATCGCGGTCATGACACGCGACGCGATCTTCTGGTCGAGACGGATGCTTGCGCGGGTCAACACGCGCGCACGAACCGCATCCAGTCCGGCAAGCGCCATGAAGGCCAGCAGCAGCGCGATGGTGAGCATCAACAACGTGATCTCGCTGGCGCTCGAGATCACGCGGTCATAGACCTGCAGCATGTAGAGCGGGCCGGCGAGATACAGCAGATTAATGGAGAGGCTGAAGATGCCGGCCGTCAGAAAGTAGCCTTGGCAGGTCTGCAGCAGGCGCCGGAGTTCGTCCGGCCTTTTAAAAGGCGCGCTCACACAATCCGGCGGATGCCCGCCCCTCTAATCAAAAACGACCGACCGGAGCGACAACGCCCGGCAAAGTTAAAGACCGGCTGGCAGCCGTAACAATTCTCATCCAATTGAGCACAATGTCTAGCACAGCCCTTCCGCGTCGAGAAAGCAATCCTCGCTGAAAGGTAAAAGTGCCCGTAGAGCTACGGCATCAACGATATTTACGATATTTATTATCGATTGGAGCGCACCTGGAAGCAGCCGGGTGGCATAAGGCGGCGCCGGCGCCCGCCCCGTCATATCTCAAATCGTGGACATGGGTTCGCGCTCCCGCGGCGCAACATGCCCGGGTTCAATCTGGGAACTCCCTTTTCCCGGAGGAAAGGGCGCAGGGAAGGTCGGGCGCCGGCCGGCACCCGCAGCCCGTGTGCGAAGAAAGTGCGCACGGGTGGGTCACAGGTGATGCCGGCATCCCGGCCTTCCCTGCGCGGATGGTTTTAACGGTGTCCTTCGTGCTCTCCTCGGGGAGACGAGCTCAATTGCCCCCGTCGCTAGGCGGATGTTCGCGTTCACGCCGGTTGGCGCGAGACGCCTCCACAAGGCTTGGCGCCAGCTTCGGGCGCCAGGACCACACGACTTCTCCGTCCGCGCACACCTCCACCGGACCCTCGACGGTTGGCGTGCGCGCACCGTCGAGACCGTATGGAGACGCCGTCAGCGCCGTGTCGTACCGCGCCCAATCGCCGCTCACGGAGCACCATCGAAGGAGCCCCGCCCTGCGACCCTGTTCGCGCCGACGCCGTCGCGGCCACCGCATCCCAGCCCCGTGTCGTGACGATCGCGATACGCCCTTTTGACGGGCCAGGATGGCATGGCTATACGCCAGTCACGAACTTCTGTCAATCCGAATCTTTGGAATATACGAATTTCATTTTCACTCGGCGCGCAGCGGGAAGCGGGAAGCGGCGCTACGCGGGAATTCAGCGCGGGCACCCCCGATCTCGTCGGACGATTTTACCGATCACGAGGCGATCAACATAAACAAAGATAAATCAAATTTACGCGCCATTAAATCAGTCCGGAAGCATGCGCTTCGTCCGTAAGCGCTTTGGCGCCGCCGATCTCAGTTTAACGACTGAATTTACCCACCCTTAAATCGCTCCGTCGTCGGATCTCCGCGCAACACGCGCGACATGAGGCGCATTTTCTTTCGTCGCTACATGCAAGGAGATTCGATGGCGAAGCGGGGCGTGAATGATCAGTACGGGAATTTCTCTGAAGCGGATGCAAATGCTCTGGAATGGGAATTCGTCGGACTGAACATCGCCTCGGCACATGTCGGATCGATGGACAATCCAGCGGGCCATTCAGAGGATCGCGGGCTCGGAACGGATGCTTCAACCTCGGATGCGGGCGCGCCGGAGAGCTTCGCTGCGAAGAAGGGTGGCGGCGCCACCAGCAGCGGCGGGACAACGAGTGGCGGCACAACGAGCGGCAGCAGCACAGGGTCGACCACACTCGGCCAAGGCGCGACGACTCTTACCCTCCATGACGTGACGACCACCTGGCGCCCCCTCGCTCCGGCAATTGGTGATACGGCGTTACCCACAGATCCCTACTTCGCAAACTGGCAATGGAGCCTCACCAATCCGACAACTGGCATCAACGTCCCAAAGGCGTGGCAGAACTACACAGGTGCGGGTATCAAGATTGGCATCGTCGACGATGGCATCGACTACAATCATCCCGACTTGAGCCCGAACTATTTATCGAATCTCGACTACGACGCGACCAACGGCGGAAGCGACGCCTACGGCACTTCATCCGATAGCCACGGCACGACAGTCGCCGGCGTCCTTGCCGCTGCACACGATGGATCAGGTATCGCAGGAATTGCCTACCACGCCGGAATCGCCGGATTTCGCATCAGCTACTCTACCGGAGGCCCAAGCCAGATTGCTGATGCTTTCAACCACTTGGCTACCAATGGTATGGACGTCGCCAACGCGAGCTGGGGCTACAGCGCCGCGTATCAGGATAATTTCTTCAGCTCTTCGTTTGGGTCGTCAAAGTCGGCGATACTCAATGATGCCGCCAACGGCCGGGGCGGACTTGGAATCGATATGGTTTTCGCCGCGGGCAATGGCCGCGCGACCGGCGACAACGTCAACTATCACAACTATCAGAACGATCCTTACGTGATCACGGTGGCCGCTACGGACATCAACGGCCGCATCACCACATTCAGCACGCCAGGCGCCGCGCTGCTCGTCTCGGCTCCAGGCCTGGGAACCTATACCGACGATCGGCTCGGCTCCGCCGGTTATTCAACTGACGATTATACGTCTGCAGCCGGCACATCCTACGCGGCACCAACCGTCGCTGG
This sequence comes from Bradyrhizobium sp. WYCCWR 13022, assembly GCF_030435535.1. NCBI lineage: Bacteria > Pseudomonadati > Pseudomonadota > Alphaproteobacteria > Hyphomicrobiales > Nitrobacteraceae > Bradyrhizobium > Bradyrhizobium sp. WYCCWR 13022. Next base: position 63,345 of record NZ_JAUIZJ010000042.1, read on the forward strand.
TGTGATCGCCCTGATGCTGCAGGCAAACCCCACTCTCGGCTATCGCGACGTGATGGACATTCTGGCTTACTCGGCCAAGAATTCCGACCCGACCAATACCGGCTGGCAAACCAACGGCGCGCACGACTGGAACGGCGGTGGATTGCATTTCAGCAACGACTATGGCTTCGGCCTGGTCGATGCGACCGCCGCGGTTCGATTGGCCGAGAGCTGGCAAAAGCAATCAACCTACGCCAACATGTCAACTGAATCGGCCGGCCACACCGATAACGCGGCCATCCCGGATGGCTCCGGCAGCCTGCAAAGCCAGATCACCTTTGCGTCCTCACTGGAGGTCGAGAAGATGGTGATCGATCTCAACATCACCCACGCTCATGTCTCCGATTTGGCGGTCACACTGACTTCGTCGAGTGGAACGACAGCGGTGCTTGCGTCACATCCAACCGGCGGCACCGGCAGCGGTATCGTATTCGAAACGACCGCCAATAGTTTCTGGGGCGAGGATGCAAAGGGCACCTGGACCCTGACGGTGACCGATTCAGTGTCGGGCAACGTCGGAACGCTCAACAGCTGGACTTTGACCGCACTCGGCGACGCGCCGAATACACCGACCACGTACGTCTACACGGACGAGTTCGCAACCGCCGCCGGCGCAAGTCGGCAGGTCCTCAACGATGCCAGCGGATCCGCGACAATCAACACCGCGGCAGTTTCGACAGGATCATATCTCGACTTGAATCGGGGCGCGACCGACACCATCGCCGGCAAGGCCCTACAGATCGGAGCCAGCACGATCATCAAGAACGCCTGGGCCGGAGATGGCAACGACACCATCATCGCCAACGATTTCGGCGACACGATCCAGGGCGGCCGCGGCAATGACACGATCGTCGCCGGGCACGGCGCTGACGTTCTCTATGGAGGCTCCGGCAGCGACACCTTCATGTTCAAATTCCTGACCACCGCAGGAGCCGTCATTCGCGACTTTACTGCGGGCCAGGATATTATCGACCTGAATCAGATCCTCACGTCCGCCGGATATGTCGGCACCAATCCCGTCACGGATGGATGGCTAAACCTGCTCTCTGACGGGCATGGGGGAACCAACGTTGTCGTCGATGCCCACAACGGGCAGACGCCGGTAACGGTTGTCGACGTGACCGGCGTGGCCTCGAACCAGCTCCACTCGGGAACGCCGTGGACGCTGGTTGCATGACCGGCAATAGAAACCCGCGGCAGATATCTGCCGCGGGTTTCCGTCCACAAAGTCCTGGTCGCAATCCTAAGCGTGGCTGATGCCTGCGATCGGGTGTATGCCGAGCAGGTTCTGGTCCTCCAGGATGCCCCAGAAAGCGTCTGTCGTATTGGCATGCACATCGTATACGGCACCGCCAAGGCTATCCTGCCAGCCGATCAAGCTCCCATCGGCACTCACGACAAATCCCGCCGTCGTACCATCCAATCCATGGTTGTAGGCCGCGAGAGCGTTTTTCAGGCCTTCGCCGGTCGCCGTAACAGTGTATTGAGTAGCGTCGACAGCGGCATTCCCCGTGTTTGGATGGTAACCGGCCGCCGTTTCGTTGAATACTGCAACGAACTTGTTCCACGATGCGTCGCTCGACGGCATCGACGTGCTCTTGAACGTAATGGCATTGCCGCTAATCGTATAATCGTTGGTGCCAACTGCCGGGTTCGACGAAGTACTGCCGAGATTGATGATCGCCTGAACAGACGGAGACGTCAGGTCGTTGGCGGTTGACCAATTCAATTTGCTATCGCCGTTACTGATCAGCCCAGTTCCCTTCAACCACAGCACCGCCTCTTCGATCAGTCCGGTGGGAGATGCGTCAAAGCCTGCTGCCACACCACCGTGCGCCATGTCATAGGCATAATCGACGTACTCGTTGAGTTGCGCGGCTACTGCCTGGCTTGCGAGAATAGCGCGGGCATCCCCCGACACTGAGGTATTCGCAAGTACCTGGGCGGAGGCAAGGTCGAAGAACAGATGGTCAGACGACCCGTCGCCGCCCACAAGCCCATCATGGTTGAGATCGCCCATCAGTAACCCGGAATCACCGCCGCCATTGTTTGCGGTCTTGACCTGGCCGAGGCCGCTCGAGTTCCCGGTCGTGGTCAGATTGGCAAGCGTTATTGCTGCGGTTGAGCCGTTGTGGTTCCAGTCATATCCCGGAGTCACATTCACTTCAGCGCCCGCCCCCTTTTCATTTCCGTTATAGACATCCCACAGCGTCAAATGCGTGGACCAGTAGCCTTTGGTCAGGCCGGGAGTTGTTTGGTTGATTGCATTGGCAAAATTGTCGTTGGTGACGTTAGTGCCGCTCGTTCCAACGATTGCATAACCCGCTGTACCGAAGGTCTCCGTATAGCCTCCGGGCACCTCCTCCTGCACAAAGTATTTGCCAGGGCCCAGATTGCTGAACGAGTACGAACCATCAGCCGCCGTTGTCGCGACTGTGAGGAGCGATGTCTCGCCCGAGTCGACCTTGCCGTTGTTATTGGTGTCGGTCCAAGCAAAGAGATCGATCTTGATGCCGCCAAGACCGGTATCAATGCCGGCGTCAATCTTTCCATTCGAATTGGCATCGAGGTATTTTTTGCCCGAGATCGAGAAGAGCTCGAAGTTGGTAAAGTTGTTGCCGGTATCGGTCCCGCCACTGCCGGGATTGTCGACCGTCTGCACCAGCACGCCGGTCTGCTGCGAACCGCCCGGCACGACCTCGTAGATCTTCTTGCCAACGTCGGCCAGCGTCAGACCACCAATCGACCAGTTACCGGTCGCATCGGTGGTCGTCGACTTGTCGCCAGCCGTCAAGGTGCCGCTGTTGTCCTCGTCGATGTAGATCGTGACCGCACCATAGCTCCAGGGCTTGTCATCGGCGGTCTTGCCGTTGCCGGTCAGATCCTCGAACTTCTGGCCGCTGACGGTGAAGTTGCGGAAGTTGGTGAAGTTATTGCCGGTATCGGTCCCACCACTGCCGGGATTGTCGACCGTCTGCACCAGCACCCCAGTCTGCTCAGAGCCGCTCGGCACGACTTCATAGATGCTCTTGCCGACGTCGGACAGCGTCAGCCCGCCAATCGACCAGTGACCGGTCGCATCGGTGGTCGTCGACTTGTCACCAGCCGTCAGGGTACCGCTGTTGTCCTCGTCAATGAAGACCGTCACCGGACCATAGGTCCAGCCCTGGTCGTCGGCGGTCTTGCCGTTGCCGGTCAGGTCCTCGAACTTCTGGCCGCTGACGGTGAAGTTGCGGAAGTTGGTGAAGTCGTTGCCGGTGTCGGTCCC
>NZ_JAUIZJ010000043.1:0-170549 GCF_030435535.1 Bradyrhizobium sp. WYCCWR 13022
CATGGTGAATCAGAAACAAGCTGATTTGGGAATCCCAAATCGATTCAGATTAAACCCATCCCGCTTTAGGGGATTTGCCGCGAAGGGCGGGAAGCAAGGCGATCCAGACAACGCCGCCGCAAGACTGGATCGCCCGCCCTTCCTTCCGCTCCTCAGTCCAGGCGAATTCGACGCGACCGTTCGCGCAGCCGTGGTGCGGTTGCACTGAATGCGGTCGAGCAATCGTCGTCATTCTCGCCATCGAGCAGCGGAGCACCACAGTGCCGGCACATGCGTGCCGACAACGACGGCGCCTTGCCGCTCGCCATACTCCGACGATAGCTCGTCAGGTCGATGACGTTGCGGGGCGTCGTTATGTGTTTCTCAACCATGGCTGTTCCTCGCGGCTAACACGCTGCTTATCGCAGACAAGTTTCGCGCAACCGTTCAGCCCAATGCTCAAATTTTACCGGAGGAATTGGGGCACGACACACACATCACGGCGCAGCCGCAATGACGCTCTATTCTGCGACACCATCAGCCTTGTCTCTGCGACCGGCGTAAGGTCTCAGTAGCTATTTTTCAGAAGTGCGCCGGACTCACAGCCACTTCTTGAATTTGAAGATCCAGTACGGGACGATTGCGGCGATCACCATCAGCACCAGCGCGAACGGATAGCCGTGCGCCCATTCCAGTTCCGGCATCGACTTGAAGTTCATGCCATAGATCGAGGCGATCAGCGTCGGCGGCATCAGGACAACGGCCATGACCGAAAACAGCTTGATGATGTTGTTCTGCTCGAGATTGACGACGCCGAGCATGGCGTCGAGCACGAAGGTGATCTTGCTCGAGAGATAGGAGGCGTGATCGGTCAGCGAGGCGACGTCGCGCTGCATGGTCTTGAGCTGCTCGCGCATGTCCTTGGACCACTTCACGCCCTCGACCACCGCCGACAGGAAGGTCACGACGCGGCCGATCGACACCAGGCTCTCGCGAACTTTGGAGGTCAAATCGCCCTTGCGGCCGATCGAGATCAGGATCTGCGAGTATTGCTTGGCATGGCCGTGGCGCTCGCTCTCCGGCTCGAAGATGTCGTGGCTGACCTGGTCGATCTCCATGCCGCAGCGCTCCAGAATGTCGGCGCAGCGGTCGATCACGGCGTCAAGGAGCTCCATCAGCACCATCTCACCGGTGATTGCGGGGGTGCAGGTCCGGGCCAGCTTGGCCTCGACCAGGGCGAATGGCTTGGGCTGGTCGTAGCGCACCGTGACCAGGCGGTGGTCGCCGAGGATGAAGGTCACCGCCGTTGTCCGCGGCATGTCGGTATCGGAGTGGCACATCAGCGTCGCGGTCATGTAGCGCGCGCTGTTCTCGATATAGAGGCGGCTCGAGATCTCGATCTCCTGCATGTCCTCCCGGGTCGGGATCGCGATCCCCAAGAGCCGTTCCACCGCCTTGTCCTCGGCCGCGGTCGGGTTGACCAGATCGACCCACACGGCGTGGTCCGGCACCGCCTCGAGATCATCGACGACGGCCTTCTTCAGGGAGGAGTCGGTGGGAACGAACACGGAAAACATGAACAACTCCAGGAGAGGCCTGCGACAGAATGACAGCCCTTAGCGCGATTCTGACAAGTTCATGATGACAACCACATTAACGGAGCGTTTGCATTTGTGGCGGTGACATGGCCCAACTGTGGCACAGAATCGACAGCTGTGCTTTTCGCGCCAAAAAACGAACCCGAAAGCGCAAAACTTGCGGCAAAAAAGCCACAGGTTGGGTCTCGCAGCGCGGGATAAGCCCCTAAACGCTGGAATTGTGGCAGATTTCAACGATAATGAAAGCAACGGAGTCGAAGGCCTTGGGCACTACGCTTAAGGACCTGCGCGGTATTGTTTTGATTGGAACCAAACCATGTCGTCGCTGAAAGTTATGTTGGGAGTTTTGGCTGCCGGCTTCATGCTGTCGGGCTGCATGCAGGCCACGCATTACGAAGCCACCAACACCCAGAATTTCAAGCCGAAGGACAAGGAGCTCCTTGCCAAGATCCGGTACGAGAATACGCCGGTGGCAGAGCCGTTCCGTCGCGCCATCGTCGACTACCACCGCAAGGAGTCGCCGGGCACCATCGTGGTCGATTCCGACAACCACTACCTCTACTATGTGATGGATGGCGGAAAGGCGATCCGCTACGGCATCACCGTCGGCGAAGAGGCCATGGCCTGGTCCGGCATTGCCAAGGTCGGCAGCATGACCGAATGGCCCGCCTGGCACCCGACCCCCGGCGAGATCTCGCGTCTGGGCGTGCCGACCTACGTCGCCCCCGGCCCGGACAATCCGATGGGCTCGCGCGCGATGTACCTTTATTCGGGCGGCAAGGACACGCTGTTCCGCATCCACGGCACGAACCAGCCGGAATATATCGGCGCCTCGATCTCCTCGGGCTGCATCCGCCTGACCAACGAGGACGCGATCGACCTCTACAGCCGGGTCAAGGTCGGCACCATCGTGGTGGTGCTTGAGCCGAAGCACGGCGACTCGCCCTACAATTCGCGCCTCGCGCTTCAGGGCGGCGGTTCTCAGACCAGCAGCTACTAATTCCAGCCTGATCAGGGCTCTCGAAAAGCGCCGGTTTTACCGGCGCTTTTTTGTTGCGGGCCTGCTCTTGCCGGGGTCGGCTGCCGGTTTGCCCGCCGGCGCGGTGGGGGGCACGGTCTTCTGGTCGTCAGCGGCCCCATCCTTGCTGCCCTCTGATTTGGCCGCGACCTCGCGTGGCGGTGCCTCCTCGGGGCGTTCCGCCGGCAACAGAGGGGCGACCTTGGGCAAGGGGTCCCAGACGTTCCATTGGCAGATCCGGTAGTCGTTGCGGCGCTGCGCAAGGTCGAGGTGGATGTGGTCCTCATGGTACCAGTCCGAGCCCGGACCGAGCACCGTGGAGAAGCGCGAGCACACCGAATGCAGCACGCGCTCGCGCACGTCGCGAGAGATGGTGCGGTCGGTCAGGCCAATTGCCTGCCCATTGGCGAGCTTGAGCGAACGGACGTCGAGCGCATTGGCCTTGCCGTGCTCGGACAGCATTGCGCCGACGACACGGTTGCGGCCGCGGCACTCGAAGCTGTCAAAATTGTCGAGGTCGGTGATGGTCGAGCCGAGGCTCGCAGCCAGCGGCTCCATGTCGGTGCGCACCCAATCCGCAATCGCCGACGCCATGGTGCAACGAAGGATCGCCGCCGGCTTGACCGCGACCTTGTGCTTGTCCGGCAGCACGATCGCCTCGAGCCGCACCAGATCCCCACCACCGCAGGCGCCGGGGCCACGGATATCGGGAATGGACGGTGCGATGGCGACCTCATCGGTCAGGGCGAGGCGGCACGCCGAGAGCTGCTTCTCGGAAGGGGGCGCAGCCTCAGCCGGCTTGTTGCCGCCGGGCTCGCCCGCAGAAGGCTTGTCCGGGGAAGACTTGTCCTGGGCTTCCGGCGCGACCATGTCCGTTGCCTTCGGGGCCTCCTCCGGGCGAGGCTTTGGTAGCGGTATCTTGGTTGAACGAGCGCTCTTATGCGGCCGTGGTGCACCAAGACCAAACAAATCGAGCGGCGCAGCATAGTTTCTCGCCTCCGCCCGATCCGCGAGCAGAAGCGCCAGCCCTACCGCGGCGGTAACCATTGCCGCGCCAGCGGACATATTGCCGCGACAAGACCATTTGCGGCGAAAGTCCGGCAGGCTAAAACTCATGACAATTCTTTGGCCCTGCGCTGAGAGCGATAATGCGCCCAGCAACTTCTCGGAGGAACGTCTGAATGCTCGGTTTGATGCAAGATTGGCCCCTGCTCTGCCACCGGATCATCGAACACGCCGCCAAGATTCACGGCAAGCAGGAGGTTGTCACGCGATCGGTCGAGGGACCGATCCATCGCACCACCTATGCCGAAATCCACAAGCGCGCGCTCAAGGTCTCGCAGATGCTGGAGCGCGATGGCATCAAGCTCGGCGACCGCGTCGCCACGATCGCCTGGAACACGTGGCGACATCTCGAAGTCTGGTACGGCATCATGGGCATCGGCGCCATCTGCCATACCGTCAATCCCCGGCTTTTCCCCGAGCAGATCGCCTGGATCATCAACCATGCGCAGGACCGCATCGTGATGGTCGACCTCACCTTCGTGCCCGTGCTGGAGAAGCTCGCCGACAAGCTGCCGAGCGTCGAACGGTACGTCATCCTCACCGACAAGGCACATATGCCCGAGACCACGTTGAAGAACGTCGTGGCCTACGAGGACTGGATCGCCGAGGCCGACGGCAAATTCAAATGGAAGGACTTTGACGAGAACACGGCGGCGGCGATGTGCTACACCTCTGGCACGACGGGCGACCCGAAGGGTGTGCTGTATTCGCATCGCTCCAACGTGCTGCACGCGCTGATGGCCAACAATGTCGATGCGCTCGGCACCAGCGCATCCGAGACGATGCTGCCAGTGGTTCCGCTGTTCCATGCCAACAGCTGGGGCATCGCCTTCTCCGCACCCTCGCAGGGCACCAAGCTGGTGATGCCCGGCCCCAAGCTCGACGGCGCCTCGGTCTATGAGCTGCTCTCCACCGAGAAGGTGACGCACACCGCCGGCGTGCCGACGGTGTGGCTGATGCTGCTCCAGCACATGACCGCCAACAATCTGAAGCTGCCGGACCTGAAGATGGTGATCTGCGGCGGATCGGCGATGCCGCGCTCCATGATCAAGGCCTTCCTCGACATGGGCTCGAACGTCCGTCACGCCTGGGGCATGACCGAGATGAGCCCGATCGGCAGCGTCGCGGCGCTCAAGCCGCCGTTCCAGAACGCATCCGGCGATGAGCGGCTCGACGTGCTCCAGATGCAGGGGTATGCCCCCTTCGCGGTCGAGATGAAGATCACCGACGATGCCGGCAAGGAGCTGCCCTGGGACGGCAAGACCTTTGGCCGCCTCAAGGTCTCCGGTCCTGCGGTCGCCAAGGCCTATTTCCGCCTCGACAACAGCATCCTCGATGAGGAGGGCTTCTTCGACACCGGCGACGTCGCGACCATCGACGAGGGTGGGTATATGCGGATCACCGACCGCTCCAAGGACGTGATCAAGTCCGGCGGCGAGTGGATCTCCTCGATCGACCTCGAAAACCTCGCGGTTGGCCACCCGGCCGTGGCCGAGGCCGCCGTGATCGGCGTCTTCCATCCCAAATGGGACGAGCGGCCGCTGCTGATCGTGCAGCTCAAGCAGGGCCAGCAGGCCACGCGCGAAGACATCCTCAAATACATGGACGGCAAGATCGCCAAATGGTGGATGCCCGACGACGTCGCCTTCGTCGACGGCATCCCACACACCGCGACCGGCAAGATCCTGAAGACGGCGCTCCGCGACCAGTTCAAGGAGTACCGTTTCCCGAACGCGGCAGCCTAACGTCCACCGGACGGCCAAAGTCGAATTCGGCCCCTGATCGTCAGGGGCCTTTTTCGTTTCGGACACGCGACCAAAGACGAATTGGAGCCAGCCCGGCCGCTCCCTAACGTCGCGCCGAACTTCAAGCCAATAAAAGGGAACGCTCAAGATGAAATTGTTTGCGCTACGAATGCTGCCGTGGCTGCTGGCCGCGTCGATGGCAGCCACCACCGCCGCAAAGGCGGCCGATAACAAGGTCGTGATCGGCGATATCGACGATATGTCGGGTCTCTACGCCGACGTCATCGGCCCCGGCGGCGTCGAAGCCGCCAAAATGGCGATCGAGGATTTCGGCGGCAGCGTCCTCGGCAACAAGATCGAGTTCATGGTCTCGGATCATCAAAACAAGCCCGACGTCGGTGCGCAGAAATTCCGCGAATGGGCCGACCGCGATGGCGTCACCATGATCCTCGGCGGCTCGAACACGGGCGTCAGCCTGGCGATGAACAACGTTGCCAAGGAGAAGAAAATCCCCTTCATCGCGATCGGCGCCGCTGGTGCATCGCTGACCGGCAAGGACTGCACACCCTACACCGTGCACTACGTCTACGACACCACGGCGCTGGGCAACGGTACCGCCAAGACCATGGTGAAGCAGGGCGGCAAGACCTGGTTCTTCCTGACGGCAGACTATGCCTTCGGCACGCAGTTGCAGGAATCCGCCTCGAAGGTCGTCGAGGCCAATGGCGGCAAGGTGGTCGGCGCGGTGCGCGTGCCGCTCTCGACCTCCGACTTCTCCAGCTACCTGCTTCAGGCCCAAAACTCGGGTGCGCAAGTGCTGGGCCTCGCCAATGCCGGCAACGATTTCACCAACTCGATCAAGGCCGCCGACGAATTCGGCATCGCCAAGACGATGAAGCCGGCCGCGTTGCTCGCCTTCATCAGCGACATCCACAGCCTCGGGCTGAAGACCGCTCAAGGCCTCTATCTAACCACCGGCTGGTACTGGGATCTCAACGACAAGACCCGCGCCTTCGCCAAGCGTTACTTCGAGAAGACCAAGCGCGAGCCGACCATGAACCAGGCGGGCTACTATTCGGCCACCATGACCTACCTCAACGCGGTCAAGGCTGCCGGCACGACTGACTCCGACAAGGTGATGGCCCAGCTCAAGAAGATGAAGATCGACGACATGTTCACCAGCAACGGCAAGATCCGCGCCGACGGGCTGATGGAGCATGAGATGTACATCATGCAGGTGAAGAAGCCCGACGAATCCAAGCAGCCCTGGGACTACTACAAGCTGGTGCAGACCATGACAGGCGAGGAGGCATTCGGAAAGCTGTCGGAATCGGCCTGCCCGCTGGTCACGCACTGAAGCCTGGTTCATCATCAGGTGTCACATGAGGCGCACCCATGGGTGCGCCTCTCCCTTCACCACGAGCACGAGCACGAAGCTGTACTGAAACACCCAGGGCTGCCACCGCGTCTGATCGGCGAGACAGAACGCGATCATGATGGCGAGGAAGCCCACGATCGGCCAGCGCGTGCGAGGGATGATCATCGCAAGCCCTGCCAGCACGAACAGCGCACCATGGAGCGCCACAGCCACGGCGCCCTCGATCGGCGGCAGCGACCAGACCGGCACCTGTGGATAAGACCGTGGCCCTATTCATAGCCCCGGAGACATCGCCAGCCCGGTGCAAAATGCGACAAGGATCGTCAGCCGAAGCAGGAACAGGCGTCGCGGCGGAGCCGTGCCGTTGTCGTCGGCGTTGCCTTGTCGACCCATACCCGTTTGCGTCCGCATGGCTCCTCCCGCGAACGACCATACTCGGATAAGTGGCCTGTCGCGGCCGTTGGTTCGACCGCGACCGGCCCGACCTTTCACTGGCTTAGAACGGGGATAAACCGCTTCACAGGCCTGCGGAAAATGGGTTAGGTCACTTTGCTCCCGTCGCCCGTGCCCTCAACCGGCGACTCACATCGGTGATGGAACGACATGGCCCGCAGGTTTTCCGCTCCCTATCAGTCGGAGCCCGTGTCCAGCCTCGCCACCTGGGCACGCAATCTGGCCGTGTTCGCGGTGGTGGCGGTGGTGGTGTCGATCATCATCGTCCGCTTCGACTTCCTCGAGATGAAGCCGGCGCTGGCCACCTTCTTCGGCGGGCTCGCGATTGCGGGACTGTCCATCCTGTTCGGCCTCGCCGGCTTTGCCGCGATCTGGCAGAACGGTTCGCGCGGCATGGCGCGCATCCTGCTCGCCTTCCTGATCGACGGAGCGATCCTCGCCTATCCCGCTTATCAGGCCCTGCTCTACCGCAAGCTGCCTCACATCTACGACATCACGACCGACCCGATCAACCCGCCGCGCTTCGACGCGCTGTCGCGCCTGCGCACCGGCGACGGCACCAACACGGCCGTCTATGCCGGTCTCTATTCGGCCGAGCAGCAGCGCCAATTCTATCCTGACATCGAGCCGATCGAGCTCGAGATCCCCGTCGACCGCGCCTATGCGATCGCGCGCCAGCTCGTCATCAAGCGCAAATGGACCGTCATCGACGAACGCGAGCCGCAGCCGCCGCGCCGCATGGGCCGCATCGAGGCCGTGGCGCGCACGCCGATCATGGGCTTTCGCGAGGACATCTCGATCAGGGTCGTGCCTGACGGCGACGATTCCCGCGTCGATATCCGCTCCGCCTCGCGCTATTTCGACAGCGACCTCGGCAGCAATGCCGCGCGCGTGACGAAGTTCATCGACGACCTCAACACCGCCGCCGACGCCGATGCGCTCAAGCCGGCGAAGAAGACCCCGGTGACGCCGCCGAAAGCACCCGCGAAGACGGTGAAGAAGTGACGGCGCGCTAGGCGTTCGCCATCCGGTACGTCCCGCCGATCACCGGATCGCCATCCGTCGCGACGACGCCGCGCGCGACGAGGTCCTCCAGATGCGCCAGCACGGAATAGCCGGCGGCCGTGGTCAGCCGGGGGTCGATGCCAATATAGATCGCACGCACCATCGTCGGGATATCGGTCTCGCCCTTGGAGAGACGGTGCAGGATCGAAGCCTCGCGCGCCTTGCGGTGACGGATCAGGAAACGCACGAAGCGCTGGCCCTCGGGGATTTCCGGGCCGTGGCCGGAGAAGTACAGATCTTCCTCGCGTGCGGCGAGCCGGTCGAGCGAGTCCATGTAATCGATCATCGAGCCATCGGGCGGCGCCACGATCGAGGTCGACCAACCCATGACGTGATCGCCGACGAAGTTGAACTTCCGCTCAGGCCAGGCAAAGGCGAGATGATTGGCGGTATGACCGGGGGTTGCCACAGCCTCGAGCCGCCAGCCGGCGCCTTCGACGACGTCACCATGGGCGATCCTGATATCGGGCACGAAGTCGCGATCAGATCCGGATTCCGGATTGTGCTTCTCGCTCTCGAAGCGCGGACGCGAGGCGCGATGCGGGCCCTCGGCATAAACAGGCGCGCCGGTCGCCCGCTTGATCCGCGCCGTGTTGGGCGAATGATCGCGGTGAGTATGGGTGACGAAGATGTGGCTCACCGTTTCGCCCCTGACAGCATCGAGCAGCGCGGCCGCATGGGCCTCGTCGTCAGGACCTGGATCGATGATCGCGACGTTGCCGGTGCCGACGATGTAGCTGACGGTGCCGGTGAAGGTGAACGGGCTCGGATTGCTACAGAGCACGCGCCGCACGCCGGGGCGAACTTCCTCGACAATGCCGGGCTTCAGCGGAAAGCTGCGGTTGAACGGGACGTCGTCGTTGTCGGACATGAGACTTCCTATGCGTACCGCTCCGGCCTTCGTCATATCCCGCGAAAGCGGGGTATCCAGTACGCCGCAGCGGTCGATACGAAGGCGAGGTCTCTGGGATACTGGATCGTCCGCTTTCGCGGACGATGACAGCGGAGCATATCGACCACGTCGGTATTCCGGGCGCTCAGAAGAACGCCTGAATACCCGTGATCGCGCGGCCCAGGATCAGGGCGTGGACGTCGTGGGTGCCCTCGTAGGTATTGACCGTCTCGAGGTTGTGGACGTGGCGCATCACGTGGAATTCTGCGGAGATGCCGTTGCCGCCGTGCATGTCGCGGGCGACGCGGGCGATGTCGAGGGCCTTGCCGCAATTGTTGCGCTTCATGATCGAGATCATCTCGGGCGCGAACTTGCCCTCGTCCATCAGGCGGCCGACGCGAAGCGAGCCCTGCAGGCCGAGCGCGATTTCGGTCTCCATATCGGCGAGCTTTTTCTGCACCAGCTGGGTTGCAGCCAGCGGCTTGCCGAACTGCTTGCGGTCGAGGGTGTATTGGCGGGCGCGATGCATGCAGTCCTCGGCGGCGCCGAGCGCACCCCAGGAGATGCCGTAGCGGGCGCGGTTGAGGCAGCCGAACGGACCCTTCAGGCCAGAGACGTTGGGGAGCAACGCGCTTTCGGGGACCACGACGCCGTCCATCACGACCTCGCCGGTGATGGAGGCGCGAAGCGAAAGCTTGCTGCCGATCTTCGGCGCGGAGAGGCCCTTCATGCCCTTCTCCAGCACGAAGCCGCGGATCTGGTTGTCGTGCTCGGCCGACTTGGCCCAGATCACGAACACGTCGGCGATCGGCGCGTTCGAGATCCACATCTTGCTGCCGGTGAGGCGATAGCCGTCCGCGACCTTCTCGGCGCGGGTCTTCATGCCGGCCGGGTCGGAGCCGGCGTCCGGCTCGGTCAGGCCGAAGCAGCCGACCCACTCGCCGCTGGCGAGCTTGGGCAGGTACTTCTTGCGCTGGTTCTCGTCGCCATAGGCGTAGATCGGGTACATCACCAGCGAGGACTGCACCGAGTTCATCGAACGATAGCCGGAATCGACCCGCTCGATCTCGCGCGCGACGAGGCCGTACGCCACGTAGCTCGCATTGGCGCAGCCATACTCCTCGGGGAGCGTGATGCCGATCAGGCCGAGCTCGCCCATCTCGTTGAAGATCTCGCGGTCGGTCTTCTCTTCCAGATAGGCCTTGGTGACGCGCGGCAGCAGCTTGTCCTGGGCGTAGGCGCGCGCCGTGTCGCGCACCATGCGCTCGTCTTCGGTGAGCTGCTCGTCGAGCAGGAACGGATCGTCCCACTGGAAGGAAGCCGCAGCCGGCTTGTCCTTGGTCTGAGGGCGCACGCTCATGAAACGTCCTTTCGGTCTGGTTCCGTCTAGAAATTGCCGGACAAACTAAAGCGCCGCGGCAACAAGTGCAATTGCATCCTGGCTTCCGTCGTTCCGGAGCGCGCAAAGCGCGAACCCGGAATGACACTGCGTGTCAGCTTTCGAGCTGCTCGTTGGCGACGATCTCGATGCCGAAGCCCGACAGGCCCTTGTAGTCGTGCACCGACGAGGTGAGATGGCGGATCGAGGTGACGCCGAGATCGCGCAATATCTGCGCGCCGACGCCGACCTCTCGCCACTGGCGGTTGCGGTCCGCTTCCGTCGCCGTCTCGTCCGGCAGCGGCGATACGGGAACGCCGGCTGCGCCGTCGCGCAGATAAACCAGCACGCCGCGACCGGACTTCTTGAAGTGCTCGAGCACGGCCGCCATGCGCTTGTGGCCGGTGAAGGTGTCCTTGACGATGTTCGGCTTGTGGAAGCGCGTCAGCACGTTCTTGCCGTCACCGACGCCGTTATAGACGAAGGCGACGTGGGCGATGGAATCGAACGGCGAGCGGTAGGCATAGCCCTGGAGCGGCCCGATCGGGCTTTCGGTGGTGAAGGTCGAGACCCGCTCGATCAGCTTTTCGCGTGCCTGCCGATAGGCGATCATGTCGGCAATGGTGACGTGCTTGAGCTTGTGCCTGGCGGCGAACTGGGCGACCTGCTCGCCCTTCATCACGCTGCCGTCGTCGTTCATCAATTCGCTGATGACGCCGACCGGCGGAAGCCCCGAGAGCTTGCAGAGATCGACCGCGGCCTCGGTATGGCCGGAGCGCAGCAGCACGCCGCCGTCCTTGGCGATCAGCGGGAAGATGTGGCCAGGCCGGGCGAAGTCGTTGGCGCCGACATTGGGATTGGACAGCGCGCGGCAGCAGGAGGCGCGCTCCTCGGCCGAGATGCCGGTGCCGCCGTCGGGCTTGTAGTCGATCGAGACCGTGAACGCCGTGGTGTGGGCGGAATCGTTGTGGGCGACCATCGGATCGAGCCGCAGCCGGCGCGCATCCTCGGTGGTAACAGGCGCGCAGACGATGCCGGAGGTGTGGCGGATGATGAAGGCCATCTTTTCCGCCGTGCAGAACGAGGCGGCGACGATCAGATCGCCTTCGCCCTCGCGGTCTTCGTCGTCGGTCACGACGACGAGCTCGCCCCTGGCAAAGGCCTGCAAGACTTCCTGAACGGTATCGGGCATATCCCAATCTCTATCGGTTATGGGCCGGCGTTGACGGACGCCTTAGCCGGACTTGGACCCAAGCGCTAGTGTCCTGGATGCAACCGCATATGCCTGGAGGCCGCTCCAGGCAGGCTTTCAGGCTTGCACCGAACATACCAGCGATATAGGCGCACCAGTCCCGGGCGGGAGACCGCCCCCGGCGATCAGGGCAGTACTTCGCATCGCTCGCTCAGCCGCTGGTCGATCTCGGCGCGCTTGTCGGCCAGCAAGCCGGCCTGGGCAGCCTCGATCACCGTAAACAACTCATGAGCGTCGCTGAGCCGGGTCACGGTGACGTAGCTGGCGCCGGCCGCATAGAGCTCGCCGACGTCGGACAGCAGATCGGCGGTGGCCACGATCAGGGCATTCGGGTTGAGGGTGCGGACGTGGCGGACCAGCTTCTCGTTGCTGGCGCCCTTCAACAGTGCGTCCGGCACGCTGAGGATGATCATCTCGGATTTGCCGATCCCGGCATGGAGCAGCGTATCGACGTTGCTGATGTCGCCATAGATCACGTGCAGGCCGCGCGAAAGCAGGGTCTGGTACACATTGGGGTTGAAGTCGACCACCGTGATCTGCTCCAGCAGCACCGGGGCCTGCCGTTCGATCTCGGCGAGCAGCGCGCTCGCCGCACGGAAAAAGCCGAGTATGACGATGCGGCGCGCTTCGCCGTGGCCGCCCTCGTGCCCCTCCTCAGTGTGGCCGTTGCCGTGGTCGAGATCGCGCAGGCCGATCCGCTTGAGCGGTCCGATGGCCCAGCGGGTGATCTCGTCGCTGCGGGTCATGACGAAGGTCGAGAGCACGGCCAGCACCACGAAGGCGAACGAGGCCGCGTTCGCCGTCTCGGCTGCAATGTGATTGTCGGCGACGCCGGTCTGGATCACCACCAGCGAGAACTCGGATATCTGCGCCAGATTGATCGCCGGCAGCAGGCTCGCGCGCAGACCCTGCTTCATCAGATAGAGCGGCGTGAAGGTGGTGACGAGGCGGCTCACCACGGTGAAGGCGGCGATCATCAGCGCCAGCCCGATCACCGAGAGGCCGGGCACCGGAATGGTCATGCCCAGCGCCACGAAGAACAGCGTGATGAAGAAGTCGCGGAGCGTCGTGACTTTGGCGGTGACGTCGAGCGCGTAAGGAAAGGTCGAGAGCGAGACGCCGGCGATCAGCGCGCCCATCTCGCGCGACAGCGAAAGCTGCTCGGCGGTCTCGGCGACGAGAAAGCACCAGGCCAGAGCGCCGAGCAGGATCAGCTCGGGCCGGCGGGCGATTTGGTGGAACAGGCGCGGCAGCACGTAGCGGCTGACCAGCAGCGCGGCCGCGACCAGCACCGCGACCCGGCCAATGGAGAGCAGGATGACGCCGACTTGCAGATTGGCAAGGCTCGGCTGCACCGCCAGGAACAGGATGGCGAAGATGTCCTGGAGCACCAGCACGCCGAGCGTGATGCGGCCGGGCAAGGTGTCGAGCTCGCGCTTCTCGTAGAGCACCTTGACGATGATCACGGTCGAGGAGAGCGCGCAGGCAATGCAGAGATAGAGCGCATCGAAATGGCCGCCGCCGAGCGACAAGCCCAGCCCGGCGAAGAGCAGGATGCCGAGCAGGCAGCCGCCGATGAGCTGGCCGCCGGCCGCAAACAGGATCACCTTGCCGGCCCGCACGATCTTCTTCAGGTCGATCTCGAGCCCGATCATGAACAGCATGAAGATCAGCCCGAGCTCGGAGATGACGCTGATCGATTCCTGCGACTTGACCCAGCCGGCACCGAATGGACCTATGCAGAAGCCGGCGATAAGGTAGGCCAGGATCAGCGGTTGCCGGGAGAAATGGGCTGCTAGCCCCAGCATCCAGGCAAACAGGATACAAAGAGTGATGTCGCGAATGAGCTCGTGCATGCCAGATCGGTCCGTTTTGCCGCACCCTAGAGACCGAGTGCGGCGCGGCAAGCGAGCAATTCGTCACATGCGGGCAGGCCTCGCCGCTGCAATGCTGCTATGCCCCCTCGCCGTCGCCGGACCAGCTTTCGCGCAGCCCAAGGTGAATCTCGAACAGACCTTCGCCGATTCCCTTCAAGCGATGCCGAAGGAGGAACTCGCCGTCTCCGGCGGCTTCTATGTGCCGGCCTATTCCAGCGTCGCGATGAGCCAGGGCAAGCTGCGGGTCGATTTTTCGGTGACGCTGAGCGTCCACAATGCCTCGGAGACGCAAGCGCTGGTGGTCCGGCGCATCGCCTATTTCGACACCGCCGGCAAGCAGGTCGAAAGTTATCTGAAGGCGCCGGTCGCCGTGAAGCCGCTCGCGACCATCTCGATCTTCATTCCGACCGACGACGTGCGCGGCGGAACGGGTGCCAATTTCATCGTCGACTGGGCCGCTGCGAGCGAGATCGCCGAGCCTGCGGTCGAGGCCTTGATGGTTGGCGGCGTCGCCAATGCGCATTACGCTTTCATCAGCCAGGGTCGTCCGACCAGGACGGTGGGCAGGAAGTAGAGCCGCCGCCGTTTCGAGCAAGCGCTGCCGGGACCTCGAATCGAAACCACGAAAACAACCCCATGCACAGTAGCCGCGCCGGTAAAATCAAGGCCTTGCCCGCATGCACGACGAGGATGCGGATTTTACGAATTTTGTTTGACGCGTCGGGCAAAACACTGGCATGATGACATCATCGAAATCACAGCGCCCGGTCGGCGCCAGGCCGGCCGCCCAATAAAAACAACGCTCAAATAAGAACAACGAGGAACGCTCCCATGACGTCCAGCTTCGATTTCGCACCCCTGTTTCCGGCAGGGCTGCCGGCCCCTTCTGCGCGCTGGACGGGCCTTGCCAGATACAGCTTCGTCGGCGGCAACAACGATTCCGAGCAGGTGCCGCTCGACGAGTTGATCGAGGCCGCCAACCAGGCGCTGCGGCGCGAGGGCCGGTCGCTCGCCACCTACGGGCTGGCGCATGGCCCCCAGGGTTACGTGCCCCTGCGCGAATTCCTGGTGACGAAACTGAAGCGCGATGCCGGCATCAGCTGCACGGTCGACGATCTCATGATCGTCTCCGGCTCGCTCCAGGCGCTCGACCTCGTCAACAACACGTTGCTGACGCGCGGCGACACCGTGATCGTCGAACAGGAGACCTATCAGGGAGCGCTGCAGCGGCTGACACGGCTGGGCGTCAACACCGTCGGCGTTCCCCTCGACCACGACGGCATCCGGATGGATGCGCTCGCCTCCACGCTCGCCGACCTGAAGGGCCGCGGTGTCAGGCCGAAATACATCTACACCATTCCGACCGTGCAGAATCCGACCGGCAGCATCATGCCGGAGACGCGCCGCACCGAACTGCTGCGGCTGTCGGCCGAGTACGGCGTGCCTGTCTTCGAGGACGATTGCTATGCCGACCTCGTCTGGTCGGGAGAGCGCCCGCGAGCGATTTACGCGATGAGCCAGAATGGCGGCGTGATCCATATCGGCTCGTTCTCGAAGTCGATCGCGCCCGCGCTGCGCGTCGGCTTCATCGTGGCGCCCTGGGACGTGATGTCGCGGATGCTGGCACTCAAGACCGACGCCGGCTCCGGCGCGCTGGAGCAGATGGTGCTGGCCACCTATTGCAAGCCGCATTTCGCAAGCCACGTGCCGGCGCTGACCAAGGCGCTGCGCACCAAGCTCGACACGCTGATGGAAGCCCTCAACGAGCAATTCGGCACCGCGGCCGAATTCGAGGAGCCCAAAGGCGGCATCTTCCTGTGGGTCAAGCTGCCCGACCAGGTCGATACGCTGAAGCTCTATCAGGCTGCGCTTGCCGCCGGGGTCTCGATCAATCCGGGGCCGGAATGGTCGACCAACAAGGGCCACTCAGGCTCGCGCCTGCGGCTGTGCTTTGCGAGCCCCTCCCATCAGCAGATCCGCGAGGGCGTCGCCGTGCTCGCCGAAGTCTGCCGCAAGGAGTTCGGCGTGCCCGCCCGCAGCGCCAATGTCGAGAAGCGGGCCTGACGCCAACGCCTCACGTGTCGACACCTCACATGTCAACGTGGAATTCCACGTTGACCTGACCGCTGCCCGAGGATGGGAAATAATCACAGAGCTGTTCGGCCGCCCCGCGATAGTCGTACCAGCCGAGCGCGGCGAACAGCATGATCGTATCCGCCATGCCGCCTTCACCATTGCACTTGGTGGCATAGTCCGGAAGCATGTCGAGAAACTCGCGATAGCGGCGGGCCTGCCACAGCTCCAGCACGCGCAGATCGACCTGGCGGTTGAACTCGCTGGCGATCGACGTCCATGCGTCGGGCCCCAGCTTCCTGTTGGGCCAGAGCCGATGCGAGAGCGAACCGCTGGCGAGGATCGCGACGCGCTCCCCTGATTCGTCGATGGCGCGGCGGGTTGCTTCGCCGAGAAGCCGGCTTTCCTCGAACGAGGTGAACAGCGGCGAGGCGACCGAGACCACCTTCGCGAAGCCATCCGGGTTCATGTAATGCATCGGCACGATCGTGCCGTACTCCAGCCCGAGGCTCGCGACCTGGTGCGCGGTGACGTTGAGATCCGCGTCGAGCGCCCTGCCCGCGATGGACCTGGCAAGGTTCGTATCACCCGGCAGATCGTAGCGCAGATCCTGGATCATCTGCGGCGCTTCGTGGCTGGTGAACGCGCCGCGATGCCGCTCATTGGCATTGATGTGGTAGCCGAAATTGGAAAGCCAGTGGGTGTCGAATACCACGAAGCTGGTGACGCCGCGCTCTCTTGCCCGCCGCCCGAGCTCGCGCAGGGACATGACCGCCGGCTCTCGCGCGGCGCGCAACGGGCTGTCAGGCGTCTCCGACAGCATCAAGGAAGGCACATGGGTGACCTTGGCCGCGAGTACGAGCTGGCCCATGGCGGTCACCTCGGCGTGTCAGGCCGCCTGGGGCCGGCTGCCATGGATCGCGGAGGCCAGCCGCAGCAGCAGCACGATCGACACGTTGCCCTTGCCGGCCTCGATCTGGGCGATGTAGCGCTCCGAAATCCCGGAGCGACGGGCCAGCTCCCGGCGCGACAGCTCGCAGCGGGCGCGCGAGGATTTCAGGCGCTCGCCCAGCTCGGCCAGAAATGCGGTCTCGGAATAAGGCGGCACGGCGCAGCTTCCCGGCAGCACCTCGCCCGCGAAATCCATCACTTGGTTCAGCATCGCTCTCACCACGTTCGCCTTCGGGAGCGCCATCCTACCCCCGACGGCCACGGCCTCATTGACGCGGATCAAATTCGCGGGCGAATAGGGGCGAGCGTGGACGATCCCGCGCGGGGTGCTAGACTTTGGACTTGTTCGAGGCGGGGCCTTTCAGGATATGACGCGTTGTTCGAGCCGCTGGATCGCGGCGGCGGTGCTTTGGATTGCGTTCGCGCCCTTCGCGCATGCCGAGACGCTCGCGGCGACGGTCGAGCAATGGGGCCTGCTCGGCTCATGGGCGGTCGACTGCGCGGCCAGGCCCGACCGCGACAAGGGCGCCCTGCTCACTTACGAAATCCGCGGGGATGGCCGGGTGATGTACCGGCGCAATTTCGGCGACGCCAGGGACGAGAACGAGGTGGTGTCCGCCACGGTCAACGCCGAAGGCCTTCTTAATCTGATGGTGTTCTTCCCGTCGCTGCATCAGACGCGCGAATTCGGATTGCTGCTTGCGAAGGATGGCAGCCTGCGCGCGATCTACAATCGCAGCGAGCGCGGCGAGTACACGATCAAGGACGGCAAATACGTCAAGACCGGCGCACCGACGCCGCTTCAGCAACGCTGCGATTAACGATCAATTCGACCCTGAACATCCATTCAGAATTCTCTTCCCGTTCCCCCGGAACGTTCACGCGAGTGCGCGGTTTAAATCTGCATTCGATTGGAGGAGGACATCATGAAGAAGCTTGGTTATGTCGTTGCCGCTCTGGGTGCGCTCGCGGTTGCGGCGCCGACGCTGGCAAGTGCTGAGACTGTGATCGTCAAGCACGGCCATCACGGCCCGTACGGCGCCCGCGCCGAATTCCGCGAGCATCGCGACCATGGCTGGCATCGCGGCTGGCGCCATCACGACCGCGTCGTGGTGATCAAGCGCAGTCATCGTCACTGGGACTAATGCGCAACGCAAACTGGAAATGGCCCCTCGCGGGGCCATTTTCTGTGCGTTCGAATAGGCTGAGACGACGAGGTCATGTGCTCATCAATCCGCTACGTCCGCTGCGCCTCCAATAGCGGCCGAACAGCGGACGTCGATCTACTTCGGCTATGGGCCAAATCCGGACCCAGCAATGCGACTTATTCGATCACCTCGTTCGCGCTGACGAGCAATGTCTGCGGCAGCGTGACGCCAATCCGCTGCGCCGCTCTGTTGTTGAGGGACAGACGGAAGGCGGTCGGTTGCCGGAATGGAATTTCGGCGGGGTTCTGGCCTGATAATATCTGCGCCATCTGACCCGCCATCTGCCGAAACGCGTCAGGCAAATCGCGATAATAGGCCATCAATCCTCCGGCTACGACGAGATCGTGAAACGGGTAGCAGGCAGGGAGGCGACCACGGGCCGCCAGATCGACCAGTGTCTTGGCGTGGGACAAGTGTTCCGGCTCGTCTGAGACCAGTAGCATATCAACCTTGGTCCAGTCGGTTGAGGCGAACGCAGTTTGATAGGCCGTATCATCCAGATTGCTTCCGAGGTCTGCATGTGAAAGCGACACGTTGGATAATAGTGCTGCGTCTCGAACCATAGCGGCTTGAGGTTGATTCCAAGCCGACGAAGAGGAAAGATAGGCCACTCGCGAACCATTAGGCTTTATCTCTCGAAGAAGGCCTAGACGTTTTCCATGAAGCTCTATCCCGGCGTCGACGGTTACGCCGGTAACGTTGCCTCCCGGTCGCGCGAGACTTGCCGCAAGCCCCCAGACTACGGGATCGCCTATGATGGTGACTATTGGAATGCTCTGTGTTGCAGCCCTGAGAGCGAGGGTCATGGGACCGGCTGATGTCAGGATTGCTTCTGGATTGGAGCTTACGACGGTTCTGGCCAAGTCGGGATAGCGATCCATATCGCCGCCTCCCGAATAGCGCTCAATGACAAGATTCTGCCCTTCAGCAAATCCCAGACGCGCAAGCTCATCGAGGAAGGCCCGATGGTAAGAATTTGTCCTCAAATTTTCAATCGAGCGGGAAGGTGCAACAATCGCGATCCGCCTTTGTCCCGGCGGCTGCGCTCTGGAGACACCAGACAACGCAACTGAACCGGCGAAACAGCCTGCGATGAAGTCCCGCCGTCTCATTCGACCCGTCCGAAAATTGTCTCATCCGGGAGGGCATTTGATCATACGCTGGAATGCTCGACCAGCCCAATTAGGACGACGTCGGATGTCAGCTTTGAGTCAAAGTGCGAAGAACTCAGGTTGAGCAAATCTGGTCCGCCTTGCCGCACTGAGCGGACCTCAACGAAGCGCTCGGCAATGTCGCTGACGGGCCATGAACTGACATCGCTACAGCTACCTTCGCGGCGTCGGCTGCGGTGCTGGCGGGGACTGAGATGGTTCAACAGGCTGCGACGACGTTGAGGGTGGCTGCTGCGGAGCGGTGACCGGCTGCTGATCGCCGCCACCATGAGGGACGCACGTCTCCACATTGCTTCAATGTCACGGGCTTTCTCGTAATCCCTGCGCCGGTTGATCCTTGACGCTGCGATGCGATCCCATGCCGTTGCATCTGTTTCTCAAGACTTGGAGGGTTGAATCAATTGCACTCCTCCTGCGCTTCACCAGTGCTATTCGTTCCGTGCTTGAACCGTTGATAGGGCACTAACCGGCATCCGGGCCTTACGGGACGGCAGCCCGCACTGCTGCAATACATCTGGCCGGTGGCCTGCGGTTTCGCGGGCGCGGCCTCGACTTTCTTCCTCTCGTCGTCGCGCTTCTTAGTGTCCTCGCGTGTTGCAACCGGCTTCTTGTCCTGCACCTTCTCGCACTCGTTGTCGTCGTTGACACGATAGCCAGCGCGACAAGCGATCTTCACACAGGTATCTCCATCGGCCCTGAAACCATGATCACAGACGAGCGGGCAGACCCGGCTTGGCCGAGCCTTGATGGCGTCCAACGCGTCGGAGCTTGCAAGCGCCGTGTTGAGCTTCGTTCCGGCATACTTGTTGAACAGGGTCAGGGAGCGCTGTGACTTGGCACTCCACTCGCCGCTGTCCGCATCGGCAAGACAGCCGACGCGGCGAAGTTCGGACTGCACCGACTTGGCGAGTTCTTGCGGCGACTGCGCAGGTTCAGGCGAGGGTGCAGGCGACGGGAGGGCAGCAACCTTCTGGTCGGCATCGGAGCCGCCCTTCTTCTCTGCCACCTGCCTATCAGCCAGAGCCTTGGCAACAGCGGCCTCAATCTCCTTGCGGCGCTGTTCGGCAGCGGCGGCCTTCGCTTCCTCGACTTGCTTGGCCTTCTCAGCGGCGAGCCGCGCATCCTCAGCAGCCTTCGCTGCGGCGGCGGCTTTGTCCTGTTCGGTCTTCTTTGCGCGGTCGGCGATGAGTCGGGCCTTCTCATCTTCGGCCTGCCGCGCCTTCTCGGTCGCGGTTGTGCGGGCTTCCTCCGCCGCTATTTTGTTGAGTTGCCCCTTGGCAAGATTGGAATAGAAACCCTCGCTATACTGGCTGAGGAATGCTGTCCAACCATCGCGGGTGCCGAGTTGTAGGGCAAGCTCGTAGTCTTTGCGAACGGCATCTTGGGGACTTGCTTGAAGGCCAGCCGGTGCCGGTTTCGCGGCCACCAACGCCACATCATCACCGCCAAGCGAGCCGTACACATACGGTTCTTGCTGATAGCTGGTGTTCTTCAACACATCGTCTCGGACAAACCCGAACGCCTTGCGCAGGTCGAGACCGGGCGTTGGCAGGCGCTCCACAAGTGCTAGGGCGAATGGACTGTCCTTCGAATCACCATCCGAAGCCGTAGACCCTGCCTTCGCTGCGAACGCAATCATCGTGTTGGGGCTGGTCGGCTCAACCTTGGCGAGGCCGCGCCCGATGGCACGAGCAGCAACGGTCCGCTTCATGGTCTTGGCGAACGGATTGTCGCGGCAGGCGTCCAGAATGATGAGTCGAAGTTGTTTTGCAGGCTCGACGGCGAACAGCGCCCGGTCGAGTCCCACGGCCTCATCGAGAACGTCGCTGTCGGTTTCCAGAGCCGCGTCGGTCGGGATAAGGTAGTTGGTTCCATCCAGTTCAATGCCGTGACCGGCATAGTAGATGACGGCTACCTCAGCATCTCGCGCTCGCCCGCCGAAATCGCGGAGCGCTTTCCGCATCTCGGAAGCCTTGAGGTCCGTCCTGATGTCAACCCAATCGAACCCCGCCTTCTTGAACATGCCCCCGACCAGCGCGGCATCATTCGCAGGGTTCGAGAGCTTCCCCACGTTCTTGTAGGCCGAGTTGCCCATCACCAGCGCGATGCGACGCTCGGCGTGGGCCGAACCACACAACAGCCAGATGGAAACGATGAAAAGAAACCAACGAAAAGCGCCCATTCCAGTCCCCGGCAATATGTGCGCAGCCTACGCACAGACTGCCGCAAGGCAAGCAGGGATTATGTGACATTTGTCACACCCAACATGTTTAGAGGATCGGCTTTGATCAGAAGCGTAAACGTTGGCAAAGGGTTCACAAGCAGCGATGCTCTGATGAAGCATGGCATTTCTGCTTGCGCCCGAAAGCCGACATCAGCGCCTTTATGAGTGCAGGCCCTAATCCCAGGCCGGTGCAAAGCCCGGATTGACGCAACGCCTGTCCTTCGGCAGTGCCGCGATCTTCTTGCGGTCGGCATCATCCAGCACGATCTTCAGCGCATCCAGATTGGCCTGCTGACTGTCGCGGCGCGATGCCTTCGGGATCGCGGCGACGCCGTCCTGGTCGAGCAGCCATTTCAGCGCGACCTGCGCTGCGCTCGCGTTGTGCTTGGCGCCGATCTCGCCAAGCACCGGGTCCGAGGCGAACCGTCCCTGCGCCAGCGGGCAATAGGCGACCAGCGGGATCGACTTTGCCTTGAGATAGGCCAGCACTTTCGATTGATCCAGCATCGCATGATACTCGATCTGGTTGCAGGCGATGGGCGCCTTGACGTCCTCGACCGCGACCTTGAGCAGCGCCGTGGTGAAATTGGCGACGCCAATCGCCCGCGTGCGTCCCTCCTCCTTCAGCTTCATCAAGGTCTCGAACACCGCGCCCCAGTTTCCCGATCTCGACGGCCAATGCACGAGATAGAGATCGACGTGGTCGAGCCCGAGCTTGTTCAGGCTGGCATCGAAGGCGCGGCGGATTGCGTCCGGCGCCAAATTCTCGTGCCAGACCTTCGTCGTGACGTGCAGTTCGCCACGCGGCACGGAGCTAGCGGCGAGCGCGGCGCCGATCGCTTCCTCGTTGGCATACATTTCGGCGGTGTCGATGTGGCGATAGCCGATCGACAGCGCGCTCTCGACCGCGGCACGGCAGGCATCGCCCTGCATGCGGAAGGTGCCAAGACCGAGCTTGGGCATGCTGATGCCCTGTGTTTTCAGATTGTCCATTGAACAGGCTCCCTGAGGCATTTCAGCCCGCCGGATGCGCGCGGCGATGCCGCGTGAGCAGACTCTACGGTGATGGAAAAGAGGTGGCGGGAGCAGCCACTATAGCGCGCCGCGCACGCAGCGGCCAATCAAGATCGGGTTAAGTGTTCCCCTCTCCCGCACGCGAGGTGAGGTCAGGAAACAACGACGCGCCTAGTGCTTCCAATTGCAGATGCCGCCGGAGCGGCACGGCCAGGTCTGGATGCGGGTGTCCATCGCCTGCGCGTCGAGCGGATTGCCGTGGCGATGCGCGAGCCTGGTGCGGGCTGCGCCACGCGGCTGACTCTTCGCCCGAGCGACCTTCGGCTCCGACACGTGCACGCGTTCGGCCGCGACCTTCTTCGGCACGTCGATCGGCTCGGCACGGGCCTGCGCCTCGTTGCCGCCCTTCGCCTCCATCGCGATCGGCGCGAACTGCGTCTCCGGCCCGAGCCGCTTCGGCGACAGGACAGCCTTGGAGAGATCGAGACCGAGATATTCGTCGGGCTTGTAGTCGTCAGCGCGCGCGATACCGCCCACTGCAAGCGCGACCGCAATGGCAACCGCGAAAGGAACGCTTTTCAGGACCACGGACGCCTCCTGAAATTGATTGTTAAGAGGTAATTTACCCCTATTTAGGAGGCGTCGCGCGCAATTCCAGCGGTCAATTGTAACAGTGGTTAAGAAGTTTGGCGGTGTCAGGCGACCTTTCGTGTCGCACCGGTCCCATCCAGGAACCCCATAAGTCGGCTGCGGATGATTTGTTCCGCCTCGCTCATGATGCGGTCGACGAGTTCCTTGCAGGAGGGGATGTCGTGGATGAGACCAGCGACCATGCCGCAACTCCAGGCACCGGCATCCATCTGGCCGTCCAGCATGACCTTGGGATAGACGCCAGCGACCTGGTCGTGGATGTCGTCGATCGTGAGCTTGTCGCCCTTGGCGTGCTCGATTTCGAGCAGGCGGTCGACATTGGCGTTCTTCAGCACGCGCTCGGTGTTGCGCAGGGCCCGCATGATCAGGCGGGTGTCGAGCTCGGTGGCCGCGACCAGCGCGTTCTTCACGTTCTGATGGACCGGCGCTTCCTTGGTCGCGATGAAGCGCGTGCCCATGTTCATGCCGGCCGCCCCCAGCGACAGGGCCGCGACGAGGCTGCGCCCGTCGGCCATGCCGCCGGACGCCACGAACGGGATTTTCAGCTCCTCCGCCGCGCGCGGCAGCAGGATCATGTTCGGGATGTCGTCCTCGCCGGGATGGCCGCCGCATTCGAAGCCGTCGACGCTGACAGCGTCGCAGCCGATGCGCTCGGCCTTCAGCGAGTGGCGGACCGAAGTGCATTTGTGGATCACCTTGATGCCGGCGGCCTTCAGCGCCGGCATGTATTGCTCCGGACTGCGGCCCGCGGTCTCCACCGCCTTGATGCCGCCCTCGACGATGGCCGCGATGTATTCCGGATAAGGCGGCGCCGAAAAGGTCGGCAGGAAGGTGAGGTTCACGCCGAACGGCTTGTCGGTCATGTCATGGCAGCGCGCGATCTCCTTGGCGAGCAATTCCGGCGTCTTCTGCGTCAGGCCGGTGATGATGCCGAGCCCGCCGGCATTGGAGACGGCGGCGGCCAGCTCGGCAAAGCCGACGAAATGCATGCCGCCCTGGATGATGGGATGCTCGATGCCGAACAGTTCGGTGATCGCGGTCTTCACTTAAGTTCTCCTCCCGGAATTTTGCCTGGTGTTGGGATCAGTCTAGCCGGACTTATGCGCGGCGGTCACCATTTCTCGCCGAACGGGCGGATCTCCATCTCGAAGGTCCAGGCGCTCCTGGGCTGCTGATAGAGCCGCCAATAGGAATCGGCGACGGCCGACGGCGGCATCAGCAGGTCGGGATTGTCGAGCGCATTCGGCCCGAGCGCCTCGATCCGGCGCTGCCGCACCCATTCGGTGTCGACGCCGGAATCGATGATGAGATGGGCGACGTGGATATTCTTCGGCCCGAGCTCGCGCGCCATTGCCTGCGCCACCGCGCGGAGGCCAAACTTGGCGCTGGCGAAGGCGGCAAAGCCGCTGCCGCCGCGCAAGGAGGCGGTCGCGCCGGTGAAGAAGATGTTGCCGCCGCCGCGCGGCAGCATCAGCCGCGCCGCCTCGCGCCCGGCGAGGAAGCCGGAGTAGCAGGCCATCTCCCAGACCTTGCGAAACACGCGCTCGGTGGTGTCGAGGATCGGGAAATTGACGTTGGCGCCGACATTGAAGATGCAGACCTCCAGCGGAGCGTGCTTGTCGGCGTCGTTGAGGAAGGAAATGATTTCCTCCTCCTTGCGCGCGTCCAGCGAACGCGCATGGATCTCGCCGCCGGCGGATTCAATGTCCTTCACCAGCGGCGCGAGCTTGTCGCCGTTGCGACGGCCGGCGAAGACCGTGAATCCCTCGGCCGCGAATTTCTTGGCAATTTCCGAGCCGATGAAATCGCCGGCCCCGATCACGGCCGCGGTCGCATTTCGCTTGGGCAAGGTCGCCTCCTCCGGTGAGAGCATCCGATTGGAACGGAGGCTATAGTTCTAAAATAGAACTGTCAAATACCGGGCTGAAATGCTAGGCTTCGCTCGAAATATCTTTGATCGTTCAAGTCAGTTCCTTTTTCAGACTTAAGCCGGAGACGGGATCATGAAGTGGGAAACGTTGGAGGAAGAGCCCTGCTCGCTCTCGCGCACCGTCGCCGTGGTCGGCGACCGCTGGACGCTGCTGATCCTGCGCGATTGCTTCCTGCGCGTGCGCCGCTTCGAGGCATTCCAGTCCTCGCTCCAGATCACGCGGCACCTGCTGTCGGAGCGGCTGAAGAAGCTCGTGCGTTTCGGCATCCTGCGTCGCGTGCCCTATTCCGAGGCGCCAAAGCGCTACGAATATATCCTGACGCAGAAGGGGCTCGACCTCTATCCTGTTATCATGGCGATGGTGCATTGGGGCGACACTCACATGGGCGACGAGCGCGGCCGCCCGCTGCTGCATGAGCACAAGAGCTGCGGCAAGCAGTTCGACCCGGTGATGGTGTGCTCGGAATGCGGCGAGACGCTGCATGCGAAACAGGTGCATGTGCATGCGGGGCCGGGTCGGCGAGGCGCCGACGCTGCCTAATGCCCCCGCGCCGGCGCGCCGAGATCGATCGGGCGCAGCACCGCCGCGGTCGGAATCATCAGCACCGCGATGACCGCGAGCGTCCAGAACACGTCGATATAAGCGAGGAAGTCGACCTGCTGCTGCAAAGTGTGGCCGACCCAGGCGACCGCTTGCGAGGCGGCATCGCCGGCGTTCGAGCCCTGGGCCTGGAAGTAGCGCGTCATCGCGTCGATGGTCTGCTGGTAGCCGAGGTCGGACGGCGCGGCGTGCTCGATCAGGCGGCTCTGGTGGAATTGCTGGCGCTGCGCCAGAACCGTCTGCGCCAGCGCGACGCCCATGGAGCCGCCGATGTTGCGGGCGACGTTGATCAACGCAGAAGCCTGGTTGGTCTTGTCGGGCGGCACGCCGTCGTACGAGGCGGTCGTCACCGGCAGGAACAGGAAAGGCAGACCGAGTGCGAGGAAGATGCGCGACAGCGCCGCGTAGCCATAGGTGATGTCGCCATCGATCCCGGTCAGATGCCACATCGACAGCGCGACGATCGCTGCGCCCGTCATGATGAGATATTTCGGCTGCACCGTGCTGACGAGGCGGCCGACCACGGGCATCAGCACCAGCGTCGCAATGCCGCCGGGCGACAGCGCGAGACCGGCCAAGAGCGCCGTGTAGTTCAGCTCGGTCTGGAGCAGTTGCGGCAAGAGCTGCGTGGTCGAGATCAGCACTGCGCCGGTACCGAGCATCACCAGGAAGCAGGCACCGAACTGCCGCCGGCCGAGCAGACGGAGATCGACGATCGGATCCTCGCGCGTCAGCTCCCACGGGATCAGGGCGAGCAGCGACACAGCCGACAGCACCGCGAAGAAGACGATCATGTTCGAGCCGAACCAGTCGTTGCGCTGGCCTTCGTCGAGCACGTATTCGAGCGAGCCGAGCCCGATCGCGACCAGCGCGAAGCCGATATAATCCACGCGCAGGCCCTTGCTCAGCAGCTTCTCCCTCTCCTCCTCCGCCCCCGACGGCTCCTTGACCAGCGTGCCGACAAGAAACAGCGAGAGCAGTCCCATCGGCACGTTGATCAGGAACACCCAATGCCAGCTGTAGGTGTCGGTGATCCAGCCGCCGAGCGTCGGACCGATCACCGGCGCGACGACCACGGCGACGCCGTAGATGGCAAAGGCCTGTCCGCGCTTATGCGGAGGGAAGGAGTCGGCGAGGATCGCCTGCTCGCTGGTGGCCATGCCGCCGCCGCCGAGCCCCTGAATGATGCGGAACAGCACCAGCGCCTCGAGATTCCAGGCGAAGCCACATAAGAGCGATGCGACCGAGAAGATCGCAACGCACATCATGTAGAAGCGCTTGCGGCCGATCACCGTCGAGAGCCAGCCCGAGATCGACAGCACGATGGCGTTGGCGACGAGATAGCTGGTGATGACGTAGGTGCTCTCGTCGATGCCGACCGCGAGCCCGCCGGCAATATGGCGCAGTGCGACGTTGGCGATGGTGGTGTCGAGCACCTCCATGAAGGTCGCGATCGAGACCACGAAGGCGATGAGGTAGGGATTGTGCCCGCCGGCCGCCGACCGCTCGGGCGACCAGCCCCCGGCAGAGGCGCCGTCTTGCGTGGCGTCGGTCATCGCACCCTGGTCCAGGGCACGACCGACATGCCGGGACCAACGGGCAGATCGGACGGCCAATTGTCGACCACGATCTTCACCGGCACGCGCTGCACCACCTTGACGTAATTGCCGGTGGCATTCTCCGCCGGCAGCAGGCTGAAGGCGGTGCCGGAGCCCGGCTGCACGGAAGCGACGTGACCGGTCAGCTTGCGTCCCGGATAGGCATCGATGCGGATTTCGACCGGCTGTCCCGGCCGCATGTCGGCGAGCTGGGTCTCCTTGTAGTTGGCGACGACCCAGACGTCGTCGGGCACGAACATCATCAGGCTCTGGCCGGCGGTGACGAACGTGCCCTTGGCGCCGGAGAGCTTGACGACGCGGCCGGACTGCGCGGCGACGACGTTGGTGTATTGCAGGTTCAGCCTGGCCTGATCGAGCTGCGCCTGCGACTGCTGAAGTTGCGCCCTGGCGCCTTCGAGCTGGGCCTGCAGCGTCTTGATGCCGAGTTGCGCGGCAGTCACGGCAGTCTTGCTGCGCTCTGTGTTGGCTTGCTGCGCCTGGAGATCGGAGCGGGTCTGCTGCTGGCGCTGCACGGTGCCGGCGCCCTTCTCGACCAGATCCTGGGCGCGCGCAAACTCCTCCTGCGAGAACTGGAGCTGGGCCTGCGCCTGTTCGAGCTGCGCCTGGGCCTGCTTGATCTGCTCCCGCTGCGAAGCGATCTGCGCCTCGACATTGTCGATGTTGGCCTTGGAGACCTCGACCTGCGCCGCCGCCTGATCGACGGCGATGCGATAGTCGCGCTCGTCGATCTTGGCGAGGAGATCGCCGGCATCGACATGCTGGTTGTCGGTGACAGGGATGTCGGTCACGTAACCGCCGACCTTCGAGGCCACGGAGAAGCTGCGCGCGGCGACGAAGGCGTCGTCGGTGGATTCGTAGTGGCGGACATCGCGCCAATAGAGCAGACCGCCGACCAGCATCGCGATCAGCACGATGGCACCGATGGTCGCGAGCAGCCAATGCGCGGCTAGCCGCTCGCGCAGCGACGGGGTCTTGCCCGGCTTACCGGACTGATCCCTGGTTTCGAGCTTGGGATCATGCGATTCCTTTGGAGCTTCCACCCTCTGCGGCTGCTCCGCGGACGGCCCACGCTCCCGGGTTTGAGCATCCACGGCGAACACCTCGATCGGGACTTCCGGCTGCCGCAAACGGGAATTGGCCATGCGCGCACGCCGGGAGCCCAACCGCAGCCCTGCGGCATGGTTCCGGGTTGCGGGAGCACCGCCGTCATTCGTGAACGCGTTGCGCAAGAAAGAAGCGCGACACCATTTGTGCCGCGCTTCTTTGGTGACCCGCGCACCCGGTCAGTGCGTCTTGGTCGCGTGCCATTTCTCCAGGTCGGGCTTTTTGTCGCCCGGCTTCTGTTCCTTCTCCGGATTGCCCTTCCAGGGCTTGTCCGTCTGGGCGTGCGATCCCCAGTCATTCTGATGCCGGGGATCGTCGGTTGGCTTTTCCTGGCTCATCAGATCTCCCACTGTTCGCGATACGCTCAAGCGAAGGGAACGCCGTAGTAGGCGTTGATGCCGCGCATCGCGGCGTCGTCGCCCCAGTTCCAGTCACTGCGCTCGCCATATTTCGGCGCACCTTCCAGCGCCTTGGCGGTGATCCCGGTGACATAGCCGCCGAGTTCGGTGTCGTATTTCAGCGACTGCCACGGCAGGGGATAGTGATCGTTGCCGAGGCCCAGAAATCCGCCGAAGCCGAGCACGGCGTAGGACACCTTGCCGCTCATCTTGTCGATCATCACGCGTTCGATCGAGCCGATCCGGCTGCGATCGGCACCGTAGACCGACGTTCCCTCGACCTTATCGCTGCCGATCAGCCGGCCCATCTCGCTGCGATCCAGCTCGCCTTGATTCAACATGTTTCTTCTCCACTCAGCAATGTGTGGAGATCAACCGGACGCGATGGCGATCGTTCCTGGCAAGTGACGCTGCGCGCATTGGCCTCGAGCTTGCGCGCGTCAAGGCTGGCGTGCAGCTGCGTCCGACTCTCTCGGCATCAAGAAATCATGCATCTCGGCTGCAGTCTGCAACTGTTCGATGCGGGCCACGACGGAGTCGCGCCGATGACCGTCCGGCAAGCGCGACAGTTCGTCCTCGAGCCGCAGCCTCTGCGCGGCCAGACGTTGTTCGAATGTGTGGGGTTCAGATCGTTTCCGCATTATCTGTCCTTGGAGGTTGCAGGCCGGGGCTGTTGGCCCAGCGCTCGACCTGATCGATGACCTTCTGGTGGCTCGGACGCACTGGTTTCTGCGCATCGGGCTCGTCGGAAAGCTTGCGGGGTAACCTGACTTCCTCTGTCATGGCCAATCTCCCTTTCAAGGAGAATGCGCCACCGCACAAGTCGTTTCAATAATAACTTATTGATTTTACTGAGTATTTTTACTCATTTGGCTTGTCTTGCGACTCCTGTGGAACTCCCGTCAAGTTTGTTCGTTGAGTAAACTACTCAACCTGCTCAAATTGCGTGATTGACCATGAACGACCTTCGCGCCGAGCGCCTCCAGGTCATGCTCTCGCCTGAAGAACTGGCCGCCATCGACGATTTCCGCTTCAAGCATCGCATGCCGACCCGCGCGGCGGGTGTCCGCGAGTTGCTCAAGCTTGGACTGGCCGCTGCCGGCATCGACGCCGTAGCAGGCGTCAAGTCGAGCGATTTCGGCGTGTTCGGCCGCGGGCCCGAGGGGCACGTGCAGGGCAACAACGATTCCGAGGACTGATCTTCCAACAGCAAACGACCCCGGCACGGTGGGTGCCAGGGCCGTCCTTGGAGTTGCTTCCGGAGCACCGGGGGCATGTCACCGGAAGCAAACTGTCGACTCCTCGTAGG
The DNA here is from genome assembly GCF_030435535.1 of Bradyrhizobium sp. WYCCWR 13022. NCBI lineage: Bacteria > Pseudomonadati > Pseudomonadota > Alphaproteobacteria > Hyphomicrobiales > Nitrobacteraceae > Bradyrhizobium > Bradyrhizobium sp. WYCCWR 13022. Next base: position 29,955 of record NZ_JAUIZJ010000043.1, read on the forward strand.
AAGATTCGTTCCTCGCAGATTCAGCCGCTGGGCGCAGCGCCGGAATCGTCGGGCGTCATGCCTGAGCCCGGCGTCTTGCTGTCGTCGTTGAGCTCGGGGTCGCGCGTCGCCTCACGCGAGGGCGAACCGTTTTGGTTCGTGTTGTGCACCGTCTGCGCACGCTGCTTGTCGCGCGGCTGATCCTCCGCGCGCTTGTCCTTGACGATGCCGTGGTCGGAATGTGCCATGCTATCCTCTCGCCTCTGCCGATGCCTCGGAGCGCCTACGCGCCGCTGCGCCGAATGTTCCTGTGAGCGCGAGAAGCAGCAGTGCTAGCTGTGCGCCGCGTGCACCATCACGGATGCATTTTCCTGATGCACCTGCCGAACCGTCGTGACCGTCGCAAACGCGACAGAGACGCCAAAGGCGAGAATGAGGGAGAAAAGTGCCAGACGTGGAGCCATCGCAAAACCTCCTTCTGGAATTGAAAACCAACGCGATCGACTATTCCCGGATGATGGTTGATTGGTGCAGCCCATTCCGTGAGCCGCCTCACACGCGGAGTCACCAAAGAGAGAGAGAGAGAGCGGTCAGACGCCCTGGCTTTGCACGACGCCGTCCTTGACGGGCGGGACTTCGCCGTCGAGCCAGTCCTGCTCCTTCGCCAGGGCCGTCCAGGCATCCGCCATGCGTGAATAGCGATTATAAGCGGGTTGCCCTTCCGAGCGCTCGGCCAGTTGCAGGCAGTTCTCGGCGTTATCCCTGAAGATGTCTGACTGTTTCATGAACAAGAATTGGGTACGGAACCTCCGGCCTGCAACCGCCCTTACGGGATGGTAACGCTTCGCCGGAACTTTGCACGTTACAGGTCATTGGAGGTTCATGAGGATATTTGTCGCGATTGTCCTGGCCTTCATCAGCACTGCGGCGCTTGCCGACAGCACCGGCGAACGATTGCGCGGCGATCGGGCGCCTGACGCGACCGATGTCATCAGCGGCCTCTACGCCTTCGGCCGCTTCCAGCAGGGCCTGCTGGAGAGCACCGATTTGAAGGGCAATGCCGAGGTCAAGAACCTCGCCGCGCTGCGCGCCGAAGAGGCGGCAAAGCGCGACAAGGCCCTGAAGCAGATCCAGGACACGATCGGCGCCGAGCCGCGCATCAGCAAGACGACATCAGCGGGCATCAGCCTCGCCAAGCCCGACGATTCCGAGGGGCCGGCCTATGTGAGAACGTTCTACGCCGCCCAGATCCCGGAATACGAATCCACGATCACCCTGCTCGAGCGCTACCTGAAGACGCCGGACAACCCCGTTCTCGCGGCCTTCGCGCGCGAGCACCTCCCGGTGCTGCGCGCACAGTTGAAGGACGCTGAACGCACCATGGCCGACAAGTAGCAGCGCTACTTGTCCTCCGGATGATGCTGCTGGTTCATCGGACGCACGGTGCGATCGCTGCCAGGCATCCTGTCCCGGCCGGCATCGCCATTGGCATCCTTGCCGCCTGAGGTCGAGGTGCCACTGCCGCTGGGGTTCGACTTGGTGGCGGTCCCCGTGGTCTGCGAACCCGCATGGGACGTGGCCGAACTCGCTGCGGGATCGCCGGTGACGGCCCCGCATCCGCTCGGTGCGCCGGCCTGTGCCAGCGCAGATCCCGTGGCGAACAACGCGGCGATGAATATTGCCAGTCCGGCTTTCATATGCGCTCTCCCTGTGCTGTCGGGTCAACCTCAGGGCCTGTCCTGCCGTTCCTAAGTCGAAGGCCGCGAGTTTCGAAACTGGAACACCTGGAGGCCCCTGCTAAGGGCTAAGAATTTTTACGCAATTGGTTGGAACTCTCGGCAATCTTCGCTGTTAGTTTGGCCGGGCTGAGCACGGCAGGTTCCAATCCCTCGCGTCGCAACCTTGACGCTTGATTTCGAATTTGGCTGACGCTCTATTTTGGCCAAACGCGTCACGCCTTGGATTCGGCCGGCGCCTGCGGGGGAATTAGTATGAGCGACCTCGATCCCGGAACAGCATCGCGCTCCGGTCGTCGCGTCCCGAAACCCAAACCCAACGGCACATCGGAGCCGGACTCCCGGGCGGAACTGCTCCTCGCGCTCCAGGCCATGCGCAGCGGCGATTTCTCCGTGCGCATGAGCGGCGACTATCTCGGCATCGACGGCAAGATTGCCGACACCTTCAACGAAATCATCGCGGCCAACCAGCGCATGGCGCAGCAGCTCGAGCTGGTCGGCCAGGTGGTGGGACGCGAGGGCAAGACCCGCCAGCGCGTGAAGTTCGGCCTCGCCAGCGGCTCCTGGGCCGACATGGAAGGCTCCGTCAACACGCTGATCGACGATCTGCTCTGGCCGACGCGCGAGGTGACGCGTGCAGTGGCGGCCGTGGCGCAGGGCGACCTGCTCCAGACCGTCAAGCTCGACGTCGAGGGCCGCCCGCTCCGCGGTGAATTCCTGCAATCGGCGACGATCGTCAACACGATGATCAAGCAGCTCGGCGTGTTCACCTCCGAGGTGACTCGCGTCGCCCGCGAGGTCGGCACCGAGGGCAAGCTCGGCGGTCAGGCCCAGGTGCCCGAGGTGACCGGCGTCTGGAAGGACCTGACCGAGAGCGTCAACTCGATGGCGAACAACCTGACCAACCAGGTTCGCAACATCGCCGAAGTGACGATCGCAGTCGCCAATGGCGACTTGTCCAAGAAGATCACGGTCGACGTCCGCGGCGAGATCCTTCAGCTCAAGGAAGCCATCAACACGATGGTGGACCAGCTGCGCTCCTTCGCCTCCGAAGTGACGCGCGTGGCCCGCGAGGTCGGCACCGACGGCAAGCTCGGCGGCCAGGCCATCGTGCCCGGCGTCGCCGGCACCTGGAAGGACCTGACCGACTCCGTGAACGCGATGTGCGGCAACCTCACCGCGCAGGTCCGCAACATCGCCAACGTGACGACCGCCGTGGCGCGCGGCGACCTCTCGCGCAAGATCACCGTGGACGTGCGCGGCGAAATCCTGGAGCTGAAGGACACCATCAACACCATGGTGGACCAGCTCAACTCCTTTGCGTCCGAAGTGACCCGCGTCGCGCGCGAGGTCGGCACCGAAGGCAAGCTCGGCGGCCAGGCGCAGGTGCCCGGCGTCGCCGGCACCTGGAAGGACCTCACCGACAACGTCAACTTCATGGCGTCGAACCTGACCGCGCAGGTCCGCAACATCGCCGACGTCGCCACCGCCATCGCCGGCGGCGACCTGTCGAAGAAGATCACGGTGAACGTATCGGGCGAAATCCTTCAGCTGAAGGAAACGCTCAACACCATGGTGGACCAGCTCAACGCCTTTGCCGGCGAAGTCACGCGCGTCGCCCGCGAGGTCGGCACCGAGGGACGGCTCGGCGGCCAGGCCAACGTGCTCGGCGTCGCCGGCACCTGGAAGGACCTCACCGAAAGCGTCAACTCGATGGCGTCGAACCTGACCGCGCAGGTCCGCAACATCGCCGAGGTGACGACGGCGGTCGCCGGCGGCGACTTGTCCAAGAAGATCACCGTGGACGTCCGCGGCGAAATTCTGGAGCTGAAAGACACCATCAACACCATGGTGGACCAGCTCAACGCCTTCGCCGGCGAAGTCACGCGCGTCGCGCGAGAGGTCGGCACCGAAGGCAAGCTCGGCGGCCAGGCCGTCGTGCGCGGCGTCGGCGGCACCTGGAAGGACCTGACCGACTCGGTCAACTCGATGGCGTCGAACCTGACCGGCCAGGTCCGCAACATCGCCGAAGTCGCGACCGCCGTCGCCAAGGGCGACCTGTCGAAAAAGATCACCGTGAACGTGTCGGGCGAGATCCTTCAGCTGAAGGAAACGCTCAACACCATGGTGGACCAGCTCAACGCCTTCGCCGGTGAAGTCACCCGCGTCGCGCGCGAGGTCGGCACCGACGGCAAGCTCGGCGGCCAGGCCGGCGTGCCGGGCGTCGCCGGCACCTGGAAGGACTTGACGGACTCCGTGAACTCGATGGCGGGCAACCTCACCGCCCAGGTCCGCAACATCGCCGAGGTCGCGACCGCAATTGCCGGCGGCGACCTCTCGCGCAAGATCACGGTGGACGTCCGCGGCGAGATCCTTCAGCTCAAGGACACGCTGAACACGATGGTCGACCAGCTCAACCGCTTCGCGGGCGAGGTGACGCGCGTCGCGCGCGAGGTCGGCACAGAAGGCCGCCTCGGCGGCCAGGCCAACGTGCCCGGCGTCGCCGGCACCTGGAAGGATTTGACGGACTCCGTGAACTCGATGGCCGGCAACCTCACCGCCCAGGTCCGCAACATCGCCGAAGTGACCACCGCCGTGGCGCGCGGCGATTTGTCCCGCAAGATCACCGTGGACGTGAAGGGCGAAATCCTCGAGCTCAAGAACACCATCAACACCATGGTGGATCAGCTCAACGCCTTCGCCGGCGAAGTCACGCGCGTCGCGCGCGAGGTCGGCACCGAAGGCAAGCTCGGCGGCCAGGCCGAAGTGTCCGGCGTCGCCGGCACCTGGAAGGACCTCACCGACAACGTCAACTTCATGGCCTCGAACCTGACGGCCCAGGTCCGCAACATCGCCGAGGTTGCGACCGCAATCGCCGGCGGCGACCTGTCGAAGAAGATCACGGTGGACGTGCGCGGCGAGATCCTGCTGCTCAAGGACACCCTGAACACGATGGTCGAGCAGCTCCGCTCCTTCGCCGCCGAAGTGACGCGCGTGGCGCGCGAGGTCGGCACCGAAGGCCGGCTCGGCGGCCAGGCCGTCGTGCCCGGTGTCGGCGGCACCTGGAAGGATCTCACCGACAACGTCAACCTGCTGGCCGCGAACCTCACCACGCAGGTCCGCAACATCGCCGAAGTCACCACCGCCGTGGCGCGCGGCGACTTGTCCCGCAAGATCACCGTGGACGTGAAGGGCGAAATCCTCGAGCTCAAGAACACCATCAACACCATGGTGGACCAGCTCAACGCCTTCGCCGGCGAAGTGACGCGCGTGGCGCGCGAGGTCGGCACCGAGGGCGAGCTCGGCGGCCAGGCGCAAGTGCCTGGCGTCGCCGGCACCTGGAAGGACCTCACCGACACCGTCAACTTCATGGCGGCGAACCTCACCGAGCAGGTCCGCGGCATCGTCAAGGTGGTGACCGCAGTTGCGAACGGTGACTTGAAACAAAATCTCACGGTGAAGTCGAAGGGCGAGGTTGCCGCGCTCGCCGACACCATCAACAACATGACCGAGACGCTCGCGACCTTCGCCGACCAGGTGTCGTCGGTGGCGCGCGAGGTCGGCGTCGAAGGACGGCTGGGCGGCCAGGCCGACGTGCCCGGCGCCGCCGGCACCTGGAAGGACCTGACCGGCAACGTCAACCTGCTGGCGGCCAATCTCACCTCCCAGGTGCGCGCGATCGCCGAGGTCGCGACCGCCGTGACCAAGGGCGACCTCACCCCGTCGATCCAGGTCGATGCCCGCGGCGAACTCGCCGAGCTGAAAGACAACATCAACACGATGATCACGAATCTCCGCCTGACGACGGACGTGAACACCGAGCAGGACTGGCTGAAGACCAACCTCGCCAAATTCACCAACATGCTTCAGGGCCAGCGCGACCTGACGACCGTCGGCCGGTTGCTGCTCACCGAATTGTCGCCGCTGGTGAACGCCCATACCGGCGTGATCTACCAGGTCGAGAACGAGGACAATCCGCAGCTTCTGTTGCTCGCCTCCTACGCCGGCGACGGCGTCTACCCCTATCAGCGCGTACTGCCATTTGGCGACGGCCTGATCGGCCAGTGCGCCGTCGACCGGCGTCCGCGCGTGGTCTCCGACATTCCCGCCGACGTGGTGCCGATCAATTCGGCGCTGCTCCGCGTCGCACCGAAGAACCTCGTGGTGCTGCCGGTGCTGTTCGAGGGCCAGGTCAAGGCGGTGATCGAGCTCGCTTCGCTCACCACGTTCACGACCTCGCAGATGACGTTCCTGGAGCAGCTCACCGACTCCATCGGCATCGTGCTCAATTCGATCGAAGCCACGATGCAGACCGAAGGCCTGCTCAAGCAGTCGCAGCAGCTCGCCGGCGAGCTCCAGACCCAGCAGCGCGAATTGCAGCAGACCAACGACCAGCTCGAGCAGAAGGCCCAGCAGCTCGCCGAACGCAACGTCGAAGTCGAGCGCAAGAACCAGGAAATCGAGCAGGCCCGTCGCGCGCTCGAGGAAAAGGCGACCGAGCTCGCGCTGACCTCGAAGTACAAGTCGGAATTCCTGGCCAACATGAGCCACGAGCTGCGCACGCCGCTGAACTCGATCCTGATCCTGGGACAGCAGCTCACCGACAATCCGGACGGCAACCTGTCCGCCAAACAGGTCGAATTCGCCCGCACCATCCACGGCGCCGGCACCGACCTGCTCAACCTCATCAGCGACATTCTCGATCTCTCCAAGATCGAGTCCGGCACGGTGACCGTCGACGCCGAGGAAATCCTGACCGCGAACCTGCTCGAAACGGTCGGGCGGCCGTTCCGGCACGAGGCCGAGAACCGCAACCTGTCGTTCAAGATCGATATCGATCCGAACCTCGCCCGCAGCATCGTCACCGACTCCAAGCGCCTGCAGCAGGTGCTCAAGAACCTGCTGTCCAACGCCTTCAAGTTCACCGCCGAAGGCGAAGTGAGGCTGAAGGTCGCCGGTGCGCTCGGCGGCTGGGGCACGGATCATCCGGTGCTGAACTCCGCGCCGGCCGTGATCGCCTTCGAGGTCTCCGACACCGGTATCGGCATTCCCCCGGAAAAGCAGAAGCTGATCTTCGAGGCGTTCCAGCAGGCCGACGCCGGCACCAGCCGCAAATATGGCGGCACCGGCCTCGGCCTTGCGATCAGCCGCGAGCTTGCAAGCCTGCTCGGCGGCGAAATCCATCTGCGCAGCGCTCCCGGCAAGGGCTCGAGCTTCACGCTCTATCTGCCGCTGAAATATTCCGGCCCGACGCTGGCGCCGCGCGCAGCACCGGCGGCGCAGCAACACAACCAGCCGCCGGCGCTCCAGCCGGCCGCCCCGGAACAGCAGCGCGTCATCGAGCAGCTTCCCGACGACCGGCTCAATCTCGAGCCAGGCGACAGCATCCTGCTGATCGTCGAGGACGATCCACACTATGCCCGCATCCTGGTCGATCTCGCCCGCGACAAGGGCTTCAAGGTTCTGGTCGCCGCGCGCGGCGCCGAGGCACTGGAGCTTGCCAAACAGTATCAGCCGCGCGCCGTGTCGCTCGACGTGTTCCTGCCCGACATGCTCGGCTGGACGGTGCTGAGCCAGCTCAAGCACAATCCGCTGACGCGCCACATCCCCGTGCAGATCATCACGCTCGACGAGGACCGCCAGCATGCGCTGGCCCGCGGCGCCTTCTCCTTCGTCAACAAGCCGACGACGACCGAAGGCGTTGCCGCCGCGCTGACGCAAATCAAGGAATATGCGCGCCCGCGGCGCAAGCGGCTCCTGATCGTCGAGGACAACGAGGCCGAACAGATGTCGATCCGCGAGCTGCTGCATCACGACGACATCGAGATCGTGACCACCGACACCGGCGCCGGCGCGCTCTCGACGCTGCGCGAGTCGCCCTGCGACTGCGTGGTGCTCGATCTGCGCTTGCCCGACATGAGCGGGTTCGAGGTGCTGGACCAGATCCGCCGCGACGAGTCGCTGTCCAACGTTCCGGTGGTGGTGTTCACCGGCCGCGAGCTCTCGGCCGAAGAGGATGCCGAGCTCCACACCATGGCGCGCAGCATCGTGGTCAAGGGCGTTGAATCGCCCGAGCGTCTGCTCGACGAGACGGCGCTGTTCCTGCATCGCGTCATCACCGAGTTGCCGATCGAGAAGCAGCGCATGCTGGAGAAGCTGAACAGTTCCGACGAGGACCTGATCGGCAAGACCGCCCTGCTGGTCGACGACGACGCCCGCAACATCTTCGCGCTGTCGAGCGTTCTGGAACGGCGCGGCATGAAGGTGCTGACCGCGACCACCGGCCGCGAGGCGGTCACGCTGGTCGAATCCAACCCGGAAATCGCCATCGTGCTGATGGACATCATGATGCCGCAGATGGATGGCTATCAGACCATCGGCGTGATCCGGGAGAACCCGGCCTTCCTGCGCCTGCCGATCATCGCGCTGACGGCGAAGGCGATGAAGGGCGACCGCGAGAAATGCCTGGAGGCGGGCGCCTCCGATTATCTCGCCAAACCCGTCAACACCGATCAATTGCTGCTTGCGATCCGCATGTGGCTGCACCGTTGAGTCTGGATCCGAGAATGGACCACGAAAAGGTCAACATCCTCCTCGTCGACGACCAGCCGGCCAAGCTGCTCGCCTACGAGGTGATCTTGAGGGAACTCGGCGAGAACCTCGTGATCGCCTCGTCCGGCCGCGAGGCGCTGGAGGTGCTGCTCAAGACCGAGATCGCGGTGATCCTGGTCGACGTCTGCATGCCCGAGCTCGACGGCTTCGAGCTCGCGGCGATGATCCGCGAGCACCCGCGGTTCCAGAAGACCGCGATGATCTTCATCTCGGCGATTCAAGTCAGCGACATCGACCGCCTGCGCGGCTACGAGATGGGTGCGGTCGACTACGTGCCGGTGCCCGTCGTGCCAGAAGTGCTGCGCGCCAAGGTCAAGGTGTTTGCCGAGCTCTATCGCAAGACGCGCGAGCTCGAGCGGCTGAACCAGGATCTCGAGGATCGCGTTCGTGCCCGCACGGCCGACCTCGAGAACTCCACTGCGAAGCTGCGCGAGAGCGAAGAGCGGCGCAGCATGGCAATCGCCGCCGGCAAGATGGGATCCTGGGACTGGGACTGGGTCAACGGCGACTGGATGTGGGACGAAGGCCAGTACCGCATTTTCGGCGTGACGCCGGAAACCTTCAACGTCAGCTCTGCCAACATCCAGGCGCTGCTGCACCCCGATGACGTCGACCAATTCAGCCAGGCGATTGCCGCGTTCGACACCGGCGCACACGCCTATGAGGGCGAGTTTCGTGTCTGCCGGCCTGATGGCGAGATTCGCTGGTGCGTCGGCACGGCAGCCGCAACGGTGAACCCGAGCGGTCGCGTCGTGCGGGTGAGCGGCGTCACCGTCGACATCACCGAACGCAAGCGCGCCGAGGAGCGGCAGAACCTGCTGGCACGTGAAGTCGATCACCGCGCCAAGAACGCACTGGCGCTGGCGCAGTCGATCGTGCGCCTCACCCGCGCCGACGAGATGAAAGCCTATGTCAAGGCCGTCGAGGGCCGCATCAACGCGCTCGCGCGGGTGCACACCATCCTGTCGCTGTCGAGCTGGCAGGGCGCCGAACTCTCCAAGCTGATCGACGAAGAGCTTGCGCCCTATTCGCTCGGCGGACAGATCAAGCTTTCGGGTCCCGAAGTGCAGTTGCTGCCGGCGACGGCCCAGACGCTGGCCCTGGCTCTGCACGAGCTCTTCACCAATTCGGCCAAGTATGGCGCGCTGTCGACCCGGTCGGGGCGCCTCGCGATCGGCTGGCAGGCCGAGAGCGACCTTCTCACCTTGACGTGGGAGGAGACCGGCGGGCCGCTGGTCAGGACGCCGAAATCGCGCGGCTTCGGAACGAGAAGCCTGTTGGCCAGCGTCGAGTCCCAGCTCGGCGGACAGGCGCAGTTCGATTGGCGCTCAGAGGGCCTGTTTTGCCGTCTCGAGGTGCCGTTGACGCGCAAGAGCCCGGCAACGGCGGCTGCGCAGGACAAGTTCGAGGCCAGCAGCTCTCCCGAACTCCAGCGCGCATCGGGCTAGCGCGACGCGGCGACTTTCAGTCGTGGCATCGGCCGCGATTCATCGGCGACCCGCCCTTCGAGCCATGCTTCCGTCTGCGCGAGATCGCGCAGCGCCGTGGCGTAGCGGCGAGCGGCACTGCGTTCCGCTCCGCGCGGCAGCTTGCGTGCCTTGCGCAACATGTCGGCCGCGGCGTTTCGGTAGGCCAGCGAGCGATAGAGAAAGACCACCTTGCCCATAGCTGATGTTCCCGTGTTCATGGCGTTCATCCTCGCAAGGTGGGCATGAACGGTGGATGAAGCGGTCATGACGAATCCTTCATGCGCGATGGAACCCGCGATTGCGGCCAGCGTTGGCATGCCAGATCGATCGGCAGTTCCATGCGCGCGAAAAAGTCACCCGAGAAGTCGCCAAGCCTGGTCTCTCCCACCGGCGCCATCAGGCTGATGACGCAAGCGATGATGGGGGCTGCCTTCGGTCTCGCCTTCACGCTTGCGCTCATTCTGGCCAATCCTGCGGTTGCAGAACTGCTGAACCATGGCGGCCGTGCGGCGGCTTTCGTCTTTGTCGGCACGATGGTGACGACGTTTGCCATCGGTGCCGCGCTGACAGGCGTCGTGTTCATTCTCAACGAGAACAAGGAATCTTGAAGCGCGCGTGAAACGCACGCGGCGCTTTCTTCGGAACTCCCGCGACAAATGGCGGTTGGCTGCCTGCGTCAATTCAACTCAGGGAGTTCCCTCGCATGAAGACGACCAAGCTCGCTCTCGCCGTGATGCTGGCCACCGGCCTCGCCGCCGCGCCGTTTGCCGCGCAGGCCAAGTCGCACAAGAAGCATCACGCTTCCATGTCGCAGACGACGACGGGCGCCAACATGAAGAAGACCGTTCCGCCCGATGCGTCCGGCCAGGGCGGTGCCGGCCCCGGCAGCGATCAGGGCGGCAGCATGACCAAGCCCCAGAACGGAATGAGCAAGTAAGCTCGCGCTCGCAGTAACAGGAAGCCCCGCGACGACGCGGGGCTTCTTTCCCTCACCACCACCTACATGGCGGTCGGTGCGCGGGTCAGAGCGTCTCGCCTGGCCCGCTCCAAATCCTCGAGAGAGCAATGATCCTCGCGCGCGACGGCACGCAATCTCACGGCAACGCGTTCGCGCGTCGTCGTGTCCCACGGGGGTGTGCCTGCGCGGACATCGTCGAGCACCGCCTCCAGCAGAACAGTGATTTCGGCATCCGGCATTGACGGGCTCCGGCGTGTCGTGTTGCGCCACCGCTCTAGCTGCGTCTGATGTCGGTGACGTCAAGGCGGTGACTTGCGGAGCTTGCCTTCACGAGATGGTCGAGCTGTGCCCGCTTGCGTACAATCAGGAGCTGGGCTGCGGCATCGTCGAGCCCCTCTCGCTGCAACTGCCTGATGGCGGAGCCCAATTCGAGGATCTCGGCGCGCAGCTTCAGAATCCGGTAGGCGTCCGGGTCTTCTTCCACCGTCTGCCTCCATACGCCAGCTACGTGGTTGTCTCAGCAGCGCGTCGTCGGTCTGCTTACGCCTTTCAACGGACGGAGGCGCATCCGGTCGCGGATGTCGGGCAGCACCTCGCCGCCGCCAGCGGCCTTCCATTCGCCGATCAGGAGATTGATTTTCCGGCGCAGCTCCATCTGCGCCTGGGCCCGTTCGGTGCAGTCGCGGTCGCGATTGACGAAATCGCGCACGGACGCCTCGACATCGGCCATCTCGAGCCTCAAGGCGCTGATTTTACGTCGAATTTCATTAATTCTGTTGTCCATGGCTTGTTAGAACAAAATAAGAACATATAGTCAAGCCATGAAATCGCGAGGGAGAGCGGACATGCAGGTTCAGGGTAAATACGATGCCAAGGTTTTTCTCATGGAGCAGATGACCCGGGCGCAGGGGCTGCGGCTGAAGCGGCTGAGCGAAGAGGCCTACCAGCCTGCGCAATATGATCGCGGTCTGTCCTCTGCCGAAGCCGCGCGCCGGATCCAGGTGCTCGAGGCCGAGATCGAACTCGCAAACTCGTTCTAAGACGCGCCGGCCGGTGCTTTGCTGAGGCGCGCAGCCGCGCATTTGGAACGTAGCGTCAGCACTGCTGTTTCTCTTCGAGAGCCAACGGAGAGAATCGATGGCACGCAAGGCGAAGAAGCGCCGTTACTCACGCAGCGCCAGCAGTGATGTCGAGCGCGAGATGCGGCGCTACAAGAAGGGCACTGCGAAGAGCGGCCCCGGCGGTCGCGGCGGACGCGTGAAGAGCCGCAAGCAGGCGATCGCGATCGGCCTGTCGGAGGCGCGCGCGAAGGGCAAGAAGGTGCCGAAGAGGGCGACTAAGCGAAAAACGTCCAAAAAGAAGAAGACGAGCAGGAAGAGTTCGAAGCGCAAGTCCGCCACGCGGTGACGCCGAGCGGCGTCAGATCATGCTGCCGGGCATGAAGCAGCGGATCGAAACGCCGAACACCGTCTTGACCGGCCAGACCATGGTGCGGCCTGCGCGGTTCGGTTCGGTGATCACGGCTGCGTCGGGCACCTCGATCCACTCTCCATCGAGACGGACCCGGTAATGCCCGTTGAGCGAGTCCCAATCGGGATCGGCAACGGCAACACCATCGGCATCGGAGCAGCACGGGCCGATCTGGCTGCGCAGGCTGTCGAACCACGGTTTGAGCGGCGAGTCGGCGAAACGACCGTCATCGCGCCCCATGACGCTTCCGGCCGACAGCACCAGCGGCGCCGCGAGCAGCGCAAGCTTCAGCGAGAGCTTCAATCGATCCATGTCGGCACCGATCAAATGCGAACCACCGGCCGGGTCCACAAGGCAGCCGGGCGTCCGAAGTTCCACTCCTGCAATCCACCTCGGGTGGCTTCATTGCCGCCGAAGCACAACACACTAGTCGGAAGTCTGACGAGCGAACGCGGCTTTTTCGGACGAACCGGTCATCATTCCTGCCGTTAACGAGAATGTTATCGGTCGCCTGTGGGTATGTCGCTCGTGCGCATGAAAAAGGCGGCCCGCAGGCCGCCTTTTGAATTTGCCGTCACGGCCACGAGATCAGGCGAGCGGCACCGCGACGAAGCGGGTCGCATCCGCGTTCTTCACCTGCAGCAACACGCTGTTCTTGCCTGACGATTTGGCCTGCGCCAGTTCGGAACGAACGTCGCCGACATTGGCAACGGTCTTGCCCCCGACATTGAGAATGACGTCACCGGTCTGGATGCCGCGCTGCGCCGCCGGCCCCTGCGGGTCGACCTCGGTGACGACGACGCCCTTCTGGCCTGCCCCCTCGACGTCGCCGGCCGGCGCCAGGCTGAGGCCGAGCCGCGGCGTGCCGGGGCCCTGCTGCATCTTGCCATCGTCAGCCTTGGCCTGCCGCTCGTTCGGCAGTTCGCCGAGCGCCAGCGTCACGGTCTTGGTGTCGCCCTTGTGGACGACGTCGAGCTTCACGGACGACCCCGGCGCCAATCCGGCGATGGTGCGGGCGAGATCGCGGGAGTCCTTGATCGCGGCGCCGTTGACGGCGGTGATGACGTCGCCTGCCTCGATGCCGGCCTTCGCGGCCGGGCTGCCGTCCTGCGGGTTGTCGACGATCGCGCCGCGCGCCGCCTTGAGGCCGAGGCTGTCGGCGATCTCGGCGGTCACCGGCTGCACCTGCACGCCGAGCCAGCCGCGGGTGACGGTGCCCTTGTCCTTCAGCTGCGCGACGACGAGTTTGGCCGTCGAGGACGGAATGTCGAAACCGATGCCGACCGAGCCGCCGGACGGCGAGTAGATCGCGGTGTTCACGCCGATCACATTGCCGTTCATGTCGAAGGCCGGACCGCCGGAATTGCCCTTGTTGATGGGCGCGTCGATCTGGATGAAGTCGTCATAGGGACCGTTGCCGATGTCGCGGCCGCTGGCCGAGACGATGCCGGCGGTCACGGTGCCGCCGAGGCCGAAGGGATTGCCGACCGCGACCACCCAGTCGCCGATCCGCGGCTTCTGGTCCGAGAATTTCACGAACGGAAAGTCCTTCTTGCCGTCCACCTTGATCAGCGCGAGGTCGGTCTTCGGATCGGTGCCGACGACCTTCGCGGTGTAGATGGTGCCGTCGTCCATCGTCACCCGCACGGACTCGGCGTGGTCGACGACGTGATTGTTGGTCACGGCATAGCCGTCGGCGGAGATGAAGAAGCCGGAGCCCTCGCCCGTGATCATCTGGTGACGCTGGTGCGGCATGCCGTTCATGCCACCCGGAAAGCGGAAGCCGAACTGCCGCGAAAACTGGTCGAACGGAGAATCCTCGTCCTGATCCATCCGGTTCTGTTGCAGCATTGCGCTCTTGTCGTTGTCCTGGTCGATCTTCACCCGCACCGAGATGACGGCGGGCTTGACCTTGCTGACGAGGTCGCCGAAGCCCGGCGGGGTGGTCGCGCTTTCAGCGGCCTGCGCGGGCGAAATCAGGGAGGACACGCCGAACGGCGTTGAAGCGGGCGAAGCCGCCAGCACGGCCACGCCGAGCGCAGCCGCGGTGCCGAGCAGCGCGAGGCGGCGCGGCTTCAGGATTGTGCGGGTCTTGGTGGTGTCGGAATTGACGCGATCGATCATGTCGAAATGTCCATGTTGGGTAAGTCGCCTTGCACCCAACATGGTCCTCGTCACCTTACGACGTCCCGTCCGCACGATTAATTCTTGGCAAAGAAAGCTGCGGCCGGCGGCCGCACGAAAAAATCCTCGCCGCGGATTTGATACAGCTCAACGCGAGCCCTGCGGGCGGTGAAACACTTCGACCATCGGATGATGCCCATCGGAGACCTCGCCATGTACAAAGACATTCTCGTCCATATCCCGACCGAGCGACCGATGCGCGCCGTCATTGACGGCTCGATCTCCCTCGCAGCGAGCCTCAACGCCCACGTCGATGCGGTCGCGGTTGGCTATGTCGCAAGCACCGCAGCCTATGTGATGGAGGGCGGAGCTGCCGTGGCGGCCGTGTTCGAGATGGAACGGGAGCGCGCCGTCGAGCGGGCCGAAGCTGCCCTTGCAGTCTTCAGGACCGAAGCGGCGAACGCCGATATCTCCAGTACCTGCCACCCGCTAGGCGCAATTCCCGCGGATGCAGCCACCTCGCTCGGCGAGATGGCGCGGCTGCACGATCTCAGTGTCGTACTCCAGCCGGATCCCGAGCAGGTGACGTTCGACAACGACATCCCCCGCGAGATCCTGTTCCAGGCCGGCGGCCCGGTACTGTTCCTGCCATATACCTTCCGCGGGACCTTCAAGGCAAAGCGGATCGGCATCTGCTGGGATGGCAGCCGCGTCGCAGCGCGTGCGTTGCGCGACGCAGCAACGTTCCTGGCACGCGCCGAGCAGATCGTGATCCTTGCGATCAACGAGCCCGACACCGCTGCTGGCGACGTCTCCGCCAGCAACCTGGCGAGACATCTCGGACGGCGCGGCCTGTCGACCCGCACGGTCAGCCTCACGGCCGCGCGCGCTGATATCCAGCCGACCATCCTGTCCCTGGCCGCCGACGAGAACCTCGATCTACTGGTGATGGGCGGCTACGGCCATTCCCGATTGCAGGAGCGCTTTCTCGGCGGTGTCACGCGCGCCATGCTGGAAGCCATGACGATCCCGACCTTGATGTCGCACTAACGAAGGCGGAACAGCCCGCCCCTTCATGCGGCGGCGGGGGCTTCCCACGCGGCAGCTTCGATGGCGCCGTCTTCGCGTTGCGCATTGCATGCGTCGAAATGCGCCTTCAGCGCGATCTCGGCGAGATATTCGAAATGTTCGGCCTGACCGAGCAATTCCCAGTTCTGCAGCGGTCGATAGGCCGCCTGCTGGCGACAGAGGGATGCCAGCGCGCGGTAGCGACGTACGTTCTCCATGAGACCCTCCCTCGCATTCACTGGGCTTATTGCCCTGATTTGCGTCACGCCGATGGCAATTGTGCAAAACATTTTCTGTCCGCACAGCCCCGCTTAACTCAGGTCAACTTTCAGGAAACGCGCAGACGCATGCTGGTTCCTGGAACCTATTTAATTTTAGGCGTAGAGACGGCGCTCGACTTTGATGCCGATCAAACCAAAATATTGTTCGATCGGTCCGGGCCGGCCGATGAGATAGCCCTGCATTTCCTCGCAGGCTTCCCCTTCCAGGAAGGCGCGCTGCGCCTCCGTCTCCACGCCTTCGGCAACGACCGGGATGTGAAGGGCGTGCGCGAGACTCAGGACCGCGCGGACGATTTCGGCCGATTGCGGCGTCGCCTCGAGGTTCAGGATGAAGCTGCGGTCGATCTTGATCTTGTCGAACGGGAACGACTGCAGATAAGACAGCGACGAGTATCCGGTGCCGAAATCGTCCATCGCTATGCGGATGCCGAGCGCCTTCAGCCGTCGCAGCAGATTGAGCGCGCGGGTGAAATCCCCGATCAGCACGCCCTCGGTGATCTCGACCGCGAGCCGCGTCGGCGCAAGACCCGTCTCCAGCAGGATCTGGTGGATGGACCGTTCGAGGTCGCCGGCCTGGAACTGGACCGGCGAAAGATTGACCGCGACCTGCAAGGGCCGCGGCCAGGATGCCGCCTCCCGGCAGACCTGCCGCAGCACCCATTCGCCGATCTCGGTGATCAGCCCGTTCTCCTCGGCGAGCGGAATGAACTGATCGGGCGGCACGAAGCCGCGCGTGGGATGGTTCCAGCGCACCAGCGCCTCGAAGCCGATAATCTCGCCATCCATCCGCGCCTGTGGCTGGAAATAGACCAGGAGCTCGTTCTGCTCGAGCGCTAGGCGCAGATCATGCTGCAACAGCCTGCGATCGCGCAGCTCCCGGTCCATCTCGGTTTCGAAGAAGCAAACCCTGCCCCGCCCCTCGCGCTTGGCGCGATAGAGCGCGGAATCGGCGTTCGCAAGCAACGTCGCTGCGTCGACGCCATCGTTCGGATAGACCGCGATGCCGACACTGAGGCCGACATGGGAGAGGTAATCGTCGACCTCGAGCTCCTTGCCGATCGCCTCGACCAGGCGTTCGGCCAGCGACAGCACATCTTCGCGCCTGATGTCGTCGGGCATCAGGATCATGAACTCGTCGCCGCCGATGCGGGCGACGAAGGCGCCGTCGGCCTCGGAAACGAGGCGCTCGGCGGCGGCGCGCATCATCATGTCGCCGACGGGATGGCCGAACACGTCGTTGACATCCTTGAAGCGGTCGAGATCGAGGCTCAGCACCGCGAAACTGGTTGACGCCTCCTGCGCCTGCTCCAGCCGCTCGGCCAACGCTTCGCTGAAAGCGCTGCGGTTTGGCAGGTCCGTGAGCGCATCGTGATGCGCCAGATGGCTGATCCGCGCCTCGTTGGTGATCCGCTCGGTGACGTCCTCGATCACGCCGACCAGATATTGCGGCGCGCCGTTACTATCCCGGACCAGCAGCTTGCGCGAATTGACCACGCGATCGCGGCCGTTGACGCCGACCTTGAGCCGATGCCCTTCCAGGACCATCGGTGAGCCGGTCTCGACGACGAGACGGTCCTGCTCGTCGACGAAGCGGGCGACATCGTCGGGAAAGAGCTGTTCGGGCGTCTTGCCCAGCATCTCGTCCCGGGGCATGCCGTAATACTCCTCGCCGGCACGGTTGAGCAGGATGTAGCGAGAATCCCGCGCATCCTTGGCGAACACGGCGATCGGGATGTTCTCGATGATGCTGTCGAGAAACTCGCGCGCGCGCAACAGGTCCTGCTCGGCGCGCTTATGCGTCTGCTCGAGTTCCTCGATCATCAGCGTGATGGCACGGTCGGTACGGCGGCGATCCCGGTCGCTCTCCTCGTAAGCCGCGCCGACAAGCTCTCCGAGCCTGGTCATATCGACCCGCCCGGACTCGTCCGTCAATTGCCTGATCTGCCTGGCCAACAGGCGATGCATGGTCACGCGGCCGCCTCCGCGATGACGGTGACGGTCATGGTCTGGTTATGCAGCTCGCAGCGACCGGAAGCCGCGGGAGGTGCGATCTCGCCGTAGGAGTAGAAACCGATGCGGGTGACATCGTCGCCGAGCTCGGCGGCAACCGCGTCGAGCTCATCCTGCGTACGCTGGCCCATCACCTTGCGACGACCGGTACAGCTTACCAGGATCGCCAGCTTGTCGCCCGCGACCTCATCCGCAAGCGCTTCCCGCGCCTGCCGGCCCGCCTCGCCGGCACCTGCGGCGAGGCTGTCGAAATTCGCCCGCATCAATTGCGCGGTGCAGCCCTCGGGAATGTCGGCCGCAAACGTCAGCGTGCGCGCGTCGCGATCCACCGCAAATACCGAGCGCACAATCTGTCGCTCCGGCGCGGCCTCGTCATGAATCCGCAAGGGAAACGCCAGGCCAGAACCCGGCATCGCCGCGGCCTCCTCCTCGCCGAGATAGCGGGTGTAGAGATCGAGCGGCGGCTCACCGTCGAGTTCCACGACGACAGCGCCGTTCGACTTCGTCACCTTACGCCGTGGGCCGAACACGTCCCAGCCACCGGCACAGCCATGCGCGAAACGGAAGGACGCGCCATAGAAGCCGATCGCCGCAATGCGGTTCGGCCGCGGTTCGCCGTCGCCTCCGACCAATGTCCGCTCGAGCCTTGCTCCGTCGCCCGCGAGTCCGCCGGTCACCGGCACTTCGGGCCCCAATACCTCGGCGATCCCGGCAATCAGTTCGTTGCCGTTCACGTTCAATCCATCGGAGAGGACGAACACGCCGGCGAGGTCCGGCGCCGCCAATTGACGGGCGAGATGCATGCCGCAAACCCGCGATGTCCCGCGAGACCCGATCGTCTCGTTCACCACCCGCACGCGCGTCCGTGCGAAATGCAGGGCGACGGCGACGATCACGTCGTCGGCAATTTCGTCGCCATGAATCTGGCCACCGGTGCTGCAACCGACGATGTGGCTGTCGGGATAGAAGCCGCGCAGCTCGCGATAACGCTCGCCGCTCGCCAATCCCTCACGACTGCCGAAATAAAGGACGAGCTGAGGAGACTCGCACAGGGCATTCGCTCCGCGCCAGCCATGGGCAGCATTCCAGTGGCGATATTGAATCTGCATCCCACGCTCTCTGCGATCCTTGAACCACAGATTGCGGCGCAGCGCATTGCATCGCTGTTAATCCGGCGCCAGCTTCACCACCGTTGGTTACCCCGGCATGAAAGCCGTTGCGGAGTCGCAACCGTTTCTCCGTAGGACCCCGGGGAACGATCGCGTGCGCGAAGGTCGCCTTCCGCAATCTAACGGACGAGCACGCGTTCTCCGACACCTACCCGCTGCGTGGAACCATCCTGCAATTCCGGAACCCGGCCGCCCTCCGCAGCAATCCTGATGGCTGCGATGTTGGCGGCATAGTCCGCACTACTCTTGCCGCGGAACACCGCGGAACCGGCGACAAGCGTGTCGGCACCGGCGGCGGCAACCGCGCCGGCATTGTCGCGCGTGACGCCGCCATCGACCTCGAGCCGGATCGGCCGATCGCCGATCATGCTTCTGATGCGCGCGATCTTCTCGAGCTGCGAGGCGAGGAATGACTGGCCACCGAAGCCAGGATTGACCGTCATCACCAGCACGAGGTCGAGACGGTCGAGCACATATTCGATCGCGCTCTCGGGCGTCGACGGACACAGGCTGACGCCGGCCTTCTTGCCGAGCCCGCGGATCGCCTGGAGCGAACGGTCGAGATGCGGGCCTGCCTCGGCATGCACGGTGATGACGTCTGCGCCGGCCTTCGCGAACGCCTCGAGATAGAGATCAACGGGCGCGATCATTAGATGCACGTCGAAGATCTTCTTCGTCACCGGCCGGATCGCCTTGATGACATCGGCGCCAAAACTGATGTTCGGCACGAAGTGGCCGTCCATGACATCGCAATGGATCCAGTCGGCACCGGCCAAATCGATGCTTGCGATCTCCTCGCCGAGACGCGCGAAGTCCGCCGCCAGGATCGAGGGGGCGATGACGATCTCCCGGGTCATGGCTTTGCGCTCCTTGCATCGGCCCCGCCCGAGAACACGCGGCTCGCCAGCACGTCCATGGGATCGATGGTTTCGAGATCGGCGACGTCGAGCATGCGGTCGAGATCCGACACCAGGCGGTCTGCCTGCCGCAGGCGGATACGATCGACGGCGTTGCGGATCGAGCGGGCGTTGGAAAAGAACGGCTGGGTCCGGCGCAACGCAATGTACTGCTCGAAGGCCTGGCGCGCTGCCGCCGAGAAACGATAGCCGCGCTCCTTCAACATCAGTTCGGCAATGAACAGCAGTTCGGTTTCCGCATAGTCGGGAAATTCGATGTGATGGGCAATGCGCGAGCGGAAGCCGGGATTCGACGCGAAGAAGCTCGTCATGCGCTCGCCGTAGCCAGCGAGGATCACGACGAGGTCCTCACGCTGGTTCTCCATCACCTGAAGCAGGATCTCGATTGCCTCCTGGCCGTAGTCGCGCTCATTGTCCGGGCGATGCAGGTAGTAGGCCTCGTCGATGAACAGCACGCCGCCCATCGCCTTCTTCAGTATCTCTTTCGTCTTCGGCGCGGTGTGGCCGATATATTGCCCGACCAGGTCGTCGCGCGTCACCGAGATCACCTGTCCACGCCGAACGAAACCGAGCCCGTGCAGGATCTTTGCCATGCGCAGCGCCACCGTGGTCTTGCCGGTGCCGGGATTGCCGGTGAACGACATGTGCAGCGTCGGCGGCGCTGCTGCGAGGCCAGCGCGCTGGCGGATGCGCTCGATCAGCAAGAGCGAAGCGATCTGGCGCACGCGGCTCTTGACCGGCTTCAGTCCGATCAGCTCCTGCTCGAGCTGTTGCAACGTGTCGGTGATCCCGGCTGCCTCGGCCTCCTTGCGGAGATCGAATGTGGTCTCGTTCGGCTCGGTGGTCGTTGCATTGGGCATGTCAAGCATCGGCGCCTCGAAGAAAGAAGCTTCGCCGCGGGGCGGCGGCGAAGCAGTGATCCGCCAAGGAAACGGAGCAGGGAGGCTCCGCGCGGAGAGGATAATCAGGTCGATGTGTGCGCGGCCGGCTTGCGCACGGTAGTGTAGCGGATCGCGCGCCCCCCCACCTCCTGCCGCACCAGTTCGAATTCGGCTTCCTGCTTGGGCCGGTTGACGATGAACGAGATCCGGACCGACTCCCAACCGTGGCTGGAATCGAAGCCGCTGATGCGGATGTAGCGGTCGCCATACACCCTGCGGCATTCGGCAAGCTCCATCATCACGCCGGCAGCGTCCTGGAGATCGAACATCGGCAGGCCCCACATCTCCCAATAGGTGCTGCGGGGATGCGGATCGTCGGTGAACTCGATGTTCACCGCCCAGCCGTTGGCGAGGCAGTATTGCACCTGCTTGGTGATCTGGTCGTCGGTCAGATCAGGCAGGAACGAGAAGCAACCTTGGGTCAGTTTCATCGTCAAAACTCCTCAGACGGTTTCCAGCGCTGTCGGCACGAAGTCCGGCGTATCCGTGGATTGATAGTTGAAAGTGACGTCCTTCCAGACTTCGAGCGCCGACTTCAGCGGCGTGCAGGTCTGTGCCGCCCTGGCCAGGATCTCCGGCCCCTCGTGGACGTAGTCGCGGCCCTCGTTGCGGGCGAGGATCATCGCTTCCAGCGCCACGCGGTTGGCGATCGCGCCGGCCGCAATGCCCATGGGATGGCCGATGGTGCCGCCGCCGAATTGCAGCACGACGTCTTCACCGAGCAGATCGAGCAGCTGATGCATCTGGCCGGCATGGATGCCGCCGGAGGCGACCGGCATCATCTTGTTCAAGCTCGCCCAGGATTGGTCGAAGAAAATGCCGTGCTCGAGCCTGGTCGGATTGAACTCCTCGCGGCAGACATCATAGTAGCCGCGCGTGGTGTTCGGGTCGCCTTCGAGCTTGCCGACCACCGTGCCGGCGTGGATGTGGTCGACGCCCGCAAGCCGCATCCATTTCGCGATGACGCGGAACGACACGCCGTGGCTCTTCTGCCGTGTATAGGTGGAGTGACCGGCGCGGTGCAGATGCAGGATCATGTCGTTGCGGCGCGCCCATTTCGCCATGGACTGGATCGCGGTGTAGCCGATCACGAGGTCGATCATGACGATGCACGAGCCGAGCTCTTTCGCGAACTCCGCGCGCTCGTACATGTCCTCCATCGTTGCAGCGGTGACGTTCAGATAGGTGCCCTTGACCTCGCCCGAGGCGGCCTGCGCGCGGTTCACGGCCTCCATGCAATAGAGGAAACGGTCGCGCCAGTGCATGAAGGGCTGCGAGTTGATGTTCTCGTCATCCTTGGTGAAGTCGAGCCCGCCCTTCAGCGCCTCGTAGACCACGCGGCCGTAATTGCGGCCTGAAAGACCGAGCTTCGGCTTTACGGTTGCGCCCAGCAGCGGCCGGCCGAACTTGTCGAGCCGCTCGCGCTCGACGACGATGCCCGTTGCAGGTCCCTGGAATGTCTTCACATAGGCGACGGGGAAGCGCATGTCTTCCAGGCGCAGCGCCTTGAGCGGCTTGAAGCCGAAGACGTTGCCGATGATCGATGCCGAGAGATTCGCGATCGAACCGGGCTCGAACAGGTCGAGATCATAGGCGATATAGGCGAAATACGAGCCGGGAGCGCCCGGCACAGGATCGACGCGGTAGCATTTTGCACGGTACTTCTCCGCCGCGGTCAGGCGATCGGTCCACACCACCGTCCAGGTCGCAGTCGAGGATTCGCCGGCGACGGCCGCCGACGCCTCGATCGGGTCAACGCCCTCCTGCGGCGTCACGCGGAACAGTGCGATGACATCCGTGTCCTTTGGCGTATATTCGGGCTCCCAATAGCCCATGCGCGCGTATTCCATCGTGCCCGAGCGATAGCGCTCCTTGCCGCGGACGGTTCCTGCATGTGCATTCATGGCTCTCTCCTGCTCTTCTCTCTCTGAATGATTAGGCCGCGACCGGCTCGCGGGCGTCGATACGCGGATCGAGCTCGCCGGCGCGGTAACGCCGCGCCATCTCGCTCAAGGGAATGACCTTGATCTTGCTGGCATGGCCCGCCGTTCCGAACTGCTCGAAACGGTCGCGGCAGAGCTCGCGCATCGCGTCCATCGCGGGTTTCAGGAATTTGCGCGGATCGAACTCGGAACGCGATTGCGTGGCAACCTTCCGGAACACCGCGGTCATCGCCAGACGACAATCCGTATCGATGTTGACCTTGCGCACGCCGCTCTTGATGCCGCGGACGATCTCCTCGACCGGCACGCCCCAGGTCTGCGGCATCTCGCCGCCAAACTGGTTGAACATGTCCTGGAGCGGCTGAGGCACCGACGAGGAGCCGTGCATCACCAGATGCGTGTTCGGTAATCGTCGATGGATCTCCTCGACCACCCGCATCGCCAGGATGTCGCCGTCGGGCTTGCGACTGAACTTGTAGGCGCCATGCGAGGTGCCCATTGCAATCGCAAGCGCGTCGACCTTGGTGGCACGGACGAAGTCCACAGCCTGGCCGGGATCAGTCAGCAACTGGTCGTGACTGACCTTGCCCTCGACACCATGGCCGTCTTCCTGCTCGCCGCCACCATGCTCCAGCGAGCCAAGCACACCGAGTTCGCCTTCGACGGAGGCGCCGACCCAATGGGCAAGATCGACGACGCGTCGGGTGATCGCGACGTTGTAGTCGTAGTCGGCCGCCGTCTTGGCGTCGGCCTCGAGCGAGCCGTCCATCATCACCGAGGTAAAGCCATGGGCGATGGCGGAGGCGCACGTCGCCTCGTCATTGCCGTGGTCCTGGTGCATGCAGAGCGGAATGTCCGGATAGGTCCGCTCCAGCGCGTCGATCATATGCGAGAGCATGAGATCGCCTGCATAACTGCGCGCACCGCGCGAAGCCTGGATGATGACGGGCGCATCGACTTCGGCGGCCGCCTGCATGATCGCGATGCCTTGCTCCATGTTGTTGATGTTGAACGCCGGCACTGCGTAACCATGGGACGCGGCATGATCGAGCAGCTGGCGAAGGGTGATACGGGCCACGAACATTCCTCCTGTTATTGCTTGCGAACGCGGGCGATGGTCCGGCGGGCGGCCTCGGCTATGCTTTGCGGCGTGATGCCGAACTCGCGGTAGAGCACCGGCGCAGGCGCAGAGGCGCCGAAGCCGCGCATACCGACGAACTCGCCGTCCGCACCGATCCAGCGATGCCAATCCCCGACAACGGCAGCCTCGATGCCGACGCGAGGAGCCGTGCCGAGCACGGCGGCGCGATAGTCATCGGTTTGCTCTTCGAACAGAGCGAAGCATGGCGCGGACACGACAGCGGCACGGATATGCTCAGTCGCTAGCAGGCGGGCAGCTTCGAGCGCGATCGAGACTTCCGAGCCAGTCGCCATCAGCGTCACGTCGCGGCCGCCGTCGGGCGAGACGATCAGATAGGCGCCGCGGGCGACCCGGTTCCGGCCGCGGACATCGCTGCGAAAGGTCGGCAACGCCTGGCGCGACAGGCACAGCACGGAAGGACGGTCCTTCGCTTCGAGCGCGCAGTCCCAGGCCTCCAGCGTCTCGACCGCGTCGGCGGGGCGGAACACCAGCAAGTTGGGAATGACGCGCAGCGCCGCGAGATGCTCGACCGGCTGATGCGTCGGGCCATCCTCCCCGAGGCCAATGGAGTCGTGCGTCATCACATGGATGACGCGGAGCCGCATCAGGGCCGCAAGGCGGATCGCCGGCCGGCTGTAGTCGGAGAAGGCGAGGAACGTGCCGCCATAAGGTATGAAGCCGCCATGCAGCGCCAGGCCGTTCATCGCAGCGGCCATGCCGTGCTCACGGATGCCGTAGTGGATGTAGTCGCCGGCGAACGCATCGCGCTTGACGGGCGCCTGTGCCTTGGCATGCGTCAGGTTCGAATGGGTCAGGTCAGCCGAGCCGCCGACCAATCCGGGGATGGTCCCGGCAATGCCGTCGAGCACCTGCTGCGAGGCCTGCCGCGTCGCAAGCTTGGGACGTTCGCTGGCAAAGCGCTCGCGCAATTTTGCCGTGGCCTGGGCATAGGCGTGCGGCAGGGCAACCGACTTGCCCTCGATGAACAGTTCGCGCTGCTCGGGCGTCGCGTGTTCATAGCGATCAAGCCAGGCGAGACGCTCGACCTGCCCGCGTTGGCCGATCATCCGCCACGCCTTTGCGACGGTGACAGGCACGACGAAGGGTTGATAATCCCAGCCAAGTGTCCGTCGCGCAGCCGCAGCCTGCTCGGTGCCGAGCGGCGCGCCATGCGCCTTCTCGGTGCCCTGCCGATCCGGCGCGCCGTAACCGATGATGGTGCGGCAGGCGATCAGCGACGGTTTTTCGGTTTCACGTTCTTCCGCAATCGCCTCTGCGACGGCTTCGGGATCGTGCCCATCGACGCGGCGCACGGACCAGCCGGACGCCGCGAAGCGCGCCAGTTGATCATCCGAGGTCGCAAGCGACGTCGGCCCGTCGATGGAGATGCCATTGTCGTCGAACAGCACGATCAGGCGGCCAAGTCCGAGGTGGCCGGCGAGCGAGATCGCCTCCTGGCTGATGCCTTCCATGAGACAGCCGTCACCAGATATCACATAGGTGAAGTGATCGACGAGGCCGTCGCCATGCCGCGCGTTCGCCATGCGCTCGGCCAGCGCCATGCCGACGGCGGTCGCGATCCCCTGCCCCAACGGACCGGTCGTGGTCTCGACGCCGGGCGTGTGACCATATTCCGGATGTCCCGGCGTCTTGGAGCCCCATTGCCTGAAGGCCTTGATGTCATCGAGGCTGACTTCTCCACCGGTAAGGTGCAGCAGCGCATAGAGCAGCATCGAGCCGTGGCCGGCCGAGAGCACAAAACGGTCGCGGTCCGGCCAGCTCGGATGCGCCGAGTCGAATTTGAGGAAGCGCGAGAACAGCACGGTCGCGACATCGGCCATTCCCATGGGTAGTCCAGGATGACCTGACTGCGAGGTCTCGATGGCGTCGACCGCGAGGAAGCGGACGGCGTTGGCAAGATCGCTGTGCGCGACGGCCGTGAGGTCGGCGTCGGCATGAACCGAGATGTTCATCAGATCCTCCTTTTCACTTCAGGCTGCGCTTGCGCTCGATCAGCTGCATGATCAGCGGCGTCAGGATGAGCTGCATTGCGAGATCGAGCTTCGCGCCCGGACACACGATCGAATTCGCGCGGGACATCCAGCTGTGCGGCAGCATCGAGAGCAGATAGGGAAAATCGATGCCGCGCGGATTCTTGAAGCGGATCACGACCATCGATTCGTCCGGCGTCGGGATCCAGCGTGCGATGAACGGATTTGACGTATCGACCGTCGGCACACGCTGGAAATTGATGTCGGTCTCGGTGAATTGCGGGCAGATGTAGTGGATGTAATCCGGCATCCGCCGCAGGATCGTGTCGGTGACGGCCTCGGTCGAATAGCCGCGCGCGCTGCGGTCACGATGCAGCTTCTGGATCCATTCGAGATTGATCACGGGCACGACGCCGATCTTGAGGTCGGCATAGCGGGCGACGTTGACCCTGTCGGTGACGACGGCGCCGTGCAGGCCCTCGTAGAACAAGAGGTCCGAGGTCTCCGGCAGCTGCTTCCATTCGGTGAAGGTGCCGGGGGCAGCGCCATGCAGCGCGGATTCCTCGGCGTCGTGCACGTAGTGCCGCGTCGTCGCCGTGCCGGTCTCGCCATAGTCGCGGAAGGCGCGTTCGAGTTCCTCGAACAGATTGGTCTCGGGGCTGAAATGGCTGAAATGCTTGTTGCCGCGTTCAGCCTCGGTCGCCATCTGCGCGCGCATCTCGGCGCGGTCGTAACGATGGAAGGCATCGCCCTCGATGTAGACGGCGTTGACCTTCTCGCGGAAGAAGATCTGCTCAAAGGTCTTCTTGACCGAGGTGGTGCCGGCGCCGGACGAGCCGGTGATGGAGATGATCGGATGCTTCCTCGACATGGGTCACCCCGCTCACAGCCGGAAGAAGCCGCGCCGCGCGAACAGCGGTGCGGAGACGCTGGCGACCGGCAGTGGATCGCAGTGCAGCTCGGCGACGCGCCGCACCTCGTTGCTGGAGCCCATGACCAGCGGGACGCGCTGGTGCAGGCTTTTCGCCGAGAGATCGAGGATGCGCTCGCGACCGGTCGAGGCGGAGCCGCCGGCCTGCTCGATGATCATGGCCATCGGGTGCGCTTCGTAGACGAGACGCAAACGGCCGTCGCCGTAGCCTGGCCGCGCGTCGGAGGGATAGAGGAACACGCCGCCGCGGGTCAGGATGCGATAGGCCTCCGCGACCAGTGAGCCGATCCAGCGCATGTTGAAATTGTGGTTCGCAGGTCCCTCGACGCCGGCGAGGCATTCGTCGACGAAGGCGCGCACCGGCGGATCCCAATGGCGGCGATTGGAGACGTTGATCGCAAACTCCTCGCAAGCCTCGGAGATCTGCACGGCGCTGCGCGCGAGACGGAAGCAGCCGGCCCTGCGATCGAGCGTGAAGATGTCGACGCCATCGCCCAGCGTCAGCACCAGCGAGGTCTGCGGACCGTAGGTGACGAAACCTGCGGCCAGTTGCGCTGAGCCGCGCTGATGGAACGCGAGACCGAGATCATCCGGCGCCGGCAGGATCGAGAAGATCGTGCCGACGGTCATGTTGAGGTCGATGTTGGAGGAGCCGTCGAGCGGATCGATCGCAACGCAGATCTTGGCTTCGCGGTCGCCAATCTGCGGCTCGCGCATCTCTTCGGACACCAATGCCGCGATCGGCAGCCTGCCGAGGCAGCGCCGCAGGATCGCATCCGCCTGGACGTCCAGATTGCGCTGGATATCGCCGTCGCTGTTGCGGCCGGTGGTGAGGCCGGAGGCGTCCGCGAGGTCGCCAGTGGCGATGAGGTCGGCGATCTCGATTGCCGCAGCGGCGATGGCATCGACAGCGGCCGCCACGGCCAAGGCATGCGGCGCCGTCTCGGAATAGCGTTGAAGGTGGTCGTCCAGCCTGAGTTGCCCGGTCATCTGCGTCCATCCCCTTGTGGGTGCCGCATCCAGTTCCCTCCTTTCGGGAGGTTGGTGCGGTCTGTCCCAGCACGAGGAGATTGACAGCGTCGGCTTAATAAGGAAAATTTCTATTCATAATGAGTGTCAAAGAATTTTCTTATAATGGACCCGCCCATGCGGCGAGCCAGCTCCGGCATCTGACGATCCGGCAGCTGCGTTCCCTTGCGGCGCTCTCAGCCAAGGGCAGCGTCACCGCGGCCTCGGCCCAGCTCGGGCTGACCCAGCCGGCCGTGACCCAGCAGCTCCGGCAGCTTCAGGACCTAGCGGGATTACCTCTGGTGCAGCGGACCGGGGACGGCATGCTGCTGACGGAAGCTGGCCGGGAGGTGTTGGCGCTCGCCGAGCGCGTCGAGGCTGCGATCACGGATTGCCAGGGCGCGCTCGACCTGCTTGCCGGCAAGACCGGCGGCACGGTGCATCTCGGCGCGGTCTCGACCGCGAAATATTTCGTGCCGCACGCGATCGCGGCGTTCTCCAAGCGCTCGCCGAAGATCGAGATCAAGCTCACCATCGGCAATCGCGAGGAGATCCGCGAGGCCATGCACGGCTACGACCTCGATTTCGCGGTGATGGGTCGGCCACCGGCCGACGTCAGCGTCGATGTGCGGCAGCTCGGGCGTAATCCGCACATCATCGTCGCGCGCAAGGGGCATTGGTTGGAGAAGGATTCAGGGCTCAGCCTGACCGATCTGGTCCACGAGACCTTCCTCACCCGCGAGCCCGGATCGGGCACGCGCACGCTGATGGAGGGGATGTTTCAGAAGTCCGACCTCGAGCCGATCATCGGCATGGAGATGAGCAGCAACGAGACCATCAAGCAAGCCGTGATCGCCGGGCTCGGCATCGCCTTCATCTCGGCCCACACGGTGGCGCATGAACTCGCCGAGGGTCGTCTGATCGTGCTCGATGTCGCGGGTTTGCCGATCGTCCGGCAATGGTACGTGATCCGCCGCAGCGACAAGGTGCTGCTGCCCCCGGCGCAGGCGATGTTCGATTTTCTGGGATCGGAAGGGGCGAACTATCTGCCCGAGGTGCCCGATTTCGGCGAGCGATAGCGCTCAGGCCATCAGCTTCATCGCGACCGTCGCCGCCAGGATGACGATGATCTGGAGCAGACGCTGTGTCGTGAAGATGCGGTTGAAGGTGGTCATCGCGCGTCCCGGCCGTCGTGAAGGAGATCCGAGCGGGTTGCTAGCATACGCGCGCAGCTCGGTAACTCCGTAGTAGCCACGACCCCCGCTCGCGACCTGTTCGCCGGAACCCTGCGGTAGCGCTCGACCAGGCTGTCGAGCTTCCTTGACGCTCAGGCCGCGAGCGGTGCCGCGTAGTCCGTGCGCGCGGCGAAATAGGCTTCCAGCTCCAACAGCGCGCGGGCTTCCCACTCGCTGGCCTGCTCGAGCAGCGACCAGCGCTGGCTCGGCCGAAACGCCGCGGTCTGCCGATAGAGCGATGCGATGCCGCGATAGCGGCGCACGTTCTCAAAAATGGCGTGTCCGTTCATGACGAAAACTCCCTCGTATTCCCGCGGGAGAAATTGCGGCCAAATCTTTTTTGAAAAGTTAGCGGCTCGAGCCGAGCGTGCGGATGGTTGCCCAACTGTTGCGCAAGCGCAACGGGCCGGTCACGCGCGGCACCTGTCTATTGCGAATTCGTTGCCGCGCTCTCGCCCGACGGCTTCAATCGACCGCTTCTGTTGATGGTCATGGTCG
The DNA here is from genome assembly GCF_030435535.1 of Bradyrhizobium sp. WYCCWR 13022. Taxonomy (NCBI): domain Bacteria; kingdom Pseudomonadati; phylum Pseudomonadota; class Alphaproteobacteria; order Hyphomicrobiales; family Nitrobacteraceae; genus Bradyrhizobium; species Bradyrhizobium sp. WYCCWR 13022. The sequence goes on from NZ_JAUIZJ010000043.1 coordinate 59,436, forward strand.
CACGGCAGAGATCGGCAAGGCCGATCAGAAGCACGGCAAGCAGGCAAAAGAAATTGACGGAATCCGCGTTCGCGGCGGAGAGCGACGTGAACGCGAAGAAAGGCGGGATGAACACCCACCACACCAGCGGAACGGTGAGCACGGCGGCAAACACCGCCGCCGGCGTGCCCGCGACGATGCCGAGCACGAACAGGCCGGGCAGGAAGGCCGCGAAATAGAGCTTTACGCCGAGCGCGACGCAGATGCCTTGAAGCGCAGCCGACGCTGCCACGACGATGAATCCGAGCAGAAATGCCTGCCACGACCATGGTCGTACTCGCGATACGCCAACCAGTCCCGCACGCCTCATAAGGCCTCCCCTGCAGCCATTAACCAAGCCGCTTGCGACCAAAGTACTACAGGCGCAGGGAATGCGCGAGATGGAAATTGCCCCCTCCGGATCGCCCTCTCAGCCGCTTGGTAAACAGCCTCGACACACAATCGTACCGCTACTCAGTGACCGCGTAGAGCAAGCTGGCAGCAGGCAGCGCAAGGCCAATGGCCGAGGCCAGCGCCCAGCCGCCCTGCGCGAACGCCCAGGCGCCGAGCGCGGATCCGGCGGCACCGGCCGCGAAGAACGTCGCCATATAGAGGCCGTTGAGGCGGCTGCGATGCTCGTGCCCGAGCACGAAGATGGCGCGAAAGCCCAGCACCACATTGCCCTGCACGCCGAAGTCGATCGCGATCGCCGCCACTACCAGACAGGCAAGATTGAGCATCGATCCGGCCGTGCCGACATGCGTCACCAGAAAACCCACCGCGACGAACAGCATTGCAGCGATCGTGGCGATGCGGCTATGGCCGCGATCGGCGAGCCGTCCCGCGATCGGCGCCGCGAACACACCGGACACGCCCGCGAGCGCGAACAGCGCAATGCCGCGCTGGGTGAAGCCGAATTGGCTGGCGAGTTGGAGCGGCATCACCGTCCAGAACAGGGTGAAGGCACCGAACAAGCCGGCCTGGTAGAGCGCGCGACGCCGGAGCAGCGGCGTGGTGCGCACCAGATGCGGCATCGACAGCAACAGCGTGCCGTAATGCATCCGCGCCACCGGCTTGCGCTTCGGCAGCGTGACGCGAAGCACGATCGCGAGCAAGATCATCAGCGCCGCCGAGCAGAAGAACACCGCGTGCCACGACAGCGCCGCGGTCACAAGGCTCGAGACCGGGCGCGCCAGCATGATGCCGAGCATCAACCCGGTCGAGACGTTACCGACGACGCGGCCACGAACAGCTTCCGGCGCCAGGTGTGCGGCGTAGGGAATGATGATCTGCACCGCGACCGAGCCGAGACCGATGAACAGCGCGGCGATCAGGAACGGGAGCGCATGCGTCGCGAACGCGGCCGCGAGCAGCGCGGCCGCCCCGAGCGTGATGACGGTGCAGATCAGCGCGCGGTTCTCGACGAGATCGCCCAGCGGCACGATGAAGAGCAATCCCGTGCCGTAGCCGACCTGGGTCATGGTCACGATCAGGCCCGCTGCTGCGTGCGACAAGCCAAGCGCGGCGCTGATCGGCGCGATCAGCGGCTGGGCATAGTAGATGTTGGCGGCGACCATGCCACAAGCCGCTGCAAGCACGAAGGTCAGGCGCTGCGACACCGCATCCGTTCCGGGCGCGGTCTCGATCGTGGCATTCATCGTCATTCCAAACTCTCCGACACTTCGACGTCTCCATGCATAGGAAACGTTCATTCCCTAATTTGACAAAGGTTCAGGCAAGCAGCTTGATCGCGACGCCGACCAGTCGCTCGCCGTCGAGCGGCAGGCGCGCCTTGCCGACGACGCGCAGGCCCTGCGTCATGCAGATCATCAGTCGCGCGGTGTCGTCGGCGTCGACATGGTCCGGAATCGAGCCGTCGGCCTGCCCCTCGCGGATGAGACCGGCAATGAAACTTTCGTTGGTCTTGAGCTGCGCCGCGACGCGCGCCCGCATCACCGGATCGACCGCCGAGAGCTCGACCGCACTGCCGACCACGATGCAGCCGCGGCGCCCCTCGATACCCTGGGAGTGCTCGACATAGGACAGCAGCACGTTGCGCACCCGCTCGCGACCATTCGCGCCGCGCGCGGCCGCACTGCGGGTCTGCTCGCCGCGCACCGCGGCGTAGCGCTCAAAGGCGGCGAGGAACACGGCATGCTTGTCGCGAAACGCCTTGTAGACGCTGCCGGTGGCAAGCCGCATCGCCGCCGTGAGGTCACCGATCGAGGTAGCGTGGTAGCCCCGTTCGCAAAACACCCTGACAGCGCCATCCAGCGCGGTATCCATGTCAAACTCCCGGGGACGACCGGGCGGGTGGGCGTACGGTTCGGATTTTCGGGCTGCTTTTCGCATCGCACCATAATAGGGAATGATCGTTTCCGAATAAAGACACGTGGTTGTGATCGGGGGCTGACGGCCACCCCCGTGTCACGTCCGCCGCACCGGCCTGCCGTCCGCCATGGTCGCGACGCCCTTCCGCTCGACGATCATGCCATAGGCCCGCGGCTGGCGATGGACGTCGAAGTTGAAGGTCGTGCGCTTGTAGGAATTGCAGAGGTCGAGATCGCAGCGGACCAGCGCGAGCTCATCGCCCTTGGTCGTGCATCTCGCGATGATCTCGCCTGACGGCGCGATGATGCAGCTGCCGCCGATGTGGTCGACGCCTTCTTCAACGCCGGCCTTGGCGACGCCGACGACGAAAGTGCCGTTCTGATAGGCGCCCGACTGCATCACCAGATGATTGTGGAACAAGGAGAGGTCGTCGTGCTCCGGCGCAGGCGGATTGTGCACCGGGGTGTTGTAGCCGATCATCACCATCTCGACGCCCTGCAGACCCATCACCCGATAGGTCTCGCTCCAGCGGCGGTCGTTGCAGATCGCCATTCCCATCACGCCGCCGAACGCATCGGCCACGCCGAAACCGGAGCCCGGCTCGAAATAGCGCTTCTCCAGATGCTGAAACTTGCGCCATGGCTCGTGCTCGGCATGCCCGGGCAAGTGAACCTTGCGGTATTTCGCAACGATCGCGCCGCTCTTGTCGACGAGGATCGACGTGTTGTAGCGGTGCGCGACACCGGCCTCGGCCGTGAGCTCGGCATAGCCGAGACAAAATCCGATTCCGATCTCGCGGGCGAGATCGAACAGCGCTTGCGTCTCCGCCCCCGGCATCTCGCGTTCGAAGAAGTGATCGATCTCGGCCTGGGCCTCGAAGTACCAGCGCGGAAAGAACGTCGTCAGCGCCAGCTCGGGATAGACGATCAGGTCGCAGCCGTTGGCGTGTGCCTGGCGCATCAGGGCCATCAGCCGCGCCACCACCGCGGTCCTCGTCTCCGTCCTCGCAATCGGGCCCAGCTGGCCTGCTGCGACGGTCACAAATCTCGCCACGAATTGCCCCTCGTTCGTTTCCCGGATCGCCCGGCCCACTATCGCGCATATGCAGGTTTTGCGCCGGTTCGCGCCGATGCTGGAAGATGAGCCAGCATGCGCCGGTATTCCAGGAACTTTCGTTGCCGATCTGCAACGGTTCCCGACGATCTAAGACCGGACAAAAGAAACGCCCATTGCGGCCACGAACCCTGCTCACAACGCCGTGAGACAAGTCAGGGGAACGACGATGCGCGCACAACGCGTTTGGAACGTGACTGGAGCTGCCAGCATCGGGCAGCTTCAGTCCAGATTGGACGATTTGAACAAGCGTCTCAGCCAGCTCGAGAGCCAGCATCCCGAGAGCTGGAAGATCGACGAGCTGAAATCGAGCGCACTCAGCCTGTCGCGGGAGATCGACGACATCCGCTGCGCCGAGGCGACCGCCGCGTTGCGGGACTTGCTGCGGAAGTAACCGGGCCGACGATTCGGAGCCGGCGAAGGAGGCCTGCACCCAGCCCTGCCGCCTCCATGGCGAGCATCGAGCAAAATCACGACCAGCCGCTCGCGCGAGATTATCTCGCGCGGGCGGCCGGCGCTGTTTGCACGCTGGTCCTGATTACGTGAACACGAAGTATTCGCTGTGAAGGCTCGCGACCGTGGACGCCTTGATCAGGATCGTATCGTGGCTGTCCAGCGTGATCAGGACATCGGAACCCTGCTGCGTCATATGCAGATCGTTGAAGCTTGCAGCAAGCGTCGAGCTGACCGAGATCTTGTCCGTGCTGGCTGTGCTCGTGCCGTTGTTGAAGCTGTAGACCGTATCATTGCCGCCCTGATAGGTGACGGTGCCACCGTTGGTGGAGCGGAAATAGAACGTATCGTTGCCGGCGCCGCCGGCAAGCTTCAGATTGTCGGCGTAGGCATAGACTTCGTGGGCCCCGCTGGTGTGGGTATATTCGCGCATCGTCAGACTGCCGCTGGCGTTCGTCGTGTCGGTGCGGATATCGCCGGTTCCATCCTGGCTGTAATAGTCCACGGCAGCGGAGCCGTCAGCATTCACGAGCGTGTGGTTCAGGATCGCGCCCGCGCTGGAGTAGTTGGAAATCTCCTTGCTGCCGTCCGAATTGTGTTTTTCGAGATAATCGTAGCTGCCATCGGAGTGGAAGCGTTCGACCAGCGTGACATTGCCGCCGGCGTCGCTGGTCTGGTGCGTCGACGTGTAGGACTGGCCGGTGATCTGATAGGCATAGACATCCGTCGAGCCGTCCTTGTGAAGGATGCTGTCCTTTGTCAGCACGCCGCTCGTGTAGGACTTGTTCTCCGCACTACCGTCCTCGTTTGCGGTATATTCGGTCAACTTGTTGCCTGACAGCGTGTCGTAGGTCGAGGTGGTCGTACCGGTCGAGGCGACGGAGACCTCCGTGGTCAATTTTCCGGCGCCGGTGTAATAGTCGTAAAGCTTCGAACCATCCGGGTTGTAGGCCGCCTTGTAGTCGTAAGTGCCGTCGGAGTGGAAGCGTTCGACAAGCATGACATTGCCGCTGGCGTCGCTGGCTTGATGCGTCGAGGTATAGGACTGGCCGGTGATATTGTAGGCGTAGACCTCGGACGAGCCGTCCTTGTGAAGAACGTTGTCCTTCATCAGCACGTCGTTCACGTAGGTCTTGTTGTCGGCGCTGCCATCCACGTTGGCCGTATAGACGCTGAGCTTGTCGCCGGTCGTCGTGTCGTAGGTCGTCGTCGTGGTGGCGGCTGAGGTGACTGATATTTCGGAGCTGTGAGCCCCCGCGGTCGTGTAGTAGTCGTAGACCTTGGAACCGTCGGCGCCATAGGCCACTTTGTATTGATAGCTGCCGTCAGCGTGAAAGCGCTCGACCAGCGTCACCTTGCCGCTCGCGTCGCCCACCTGGTGCGTCGAGGTGTAGGACTGGCCGATGATGTTGTAGACGTAGACCTCGGATGAACCGTCCTTGTTCAGGACGTTGTCTTTCATCAGCACGCCGTTCGCATAGGCCTTGTTGTCGGCGCTGCCGTCCACATTGGCCGTATAAACGTTGAGCTTGTCGCCAGTCGTGACGTCATAGGTCGTCGTCGTCGTGGCGGTCGACGTGACCGATATGTCGGAGCTGTGAACGCCTGTGGTCGTGTAGTAGTCGTAGACCTTGGAACCGTCCGCGTTATAAACCACCTTGTACTGATAGCTGCCATCGGCATGGAAGCGCTCGATCAGCGTCACCTTACCGCTTGCATCGGCCACCTGATGCGTCGAGGTGTAGGACTGGCCGGTGATATTGTAGACGTAGACCTCGGACGAGCCGTCCTTGTTCAGAACGTTGTCCTTCATCAGCACGCCGTTCGAGTACGCCTTGTTGTCCGCACTGCCGTCCACATTGGCCGTATAGACGTTGAGCTTGTAGCCGGTCGACGTGTCATAGGTCGTCGTCGTTGTGGCGGACGACGTGACCGATATGTCGGAGCTGTGAGCTCCCGTGCTCGCATAGTAGTCGTAGACCTTGGAACCGTCCGCGTTATAGACCACCTTGTACTGATAGCTGCCGTCGGCGTGGAAACGCTCGATCAGCGTCACCTTGCCGCTCGCGTCGGCCACCTGGTGCGTCGACGCATAGGACTGCCCGCTGATATTGTAGACATAGACCTCGGACGAGCCGTCCTTGTTCAGGACGCTGTCCTTCATCAGCACGCCGTTCGTATAGAGCTTGTTGTCGGCGCTGCCGTCGGAATTGCTGGTATAAACCCGGGCCTTGTCGCCGGTCGCGGTATCATAAGTCGTCGTGACCGTGCTGGTGGACGTCACGCTGACTTCGGTGCTCAGCGCGCCGGTGCTGCTGTAGTAGTCGTAGGCCTTGGAACCGTCGGCGTTGTACGCAGCCTTGTATTGATAGCTGCCATCAGCGTGGAAACGCTCGATCAGCGTCACCTTGCCGCTCGCATCGTACGCGGTGTGATCCGACGTGTAAGACTGGCCTGTCAGGCCGTAGTGGTAATAGTCGACCCGTCCGTCAGCCAGGGCAATGCTTTTCGAGACAATGGCGCCGCTGCTGCTGACACCCCAAACGGTGGTCTCGGTCAGGGTACCGCTGGCATCAAAATCCTGTTCTTCGGTCCAGCCGGCGCCGCCCCAGGTGATCGAGAAGGAATAGCCGCCATCGATCTTCGACAGCAGGTTGCCATAGTGGGCAATGACGTATTGCATGGTTTCGGGCGACGAGACGGCCAGAACATGCGAGTCGCTCAACGTCACCTTGTCCAGTCCGGTGGCATTCACCAGAGTGTCCATCTGGGCGACGAAGTCGGCCGATGTCATCGTGAGATCGGAATTCACTGTCGTCGTGGCTTCGGCCACAGCGGATGTCGCGCCGACCTCGATGACCAACGGGTGATCGCTGAGCCCGATCTGGATCGAGCCCGTGTTGTAATACACCGCAATCGGGGCCGTACCCTTCAGCGGGTCATAGACGTAAACGGCACTTTCCACCTGCCCGAACTGAACGGTAACGGTCGTCGTCGGCGTATCGATCTCCGTCTGGGTCGCATTGTCCCATTTGAGCGTATCGGCCCAGACGACGAGGTCGCTGACGGCGCCGGACTTGTTCATCAGCATCGTATGCGTGTTGCTGGGCGCATTGGACAGCGTGTAGCTCAGATCCGCGCCGGTATAAGGGGTGCCGTTGTCACCGTGGCTCAAAATGGTCGTCAGGTTGTGGACCGCGACAGCGGCTTCCTTCGGCGTCCCGTCAGCATTGAAAAGACCGAAATGAGCTTCCTTGTCGCCACGAGACGCCGAGGATGGCGAGTCAAACAATTCGTATATATAGGTGGCGGACGAACCGTCTTCATACGCCAGGAGCAGATTGGAGAGCACAAGCTTCGCCTGTGCGTCTTCATTGACGCCGATTCCGCTGGTGCTCGACAGCGTCGTATAACCGGTCTCCGTGACGAAGACCGGATCGTTCGTCGAAATATCCTTCGCCAGAGCGAGGTCTTGCTCGACCTGACCGTCGGCAAGCGCCCCTGTCTGCACATAGACGTGTGCATTCGCCGCATCCGAATAGGCGCTCATGTCGCCAATCTGAGCGTTCATCGCCTCGGTCTGGTTTCCGATACTGAAGTTGACGACGGTGACGTCGCTGAGAACAGCGTTGGCCTTCACAGCGGCGTAAAGGGCCTCCTGGAACGCTGCCGCGCCCTCAAGCGAAGTCATCCCGTTATAGGAGAAGGAATTCAGATTGGCTTCATTGATGCCTTCGATGGACAAGACGGCGCCCGGGTGCTCAGCCTTGAACTCCGCAAGGGCAGTGATGTAGCTGGCCAGTCCGCTGCTGCCCGCCCCAGGCAGAGCATAGCTGACGCGAAAATCGAAAGAGATACCCGCGTTGGCAAGCGCGTCGACGACAGGGCTTGCGTGACCGAATGCGTTGAAAGAGTCGCGAACGTGACTGATGCCGAGATAATCCAGACTGCTGATGATCAAGCTGGAGTTGGTATAGGTGTCGACATAGCTGCCTGCGTTGGTGTTGATACCGAGGGAGTTCAAGAAACTCGATGCAGTAGTAACAGTCGCGTTTGACATGCGTAGAAAGTCCCCTTTGCCGTTGCGCGCAGACTGGCAGCCAGTTCTAAAAAACCCGCTTCAAGAAAGCTAAAATTGTGTGGCTTTCCCCATATCTTCGCCGCTCACCCTCATCGTTGAGGATGTCGTCCTCATCAAGACGCAGGTCGAACGAAAACAGGGCGGCGGGAACTGTTGCGGAGATGATACGGTGGTCGCGTCGATTCATATCGACCGAATCATATCGACCGAAGTGCCCGTCTTCTATGCACACGCATTTTGCACGCTCGTGACGGGCCGCGTCATTCTTCGGAGCGATGCTCCGCAACTGGCCACAAAAATGCGAGTCGCACCTCGCTGATCAAATCATGAGCAGTTCCAACTCGGCCCAGCCCTGAGCGTCAGGTCGACTTTCCGACATGACGGACATTCGCAATCTGGTTCAAAGACTTCGACATCGCGAAGCGCTCGGCCGATCGCTGCCTGTCAGTGCCGATGCGATGGCGACGTCACCGGGTTTCTACGGAGCCCGCGGAACACCAATCCACTGCTCGTCGCGGATGATTCGACGACGACCAGGGAACCAACGTCAAGCCCCGCCATTTCCATGGAGAGCATGGAGCAAAATCATGACCAGGCACCTGACGCGAGCCCATCTCGCGCGCGGCGTGGCCGGCGCGGTTTCCACGCTGGTCCTGTGCGCGACGGCGGCATTCACCATCGCGCATCATTTCGCGCTGGAGGGAGCATTCGCATGATGTCCGAGCCCGAGGAGTCAGTGAGGCTGCAAGGCTTCGGCGAGATGACGCTGCGCACCGCGATCGCGACGGTGATGCTGCTTGCCCCGCGCGAGCGCGCGGACGCCGCGATCTTCCGTGTCCGTGACGGCGTGCGTCTCGCCTCGCGCGAGATCGCTGAACTCGCATCGGAGTGGGGCATCACGCCGACGACCGAGATCGGATCGCCGGGGCTCGTGCCCGAGCCGCACTGGTCCGACATCCTTCGCGGCATGGTGCGCGAGGCACCGCTGCCGTCGCTGATGGTGGCGTTTTTGCTGGGTGTGCTGGTGACGCGGCGGTGAGGCTGCCCCACCGCCGACATGCCTGCCCGACCTGCTATTCGTGGCGGTCCATCGCCGACGTCGTCCTGGTATCGCGCATGGTCAGGTAGACCAGGAGCGACACCGCGATGCAGCCCGTCAGGTACCAGTAGAACCAGCTTTCGTGACCGATGGACTTGAACCACAATGCAATGGATTCGGCCGTGCCGCCGAAGATCGAGACGGTCAGCGCGTAGGGCACCCCGACTCCCGTCGCGCGTACGCTGGTCGGAAACAACTCGGCCTTCACCACCGCGTTGATCGCGGTGTAGCCTGATACGATCATCCAGGCGGCGGCGATCAGCAGGAAGGCCGAAAATGCGTCGTGAGAGGCCTGGAGCGTCGTCAGCAAGGGGATCGTGAACAGCGTGCCTGATACGCCAAAGCCGATCAGCAGCCATTTACGCCCGATACGGTCGGAGATCGCGCCGTAGATCGGCTGCAACACCATCGCGAAGACGAGACTGCCCGCCGTCACCATCGTGGTCTGGTCGTCCGTCAGCTTCACCGAGAGACGGAGAAACTTCTGCATATAGGTGGTGTAGGTGTAGAACGCCGCCGTGCCGCCCATGGTCAGCCCCACCACCAGCATCAGCTCGCGCGGATAGTTCAGCAGCGCACGAATCGAGCTGGACGTATTCACCGCGGCCCGGCTGTTCTTGAAGGCATCGGTCTCGTGAAGGTTGCTCCGCATCAAGGCTGCGACGACCGCCAGTACGGCGCCGAACGCGAACGGCACGCGCCAGCCCCAGGCGCGGATCTCGTCGGTCGAGAGAAACACCTTCTGGAGGAGGAGCAGCACGAGGATGGCGCAGAGTTGTCCGCCGATCAGCGTCACGTACTGAAAGCTGGAGTAGAAGCCGCGATTCTTCTCGTCGGCGACCTCGCTGAGATAGGTGGCGCTGGTGCCGTACTCGCCGCCGAGACTGAGCCCTTGCAGGATTCGCGCAAGGCCTAGGACTACGGGGGCAGCGAGGCCGATCGAGGCATAAGTCGGCGTCACCGCGATGATCAACGAGCCGAAACACATCATCACGACGGACAACGTCAGCGCATTGCGCCGGCCATGGCGGTCGGCGAGATGGCCGAACAGCCAGCCGCCGACCGGGCGCACCAGAAAGCCGGCTGCGAACAGCAGTGCCGCATTGAGCTGTTGCACCACCTCGTCGCCTTCAGGGAAAAACGCCTTGGCGAAATAGAGCGAGAACGCCGCATAAGCGTAGAAGTCGTACCACTCGACGAGATTGCCGACCGAGCCGACGAAGATCGCCCGCAGCCGGCGCTTCATGTCGGCGGTCGTCGCGCGCGTCTCCGTGGCGGGCTCGCCCATGGTCTGAATTGAGGCTTCCTGTGAACTCATGACGTCCTCCGGGGATTTGTTGTGCTTTGACGAAACGATCCGCTCGCTTGTTCGACCGCGAGTTGATGTCGTCCCGGAAACCGGATGGTTTCAGCGCTACTTCAGCAACGGCCGTGCCAGACGCGACGGGCGCGCGGAAACGCGGCGATTTGCGAAGAATTGCGCGGACTCTCGAGAAGGGCGCCCGAGACGAGCCAGATCGTCGGCGGGAATCCGCCGATGCGGCGGCCGCCATCGGCGGATTTCCGCCGATGGCCTTGCCGGCTCAGGGCTCCTTGCGGCCAGGCCGGGCCAGCGCGTATTTCGCCATCTTCTCGTTCAGCGTCCGACGCGGCACACCGAGCTCCTCGGTGACAGCCGCAATCGACCAATCGTGCTCACGCAGGGCGGCTTCGATCAGCGTGCGTTCATAGGCCGCGACGCGATCGGCGAGCGTCCGCTGCGGCGCGCCCGGCTCGCCGCGCCGAAGTATCTCGGCAACGCTGCGACCGGTCGCAGCGAGTCCCAGCGCATGGCGTTCGGCCACGTTCTTCAGCTCGCGTACATTGCCCGGCCAGTCGTAAGCGAGCAGCACATCGAGATCGTCCGCCCGCAGCGGCGACATCGCGCGGCCAGCGCCCCTGGCGGCGGCAGCGGCAAAATGCTCGAACAGCAGCAAGGCGTCGTTGCCGCGCTCGCGCAGCGCCGGCAGGTGGATCTCGGCCGCAGCAAGGCGGAAATAGAGATCGGAGCGGAAGCGGCCGTGGCGGCTCTCGGCCGCAAGATCGCCCTTGGCCGCCGCCACGACGCGAACATCGACGGGCAACAGCTTGTTGGAGCCGACCCGTTCGATCGTGCGCTCCTGGAGGGCGCGCAGGATCTTGGCCTGAAACGGCAACGGCATGCTCTCGATCTCGTCGAGCAACAGCGTGCCGCCGCTGGCGTGCTCGAATTTGCCGATGCGCGCGGCACGCGCGCCGGTGAAGGCCCCGGCCTCGTGGCCGAACAATTCGCTTTCGAACAGCTCGGCTGGAATCGCGGCGCAGTTCACCGCGACGAACGGCGCCTTCGCGCGCGGTCCGAAATCGTGCAGGGCCCGCGCCACCACCTCCTTGCCGGTGCCGGTCTCGCCGGTGATGATGACGTCGCGATCGTGACCGGCGAGTTCGAGCACGCTGGCGCGCACCGCTTCCATCGTCCGCGACAGGCCGATCAGGCGCGCATCGATCGCGCCGGGCGCGGCGAGACGATCCGAGAGCTGGCGGAGCTGCAATTTCAGCTGCCGCCGCTCGACCGCGCGCGCCATGACGGCCGAGAGCAGCTCGGGATCGTGAGGCTTCTGCAAGAAATCGTAGGCACCTTCGCGCATCGCGGCCACCGCGAGCGGCACGTCGCCATGCGCGGTCAGGAGCACCACGGGAATGTCGGGATCGGCACGGTGAACGTCGCGCATCAAGTCGAGCCCCGATCGCTGCGGCATGCGAAAATCCGTCAGCACCGCATCGGGCGGGATGTCTTTCACGAGGCGCATGGCTTCATTGGCGCCGGCGGCGGTGCGGACCGTGAAGCCGCCGAGCTCCAGCCATTGCCGCACCGAATGACGGACGATCTCCTCGTCGTCGACGACGAGCACGGAGCCGCTCATGCCTGCAATTCCCGTCGTTGCGCGGCCGGTGCGACGTCCATCAGCGGAATGACGACCTTGAAAGTCGTGCCCCTGCCCGGTGCGCTGTCCACCAAGATGTCTCCCCCGAACTCCCTGACGATTCCGTACGAGATCGAGAGCCCGAGGCCAAGCCCCTCGCCGATCTCCTTGGTGGTAAAGAACGGATCGAACAGCGACTTGACGTGCTCGGCCGCGATGCCGGCGCCGGTGTCGGTGATCTCGATCGCTGCGCTGGCGCCATCCCTGCCGAGCGCAACCGTAAGCAGGTGCCGCTCCGACTCGCGCATCGCATCGATCGCATTCGACAACAGATTGACCACGACCTGCTCGAGCCGGATCGGATTGGCGAAGCTGTAAAGCGACTCGGCGGGCGCGACACGCACCACCTCGATATGCTCGTGGTCGATACGATATTGCAGCAGGCGGACCGCGTTGTCGATGACGGGCGCGAGCGCGACGGCGCTGCGTGTTCCGGTTTCCTTGCGCGCAAACATGCGCAAGTGGTCGATCAGCGCCATCATGCGCTCGGCAATCGACGACATCAGGTCGAGGTTTTCAGCCGCGCGATCGACCTCGTTGCGGCGGAGCAGGACGCGGCTGCTCGCGACGTAGGTGATCAGCGCCGCCAGCGGCTGGTTGATCTCGTGCGCGACACCGGCAAGCGCCTGGCCGAGGCTGACGAGCTTGGCGCTCTGCACGAGGCTCTCGAGGGTCCGGCGCAGCTCTTCCGTACGCTCGGCCACCCGACGTTCGAGAACGTCGTGCGCCTCGAGCTTGGTCCTTATGACCTGACGCCGCTGATAGGCCACCAGCACCACCAGCAGCAATGCGACGAGAGCGGACACACCGGCGATCGCGACAGTTGCCGCGTTGCGTCGTGCCTCCACGACGTCAGAGAACAGCAGCAGCTTCCAGCCCTGGTCGCGCGGATGGATCTGAAGCGCGTACTCCCCGAGCGCGGTATTGCCGCGGCCGCGCGCGTGACCGACCTGCATGCGTTGACGGTCGCCCGTGGGCACGAAGACCGGCGAAGCGTCGATGGCCTGACCGAATTGCTGCACGGCATTCAGCTCCGCGAGGCGCTCGGCGGGAACCGGCACCAGCGGCCGATATTTCCAATCCGCGCGGCTGGCGAGAAAGATCACGCCATTCTCATCCTCCATCGCCACGAGATCGCCGGCACGCGCCCAGTCGGCCTCGAGCGCGCTGAGATCGATCTTGACCACGGCGACGCCGAGGGTCTTGCCGCCATCCGTGATCCGATGCGACAGGAAATAGCCGGGCTGTCCGGTCGTGGCACCAACGGCGTAATAGTGGCCCTCGCCGGACCGCATGGCGTCGGCGAAGTAGGCGCGGAACGCATAGACGTGCCCGACGAAACTCGAGGGCTGATCGTAGTTGCTCGCCGCCAGCGCGAGGCCGGCGCTGTCGAGCACATACAGCTCCGCGGATCGCGCACCCTGGTTGAGGGATTTGAGATAGCGATTGGCAGCGGCGATCGCCGCGGCATCCCGTGGATCGCGGTAGAGCTCGCGAATGGGATCGGCGAGCGACAGCACCGCCGGCAGATAGCGATAGCGCGCGACGGTCGCATCGAAGGTGCTGGCGATCAGCGCAAGCCGGTCATTGGCCTCCCGCTGCATGCGTGCAAAGGCGGCATCGAGCGCCAGCACGTAGGCCAGCCAACCCGCCGCCGCGATCGCCGCAAGCGCAGATACTGCGATCAGCGCGTGTCGCAGCGGAACTGGACGAGGAGGTTGCATCGAGGCTCCGGATCGAGACGATATCGCTAGGTAGCACATCGCAAGACCCGCGCCGCTGCGATCGCAGTGCGTCAAGGCAGCCTTGGGAAGCCGTGCCCGCTGACGTGCCAAAGCGGCCGTGGCTCGAAATCGTTGCAAAGGGGGCCCCAGGCGCTGGCGGCCGACCCGCCAAGCCTCTGGAAAGCTTCGCCTTTTGTAAGAACGGTCAGGGGCAGAATTCGAACCTGCGCCCCCTGCGTCCCGAACGTAGGCAGCAGATCAAAAGATCAGCCAAGAACCATGAGCTTTGCTCGCGATTGACCGCCTCTGTCGCCATTTTTTCACGGGGATTCGGTGGTCGGACATCTCGCACGCTTCGATGTGAGGTCACGCTGACCCACTCGAGCAATTCGCCGAAATGAGCGTTCGCTTTAGGCGATTTGGCGAGGTTGCACGGCAGCGCCGTACCAAGCGTTGCCGCACGCCCCGCGGCTGCGCGCGAAATCTCATACGCGACGGTTCGCCACCTGTTGTGTTTCGTGCTGCTGCTCGTGGCTTTGTGAATAGTGCAAAACTCTGCTTGCAAACACGTAGCCCACGCCTCGGACACTCTTGATCAAACGCGGCTCATCAACGGACCGCTCGAGCTTCCGCCTTAGTCGCGCGATATGGCCATCGACGGTCCGGTCCAGTGGCGACCACTCGTGGCCCATCAAAGCCCGGCAGATCTCCTCGCGCGAGAGAACGCGCGCTGCGTTCTGAACGAGAAGCAGCAGCAATCGATACTCAAAATCGGTGAGGGCAACCACGTCCCCGTTGGCTCGCCGTAGTTCGCGCGCCTCGGTGTCGATCACGCAATGGTCGAATTCGTAATGGCTGTGACCTGCGGTGCTCTTCCGCTCCACCAACCGATGATCGTACCGCTTCAGGACATTGCGGATCCGCAAGAGAACCTCGCGAACATGGAACGGCTTGGTGATGTAGTCGTCGGCCCCGTACTCGAGGCCGGCAATGCGATCCGGCGATCCGTCCAGGCCCGTGATAATGACGACCGGGGTATTGTGCAGCGCACGCATTTCTCGCGCAAACTCGAGCCCGTTCTCGTTGCCGAGACGCAAATCGAGCGTGATGAGATCGACGTGGTTATGGCGAACGTGATGCAGCGCGCGCGCTTTGTCAGACGCATCCAGAACGGTAAAATGATCCTCTGCCAGAGCCTGACAAAGCACTCTCCGGACTTCTGGGTCGTCGTCAACGATGAGAATTGTCGGCATGGCCTGAGACATGCTTCGCAATATAATCAGCTAAAAACCAACATAGGTAATACCAAGGATAGTGAGCAATGCTGATCTATGTCAAGAAAGTGCGCACCGCCTCTCGGCGCCGCCCTTTGAATTGCCTCTAGATCGGCAAGGATTCTGCCTTCGGGGTCGATCAGCCTCTCGGCATGATCCCTGAGGTCGAAAAAAAGCCGGCCATTGAGCTTACTCCCACCTGAAGCAAGGGCACCCGCCTATGGGAATTAATCCTTGATATACATTGCACGACCAAACGCATGGCAACAATAGAGAGTTCGCCTCCTGTTAAACGACGCTCATGAGCCTCAGAACGCCGGCCGAGGACCCTTCCCTCGACAAACTTGTGAAACGATTGCGCTTGCATTCACCGTTATCGGAACGGGATGCGCACGCTATCAGAGAATTGCCGCACAGGGTAATGGAGCAGCGGGTCAATTCTTACCTGGTTAGAGAAGGCGACCGGACAACGGAGTGCGCCGTTCTGATTTCGGGGTTTGTTCATCGCTTCAGAGTGACGGCGGAGGGACAGAGACAGATTCTGTCGCTTTACGTGCCGGGAGATCCGATCGACTTCGACCACCTGTATTTTCCGGTCGCCGACGATAGCCTGCAAGCAGCTCGCCACTCGACGTTGGCCTATATCGATCAGGAGCATCTACGCGAGTTGATGGATGACTCTCCCGCGATCTCAACAGCCGTAACTCGCGCACTGTTGGTCGACAGCTCGATTTTCCGTGAATGGACGGTCAACGTGGGCCGTCGAGATGCGCAAACAAGAATTGCACACTTGTTGTGCGAACTATCCTTGCGGCTCCAGGCACAAGGGCTCGACTTCAACGAGGTTGCCTTGCCTTTGACGCAAGCCGAGATGGCCGACGCAACCGGCCTTTCTACCGTTCACGTCAACCGCATTCTAAAATCGCTCAAGGCCAAAAAATATATCCAAAGGGAGGGCGGTTTGGTGATGTTGCCAGACCCCTCTGCGCTCAGGCCCATCGCCGGGTTCGATGATCGCTACCTTCATTTCAACTCTGACCCTGTCAATCATGAACGCCCCAAGAACTGACGCTCGTCGTGCTACGCAACCCAGGTCTCGACAGCAAGCCGGTGGTCCGAAAGCCGAGGTTCAGCGGTTGGCTCTACTTCGATACGAGTTCCGATCGGATAGTTCTCGGTTCGGGCGGCTGGGTCTTCCTCCAAGCAAGCACGCCAGAGCATGTGCAGCATTTCTAGCTCCATCAGCATTGGCCGAGTAGCTTTCCGCGGCAATTTGTCCAAAGCGGCAATTTGTCCAAACTGGAATGAAGCAACATCCCTTTTGCAAGGTACTGAATCCGAACAATTCATCGATGCGCCGGAGAATTGTGCAGTTTTGTGCGCCTACTCAAACACGTATATGGATATCAAGAATTAGGTGATAATATTCATAAATAATTCACAATCTCATTGGGCGTGCTTTTTCAATCAGCCACGACACCGTCCGCCATTGAGCCCACGGGCGAAGCGAGAAAGGAGGTGGATTCCGAACCCGACGACTCCAGCTTGAATTTCGAGCCGTACTTCAATTCGTGCCGGCCGCTTATGTAAATTTTGGAGTCTTGTGTAAATTTTGGAGTATTGCCATGAGGCGTCGCACCCCTTTCGCGACCGTCCTAGTCGGACAAACCAGCTTACTTCGAGAAGGCATTGCCAGAATTCTAAGAGAAGCCGATTTCCGGGTACTAACCTCAGTATCGAGCGCCGATGAATGGATTGCCAGCAACCTCCAGCCTGAGCAAGTTCTATTCGTTGTCGTTCACGTTGGCGATGACTTTGGATACGCTGTAGAGCAGATCGAGCTTTTCCGAAGCCGTCATGCGAACTGCCGCATAGCAATCGTGACAGAGCGCTATCAACAGGATGACCTTGTCCTGGCCTATAACGCAGGTGCCCGCGGCTATTTCGTCGACGTCACGACCTGCGACGTGTTCATCAAGTCGCTCGAATTGGTGATGATGGGTGAGACGATCGTTCCTCCAGCCTCGCTGTCCTTTGCACTCACTTCCGAAAGCCAGCATCGTGGCGTGCACGCCTCTCTCGTCGGTCACGGTGAAGCCGATCCCGTCAAGTGCGACGATATCATTGCGCCGCAGCTCTCGCCTCGCGAAACAATGATCCTGCGGTGTCTGATCGAAGGCGATTCCAACAAGACGATTGCGCGAAAGATCGACATCGCCGAAGCAACCGTAAAGGTTCATGTCAAAGCTATCCTTCGCAAGATCCGGGTTCAAAACCGCACCCAGGCGGCCATTTGGGGAATAAATAACGAGCTTATGGCGCGCGCCTCGAGGGAGACCTCCCAGCCGGCTGGTGTGAATGGTGGTCGCTATTCCCCGCAAGCGCTCGCCGAGCTCGACGCTTCCAAGCCGCTAATCGTTGATCGCAAACTAGGCTGAGGCTCCGGAGATTCGCGTGCTTCGACAAGTGATCGACGTGAAAGCAGGAGAACAGCCATGCTCGACGAGCAATCGCCTCTTGGAAAGGCGCTCGTAACGACCGACAGGCGCCGTGACGGAATTTATGCGGTCGGAATCCTGCTGACCGCCGCTGTTTTGTTTGAAGCCTCGATAACGCCGGCCAAAGCCGACTATCACCTGCAAGCGGGAGACACAGTCGAGATTTCCGTTGCCACGGTACCCGAACTCAAACAGCGGGTTCGCATCGGGCCGAACGGAACGATATCATTTCCCCTCCTCGGTCAGATGACCGTGGCGGGCCTCTCCGGAGCCGAATTTCAGGCCAAGGTACAGGCGTCCCTTGCCGCGAAGGCTGTCCGGCAGAGAACACCAGACGGGCGCGAGAGCTCCGTCACGATCGATCCCGACGAAGTGACCGCAACCGTGGTCGAATATCGGCCGGTCTACATCAACGGCGATATCGCCAAACCGGGCGAAGTCGCCTTTCGCCCCCTGCTAACCGTGCGGCAGGCCGTTGCGCTGTCGGGTGGCTACGACATCGTTCGCCTTAGAATGAACAACCCGATACTCGAGTCGGCGGACCTGCGGGGCGAGTACGAAGCGCTTTGGACCGAGTTCGCTAAGGAACAGGCCCATGTCTGGCGGCTGAGGCAAGAGCTGGGACAGGATCCACGCATTGATCGCAATTCGTTGCTCGATGTTCCGATTCCCCGGTCGACGGCGCTCGACATCATCAACGTGGAAACCGACCAACTCAGGACGCGGCAAGCGGATGCACAAGCCGAGAGAACCTTCCTGGAGCACGCCATCACCGAGGCCGATGAACAAATCCGCGTCCTCTCCGAGCAACAGAAGACGGCAGAACAGGCAAACCAGGCCGACACCGAAGACTTTGAAAAGGCCAAGGACCTCTTCAGCCGCGGCAACATCACCAATATACGCGTCAGCGATGCGCGACGCGCCATGCTTCTTTCGTCCACACAGAGGCTGCAGACCGCCGCTCAGTTCATGCAGACCCAGCGGCAGCGGGACGACTACGTTCGACAGCTCGAGAAGCTGGACAGCCTGCGCAAGAGCGAGATGCTGCGCGAACTGCAGGACGCCGTCGTTTCGCTCAGCAGAATTCGCTCCAAGCTACAGAGCACTGGCGAAAAGCTCCAATACGTTGCCCTAGCCAAATCGCAGCTTGCAGGCGGAGTGGGCAGCAAACCCTCGATTACGATCATCCGGACCGGGGCGAAGGGCAACGAGCCGGTGGCCGCAGATGAGGATTCCGCGCTCCAGCCGGGCGACGTGATCGAGGTGGCCCTCCACGAGGCGCCAGCTACCGCCCCGACGGACTCAGCAAGCGCGTTCGGGTCCCGCCAAGACCGATCGCTTGTGCAAGGAGCTCCGAAGCTTGGCGAGTATGCCCGGCAGTAGATCGAGGCGTCGCCACAGGAACAGCGCCATCACGGCATTCCAGATGACCAGCGACACGGCCGTACCGATCGCCGCGCCGTTCAAGCCAAACGCTGAAATGAGTACGGCGCTTACGCCTGCATTGACGATCGTACAGGAGGCGAGCAGCACCGCCGCACTGCGTTCGTGGCCCGTCATCGTCATAACGTACAACTGCGAGCCCGCGCTGGCGGTCAGGACCTGAGCGATGAGAAGAATACGAATTGCCGGGGCGCCAACCTCATAGCCGGCACCGAACCAGGCGAGAAGAGGGTCGGCAAGCACAAAGAGCAAGGTGGCAATGCACAATCCCGCCAAGAACGTCCATGCGGAAATCGTGGTGATGAGAATCTGCATGCCCGCCCTGTCTCCGCGAGTATTGAGATTGGATATGGCAGGCGCAAACAGCGTGTTCATCGCAATTCGCGGCAACGTGACGACAAGAGCAATATTGAAGGCCAGGCTATAGATCCCCGCATCCTTGGTACTCGTGATCCAGCCCAACAACATGACCCCGGTGCGATTCAGCAGGGATTCGGTTGCACCGAGTATCAACAGTGGAATGGCAGCCCTTCGCCAGGCTGCGGCATCGTACGCTGGCAGGATGCCGACGATAGCGCGCGGACGGCGATTGCGCATCGCGAATCCCGCGCAAATCAAGCCGAATGTCGAACTGATCAGCGTAGCCACCATCACGAACGGCGCGTTGATCGTCCATCCCACGCCCAATGTCGCGACCGCCACGAGGGCGATGAGCGTGCCATCCCGAACCACACGATCGGGCACGAGAGCCGAAACTACGCCGCCGAACGCGCGCACCGCGGAACACCGAATTCGCACCAGCGCCAGAACAGGCACCAGCGCAAAGCCCACGAGAAAGGTTCTTCGCAATTCGGTGGACGGCACAAATCGTTCGACGAAGAGCACGCCGACCAGCATGACCAAGCCGCCTACCAGAATTGCTCGCCTCTGTGCATACTGAATGACACCTCTCAAAAGCGGCCAGTCCCGTTCGGCCTCGTAAGCAGGAACGAAACGCAGAAGCCCAACGTCGAAGCCGAGGGTCGCAAGGTAAGCCAGAACCACCATCCATGCGAAGACATAGGCATACGTGCCATACGTCTCCACTCCCACCGTACGTGCGACAACGAGCTGCGAACAATAAGTCAGCCCAAAACCCAGACCATAAACGAAGAATGCGGCGACTCCGCCGCGGGCGACCCGGTTGACCGGAGCGCTTTCAGGCTTCCATTCACTCATATCCATCTCCGGCACGAAACGGAGCAACCGCCCTCACCGCTGGCCTCAAGGCGTTGTTCTGCGTGCAGCTCTGAAGTCTGCTCGTGACTTCCCTTTCGATCCTGCACACGCTCTCTTCGAGAGAGCTCTGATCGACAGACGAAGCGCTCAACACGGATCGCCCCTGCTGCTGCAACACATCGGACAGGCGGTCAACCATCTGTGCCGATGCGAGGCTTCTACTCAAATTCGGCTCGAACAACTGCTCGAGCGCACTTTGAACGTTTTGTCGATCGTGCAATCGCGCCTTCAGCAGATCGAGGGGAGCGATCAAGCGGACCAAAAGGTCGGATTTCGGCGCCCAGGCGAGCGCGCTGCCAATCAACGTATCGTCAACGCCGCCGGCGAGCAGCGCCAATGAACATACGGCCTGCACAAAAGCCTGATCGAACAATACGACATGAGCGGCACCTGCCTTTTCATGCCAGGAATGAGACAGGCGCAAAGCGTATTGAGCCATCTTGAAGGAGGCGAAGACGCTGGCCGGCGGAAGCGACCGCACCAAATGAGCTGCAGTCCTCACGTCACGAGCGTTGACCAGGGGATGACGCGCAATCACCAGCATCTCTACAAGCGGCCGCCTCAGCCGCATCGCCAGGTACCGGTATTGCGCTGCCGGCGTCATGCGCGGAGCGGGCGGCTGAAGATGTTCGACTGGCCGATAGCTGAGTTTGAGCTCGGCACGAAGGCCGCGTTCCTGAAGTCGCTTTGCGAGCGCATGCGCAAACGTCGTTTTGCCGGCTCCTGGAGGACCAAACAGCTCGACGATCATCTCTGCCGTGCTCCCTTCCTGCCACCTTCAGATCAGGCGCCAGATCTCACGCTTGATCGTACGGATGACGTCGGCAAGCGGCCGTTGAGCGTCAACCCGCACGACGCGAGCCCCGCGGAACTCAAGCCGCTCCAGACCGGCAATCCTCTCGCGGATCACCGCCGGATCCATGCTCGGCTCCCGCCTCGCAGCGGTTTCAGGCGTCACCACCAGCTTAATCACCAGATCGGGTGGGAGGCGCTCGGCCAGGACATATGCATCGCCCTCAAACCGGCGCAGCCAGAGCGGCGCCGCCTTCAGACGCGTCAGGAGCGGTCCATCGTTGAAGCCCGGGATCTGGTTTTGCGGGTAGCGATCGGTAAGAATGACCAGTCCGCGATTGGCTCCGCGCCATGCCGCCGCGAGCTTGTTCCGCTTGTCGGCCGCCACGGCCACGGCCCAGACCGACAGCAACAGCGAGTAGAGTAGTCCAGGTGGGCGGCCAGATTTCCTCCCGTGCGACGAACAGTTCGGCTTGTTTCGAACGAAACGCATGGCCATGGGCATCATCAGCTTGAGCGGCCAGAGAAACCACGATGGTCGGCCGTCACCGGTGCCGAAATAAAGGGGCAGAATGTCGATCTTCGCGGAAAGCCACGCACGTATGGTTGATACCGACGTGCTCTTTCCGCTGCCATCGACACCAACGATCGCCACCACCCAACCGCCGCCGGGTGTACGCCGGTTCCAAGGCCTCGGCGCATGGAAGACCCGCTTGTTCAGGACCGCGCCTGCCCAGCGCAAGCTCCGACCGAAAGAGCGTAGCCGCGCCTCGAGGGCATTGTAACCGCGATACGGGGCACAGTAGTTTCGTATGCGCCGGCGAAGCTGCGTCCGTTTCTCCAACGGCTTCGGGTCGTAGAATGCGTCCACCACTAGCTCGGCGAGATCATCGTTCAGTAGCTCGGCGGCATGGGCGCACAACGCCGAACGCTCGACGCGGCCGACCAGATCGAGCCGGTCCAGGGCGAACTTGCGCGTCGTTGCGCGCCATAAGCAGAGGGTGATCAGATCCAGCCGTGTGAGTTCGAGACAGGCGCGTATGACCAGCAGCACCGCTTCACTTGACGGATCGAGTATTCGGATCGGCAGTGATGAATGAAGGAGCGCCCGATCCAGGAACGCTGTTTCCCATCGAATGCAGTAGTTCTTGAGCGCCCGCTCACCGACAATCAGCGACGAATGAAGGTGAAGATGGAGCAAGCGACCACTGGGTTCGTCGAAACCGAGAAAGTTGAGCGTAGCCGGGTGATCGCGGTCGCCCACGACCGGGAATGACTTGAAATCCAGCGCGAGCAGAATCTGCTGGGCGCGATGCACTTCAGCCCTTGCCACGAGCAGATCGAGATCACCTTCGCCCGCAAGCACCTGATGGAGGCGCCTGCTGCTCTTCCAGTAGCAGTACGACACTTGCTGGCGATGAAACTCGTTCAGGACACCCAGCAGGGCGAGCGGGATCGCGGGGTCGGCGCCCGATCGAGGAATAGGCTCAATTTCACGGAGAGCGTCCATCTGTCCCTTCTCCTGCCGACTCCAGTCCGGACACCTGACCGGCTTTGGGATGCCCGGCCGCGGCTTCTCGGACTGGATTCACGGACATGTCGCGGGGTGGCGTTCGCCATCTCCAGGTAGCAACCTTGGTCCGCCCCCAATTCAAGGCAAGAGCGGAATAGTACTTCTTGTGCCTGACCATGAACTCGCCGACATCGCCGTAACGATATCGGGCGTGCTCTCTGAGATCGACCCGCGACAACACGGACATTGCGAAATCGCCGCGCGCACTATCGAGGCAGCCCGCTTCGCGTAGCAGGCTTACCGCGTTACGACTTAACTCGCGCCTCGTGCTGCCCCATTTCACGACGAACAGAAGTTTGTCGGCGACAGCCGGAAGCAGCCGGGCCTCGACGGCGCCTAGCACGGGTGGACCGTCAATAATCACTGCGTCGTAACGCTCGCGCATTTGACGGACGAATCCGCGCAGCTGCTCGGATGCGAAGAGCGTCAGCGGGTCTGTGCGGCCCCTGACCAGCGGAAGAAGATCAACACGAGAAAGAAGGTCGACGCGCGCTTCCGTGAGTCGCCGTACGAGTTCGGCGGAGGAGAGATTCTCCGGGAGCGCATTGACCGTTCCTGTCGCATTGCCGAGCGGCGAACCGGGCCGCGGATCAAGACCGATCAGAAGCACGCGACGCCCAAGCGCTCCCAGATAGGCCGCAAGGCTCATCGCCAGCGTGGTCTTGCCTTCTCCGGGGATGCTGGAGCAGACCAACACCACCTTGGAGTTGCGCGACGGAGTGGCAAGCTCCAGTGGAGCGATGACCGATCGTATTGCCTCCGCGTACCGTGAGAATGGCTCCCGCAGGAAGTAGCGGTCGGGACGCACGGCGTTCCGGTGCGAAATCCTCGGTATGAGCGCGACACAGGGCATACCGAGCACGTCGGCCGTCTCCTGCTGATCCCGTAGCCTACGGTCGAGCCGCTCACGAACGACCGCCAGCCAGCATCCGAGGATTGCAAACAGGATGAACGACGGAACGACGAAGAGAATCGGATTGTGGGAGCTGGGTCTGGTCGGCACTCCCGCCAGAATCAGCTGGATTCCCACCTCGGATGAGCTTTCCTGCTGATCACGCAAGGCTTTTCTGGCACGCAACAAGCTGTCATAGCGCTGCGCACTGCTACTGGCGTGCCGCAACAGCTCACGCAATTGCGAGTCGGCCAGCTGTTCCGGATCTGCGCCATCCTGCCTCGCGCCTCGTTTCTGTCGCACCGCCTTCTGCACCGTCTCGGCGGCCTTCTCCGCCTCGTACTTTGCCTCCGCAACCCGATCATCCATCTGCGCCAGCTCGTGGCTTGCGGACGCTTCCTTCCTCGCCGTCAACTCGTCAACGTAGAGCTGGACGATGCGATTGGCGAACGCCGCTGCCCTCTGAGGACTTGGCGATGTGAACGCAACGGAGATAACGCGGGATCGACGCTCCTGGATGACCACCGTGTTGCGTCTGAATTCCTCGAAACGGGGCACCGTACGGCTCCCACCCTTTCGAAGTTCGCCAATCCAGACGCCCAGGCGCCGCTTGAGTTCCGTCAACCCCAGCGTTTCCGTCGCAGGATCGATCGACGGAGCCGTCACAGCCGTGCGCGGCACATCGCGCGCCCCATCCAAGTCCGGCTCCGCATTGATCGCGTTGCGCGTTTCGGCTCGGAACTCCGGATCCTGCGAGAGACTTTCGATGACTCGTTGCAGATGATCGGGAGAACTCAGCAACGTCACATGGGTATCGATGCTCACGTCGATTGCCGATACGCCCGGTGCGCTCTCGGCGGCGGGGACGGGAGCCTCGACCACAAGCTGGGCCGTCGCGGTATATTTGGGTGCGATCAAGAGCCCAATGACGATTGCGAGCAGCATCCCGATCAAGGCGATCGACGTGATCATTCCGCTGCGGCGGCGCAGGATTGCGGCTATATGACCGAAGTGGAGGTCATTGGTCGAGCCGGAGCTGCCGCCTGACTCGACACCGGCTCCCTCATGCTCACCGATGCGCACGTCATCCACGTGAGCAGTCTTCCCGCTCGCTGCACGGTCGTCTGGACGCACGCGCAACATCGCTCAGCCTCCTCTTGCAGCCGGTACCCTTCGTGGAGCGATCAAACATAGCGAAATCGCAAACCAGAAGATCGGATGTCGCACGTCGAAATGAAAGCCGATGAATATGGCCAGCCCGCAGACCAGCGCCGTCAGGGCATCCTGTTCGGCTCTCCGCGTCGCCAGGAGGGTCACCGCCAGCAACCAGCCGAAGTTAAGGACCGCGATGAACCCGCCCTGGACAAAGAGATCCAGAAAAGTGTTGTGCGCTTCGAAATTCGGGATCACCCCGAACTTCGGGTGCTCCTCATGTTTCGGAGCATTCGTGGAATCGCGTCGGCCCGCCACTATGGACTGCGGAATTTCGAGATGCGGACCGGGTCCAAGGCCCAGCAGACCTGCGTCGATTCCACGGCGGAGGGCACCGTTCCATACCTCGAACCGTAGCCGGGCAGTCTCGTCCGTGTCGCGACCGCCGCCGCCCTTGGTCATTCCCTTGGCGAAATCCTCAAGCTCGGCAGCAAGCGTGGACCCGAGTGGCGTGGCGTAAGCTATGGTCAGCGGCAGGGCCATAACAAGGAGCCAAGCAAACGCAGAGCGCAGGAGCATTTTTCGCTCGCGCGACATCAACCATTTCCAGAGCTTGAAAACCCCGAAAATGGGCCCGGCCGCAAGCAGCACCAGCAGGAACGCATCGCTCTTCGTAAGCCGGCCTACGATGATCGCGACCATCATGCAAATCAGAGCAGTGATCCGCTCTCCATGTCGACGCGCAGAATCGGCCAGATGCAACGACAGTGGAACGAGCACCGCACAGTACAGCGCAAGCTGATTGGAGTTATCGCTGAAACCACGAAAGCGATCCCATTCCCATGTATCGTATCCGCCGGGGTCGAGCAGCCCCCAGCCGAACGCGACCTGGATGATCAGCCACGCCGCTCCAAGCGTCGCCGACAGCCAGGCGATCCGTTGAAGACGAGCCGCGGCGCCGGGTTCGACAACCATCAAGCCGCTCAGCGCCGCCGCCAGAAGATAAGCCCCGATGTCATGCGCAAACAGTGCCGGATCGTGACGGTCGCCGAGCACGTAGGCGGTCATCGTGCCGATGCAGAGGGCCACCGCGAATAGGAGCCAGAAAGTGAGCAACCGTGACAATGCCGGCGTCAACGGAGGACCAAGCCGAGCTATCTCTCTGGAGAACGTCAACAGGACCCAGACGAGCAAGCAAATCTCGGCAGGTCCGACGGGAGCACCATCCGGTCTCAACTGGGATGCGGTCGACAGCAACAGACCGACCGTCAGCAGCAAGTCCAACGCCACGCTAGTCTCCCGAGCACAAGTCCAACGCGGCTCGTCCACGCCCCGCGCAGATCTGAAGTCTCTCAATCACCAAACTGTGCAACGTCATGGCTACGCGCTACGCTCGCGAGCGCCTCCTCAAGCGTCGGCAACGGGTTCTTCATGGAGCGCTCCACCAGGTTTTCGTACACCGCGGCATAGCGCGCGACTGTGATATCGAGATTGAATTCCGCTCTCACCCGTTGCGACGCTCGGGCCGCCATCTTCGTGGCCGCGTCTCGATCATCGAGCTGGCGGAGAATTCCATCAGCCATGCGCCTCGGATCGCCCGGCGGCACAAGGAGGCCATTCCAGCCGTCTCGCACGACGTCGGTGCATCCAGGCATCGTCGTCGTCACGATTGGGCAGCCCGCCACCGCCGCTTCGAGAAGTGCGCGCGGGACTCCCTCGTGATACTCGGTCGGAAATGCGAACAAGTCCGCGATGCCAAGCAACGAAGGCACGTCGGATCGCCGCCCCAGAGCCATTACGTAAGGCGCATGACGCTCGATCTCGGCCTCAGTCACCGCGAACGGTCCCTCGCTCTCTCGAGGCCCGACAAGCAGAAATCGGACCCCGGGTCGATGCCGGTGGACGATCGCTGCCGCTTCGAGCAGCGTCGGGATCCCCTTCTGCCGAGTCATGCGGGACACCGTAACGATGATCTCGCGCCCTGCGAGACCGAGCGCTTCGCGAAGCGCTGCAGATGTTGGTCCCACCACCGCGGCGCGATCAAACGTCGTGATATCGACGCCGGACCCCGGAATGAGCAGGCTGCCTCCTCTACCGATCATCCGGTGACGAATGAAGAAGGCCTGATCTTCGCGGTTCTGGAACACAGTGACCGCGACCCATTGGCTCGCCAGCCGCTCCAGGATGCGGTAGATCGGCCGAAGACTCAGGGCCATTGGCGATTGAGAGGAATACAGCCACCCGCGTCCATTGATCGTGCTAACGACCTTCACACCGTGCAGCCCGCCAGCGGCAAAGGGAACGAGGATGTTCAGCTTCGTGTCGAAGCATTGAACGAGGGTCGGACGAACATCGGCGATCAGCTTCGAGATCGCCCTGAAGGCCGACCAATCCGCAAGCGGATCGACGAACCGTGCGAAATCAAAAGGATGGAAATCGATTCCCGCCTGCAGAAACGGATTGGACGCGGCACTTCCCGCCGCGCTTACTCGAAATCCCTTCCTTCGGAGCGCAAGCAGAAATGGGATTCGAAAAGAATGGTCTTCTCCTCCAATGCAGAGCAGGTGCGGTTTCACGTGGATGCCCTCACCTGTCGTCCATCCGAGCCGATCGACAGCGGAATCGCAGCTGCTACGGTGTTGACCCTGCTCGCTGCCGGCGCCTCTAGCCCCGCACTCCAGCCGTCGACCAGATCGCAGAGCGGCATCCACTCGTGCGCGCCAACGAGCGAGGCGAACCGTTGCTCGCATTTTTCGAGGTTGACGCGATGACGAAACGCGTGAGTGGCCTTGATTCCGGTGACTCGGGGCTGACCCGGGTCAATCTCCCAAGGATGGATATAGAAGATGTAAGGCGTTCCCGACTGCAGAATTCTGCGCACACCCCAGAGCCACAGCAAATAGGGGGCGAGCCGGAAATAGCCGCCGCCCCCCCAGGGGATTCCATGCTTGCCGAGCCGGATGCAGGAGATGCAGACTTCATAGAAGCCCTCGCGCAGCAGCACGACCGGTCTGCCCGCATCCATCCCCTTCAATCGACCATAGCGATGGTGCGCAATGGTCGGCACAACCGAGGAATCGTAGTCAAAGCCCGCATCCTGCAGGATCGGCACTGCCCATTCGGTGATCGAGAAACTGGGCGCGCGGTAACCACGAACTCGCCTGCCGGTCAGATCTTCAAGATACTTCTTCGAACGGATCACGTCTGTCCGGAAGTCGGCCGGATTGAGCGAGTAGACCAGTTCGTGATTGTAGCCGTGAGATGCAACTTCATGCCCCGCCGCGGCTATCGCACGCACCAACTGCGGACACTTCTCGGCCACCCAGCCCAGAACGAAGAAAGTTGCGCGGACATTGCATCCACCAAGAATTTCTATCAATCGCATCGTGTTGCGCTCGACGCGCAACTCGCATCGGTCCCACGCCTCCCGCGCGACATTCAGATTTGCGGCATGAAACCAGTCCTCGACGTCGATGGACAGCGCAGCTTCGCCGAAAGACCGACGCTCGGTAGTCTTACCCGCTGGCACCTGTTCTTCGGCAGCAACTTCCGTGCCGCACGATAAATCCGTCCGGAAATCCGTCCGGCTCTTGCAGTTATCGAACGGCTTGGTCCGTGGGATCGTCGGTTCGGCTCGCATTGCGCCGTCCATTCCATAACTCGAAATGAGCATTCGGATAAACAATTCTGTCCTAAACCGAGAATCAGTAACACGGCGA
Source organism: Bradyrhizobium sp. WYCCWR 13022 (assembly GCF_030435535.1). Taxonomy (NCBI): domain Bacteria; kingdom Pseudomonadati; phylum Pseudomonadota; class Alphaproteobacteria; order Hyphomicrobiales; family Nitrobacteraceae; genus Bradyrhizobium; species Bradyrhizobium sp. WYCCWR 13022. The sequence continues at coordinate 87,878 of NZ_JAUIZJ010000043.1, forward strand.
CCCGGCCGAACGGGCGTGTATGACGGGGTATCCTCCTATAGGGGTATCCGGCTTCGTGCGGTCGACCTCAGCGCGGCGGCGGCGCCACCGGACCACAAGCCGCGCTGCGCCAGCTTCCGAAGAGCGCTCAGCAACCCGGGTACAAGCAGGCCATTTGCGAAGAAGACAGGTCCGGATTTGCCAATCCCGGACTTCGCCGGCCTCGAAGCAACTTCCCAACGGTCGCGGATCGTCCAAAGGTTTCCCTTTTGAGGTAGTCCGGCTTTGCCTTGCATGAACAAACACAGGCAAGCGTAAGCTTTATTCGCTCAATAGCGCCGGAACGACGAGACTTCCCTGCAACAACGCAGCAAGATTTGATCTCCCGGGCAGCCGCGAGCTTCGGGCAATCGCATGAGACACCTCGAGATCGTCGAAGTGGCCGATGCCGGCCAGGAAGAGTGGCAGGGCTACGTGGAGCGCGCCCCTCAGGCTTCGATGTACCACGCGCTCGGTTGGCGGGACGTTCTGCAGCACAGCTTCGGCCACCGGAGTTGGTATTTGATGGCACGATACCGCGGCGAAACGCGTGGAGTCCTGCCATTGGTCGAGATGAAGAGCTCACTCTTCGGGCACTCCCTCGTATCGCTGCCATTTCTGGACTACGGCGGCGTGTTGGCTGACGGCCCCGAATACGAGGCTGCGCTCACGACCGCGGCCGTCGATCTGGCGACGAAAAGAAGCGCGCAACATGTCGAATTGCGGCAGTCGACCGCGGCTACGAGACCATCGGAAGATGGATGGATGCTCCGCCAGCACAAGGCAGCGCTCGTCATTCCCCTTGATGCCGATGCCGACATGCACTGGTCCCGCTTGAATTCGCGGCTCCGTGGCAAGATCCGGAAAGCCGAGAAATCGGACGCCACATTTTCGATTGGGACACTCGAGGTGCTCAGCGATTTCTATCGCGTATTTTGCCTGAACATGCGGAACTTGGGTACGCCTGTTTACAGTCTGGCATTCTTCAAGAATGTCCTCCGGTTTGCGGAGGATGCCACCGTACTGATTGTGCATCGCGAGGGACGCCCGGCGGCTGCAGCGATCGCATTGCGTCGCAACGGACTGGTGGAGCTGCCATGGATCTGCTCGGACTACTCGCAATCCTCTTTTTATGTGAACGAATACTTGTACTGGAGCGCCCTCCGGTGGGCCTGTCAGTCGGGAGCTCATGAACTCAATTTGGGACGCTGCTCGGTCGACGGAGGCGTCTTTCGATTCAAGCAGCAATGGAACCCCGAAGTGCGGCCACTATTTTGGTATTACTGGGCGCGCCCCGGCGTCACGCCGCCGGAATTGAGCCCCAGCAACCCGCGATACGCCATCGCGATCCACTGCTGGAAAAAGATGCCGCTGGCGCTCGCTAACCGTCTCGGACCGTGGATCGTGCGAAATATCCCATAGCGGCCCCAGCGACCGTCATCCACCCGACGCCGTCTGGGGCCAGGATGGCCGAGAGACATAATCTGCCACTGGTCCGCCGGGCTGGTCCCAGTTGCTCGACCAAACCACTTGCGATGCATCGGGCGACGGCGAAGCATGCGTCTCGCTGTAGTAGTCACGCTTTGCGTTGCGAGTCTGGGCAATGCGCCGCACCTGACCGCTCCCGTCGATTCGCACCGCAATGACTTCTCGATAGAATGGCGCGTAGCCCGGGCTGCCCGCCACCTTGGAGCGAGTCCCCTCGTAGCTTACGAAAGCCCAACCCGGTCGGCGGATGTTGCGGGTCGAAACGTGTGTCCCGTAGCCGGCCGGGATTAAATCAGTGACTTTTCCGTCCTGGAGCCGGCGCTTGATTACGTGCCACTTGTCGGGGTCCGCCTTGCTGACGCCGACATAGACGTCGCTCCCGTCAGCATCGATCGTCATATCGCCATGGCCGGGACGATGATGCTCGGGCCAGTACTGAATCTGCGTACCATCCAACGCAAAGATGTAGGTGACCTCCGTCTCGTCAGTCGTTCTGTGGAAACAGTAGACGTATCTTCCGGAAGGAGAAATACCGCAATACGCGTGCGCTCCCGGAAGGCTGCTGAGGTTGATATCCGGATACTTAATCTTCGTAGAAAGATCGTAGCCGAAGGCTACCAGCGCGCCCGCCCGGTTTGTCGCGACCACGACCAACCGATTGCCGTCGAACGACAGATTTCCCTTGTATGGTCCAAATTGGAGATTTGTATAGTCGGCAGGAGCGTACACGATCGCCTTGACATCGTTCCGCGGCGCCCATCGATAGATCGCATAGCGGGATATGCAGATCATGAGTTCGGGATCGACAGGGTGCCACTTGCAATCGTCGCTCATCGGACGATGAAAAGCCGGTATGTAAGTCCTGCCGTCCAGGAAGCAGATCCCGTTGCAACCGTCGTTGATCGCCAACAGGCTCTGGTCGGCATTCCACGCTTGTGTGCTTGAGTACCGGTGCCGGCAATACTCAGGCTTGCAGAGACTACCGGGAGCGAGCAGCTGCCCGGGATCCGTCACACGCGTAAAGCTTGTCCCGAACTCCGGGTCCGTCGTCGCTTGAAGATAGCCGGGTCGCTCCATCGGAGGCGCGATGAGAATAGGAATGCTCGCCAGTTGGCTGTACGCGACAACGCCGAAGCCCGATGCCGCGAACAGCACTGCGCAAAGCGTCATCGCCGTCCTGAACACCGACGCCTCCCGCCACTGAATGATTGCGACCGGCTCGAAGCCTCGGAGCGGAGCTTCCGCCATATCGCGCAGGCCCGGCACGGCTACACGGCTGAACCAATGTTCGCGCGCAAGCTGCCCCGGTCTGATACCATGCCTTGAATGCCGTGGTCGGCACATTTTATCGGTACGTCGTCCGGTGCATGCTGCCCGCAGGCAACGCGCACCTACATCGTGCGGATCGAAGCACGATCAGACTCGCTAACTCTTCGGGTCGAGCAATGCCTACCCCTCTTGGCTATCGCACCCCGTAGGAACTACCCACTCCAGCACATGCGCTCTGGAAAGCGACCGGCTTGACGATTGCAGATGATAACACGTTCTAGCCGAGCTGGCGGAACGGAGAGGACGATAGATTGAGCGTTCTCGCGTCTGGATCAGAAATCGTCACGAGAGAGTATCCAGTGTATCCACGGATCTTGCGTTGGTGGACAGCAGGATCCTTTCCCTCGGGAGAATGGAGTGCCAAATGTCCATGCAAACGCCGACCCCATTGATCATGAGGCCGACCTCGTTTGACCAGCTTACCCCGATCCGCAACTTCTCCGAGGTACGAGCAACGCCGGCTACCATTCTACGCATCGCCGTTGACATAGCCGTGATCTGGTTGGCATTTCTGCTGAGCTGGCTCGCCGAAGGCAACCACCTGAACACACTCATCCCGAATGGCTCGGGAATTATCCAGCTTGTGGGGCTTTCGTCGCTCCTCGCGTGCATCGCTTATATGAGCGCCGGCCTCTACAACCACCACAGCAAATACAATGCGTGGACCAAGATTGGCCGGATCGCCCTGATCAACCTCGGCATCCTCCTCATCGCAACTGTCATCAGGGCCACGACCGGCCTCTCCGGGCCACTCGAACCTCACCTGATCTTTACGACGGTGATCGGTGCCACCGCGCTGCTCTCGATGGCACGCATTGGCTCGCTTGTGCTCCGTTCGGAAGACTGGCCAGGCAGCCGTCTGGTAACTACCGAGCAGCCAGACGAGACCAAGGTCCTCGTCATCGGCGGTGGTGGATACATCGGATCGGCGCTGGTCAAAGAACTGCTGGACGGGGGCCTACGAGTCTCGGTTCTCGACGCAATGCACTTCGGCGAAGAGCCGCTCGCACGCGTTGCCGGACATCCAAATCTCACTCTGATTCGCGAGGATTTCCGTCATATCGAAGCACTCACCAGAGCCGTAAGCGGCGTCGGTACGGTCATACACCTGGGAGGCTTGGTGGGAGACCCTGCTTGCGCATTCGATTCAGACCTTACCGTCGATGTGAATGTTACCGCCACCAAAGTGATCGGCGAGATCGCGAAGGCGCGCGGGGTCCGACGGTTCATCTTCGCCAGCTCCTGCTCGGTCTACGGCGCCTGCGACGACACCGTGAACGAGGATTCCCACTTCAATCCGCAGTCGCTCTATGCCCGCAGCAAAGTCGCTTCCGAAGCAGTGCTCGATGCGCTGAACAGCCCGGACTTCTCCGTGACGTGTCTTCGCTTCGCCACGATCTACGGCATCTCGGGACGGACTCGGTTCGACCTTGTGGTCAACCTGCTTTGCGCGAAAGCCGTACGTGACAACGAGATTACGGTTTACGGCGCCGATCAGTGGCGCCCCTTCGTTCACGTGGAGGACGTGGCGCGAGCCATCGTGACAACGCTGCGGGCACCTCGCCACCTGGTTTCGGGAGAAGCATTCAACGTCGGCAGCGATGCCCAGAACTACACGCTCGGCGATGTCGCCGAGCTCATCCAAAAACAAGTGCCGGACGCGGCGATCATTTCCGACGATACTTTCGTCGACAAACGCAACTATCGCGTCTCTTTTGAAAAGATACGGAGCCGTCTCGGGTTCACCCCTGCATGGACCATCGAGAGCGGGATTGCGCAGGTCGTATCCGTGGTTCGCTCCAACCAGGTCGGCGACTATTCGCTGCCGACGTACAGCAACGTCCTCTACCTGAAGGAGCATGGAACAAAGAGCTTCTGCAACTTCAAGATCACCGGCTGGGAGCAGGAATTCATGAGCCTCGATCACATCGATCACATCGCACCTCAAGACACTATCGATCGACCGGCGGCATAGGAATCAGATCATGCAACACATTCCCTCCCGCCGAACGTTCGTGTCGCCAAATGTGCACCACCGACGCGTATCGACGCCGGCCTTGCCCGGTACACATGCGACGCCTGCCAAGATTCCCTGCTTTCGGCCCTCAATCGGTGAGGATGAAATCGAGGCGGTTGTCGACGTCCTGCGATCAGGCTGGCTGACCACTGGTCCCAGAGCCCGGGAGTTTGAGGAGAAGTTCGCGGCCTACATGGGCGAAGGCGTCCAAGCCGTCGCAGTGAATTCGGCGACTGCGGGACTGCATCTGGCTGCGGAAGCTTGCGGCATTGGACCGGGCGATGAAGTTCTCGTGCCGACCCTCACTTTTACAGCCTCGGCCTCGGTCATTCGCTATCTCGGCGCAGAAGTGGTGCTGGTCGACGTCGACGAAAATACTCACTGCATCGACCTGGAGCAGGCGGAGCGCCTCCTGACGCCGCGTTGCAAGGCAATCATACCGGTACATTTTGCCGGCTTCCCCTGTGACATGACCCAGGTGCTCGCCTTTGCGCGCCTGCACGGCCTCAAGGTCATTGAAGACGCAGCACATGCGATGCCGGCGAGGCGCGATGGCCGGCTGGTCGGCTCATGGGAATCGGACGCCTGCGTGTTCAGCTTCTACGCTTGCAAACCTATCACGACCGGCGAAGGCGGCATGATCGTGACCCGCAATGGTGACATCGCCGAGCGCGCGCGTGTCATGCGTACCCACGGGCTCAATCGGGACGCCTTCGACCGCTTCTCCAAGATCGGCGGTTCCTGGGCTTATGACGTCGTGGCACCGGGTTTCAAATACAATCTAACGGACGTCGCCGCAGCCATCGGGGTGGTTCAGCTCTCGCGTGCGAACGTATTGCAGGCATCGCGACAGGCAGCTGCCGAGCGGTACCTGAAAAGGCTCACCGGCCTGCCACTGGACTGTCCGGCTCGCCCACCTGCCGGCAGCCTTCATGCCTGGCACATGTTCCCGATACGCATCCATCAGAATGCGCGCGCCAACCGAGACGACCTGATCGCCGGCCTTACCGCAAAAGGCATCGGCACGTCGGTCCACTATCGGCCATTGCACGAGATGACTTATTGGAGGGAGCGCTATCGCTGCGAGCGGAGCGACTTTCCGGTCGCCAGCCGCTATTTCGAGGGGGCGGTGACGTTGCCATTGTTCCCCGGCATGACGAACGCGGAAGTCAATCGTGTCGTTGACGCTATCTGCTCCATTTTAGGATGACACAACATGCGATCCGCCCCCGATCGCAGCGGCCCCACCTCGCCGCCGTTCCTGACGTTGACGGCTAAGCGCGCACTCGACGTTGTGGGATCAGCCGTCGGCCTTATGGCGCTATGGCCCGTGTTTGCGTTCATCGCGATAGCCATCAAGGCAGACAGCCGTGGTCCCGTCTTCTTCCGCCAGGAGCGGGTCGGGCGAGGCGGACGCAGGTTCCGCATGCTCAAATTTCGTTCGATGGTCGTGGAAGCGGAGCGAATCGGCACCGCACTCACCGTGCGCGCCGACCCGAGAATCACGCGCGTGGGAGCCCTCCTCAGGAGAACGAAGGTCGACGAGCTTCCTCAGCTCTTCAACGTCCTCGTCGGCGACATGTCGCTGGTTGGACCTCGCCCCGAAGTGCCGCAATTCATGGAGTTCTATACACCGGACCAGCGGGCGGTTCTTCTCGCGATGCGGCCAGGCATCACCGACTACGCGGCCATCCTGTTTCGTGACGAAAGCTCTCTGCTCGAGGGAGAACGCGATCCGATCGACGTCTACAGGCGAGAGATAATGCCCGCCAAGTTCAGCTACTACGAACGCTACAGTTGCGAGATCGGTCTGCTGAACGACTTACGGATCATCGTGGCGACTGTATTGCTGCTCTGCGCTGGCCGGGTGCCGCGCTGGCTCGGTCTCGAATCCGGAGCAGCGTCGCCAGGGAACGAAGCGAGAGTTAATCCATGAACCCGGCCGAACACCTGTGACAGAGGCCCCGACCATGTTCTGCATTTTCGAGAACTGAGCCTGTCTCGAAGATCGGCTGGTTGAACGAGGGGAGCGTTGACATGAGCTATTCTTCAGAGATCGAGACCCTGTTCTCCGGCCCTTCGGTCGCAGGCACCTATCCGCCGCACAACGGGCTTGCGGTAGGACCGAACTATATCGTCATGGTGGAGGGCTCCCGCATCGAGTGGACCGACCTCTCCGGCGGATCGCCGACGGTCCAATCGACCTATAACTTCTTCTCGTCCCTGTCGCCGACAGGCGGCCTGTATGACCAGCGCTGCGTATACGACCCGATCAATCAACGCTACATCGTGATCATGGAGTACAGCGCGTCGGGCTCCACCATCAGCGACATCGACATTGCGGTATCCAAGGACTCCAACCCGAACGATGGCTGGTATTTCTCACAGCTCAACACGTCGCTCACGATCAACGGCCAATTGACTTCGTCGGACCGCCCGATGCTATCGGTCGACGGCTCCAACATCTACATCACCGCATCGCAATTCAATGTCGGCGTCTCAGGCTATGCCGGAACGGAAGCGTGGGTCATCGGCGATACGGCCGGCGCCGGTGGCGGCATCTACAATGGCGGGACACTGACCGTCACCGCCAGCGAGCTCACCCCGACGAGCCAGGGCATATTCGGGGTCTCCGCAGGCGGCAACGGCAAGACCTACTACGCGAGCACTTACCCCAGCGGCAGTCAACTGATCCTGGCGTTGCAGGCCTACGACGTGGCGAGCAACAGTTTCGGGTCCATCAGCACCATCAATCTCGGTGCGATTGACCAGGGCGGCTCCTCCTACACCGCCCAGCAATTGGGAACGAGCCTCCTGCTGGACGCCGGCGACAAGCGGATCGCCAGCATGGTGTACGCCAACGGCTTTCTGTACGCCGTGGGTGAGGTCGAGCCGACCGGCTCGACTGTTCCCGTGGTTCACTGGCTCAAGGTAGACGTCAGCAATCCCGATGCACCGACCCTCGTCGCGCAAGGCAACATATCGGGCGATGCAATTGGCATCAACGTAGCGACCTTCAACCCTTCCCTTGCGGTCGACGCTGCGGGCGACGTCCTCATCAATTTCACCGCCAGCGGCCCGAACATGTATCCGGCCGATTATTACGTCTTCCAAGGGGCCCAGGATCCGGTCGGTTCTTTCAGCGCACCCATCCTGTATCAGGCCAGCACCGGATTCTTCAATTCGGGCGCCAGCGGCGTGCAACGTTGGGGCGTCAACTCCACGGCAGTCGTCGACCCCAACAATCCAAACTCATTCTGGATATCGAACGAATATATCGCCAATGGCTGGTGGCAGACGTCGGTCGCTCAGATCGCAATCCAGAACCTCTCCGCCGTGACGGTTTCCTCGATCACGCCGTCCGGCACGGGGATTACCAATGGTGCCGGCGACCTCAACGCCGGCGACGTCGTCACGCTGACCATCAACTTCAGCGCGGCCGTGACGGCCGACACGTCCGGCGGCACACCGACACTGACGCTCAACGACGGCGGTATCGCGACCTATGCCGGCGGTTCGGGTTCGACCGCCCTCACCTTCAGCTACACGGTCGCGGCCGGGCAGAACACATCCGATCTCACGGTCTCCTCGTTCAATCTCAACGGCGCAGCCGTGACGGACGGGGCAGGCAACGCCGCCGACGTCTCGGGTGCGGCCAACAACAACCCAAGCGGCATACTTCAGATCGACACTTCGGCGCCGGTACCCGCATTCAGCCAGTATCCTGCATCGAGCACCAACAGCACCACCGCGATCTTCGCCGTTACGACGTCCAACACCGAAACGGGCGGCGTGAGCTACGCGTACGAACTCGACGGCGCGAATATCTGGACCCCGGTCAGCGGAAACAATCTTACGCTGTTCGGTCTCGCGCTCGGGTCACACGCCATTCAGGTGCAAGCGACGGATGGAGCGGGCAACGTCTCCACCTCGCCCACAAGCTACGGCTGGACCATCACGCCCCCCGCGGCGCAGGTTGAGACGCAATTCTCCGGACCGTCCGTCACGGGCACCTCCCCGCCGAACAACGCTCTCGCCGTGGGGCCGAACAACGTGGTGATGATGGAGGCGTCCCGTATCGAATGGACGAACCTCACCGGCGGATCGCCGACGCTTCAATCGGTCTACAGCTTCTTCTCTCCTCTCGGAGCAGCGGCGACCAACTCGCTGAATCACCCGCGTTGCGTCTACGACAGCGTCAATCAGCGCTACGTCGTGATCATGGACAACAGCGCGTCCGGCCACACGGTGAGCAATATCGATATTGCCGTGTCCAAGGACTCGAATCCGAACGACGGCTGGTATTTTGCTTCGCTGAATACATCAATCACAATCAACGGTCAGTTGACCTCGGCCGATAGCCCGACACTGACCGTCGACGGTACGAATGTCTACATCACCGCAACAGCCTACAACGTAAATGTCTCGGGCACGGCCGGCACCGAATGCTGGGTCATCAGCGACACGGCTGGCGCGGGCGGCGGCCTCTATAATGGCGGAACGCTTACGGTTGTCGGCAGCGAAGTCTTACCTGCAACGCAGAATGTCTTCACGGCAGTGGCCGGCAACAATGGCAAAACCTACTACGCAAGCGACTACTCGAACGGAAGTCAGATCGTCGTAACGCTTCAGGCCTACGACACGGCCACGAATACGTTTGGCACTAGCAGCACGATCAGTCTCGGCAACATTGATCAGGGTGGCTCTTACACTGCCCAACAACTTGGAACCAGCCTCCTGCTCGATGCCGGCGACAAGCGAGCCCGGAGCCTGGTCTATTCGAATGGCTTCCTTTACGGCGTTGCCGAAGTGAAGCCTGTCGGCTCGAATGTGCCCGAGGTCCATTGGTACAAGATCGACGTCAGCAATCCCAATGCTCCATTTCTCGTTGCGCAAGGCGACATCTCCGGCGCAACGATCGGGACCAATGTGGCGACCTTCAACCCGTCCATCGCGGTGGACGCGGCGGGAGATGCCATCATCAATTTCACTGCCAGCGGCCCGAACATGTACCCGGCCGACTACTATGCCTATCAGAGGGCCAGTGATCCGCCCGGCTCGTTCAGCGCGCCGATCCTGTATCAAGCCAGCACCGGCTTCTTCAACTCGGGCAACGGCTCTAGCGTGCAACCTTGGGGCAACTATTCCACGGCGACCGTTGATCCCAACAACGCGAATTCGTTCTGGATCTCGAACGAATACGTTGCCGGTGGCTGGTGGCAGACGTCGGTCGCCCAGGTTGCGATCCAGAGCCCTACAGCTGCTCCGACCGTGTCCTCAATCGCGACATCCGGCACCGGAATTGCCGGCGGCACCGGCAACCTCAACACCGGCCAGACAGCCACGTTGACGGTAAACTTGAGCGCGGCCGTCACGGTGGACACCACGGCAGGCGCGCCAACGCTTACGCTCAACGACGGCGGCATCGCAACCTATGTCGGCGGGTCGGGCTCGACAGCCCTGACCTTCGGCTACACCGTTGCGGCTGGGCAGAATACACCCGATCTCGCCGTTTCGGCGTTCAACCTAAACGGTGCAGTCGTCAGCGACAGTACCGGTAATGCCGCCGACCTGTCAAAAGCGACCAACTACAATCCCGCCGGCACTCTGGAGGTGAACACGAGCGGGGTACCACACTACGGACACATCGTGGTCGTGGTCGAAGAGAACAAGAACTATGGCGAGATCGCCGGCAATATCGCGCAAGCGCCATACATCAACAGCCTGATGGCCGGCGGCGCCTCGTTCACCAACTTCACGGCGGAGACTCATCCGAGTGAACCGAACTACTACGCACTCTATGCCGGTTCGACGTTCGGCATCACCGACGACGGCGCTCACAACCTTGCGGATCCAACTCTATACACGCTGCTGCAGAACGCAGGCCTGACATTCACGGGCTACGTGGATGATTCCGGAACGGGCAATACTTCCAGCCACGAACCTTGGGTGTCATTCCCCGAGGGCCGCTCGGTTCAAACGGATTTCACCAGTTTCCCGGGGCTTTTTCCGACCGGGGATTATTCGAACCTACCGAACATTTCATTCGTCATTCCCAACCCGACCGACGACATGCACGACGGAACGGTCGCGCAGGGTGACGCGTGGCTTCAGCAGAACTTGAGCGCATATGCCCAGTGGGCGCTTGCCAACAATTCGCTCCTCGTCGTGACCTGGGATGAAAGCGATACCTCGCCCACGAACCAGATTCCGACCGTCATGTATGGCGCCGACGTCGCCTCGGGAAGCTACGGCGCGGCCTACAACCACTACAACCTCCTCAGCACGATACTTGCCTCGTATGGCTTGACCGGACCGAACAACGCCGCGACGGCCGCGCCCATCCAGGTCTTCGGGAGTATTCCCGCGGTATCTTCGATCACGACGAGCGGACCGGCCATCACAGGTGGCAGCGGCGACCTCAACGCCGGCCAGGTGGTCACGCTGACGGTGACTTTCAACGAGCCGGTGACCATCAATACCTCCGGCGGCACGCCGACGCTGATCCTCAACGAGGGCGGCGCTGCAACCTATACCGGTGGCACAGGCTCAACGGCGCTGACCTTCAGCTATACCGTTGCTGCCGGGCAGAACTCGGCCGATCTCGCCGTATCCTCGTTCAGCCTCAACGGCGCAACCGCGACGGATGGCGCCGGCAACGACGCCGACCTGTCGGGCGCGACCAACTTCAATCCGACCGGGATACTTCAGATCGACACCGTTGCGCCGACGATCTCTTCGATTGCGGCCTCCGGGCCGGGCATTACTAACGGCAATGGCGATCTGGATGCCGGCCGGGCAGTCACGCTCACGGTCAATTTCAACGAACCAGTCACTGTCAATACCGCCAGCGGCTCGCCGACCCTCGCCCTCAACGATGGGGGCATCGCAACCTACACCGGTGGCACGGGCTCGACGGCCCTGACCTTCAGTTACACCGTTGCGGCCGGGCAAAACACGCCTGATCTCACCGTGACTTCGCTCGATCTCAATGGGGCAACCATGACGGACGGCGCAGGCAACGCTGCCGATCTGTCGGGCGCAACCAACTTCAATCCGGCCGGGACGCTGCAGATCGATACACTCGCGCCGTCGATTTCTTCGATCGCGTTCTCTGGGCCAGGTATCACTAATGGCAACGGCAATCTGGGCGCGGGCAAGGTGGTCACGCTCACGGTCAACTTCAGCGCAGCCGTCACGGTAGACACAACGGCAGGCTCGCCGACGCTCATCCTGAACGATGGCGGCACCGCGACCTATACTGGCGGAACCGGCTCGACGGCCCTCACCTTCAGCTACACCGTTGCGGCCGGACAGAATACACCCGATCTCACCGTGTCCTCGCTCAGTCCCAACGGGGCGACCATGACGGACGGCGCTGGCAACGCCGCCGACCTTTCGGGCGCAACCAACTACAACCCAGGCGGAACGCTGCAGATCGACACCCTGGCGCCAACCGTCTCCTCGATCACGACCTCCGGCACCGGCATCACGAACGGCGCCGGCGATCTCAACGCCGGCCAAGTGGTCACGCTCACGGTGAGTTTCAGCGCGGTCGTCACGGTGAATAGCGCGGGCGGCTCGCCGACGCTCACGCTCAACGACGGCGGCACGGCAACATACACAGGTGGCACGGGCTCGACGGCCCTGACTTTCAGCTACACCGTCGCGGCCGGGCAAAACACGTCCGACCTCACCGTGTCTTCGCTCAATCTGAGCGGTGCAATCATCACCGACGGTGCCGGCAACGCCGCCGACCTTTCGGGAGCCAGCAACTACAATCCGGCGGGAACACTGCAGATCGACACCTTGGCGCCAATCGTCTCCTCGATCACGACCTCCGGCACCGGCATCACGAACGGCGCCGGCGATCTCAATGCCGGCGATGTGGTCACGCTCACCGTCAATTTCAGTGAGGCGGTGGCGGTCAATACCGCCGGCGGCTCGCCGACGCTGATCCTCAACGACGGTGGCAACGCGACCTATACCGGCGGCACGGGCTCGACGGCCCTCACCTTCACCTACACCGTTACGGCCGGACAGAACACGCCCGATCTCACCGTGTCTTCCCTCAATCCTAACGGCGCCACCATCACCGACGGCGCCGGAAACGCGGCCAACCTGTCGGGCGCCACCAACGCCAACCCGTCCGGCGCGTTGCAGATCGACACCATCGCGCCGACCATTTCCTCGATTGCGGTCTCCGGCACTGGAATCACGAACGGCACGGGCATCCTCAAAGCAGGCCAGGTGGTTACGTTCACCGTCAATTGCAGTGAAGCCGTGACCGTCAATACCGCGGGCGGTACGCCATCGCTCGGGCTCAACGACGGCGGCACCGCGACCTACACCGGCGGCTCGGGATCGGCGGCCCTCACCTTCAGCTATACCGTCGCTGCCGGACAGAACACGCCCGATCTCACCGTATCTTCGCTCAATCTTAACGGCGCCACCATGACGGACGGCGCCGGCAACCTCGCCGACCTGTCGGGAGCGGCCAACTATAACCCGGCCGGGACGCTGCAGATCGACACCACGGCGCCGTCGGTGCCGACCGGTCTTTCACTCGATGCCGCGACCGACAGCGGCGCACTGGGCGACGGGATCACTAATCTTGCCCAGATCAAGATCGACGGCACGGCCGCGCCGGGCAGCACGATTACGCTCTACGATTCGAACGGAACGACCGTAATCGGAACTGGAACCGCTAACGCCACCACGGGCGCGTTCGGCATTACCACGTCGGTTCTGGCCAACGGCACGCACAACATCACGGCCAAGGCGACCGACGCAGCCGGCAACGTCAGTCCAGCCTCGAGCCCCTGTGCCGTAACGGTCGATACCACCGCGCCGACGGTCACCTCGATCGCAACTTCCGGTGCGGGAATCGCCGGCGGCAGTGGTGACCTCAACGCTGGCAAGGTTGTCACGTTGACGCTCAACTTCAGTCAGGCAGTCACCGTGAACACGAGCGGCGGCTCACCGACCCTGACACTTAACGACGGCGGCAGCGCAACCTATGCGGGGGGATCCGGAACGAGCGCACTTGTCTTCAGCTATACCGTTGCAGCAGGCCAGAACACGTCCGACCTGATTGTGTCCCGCTTCAATCTCAACGGCGCGACTGTCCGGGATCTGGCGGCAAACAATGCCAACCTGGCAGGCGCGACCAACTACAATCCGGCCGGCACGCTGCAGATCGATACGTCGGCGCCAACCATCAGCATCAACACCATCGCCGGCAACAACATCGTCAGCGGCACGGAAGCTTCGGCCGGGTTCGCGATCACCGGCAAAACTACTGCCGTCGAGAATGGGCAGATCGTCACCGTCAACATCCTCAACAGCGCGAATACCATCGTCGACAGCTATACGACAGCGGACAGCAGCAATGCCTGGTCGGTCACCGTTACGAGCGCACAGGCGCTCGCCTTGGCCGATGGCCAGTATACCGTAGCTGCCAGCGTTTTGGACAAAGCCGGAAATCCGGCGCCGACCGGCACGCGTTCGCTGACGGTCGATGAGGACAAGGGGCCCGAAGCGCCGACGCTGAGTATCAGCAACACGTCGCCGACGGTACCCGCCGGCGGATCGATACCGCTGGGAATTACAGCGACGCCCGTCGACGCCGACGACAGATTGTCGGTAACGATCAGCGGCGTCCCGAGCTACGAGGTGATCACCGCTCCCTCTGGCTACAGTGTATCGAGCAAGAAGCAGTCAAACGGGACTTATACCTGGACCATCACGCAAGGAACCGCGGGCACACCGCTTACCGGCTTGACCCTCACCTCACACTACACGGGGACGGGTCATCCCGTTGCAACATTCACGGTGACGGCGAGCAATACGACCTCCGGGGAAGCTGCGACATCCGCGGCACAAACCATGCTGGTGACCGATCCGCCGGTCGGCACGTCAGGCGGTCTATTGGCCAGCTGGCCTCAGGGCCTCTCCGTCGCATCGGCCCAGGACTCCGGGAACGTGGATCGCCTTCTGGCCCTCATGGATCAGTTCACCGCCGCCGGCTTCGAGTCGAACCGACCGGGTACAGGCACGATCACCCCCACGCTCGATCCGAACGGCGGCCGCGATCATCCATCGCTGGCCATACCGAACCAGCCGCAATCGTGGATGCATTCGTAATCCGGCGAACGGCTGCTCCATTGCCGGCTCGCGGCGAACAGGAACTTGGAAGTCTGCCTATGGCCCAAGACAATGACCCCGGACTGTTCGCCCTCGTCATGATGCTGCGGGCCCACGGCATCGCGGCTGAGCAGCCACAGCTGCGCCATGGGCTGGGATCGACGGCGGTCGGCGTCGTGGAGATGCTTCGTTGCGCGAAGGGGTTTGGGCTGAAGGCCCGAGCGGTCCGGACGACGTGGGCACGGCTTGCCCACACGCCGCTACCGGCAATCGCAGTCTTGAACGACGGTGGCTTCCTGCTTCTCGGCAAGGCAGGCGACGACAAGGTGCTCGTTCAACGCGCTTCGGCGCCCCGCCCGGAAATGCTGTCTCGAGCCGAGTTCGAAGCGGTGTGGAGCGGCCAGCTGGTTCTGATGGCGAGACGTGCGTCGCTTTCCGCCCTGTCGCGACGTTTTGACATCACCTGGTTTCTTGGTGCCATGCGCAAGTATCGTCACCTCCTGGTCGAGGTGCTGGTAGCCTCGCTCTTCCTGCAGATATTTGCACTGGTGACTCCCCTGTTCTTCCAGGTAGTGATCGACAAGGTGCTCGTGCATCGCGGCCTGACCACTCTCGAAGTGCTGATGGTCGGCCTGGTAACCATCAGCATTTTCGAAGCCGTTCTCGCGGCATTACGCACACATCTGTTCGCCCACACCACAAGCCGCATCGATGTCGAGCTGGGGGCCCGCCTGTTCCGTCACCTGCTTTCGTTACCGCTCGGCTACTTTCAAGCCCGTCGCGCCGGAGACTCGATCGTACGAGTGCGCGAGCTCGAGACCATCCGTAATTTCCTGACCAGTTCGGCTTTGACACTAGTCATCGACCTGCTGTTTACAGTCATTTTCCTGGGCGTGATGGTCGCTTATTCGCCCTGGCTCACCTTGATCGTTCTCAGCGCCTTTCCCTTCTACATCGGTATCTCGGCAGGTGCATCGCCGCTTTTCCAACGTCGACTCGACGAAAAGTTTCAGCGTGGTGCCGAGAACCAGGCCTTTCTGGTCGAAAGCGTTACCGGCGTCGAGACCTTGAAGGCCATGGCGGTCGAACCGCAGATGCAGCGCCGCTGGGAAGAGCAGCTTGCAGCCTATGTCGGCGCAAGCTTTCGCGTCCTTAGCCTGGGCAACGCGGCAAGCCAGGCCATTCAGCTGGTAAGCAAGCTCGCCACCGCCGCCATCCTGTTCTTCGGGGCCAAGCTCGTGATCGAGGGAAACCTGACCGTCGGCGAACTCGTCGCATTCAACATGCTTGCCGGCCGCGTCAGCATGCCGGTGCTGAGACTGGCCCAGATATGGCAGGATTTTCATCAGGCGCGCCTCTCGATCCAGCGGCTCGGCGATATCCTCAATACCCGTGCCGAGACGACGATCGGCACGGCTCGCACGGCCCTGCCTCCGGTTCGAGGCGAGGTCGAATTCGAGCATGTTCATTTTCGCTACCGCATCGACGGGGCGGAAATCCTGAACGACGTGAGCTTCCGCGTATCTGCGGGCCAGATCATCGGGATCGTCGGCCCGTCCGGCTCCGGCAAGAGCACGCTTGCCAAACTCGTGCAGCGGCTCTTCGTACCCGAGACGGGGCGCGTCCTGGTCGATGGTGTCGACCTCGCCATGGTCGACACCACCTGGTTGCGACGGCAGCTCGGCGTCGTGCTCCAGGAGGACATCCTGTTCAACCTCTCCGTCCGCGACAATATCGCGCTCGCCGATCCAGCCATGACCATGGAGAAAGTCGTCGCCGCGGCGTCCCTCGCGGGGGCGCACGATTTCATTCTCGAGCTCCCGGAGGGTTACGACACTCTGGTCGGAGAGCGGGGCAGCAACCTGTCCGGCGGGCAACGTCAACGCATTGCGATCGCGCGAGCGCTGGCGACTGACCCACGCATCCTGATCTTCGACGAAGCAACGAGCGCACTGGACTATGAGAGCGAACGAATCATCCAGGAGAACATGCGGCGGATATGCGAGCAGCGCACCGTTTTCGTGATTGCGCACCGGCTGTCGACGGTGCGCGGCGCCGATCGGATCCTGACGATCGAGCATGGGCGCCTCGTCGAAGACGGGACACACGACGAGCTGATGCGTCTGAAAGGCTCCTACGCCAAGCTGCAGCATCTGCAAGCGGGGGTTCAATGACCGCGGACAAAGTGATCGAATTTCCGCAGCGGCAGACCCGCCGTCGCAGCCATGAGACGGCGTTTCTGCCTGCCACGCTCGAAATAATCGAGACCCCCCCCTCGCCGACGGGCCGCGCGATCGGTGCTACGATCATCGCAGTGTTCTGCGCGGCCCTGATCTGGGCGTCGATCGGGAAAGTCGACGTGGTGGCCACGGCTGCGGGCAAGGTTGTGCCAAGCGGCCGGACCAAAACCATCCAGCCCTACGAAGCCGGCGTCGTGCGGGCGATCCATGTTCGCGACGGAACCTCCGTCAAAAAAGGCGACGTGATGATCGAGCTGGATCCGACGATCAGCGCCGCCGAAGTCGAACATGCCAGAAGCGACCTCGTCGGCGCCGAGCTCGATGTCGCGCGGCTCCGTTCAGCGCTTCGTGGCGAGGCCGAATTCATTGCGCCGGCGGGAGCGCCCGATGATCTCGTCGAGACCCATCGCCGGTTGTTGTCTGTCCAGGCCGCCGAACACCAGGCCAGAATTGCCGAGGTTGACGGGCAGATCGCGCAGAAAGTTGCTGAACGCGATACGATCGCAGCCATGATCGCGAAGACCGAAGCAATCATCCCGCCGCTTCAAGAGAGGGTCAATATCCGCCAGTACCTCTATGAACGGCAAGTCGGCTCGCAGCTCACCTATCTCAGCGAGTTTCAAGATCTCCTCGGGCAGCAGCATGATCTGCTGGTCCAACAGAGCCGTCGGCGCGAGGCAGACGCATCGATAAAGGCACAGACCGAAGCGCGGACCAGGGCAGAGGCGGAGTATCGCCGCAACCTGTTCGATGACCTGGCCAAGGCGGAACAGAAGGCCGCGGGTCTCGCCCAAGACTTCATCAAGGCCGAACGCAAAGCCAAGCTTCAGATTCTGAGCGCGCCGATCGACGGCGTCGTCCAGCAGCTTGCAGTGCACACCATCGGCGGAGTGGTTACACCCGCACAAGCGCTTGCCGTCGTCGTGCCGCGCGACAGCGAACTTGAGATTGAAGCAATGCTATCCAATCGAGATATCGGATTTGTCGTCGCGGGACAGAGCGCCGAGATCAAGGTGGATACCTTCAATTTCACCCGCTATGGCTTGCTCCATGGGAAGGTGACGAGCGTCTCGCCCGACGCCATCCCCCGCACAAGGCCGGAAGAACCGTCTCGAGCACTATTGAACGGCGCACCAAACGCAACGAGTGAGGTTAACGGCCAGGAACTGGTCTATGCCGCCCGTGTCGCACTCGACCAGACACACATGGAAATCGAAGGCTCTTCCGTCCGGCTCCTGCCGGGCATGGCAGTAACGGTCGAGATCAAGACCGCCTCACGTCGTATCATCAACTATCTGCTCTCCCCGCTCGCGCGGTATCGACAGGAAGCTATGAGAGAGCGATAAGCGCGCACCTGCGTCAGCCAAGCGGCTTCGTTGAATTCAACGGCAAGCCGGTTGCTTCCGTGAAAAATGGCTCAAGACCGAGGTAGGGCTCGCCGGCCGACCGGGAAAGGTGACGCCCCACACCGCGCGCCATTCCGCTGCGACAAGGCTCATGGCGTGCAGATCTATGGGGGCGGCCGGGTTCCTGGGCATGTCTCCCGAGCTCCAGCGGGACACCTGCGGGCACCACCACCCAGACAATCTCCAGGGGGCGGCCACGGCTATCGGCCCAAAAGGCCGGCACGTTCCGGTGGTTGAAACGATGGTTGACTCGGGAAAGACCAGCGATCAGAAGGAAAAACCTAATGATTTCTGGTCGGAGTGGCAGGATTCGAACCTGCGACCCCTGCGTCCCGAACGCAGTGCTCTACCGGGCTGAGCCACACTCCGACAAGAGGCCGGCTTATAGCGTCGGGTTTGGCGCACCGCAAGCGGCCGATATGAGGAATTTTGTCCCTGTGAAAACGGGTCTTGAAACGTCGATTTTACCGGCAGGCCGGGCCGCCGCCGAGGCCGCCGCCCGAACGCTGGCCGCCGGCGGGCTCGTCGCGTTTCCGACCGAGACGGTCTACGGGCTCGGGGCGGACGCCGCCAATGCCACGGCGGTCGCCCACATCTACAGTGCCAAGGGCCGGCCGGCCTTCAATCCGCTGATCGCTCACGTCCCCGACCTCGCGGCTGCGCGGCGGATTGGCCGGTTCGACGCGCGTGCGCTCAAGCTGGCCGAGGCGTTCTGGCCGGGGCCGCTGACGCTGGTGGTGCCGAAGACCGCTGATTGCCCGGTGGCCGATCTTGCCACGGCCGGCCTCGACACCGTCGCGATCCGCATTCCCGCGCACCCCGTGGCAGAGGCCATTCTGCGTGCCTTTGGCGGGGCGGTGGTGGCGCCGTCCGCGAACATCTCCGGCCACGTCTCGCCAACGCTGGCGGCTCACGTCGAGACCGATCTTGCGGGGCGGATCGACCTGATCGTCGACGGTGGGCCTGTCGCGGTCGGCGTCGAATCGACCATCG
This sequence comes from Bradyrhizobium sp. WYCCWR 13022, assembly GCF_030435535.1. Taxonomy (NCBI): domain Bacteria; kingdom Pseudomonadati; phylum Pseudomonadota; class Alphaproteobacteria; order Hyphomicrobiales; family Nitrobacteraceae; genus Bradyrhizobium; species Bradyrhizobium sp. WYCCWR 13022. The sequence continues at coordinate 107,515 of NZ_JAUIZJ010000043.1, forward strand.
TCGGCTGCTTCAACGCGCCGATGCTGCTCCGGCCTGGTGGGCTGTCGCGCGAACGGATCGAGGCCGTGCTGGGCATGCCCTTGGCGCGACCGCCGGTGGAGGCCGAGAGCGATGACAGCCAGCCGCTGGCGCCCGGCATGCTGGCCTCGCACTACGCGCCCCGCGCGACCGTGCGGCTGCGCGCACAGGACGTTGCGCCTGATGAAGCGTTGCTGGCGTTCGGCCCGGATCGCCTGCCGGGCCAGGAGGCCGCCGCCGTTGTCATGAATTTGTCGCCCGCAGCTGATCTCGATGAAGCCGCGGCCAATCTCTTCGGCTATCTTCGCAGCCTCGATGCGAAGGCACCGAAGGCGATTGCCGTCATGACAATCCCCGAAGAAGGCTTGGGCGAAGCGATCAACGACCGGCTGCGGCGCGCGGCCGTTGCGCGATAAGAGTGGAAGAAGAGACGATGAACATCAATCAATCCGCCACACCGCCGCTTGCGCCCGAGTTGATCGACCAATTCCGCAAGATCGTCGGCGATCGTCACGCCATCACCGACGCGACCGACATCGAGGCTTACGTCACCGAGGAGCGCAATCTGTTCCACGGCCGCTCGCCCCTGGTGCTCCGTCCCGGCTCGACGGCGGAAGTCTCCGCAATCTGCAGGCTCGCCTCCGAGCACAAAATCGCGCTGGTGCCGCAGGGCGGCAACACCGGGCTCGTCGGCGGGCAGACGCCACACAATGGCGAAGTGGTAGTGTCGCTGCGGCGCCTGGACAAGATCCGTGAGGTCGACACCGCCTCCAACACCATGACGGTCGAAGCCGGCGTGGTGCTGCAAATCGCGCAGCAGAAGGCCTCCGACGTAGACCGGTTGTTTCCTCTGTCGCTGGGTGCGGAGGGCAGCTGTACCATCGGCGGGAACCTCTCGACCAATGCCGGCGGCACCGCCGCCCTCGCCTATGGCGTTGCGCGCGAGATGGCGCTGGGGCTGGAAGTCGTGCTCGCCGACGGCCGCGTGCTCAACGTGCTGTCGAAGCTGAAGAAGGACAACACCGGCTACAATCTGCACAATCTCTTCATCGGCGCGGAAGGCACGCTCGGCATCATCACGGCGGCGACGCTCAAACTGTTTCCGAAGCCGCGGGCGGTCGAGACCGCCTATGTCGGGCTTAAATCGCCGGCCGCAGCGCTCAAGCTGCTGACCATCGCGCAGAGCGAGGCCGCGAACGCGCTGACGAGCTTTGAGCTACTCTCGGAGATGGCGGTGGATTTCTCCGTCCGTCACGGCATCGACGTGCGCGATCCGCTTGCAGAAAAGCATCCGTGGTACGTCCTGATGGAATTGTCCTCCCCCGGCGACGACGCCCGCACGCCGCTCGAGACGATCCTCGCCCGCGCCATGGAGGAAGAGATCGTCGACGACGCCGTGATCGCAGCCAACCTCACCCAGCGCAGCAATTTCTGGAAGCTGCGTGAAGAGATGTCGGCCGCGCAGAAGCCCGAGGGCGGCTCGATCAAGCACGATATCTCGGTGCCGATCGCCGCGGTGCCCGTCTTCATCGAGGAAGCCAATGCCGCCGTGGTGAAGCTGATCCCTGGCGCGCGGCCGGTGCCGTTCGGCCATCTCGGCGACGGCAATCTGCACTACAATGTCAGCCAGCCCGTTGGCGCCGACACCGCGGATTATCTCGCGCGCTGGCACGAGATGAATGCCGTCGTGTTCGAGATCGTGCTGCGCATGGGCGGCTCGATCTCGGCCGAGCACGGCATCGGCGTGTTAAAGCGTGACGAGCTGCCCGACGTGAAAGACAAGACCGCGATCGAGCTGATGCGCGCGATCAAGGCGATGCTCGACCCGCACGGCATCATGAATCCGGGGAAGGTGCTGTGACCGCTCTGGCAATCGACTCGATCAAGGATACCGATGTGGAGAACGTCGTGGCGCTGTGGCAGCGCTGCGGCCTGACCCGGCCGTGGAACGATCCGCATGCCGACATTGCTCTGGCGCGGCGTCGCGGGAACTCGACCGTGCTGATCGGCCGCGATGCCGGCACGATCGTGGCGACCATCATGGTTGGCCATGACGGTCATCGCGGCTGGGTTTATTACGTCGCCGTCGATCCGGATGGGCGCAAGCGCGGCCATGGCCGGGCGATCATGGCCGCCGCCGAAGACTGGCTGCGCGCGGCCGGGATCGCCAAGCTTCAGCTTCTGGTGCGGCGCGAAAATGCGCAGGCCAATGCGTTCTACGACTCGCTGGGCTTCGAACTCTCCACCTCGGTGATGTTCCAGAAGTGGCTCGACGGGCGCGCTCCCACCTAATTCCGGAAGACAGCAATGCCCCTCTCCGACCGCATCCGCATCAAGGACGTCCGCGTGCTCTCGAATGGCTGGACCACGCTGAAGAGCACCACGTTCGACTACCGCCGCGCCAATGGCGAATGGCAGACGCAGAAGCGCGAAACCTATGAACGCGACAACGCCGCGGCCGTGCTGCCGTACAATCGCGCGCAGCGCAGCGTGGTCCTGGTGCGCCAGTTCCGCCTGCCCGCCTTCATCCGCGGCTATGGCGACCTGCTGATCGAAGCGGCCGCCGGCGTGCTGGACGCTGCGGAGCCCGAGGTGCGTATCCGCGCCGAAGCCGAGGAGGAAACCGGCTACCGCCTGCACGACGTCCACAAGGTATTCGAGGCCTTCATGAGCCCCGGTGCCATCACCGAGAAGCTGCATTTCTTTGTCGCGGAGTACGAGCCCTCAATGCGCGTCAGCGCCGGCGGCGGCCTCGAGCACGAGGGCGAGGACATCGAGGTGCTGGAGCTCGGCATCGACGAGGCGCTCGCAATGATCGCCGACGGCCGCATCATCGACGCCAAGGCGATCATGCTGCTGCAATACGCGGCGCTGCATATTTTCAGGTAGCCCCGCCGGGACGGCAATTCTGGCCTGCGCGGGCATAGCGCCTGTTGAGCAAACCGCAGACTATCTCTAGTCTGTCTGTCAACGAGAACCAGGAGACGCGCCCATGTCCGCCCCGCGCGACGACGAATTCGGCTTTGCGCCCGACTATGATTCCCCCGTCCCCTACATGCAGCGCACGCGGGATTATTACACCGCGATCGGATACACCACGCCGTATCGCTGGGCGCACTACAGCGAGGCGCCATTCCAGAAGCTGAAGAAGCCGCTGGCGAAATCACGCGTTACCATCGTCACCACGGCTGCGCCCTACGATCCGGCCAAGGGCGACCAGGGTCCAGGCGCGGCGTACAATGGCAGCGCAAAGTTCTACCAGGTCTATGACGGCGACACGTCGAAGCTGCACGATTTACGCATCTCCCATATCGGCTACGACCGCAAGCACACCACGGCGACCGACAACGGCACCTGGTTTCCACTGCCGCAACTGCTGAAGACGAGCGCGGCCGGTCGGATCGGCGAAGTCGCCCCGCGCTTCTTCGGCGCGCCGACCAATCGCAGCCATCGCGTCACGCTGGAGACCGATGCGCCTGAGATCCTGGCGCGTTGCATTGCCGACCAGGTCGATGTTGCGGTACTCGTGCCGAACTGCCCGGTCTGTCATCAGACCACAGCGCTGGTGGCGCGGCATCTCGAAGCCAACGGCATCCCGACCGTGATCATGGGCTGCGCCAAGGACATCATCGAGCACGCCGCCGTGCCGCGCTTCCTGTTCTCGGATTTCCCGCTCGGCAATTCCGCCGGCAAGCCGCAGGACGTCGCCTCGCAGGCGCAGACGCTCGAGCTGGCCTTGAGGGTGCTGGAGACCGCGAGTGGGCCGCAGACCACGATGCAGTCGCCGCTGCGCTGGAGCGAGGACGCATCCTGGAAGCTCGACTACAACAATGTCGCAAAGCTCTCGCCAGAAGAGCTCGCCCGCCGACGCGCCGAATTCGACAAGCAGAAGGAGATCGCGCGCGGCAACCGCGCCGCCTGACGTCCTCCGACAACGAAAACAAAATGGGGAGAGACACGTGACGCGACCGTTCGAGGGCGTGAAGATCCTGGATTTCACGCAAGTGCTGGCTGGCCCTTATGCGAGCTACCAGCTCGCGCTTCTCGGCGCCGACGTCATCAAGGTCGAGCGGCGCGAGGGCGAGGACATGCGCCGCACGCCGCTCTCGCGCGAATGGGCCGAGCGCGGGCTGGCGCCGGCGTTCCAGGCCATCAACGGCAACAAGCGCAGCCTGACGCTCGATCTGCAAAAGCCTGACGCCATCGCAATCGTGAAGAAGCTTGCCGCGACAGTCGATGTCGTCATGGAGAACTTCCGCCCCGGCGTGATGGACAAGCTCGGCATCGGCTACGAGGCGTTGGCCGCGATCAATCCGAAGCTGATCTATTGCGCGGTGTCGGGTTTTGGCCAGACCGGCCCGGATCGCCTGCGGCCCGGCTATGACGGCAAGATGCAGGCGCTGTCAGGCATCATGGCGATCACAGGCCACCCCGAGACGGGGCCCACGCGCGCGGGCTTTGCGGTGTGCGACGTGCTCTCGGGCGCGACCGCCGCATTCGCGGTATCGAGCGCACTTTACCAGCGCGACCGCACCGGCAAGGGCCAGTTCGTCGACGTCTCCATGCTGGAGGCGACGATGGCGTTTCTGTCGGGGCAGATCGCGGACTGGTCTGTCGCCGGCCACCGGCAGCAACTGTCGGGCAACCAGGCGGTCAGCCGGAGAACCACGGCAAACCTGTTCAAATGCGGCGACGGCCACATCCTGCTCGCAGTCAACAACGAGAAGCAGTATCGCGCGCTGATGAGCGCACTCGGCCGCGAGGACACGCTGAACGATCCGCGCTTCTCTGACTGGTTTTCTCGCAACGAGAACGAGCCGGCGCTGCGCGCCATCATCGAGGAGGCGCTCGCCGCCAAGCCGGCGAGGGAGTGGGAGAAAATCCTGGAAGACGCCGGCGCGCCTTGCGCCAGCATCTGGAAGGTCGAGGAGGTCATCGACCATCCTCAGATCAAGGCGCGCGGCGCGATCCAGGAGCTGGACACGCAATACGGCCGCCTGCGCTTTGCGGGCAGCGGCTTCAAGCTTGCCCATGGTGGCGGCCGGCTGGACCGGATGGCGCCGGAATTGGGCGCGGATACGGATGCGGTGCTGGCCGAGTTGGGCTTTGATGCCGCGGAGATTGCCGACCTGCGAAAGCAGGGGATTGTATGAACGCTATATCGCCTTCGCCGCGACCTTGGCGGCGGCCAGGATCTCGCGCCTGATTGCGTCGTCCTTCACCGCGCGCGCCATGTCGGCCGCGCCCGCCAGGATCGCCAGCAGCGCCAGCGCCCGCTGGCGTGCGTGTGTGCCACGAAAGCCCTGCGCAACGAGGTCCGCGAGGCGCTCCAGCTCGCTCTGGTAGACTGCACGCGTTGCCGCATCCGAGCGCGCGACATCGGAGGAAAAGCTCGGAAGCGCGCAGGCCTCATCGAGGCCAACCTCCATCCGCTCACCCAGATAGAAATCGATGAACGGTTCGCGCCAGCCGCTGCCGTGTTGCGCCTGAAACTGGGCTATGCCGCCGCGCAGGAACGCCAGCCCATCCGCCACGGCAAGCCGGAACGCATCGGCCTTGGATTCGAAATGGGCATAGAACGCGCCCGAGGTGAGGCCAGCGCCCTTGGCGAGCGCATCCACGCCGGCGCCGCCGAACCCGCCGGTGCGGAAGCCGCGCCCGACCGCGTCCGCCAGCCGCGCGCGCGCATCTCCGTCGCTCTTCTTCGGTCTGGCCATCGCCGGTCACCTCTCGATAGCGATCGTTATATTACGCTTGACGAAATAACGATCGTTATGTTTTATATAACGACCGTTATCTTGCGGTTCAAAGGGAGACCACCTATGCCCATCCAGATCATCGTTCCCGAAGGCGCGCTGACGCCGGCCGCAGAAGCCGAGGCGTTCGGCAGGCTGACCGAGTTGCTGCTGCGTCTGCACGGCCTCACGGGCAACCGCTTCATGACGCCGAACGTTATCGGCGAGGTGACCGTGGTGCCGAAGCGGCGCACCTATTCCGGCGGCAAGCCCGCCGACATCGCCGTGTTCGAGCTCAAGGTGCCGTCATTCGTGCTGCCGACACAGGAGCTCAAGGACGCCTGGATCTCAGAAGGCACTGCCATCATCGAGAAGGCCGCCGAGGGACGCATCAAGCGCGAGCACATTTTTGCAAATGTCAGCTACGCCGTGGACGGCGGCTGGGGCATTGGCGGCGAGGCGTACAGCAACGCGGCGCTTGGGTCGGCCGTCGCCGCGGCTTGAATCGAATCATTGAACAGACGGTGGGCACGGCGCGTTGCGCTATTGCCCACCGGCATCGCTGATCAGAACAACGACCCCTGCCCGTCATCCGTCGATGCGCCCGCGGCCTTTCGCGCGACCTTCTTCGGCTTCGGTGCCTCGGCCTCCATCTCCTCCGCGCTGATCGGCAAGACCAGTTGCTCGTCGTCATTGGTGACGCGATTGACGCGGGTGGAGACCGGATGCCAGGCAAATTCGCCGACGCGGGGCGCCGTCATCAGCGGCAGGATCGCATCGATCTCGTCGCCGCGGCAATCCAGCCAGCGCTCGAAGTCGCGCGGGCTGATCGTGACGGGCACGCGGTCATGCAGCGCAGCCAGATCCTCGCTTGCGGCCGCCGTGACAATCGCGACCGTGTCGAGCTCCTCGCCGTTCGGTCCGATCCAGGTCTCGAACACCGCGGCAAAGCCGAGCGAGGCACCGTCTGCGTGGTGGATGAAGAACGGCTGCTTGCGGCCGCTCTCGGACTTCCATTCATAATAACCGTCAGCCGGGATCAGCCCGCGCCGCCGGCGAATCGCTTTCTTGAAGGCAGGCTTCTCCAACACCGTCTCGGAGCGGGCGTTGATCAGAAGGGTAAAGCCCTTGGGGTCCTTGACCCAGCTTGGCAGCAGGCCCCAGCGCATCAGGCGGAAATGGCGCGCGCCATTCTCGACCAGCACGACCGGAATCGGTTGTGTCGGGGCGACATTGTACCGGGGCGGGAAATTCGGCTGCTCGATATAGCCAAACAGTTGCCGCAAGGCCGCGGGGGCCGAAGTTATGACGAAGCGTCCACACATCCTTTCGCCAATATAGGGTCCGTTCAGGTCCTTTTAACCCCGAACGTTAACACTGCGGCCGATGAGCTCAATGGCCTCGCAACCCGCGCGGACGCACGTACAGACGGGCCCCGAGGCGCAAGCCTGGGCCGAACGGCTGCGCGTGGCCAATATCAACCCGCGGACCGGGCTTGCCACTGACTATCTCAACCATTTCAATGAAGCCGTGATGCTGTTGGAAATGGTCCCCGACATGCCGGAATGCGCCGAAGATTTTCTGACCTGGTCGCCACTGTCCTATGCTGAGCATTTTACGGCGTCGAACTTCAAGGCGCGGGATCTGGCCATCGAGGCTTATGAGAAGGCCGAGCCATCCGTGCGCGCTCAGTTCGACCACATCACCGACACCATGACCTCGATCCTGACGGCGGTCGGCTCGGCGATGCGCGAGGTCGAGAAGGACACGACCCGCGTTCGGCTGGCCGAGCAGGCGACGGCTTGGGTCAAGCCGCTGATCGCGGCCTGCGGCGGCATCATCAATGGCGGTGCGGAAGCCGACGTCGACACCATCATGGCGAATTGAGCCAGGTCCTTCAAGAAAATGGCCACGGTCGTCCAGCCCACCCATCCCCAGATCGCGGTCAGCGCGGCCATCTTTCGCGACGGCAAGGTGCTGCTGACCCGCCGTGCCCGCTCCCCCGCCAAGGGATTCTATTCGCTGCCGGGCGGCCGGGTCGAATTCGGCGAATCGCTCCACCAGGCGCTCAAGCGCGAGGTCCGCGAAGAAACCGGGCTCGAGATCGAGATCGTCGGCCTGGCCGGCTGGCGCGAGGTGCTGCCGGCCACGCCCGGTGCCGGCCACTACCTGATCATGTCCTTCGCCACCCGCTGGGTGGCCCGGGAACCGTCCCTGAACGACGAACTCGACGATTTCAGGTGGATCGCCCCGGACGGGCTGGCGAGCCTGGCCGACATCAAGATGACCGGGGGCCTGGAGGAGATCATCCAGTTCGCCCACCGGCTGACCAGCCCCTGACCGAGTCGCCTTGCGTCATCAGCCCCGAGGGGGCATACAGCCCGCCGATGTCGACGCGATTTCTGGTCATTTTTACCCTGATGCTCGCCTGCGCTTCCGTGCCCGCCCGGGCCCAGGACGTGGCGGCGCCGTTCGACCCCGATTTGCAGCGACTGGCCGAGATCCTCGGCGGCCTGCACTATCTGCGCGGCATCTGCGGCTCCAACGAGGGCAACAAATGGCGCAACGAGATGCAGGCGCTGATCGACGCCGAGACGCCCTCCGGCGAGCGCCGCACCCGCATGATCGCGGCCTTCAATCGCGGTTATAACGGCTTCCAGCAGACCTACCGCAGTTGCACCCCGGCAGCGACGGTGGCGATCCGCCGTTACATCGAGGAAGGCTCGAAGATCTCGCGCGATCTCACGGCGCGTTACGCGAACTGAGCTCGCGGGAACCTATCGTCGACTTTGTTCACAGCCGTTAACCGTTCTTAAAGATGTGGCCTAGCGGGCGTTAATACGCGTGCTACACCTCATCTGCAGCGCATCGCCGTGGATCGCGCCCCAGCCCTGATCGAGTTTCATGAGCCAGCCGATTTCCTACGCCCCCGCCCGCGCGCCGCTGCCCGACCACGAGCAGAAACAAGCCGCCCTGAGCTATCTGAACGAGGCCTGGGCCGAAGCGCGCCATGACGGCGTCGACGGCGACTGCCTGGCGCAGGCAAGCCTGTTTGCGGCGCTCGCCGAGCTTGTCGGCACCTATGGCGAGGACGCGGTGGCGAAATTCGTCGAGGGCTTTCCCGCCCGGATCCGCAACGGCGAGTTCTCGGTCTGCCTCGCAAGGCAGTAAGCGCGCCAGATTTGATGCGCCTCAATCCGTCTCGATCGGCAGCGACGCGTCCCTCGCCCACTCCCCCATCGAGGCGTCGTAAAGCGTCAGCTTGTCGTAGCCGAGTTGCGTCAGCATCAGCAGGTCGATCGTCGCCGAGATGCCGCCGCCGCAATACAGAATCACGTTCTTGTCGCGCGTGACGCCTGCCGCGGTGAATTTGGCTTCGGCATCGGCGAGCCTCGTCAGCGTCTTGTCGGCATTGACTAGCGTGGCAGCCGAGACGTTGACGCTGCCGGGCACGCGGCCCGGCCGGCCGTAACGGCTCGGCTCAAGGCCTTTATGAAATTGCGGTCCGAGCGCGTTGACCGTGACGGTCGAGGGATCGCCGATGCGCGACTTCACAAAGGTCTTGTCCACGAAGAAGCCGGCGCGGGGTGTGGCCTTGAAGGTCGTGGCCGGATAGCCCTTGGGGGCACCGGTCTCGATCGTCCGCCCCTCTTCCTTCCATTTATCGAAACCGCCATCGAGCACGCGCGCATCGACGCCGAGCGAACGCAGCATCCACCAGAACCGCGTCGACCACATCGTGGTGCCGATGCTGTAGAGCACGACGGTCCTGGTGGCATCGAGACCGTGGCGGCCGAAAGCAGCTTCGAGCCGGGCCACCTCGGGCATCATGAAGAACTGCTGCGCGGAAGTGTCGGAGAACTCGCCCTGCAGGTCGAGAAAATCGGCGCCCGGGATGTGGCCGGCGGCGAAGGTCTTGTCGCCGGGGACGGCGCGATACGGCACGTCGCTGCCTGGCGGGACCGGCTCGTTATAGGTCGTGCAGTCGTAGAGGCGGAGGTTGGGGTCGCCGAGGAGCGTGGCGAGTTGCCGGGTAGATATGACCGCTGATGGCTGCGACATCGGACTGCGCTCCCGTTGGCGAGGAGGTGTAGACCTCTCCCTCGTCCTTGTGGGTAGGCACCGTACCTCCCCGCCAGCAATGCCCCCTACTGCTTCAGCGTCTCGAGAAACCGTACCGGCTCGCCCTGCGATGGCATCACCAGTTCGCCCTGCCACATCACGCGGCGGCCGCGGATGAAGGTGCCGACGGGCCAGCCCGTGACGCGGACGCCGTCATAGGGCGTCCAGCCCGCTTTCGAGGCAACCCATTTGTTGGTGATGGTCTCGCTGCGCTTGAGATCGACGATCGTGAAATCGGCGTCGTAGCCGGCGGCGATGCGGCCCTTGCACGCCATGTTGTAGAGGCGCGCGGGGCCGGCGCTGGTGAGATCGACGAAGCGCGCGAGCGAGAGCCGGCCGGCGTTGACGTGATCGAGCATCAGCGGCACCAGCGTCTGCACGCCGGTCATGCCGGAGGGCGACGCGGGATAGGTCTTCTGCTTCTCCTCCAGAGTATGCGGGGCGTGATCGGAGCCGAGCACGTCGATGATGCCCTGCTCGATGCCGCGCCAGATGCCGGCGCGGTGATCGGCACCACGCACCGGCGGGTTCATCTGCGCGAGCGTGCCGAGCCGCTCGTAGCATTCGGGCGCGACCAGCGTGAGATGATGCGGCGTCGCCTCGCAGGAAGCGACATCCTTGTGATCACGCAAAAATTCGATTTCTTCCTTGGTCGAGATGTGCAGCACGTGGATACGCTTGCCCGTCTCGTGCGCGAGCTTGACCAGGCGCTGCGTCGCCATCAGCGCCGCGGTCTCGTCGCGCCAGACCGGATGCGAGCGCGGATCGCCCTCGATGCGGAGAGACTTGCGGTCGTTGAGGCGGTACTCGTCCTCGGCATGGAACGCTGCGCGCCGGCGGATCACCTGGAAGATGCGCCGCAGGCTCTCGTCGTCCTCCACCAGCAGTGCGCCGGTCGACGAGCCGATGAACACTTTCACGCCCGCGCAGCCCGGGGCGCGCTCCAGCACCGGCAGATCCTGCACGTTCTCGCGGGTGCCGCCGATGAAGAAGGCGAAATCGCAATGCATGCGGTGATGGGCACGCTTGATCTTGTCGGAGAAGGTCGCCTCGGTCACCGTGAGCGGAGAGGTGTTAGGCATCTCGAACACGGCGGTGACGCCGCCCATCACGGCGCTGCGCGAACCGGTCTCGAGGTCTTCCTTCTGCTCCAGCCCGGGCTCGCGGAAATGCACCTGCGTGTCCATCACGCCGGGGAGGATGTGCAGGCCCTTGCACTCGATCACCTCGGCAGCAGAGGCCTGCGACAGCGGGCCGAGCTCGGCGATGCGACCATTGGTGATGCCGATATCGCGAACACCCTCGCCGTCCTGGTTGACGACGGTGCCGCCCTTGAGGATCACATCGAAGCGCTGGGTCATGGCTGAAGGCCTCTCTCGTCCCCAAGCGCAGGGCTCGAGGTCTTGTCGTTTATGCCTTGCGGGCTTACGTTCCGCAGCACCATGTCGCAAGAGATTTTCGCATGAAATCAGCGTTTCTTCCGGACCGGGGCGTGATCAAGGTCGCGGGCGAGCATGCGCGCAACTTCCTCAACGGCCTCATCACGACCGATGTCGACAGGCTCAAGCCGGGCCTGGGCCGATTCGGCGCACTGTTGACGCCGCAGGGCAAGATCATCGTCGATTTCCTGATCACGGAAGCGCCCGCCGGCCACGGCGGCGGGTTCCTGATCGACTGCCCGAGGGCGCTGGCGGAAGGCCTCGCCACCAAGCTGAAATTCTACAAGCTGCGCGCCAAGGTGACGGTGGACAACCTCTCCGACGATCTCGGCGTGCTCGCGGCTTGGGACGGCCAGTTGGCCGCGCAGCCGGACCTCGCTTTCGCCGATCCACGCAATCCCGAGCTCGGCACGCGCATCCTGATTCCCGAGGATCTCAAGCAAAAACTCTCCGATTTGATCGGTGCCGAACTGGTCGATCCCGCCGACTATGAGGCCCACCGGATCGCGCTCGGCGTACCGCGCGGTGGGCTCGATTTCATGTACAGCGATGCGTTCCCGCACGAGGCCAACATGGACCGCCTCGCCGGTGTCGATTTCGACAAGGGCTGCTATGTCGGCCAGGAGGTCGTCTCGCGCATGCAGCATCGCGGCACTGCGCGCACCCGCAGCGTAAAGGTGCTGCTCGAGGACTCAGCGCCCGAGGTCGGCGTCAGCGTCATGGCCGGAGACAAGTCCGTCGGCACCATGGGCTCGTCGGCGAAAGGCAAGGGCATCGCTTTGGTGCGTATCGACCGCGTTGCTGACGCGCTCGATGCCGGCCAGCCGCTCACCGCTGGCGGACTCGCGTTGAAGCTGGCAGAACCGGACATCGTCCGCATTCCTGCAAAGCAGCCCATTGCATGAGCCGAGCTCCCCGCCTGCATCCCGACGGAAGGACCCGTTGCCCCTGGCCGGGTGACGATCCGCTCTATGTCGCCTATCACGACACCGAATGGGGTGTCCCTGAGTATGACGACCGAGCGCTCTATGAAAAGCTGATCCTCGACGGCTTTCAGGCCGGCCTGTCCTGGATCACGATCCTGCGCAAGCGCGACAATTTCCGCAAAGCCTTCGACGATTTCCAGCCGGAGAAGATCGCACGCTATACCGACAAGAAGGTGCATGCCCTGATGAACGACGCCGGCATCGTGCGCAACCGCGCCAAGATCGACGGCACGATCCTGAGTGCGAAGTCGTATCTGGAGATCATGGAGAAGGGCCCGGGCTTCTCGAAGCTGTTGTGGGACTTCATGGGTGGACAACCCAAGGTCAACAATTTCAGGACCACGGCAAGCGTGCCGGCGTCGACGCCGCTGTCGGTGCAGATTTCCAAGGAGCTGTCCTCGCGCGGCTTCAAGTTCGTCGGTCCGACCATCGTCTACGCGTTCATGCAGGCGACAGGGATGGTCAACGACCATCTGGTCGATTGCCATTGCCACGCGACCTGCAGCAAGATGCAGCGCAAGCCGCGCCTCAAGGCCAAATGACGGCCAGGAAGACCGCCCGTTCGATTGAGTCCCGCGCCTGGCAGCGCATGCTGTCTGGCCGCCGGCTTGATCTGCTCGATCCCTCTCCGCTCGATGTCGAGATCGCCGACATCGCGCATGGGCTCGCGCGCGTCGCGCGCTGGAACGGGCAGACCATCGGCGCGCACATCTTCTCGGTCGCACAGCACACGCTGCTGGTGGAGACAGTGATGCGGCACGAGATGCCGAACGTTGACCAGCGCATGCGGCTCGCCGCGCTGCTGCACGATGCGCCGGAATACGTGATCGGCGACATGATCTCGCCGTTCAAGGCCGTGCTTGCCGGCAATTACAAGGCGGTGGAGATGCGCCTGCTCGGCGCCATCCACATCCGCTTCGGCCTGCCGCCGGTGCTGCCCGAGGAAATCACGCAGGCGATCAAGACCGCCGATCGCGGCGCGGCTTATCTCGAGGCGACCGAGCTTGCGGGTTTCAGCGAGAGCGAGGCCAAGCGGCTGTTCGGAAAGGACCCGGGCCTCTCCGACAGCGTCCGCCGCGACTATCTGACGCCCTGGACGGCGGCGCGGGCCGAGAAGCAGTTTCTGGAGCGGTTTGGCACCGTGTTTGCCTAGCGGCGGGCAAGGACGCACTTGCGCCGTGCCCGCCATTTCTTCGCGCTTGCGACAAAAGTGGTGAGCACGCTTCGCTTTGCCCACTCTACGGCGGTTGTTATAATCGCCGGCAAAAAGGTCCGCCATGATCCACGTCTGTTCGCTCGCCGCCCTTCCCGAAACCGTCCGTCGCACCGGGGCCAGCCATGTGCTGACCGTGATGGCCAATGTAGAGCAGGTGGCGCGGCCGGTGTCGGTACTCCCGGCCAACCATCTCAAGGTGTCGATGGACGACATCACCGAGGAGATGGACGGCTTTGTCGCACCGTCCGAAGCCCATATCGGCCAGGTGCTGAATTTCGTGCGCGGCTGGGACCGAGCTGCGCCGCTGGTGGTGCATTGCTATGCCGGTATCAGCCGCTCCACGGCGAGCGCGTTCGCCGCCGTCTGCGCGCTCAATCCCGATCGTGACGAGGTCGAGATCGCGAAGAAGATCCGTGCGGCCTCTCCGATCGCCTCGCCGAACCGGCGCATCGTCGGCCTCGCCGACCGCGCGCTCGGGCGCAACGGCCGCATGCTGCGCGCGCTCGACGAGATGGGTCCGGGCGAGATGCTGGTCGAGGGCCGCCCATTCGTGATCGAGCTCGAATGACAGCTGCGCTCGACATCGCAGGTGCGCTCCCTCTCCCGCTTGCGGGAGAGGTGCACCGAGCCCGCGGACAGATTTGCTCAATCGACTCTACACCTGCGATCATCATCGCATGAGCGACAAGCTGACGCCGATCGAGATCGGCCTGACTGCCGCGATCGTCGCGATCGAGGATCACGAGCCGCTGGTGCTGACCGCCCGCGGCGCTGACGGCTTGGCAGGACTGCCGTTCGGTCCGTTCGATGCGCCGAGCCATCGCACCTTCGAGATCGGCCTGCGCGCCTGGGTTGAAGAGCAGGCGGGATTGCGGCTCGGCTATGTCGAGCAGCTCTATACGTTTGGCGATCGCGGCCGTCATGCGGAGGCTGGCGACACCGGCGCGCATATGGTGTCGATCGGCTATCTCGCGTTGACGCGCGCCGCCGCAGGCACCGCAAACGCGGCGAGTTTCGAACCCTGGTATCGCTTCTTCCCCTGGGAGGACTGGCGCGAGGCACCGCCTGCCCTCATTGCCCGCGACATCATCCCGGCGCTGACCGCATGGGCCGAGGAGGAGCCGCCGGAGACGACGCGGGCGCTGCCGCGAAAAGATCGCGTGCGGTTCTGTTTCGGTCTCGATGGCGCGGCCTGGGACGAGGAACGCGTGCTCGATCGCTACGAGCTCCTGTACGAGGCCGGCCTCGTCGAAGAGGCGCGGCGCGACGGCCGGCCTGCGGCATTGGCGCGCAAGGCGCTGCCGGCGCTCGGCACCTCGATGCGGTTCGACCACCGCCGGATCCTCGCCACCGCGATCGCCCGGCTGCGCGCGAAGCTGAAGTATCGCCCTGTGGTGTTTGAACTTTTGCCCGCCGAGTTCACACTCACTGAGTTGCAGTACACGGTGGAGGCGATCTCCGGCCGTCACCTGCACAAGCAGAATTTCCGCCGCCTGGTCGAAGCCGAAGCCCTGGTCGAACCGACCGGCGTGATGTCGACACAGACGGGCGGGAGACCGGCGGCGCTCCATCGCTTCCGCCGCGACGTGCTCCAGGAACGGCCGGCGCCCGGTTTGCGCGTACGCTCCCGGCGCTAGATCAAGGATTGCGGTAGGCCCCTGCCCGCCGATCGCCAGGAGGCCCCATGTTCGACGCCCCGTTCGACGTCTTTGCAGTAATGATTGCGATCGCCGCGTTCCTGATCGCGCTGAAAGCTTCGAACCAGGCAACCGAGCTTCGCCGGCGCCTGGGCTCGCTTGAGGCCGCGTTGCAGGCGCAGCGGCAGGTCCAGCCGCCGCCACCGCTTCCTCTGCAGGAGCTCGCGAGCACGCCCGCGGCAGAGCCGCCGCCGCTTGCACCGGAAGCCGATGTCACGCCGCCTCCGCCCGTCACCGAGGCGGCTTCGCCGCCCCCGCTCGAAGCCGGCACCGAGCCCGAAATGCCACCGCCGCTGCCGGCGCCGGCCCCCGGCTTCGAGGAACGGCTCGGCACGCGCTGGGTGGTGTGGATCGGCGGCCTTGCGCTCGCGCTCGGCGGCTTCTTCATGGTGCGCTATTCGATCGAGGCCGGCCTCGTCGGCCCCGGCGTGCGCGTTTTTCTGGGCAGCCTGTTCGCAGCCGCGCTGTTGGGCGCCGGCGAATGGACGCGGCGCAAGGAGAGCATCTCCAATATCCAGGCGCTGCCAATCGCCAACATCCCCGCAATCCTCACTGCGGCCGGGACCGCGGTGGCGTTCGCGACCGTGTATGCGGCCTACGCACTCTATGGCTTCCTGGTACCCGCCACGGCGTTCGTGCTGCTGGGCATCGTTGCGATGGGCACGCTCGCGGCGGCACTGCTGCACGGGCCGGCGCTCGCAGGCCTCGGCGTGGTCGGCGCCTTTGCAACGCCGGTGCTCGTCTCCAGCGGCAAGCCGGACTATTGGGCGCTCTACATCTATCTTGCCACCGTTACCGCCGCGAGCTTTGGCCTCGCGCGTATCCGGCTCTGGCGCTGGCTGGCTGTGACGACGATCGTCTTCGCCGTGCTCTGGATCTTCCCGGGCCTCGACACCGGTCAATTGGAGGTCGCGCCGCACGCCTTCCATGCGATCGCCGGTTTCGTGCTTGCCGCACTGCTCGTGGTCTGCGGCTTCATGTTCGGCCCGACCATCGAGGACGGGCAGATCGAGCCGGTGTCCTCCAGCGCGCTCGGCGCCTATCTGTTCGGCGCGATGCTGATCGTGCTGTCGAGCGCGCATGCCGACCTCTCGCTGATCGCATTCACGCTGCTTGTTGCGGCGACGCTGTTCGTCGCCTGGCGCGCGGAGGCCGCCGTCGGCGCGCTGGGCGCCACCGCCGCGACCGTGTTCATCGTGTTCGCCGAATGGGCGGTGCGCGCCAATCCTGACATGCTGGTCCTGCCGGGCGGACCCATGCCCGGAATCACGCCGACCGCCACCGACAGCGCGGTGATGCAGCATCTGGTGATGGCCGCGATCTTCGCCGCCGGCTTTGGCATCGCCGGCTTCTTCGCGCAGGGTCGCTCCAATTCAGCGATCGTTCCTGTGGTATGGTCGGCGGCGGGCGTCGCCACGCCGATCGCGCTCCTGGTTGCGCTCTATGCCCGCATCGCCCATCTCGATCGCTCTATTCCGTTCGCGATCGTCGCGGTGCTGCTCGCGGCCGCCTTTGGCGTCGCGACCGAAGCACTCACTCGTCGCGAGAGCCGACCCGGCCTTGCAATCTCCACGGCGCTGTTTGCGACCGGCACGCTCGGCGCTCTGGCACTGGCGCTGACCTTTGCACTGGAGAACGGCTGGCTCACCATTGCGCTGGCGCTGATGTCGCTCGGCACCGCCTGGATTGCGATGAAGCGGCCCATCCCGTTCCTGCGTTGGCTCGCCGCGATCTTCGCCGGCATTGTCACTGCGCGCGTCGGTTATGACCCGCGCATCGTCGGCGACGCCGTCGGCACGACGCCGATCTTCAATTGGCTATTGTGGGGATATGGCCTGCCGGCGGCCTCGTTCTGGGCGGCAAGTCTCTTCTTGCGTCGCAGGGGTGATGACCCGCCGCTGCGCATCGTGGAGACCGCGGCAATCCTGTTCACCGCGCTGCTCGCCTTCATGGAGGTCCGCCATCTCGCCACCGGCGGCGACATGATCGCTGCGCCGTCATTGTTGGAGGCCGCCTTGCAGGTCTGCGTGGCGCTGGCTATGGCGATCGGACTGGAACGGCTGCGGCTGCGCAGCCACTCCATCGTGCACAATGTCGGCGCGATCGCCCTCACAGCGATCGCTGGTTTCATCAGCGTATTCGGTCTCTTCTTTCTCGAGAACCCGCTGATCTGGCACATCGATGTCGGCGGCGCCGTCTTCAACCTGCTGCTACTCGGCTATGCGCTGCCGGCCGCGCTGCTGCTGCTGCTCGCCTATGCTGTCGTCGGCGCGCGCGGCAAGATCTACGCGAATGCGATCGCTGGCGCGGCGCTGGTGTTTGCGCTGTCGTACCTGACGCTGGAGATCCGCCGCTTCTATCACGGCCCGTTCCTCACCACCGGCGAGACCACGGGGGCCGAGCAATACACTTATTCAATCGGCTGGCTCGCCTTCGGCGTCGTGCTGCTCGGCATCGGCATTCTGGTCAACTCCGAGCGGGCGCGGCTGGCCTCGGCCGCCGTCATCGCGCTGACGATCCTGAAGGCCTTCGTGATCGACATGTCGACGCTGACAGGCGTCTACCGCGCTCTGTCGTTCATGGGCCTCGGCATCGTGCTGGTCGCGATCGGCTGGCTCTACCAGCGCATCCTGTTCCGGCGACCGATCACGCCGCCGCCGACTCCGCAGACGACAGGCAGCTGAAGGATCAAGCCGCGCGGACCGACTCCAGGAACTGCGCAACCTCGACCTTGAGGCGGGTGCTGTCGGTCGCGAGGGATTTCGCCGCCGACAGAACTTCGGTCGAGGCCGAGCCGGTCTCGATCGCGCCGCGCTGCACGTCGGTGATGTTCATCGATACTTCTTGCGTGCCGAGCGAAGCTTGCTGAACGTTACGCGAGATCTCCTGCGTGGCCGCGCCCTGCTCTTCGACGGCGGCGGCGATCGCGGAGGACACTTCCGACAGCTTCTCGATGGTGCCACCGATCTCCTGGATCGCGCTGACCGATTCCTGCGTCGCGGCCTGGATGCCTGCAACCTGCGCGCCGATCTCGCCGGTCGCCTTTGCGGTCTGCTCGGCCAGCGCCTTCACCTCGGAGGCGACGACCGCGAAGCCGCGACCGGCCTCGCCGGCGCGCGCCGCTTCGATGGTGGCGTTCAGCGCCAGCAGATTGGTCTGGCCTGCGATGGTGTTGATGAGCTCGACGACATCGCCGATGCGGGACGCCGCCTGCGACAGCTCGTTGACCCGCGCATTGGTGCGCGCCGCCTGATCGACCGCCTCCGCGGCCATCCGCGCCGAGTCCTGCACGCGGCGGCTGATCTCGGTGACGGAGGACGACAGCTCTTCGGAAGCCGAGGCCACCGACTGCACGTTGGTCGACGCTTCCTCGGAGGCCGCCGCGACTGCGGTTGCAAGCTCCTGGCCACGCTGCGCGGTGTTGCTCAGCGTCGTTGCCGACGCCTCGAGCTCGGTCGAGGCCGAGGAAACGGTGCCGACGACCTCGCCGATCATCGCCTCGAATTTGCGGGTGATGGCGTCGACGCGGCGGCCGCGATCGATCTTGGCCTCGGCGTCGCGCGCAGCCGCCTCGTCGGCCGCCCGCTTTGCGATCAGCGCCTCCTTGAAAATCTGAAGTGCGTCGGCCATCGAGCCGATCTCGGTCTTCTCGCCGCGATGCGGCACCTCGGCCGAAAGATCGCCTTCACCGAGCGACTGCATCGGCTTGATGATCGATGCGATTCCGCGCGACACGTCGCGCACGAGGTAGTAGGCCGCACCGATCGCGATCACGACCGAGAGCACGATGATGCCGACCAGCACGCGGAAGATGGTGGCATAGCTTTCGGCGGCCTGCTTCGTTTCCAGCTCGGCGCCACGGTTGTTCAACTCGATGCCCTTCTGAAGCAGGGGATCTGCCGCCTGGGCCATCTTCGCGACCTTGGTCTGCAACATCTCGTTGGCGTCGGTCGGGAACTTGCCGGGGCTCTTGCGCGACAGCGCCATCGTCTCCTGAACGCCGGTCAGGTAGTCCGCCCAGGCCTTGGTCCACTGTTCGTAGATCGAGCGCTCTTCCGGCGAGGTGATCAGGCTCTCATAGACCTTGCGGGTCGCCTCGATGCGGTCGCGCAGAGGAATCATGCGCTTCTCTGCGGCCTCCTTGCCCTCGATGCTCTCCTGCATGAGATGCAGACGAAGGACGACGCGCAGCTCGTTGATATCGGCACGCATCGAGCCGAGCGCGCGCACGCTCGGCAGCCAGCTCTCTGCGATCTCGACGGTATGGGAATTGATGTTCTGCATCGTGCCGATCGCCACAACGCCGATGCCGGCGAGGGAGAGCACGAGGACCGACAACACGGTCAGAAGCTTGAACACGATCGACAACTTCGACATCACGACAAATCCCGATGGTACCTGAGAGCACAAGTCACCCGCGCCGCGACCATCCCGAACGACGGTGGGCGGAAGTCATTCCAACAATGCTGGCTGGTTCTTATCCCGTAAGATTGGGCCCATAGTTGCAAACAGGCGTTAACAGGGACCTACGTGGAACTGCCTCATGCGCCGCCGCTGGCGCTATCTATTCTGCAACCATGTGTTGTATTACAACGAATATCACGCCGCGTCGCACCAGCGCACCGTCAGGTGCGTGGTTCGAACAAGCTGACGGACTCAGGCTGCCCGCACGGACTCCAGGAAGCGCGCGACCTCGCTCTTCAGACGGTTGCTCTCCCGCGACAGCGACTGCGCGGACGAATGCACCTGCGCCGAGGCAGCCCCGGTCTCGCCCGCGCCGCGCTGAACCTCGCCGATATTGGCGGAAACTTCCGAAGTGCCGTGCGCGGCGTGCTGGATGTTGCGGGAGATCTCCTGCGTGGCGGCTCCCTGCTCCTCGACCGCGGCGGCGATGGTCGAGGATATCTCCGACATCCGCGCGATGGTGTCGCCGATCTCCTTGATCGCGCCGACGGAGTCCTGCGTCGCGGTCTGGATCGCGCCGATGTGCTGGCTGATCTCGCCGGTCGCCTTCGCAGTCTGCTCGGCCAGCGCCTTCACTTCGCTCGCCACCACGGCGAAGCCCCTGCCGGCCTCACCGGCACGCGCGGCTTCGATCGTGGCGTTGAGCGCCAGGAGATTGGTCTGGCCGGCGATGGTGTTGATGAGATCGACGACGTCGCCGATGCGACCCGCTGCCTTTGTCAACTCGCCGACGCGTGCATTGGTGCGCTGCGCCTGCTCGACCGCGACGTCGGCGACGCGGGCTGATTCCTGCACCTGACGACCGATCTCGGAGATCGACGACGTCATCTCCTCGCTCGCCGACGATACCGACTGCACGTTGGCGGAGGTTTCCTCCGAAGCCGACGCAACGGAGGTGGCGAGCCCTTTGGAGCGCTCGGCCGCGAGGGTCAGCGTGTTGGAGGAGGCCTCGAGCTCGTTTGCCGCCGATGAGACGGTCTCGACGATCTCGCCGACCGCCCCCTCGAAATCATCAGCGAGCCGCTTCATATCCGCCTTGCGCTGCGCACGTCGCCGCGTGTCGGCTTCCGCCTGCCCGGCGCGCAGCCGCTCGGCCTCCGTCATGTTGGACCGGAACACCTCGACCGCGCCGGCCATCTGGCCGATCTCGTCCCTCCGTCCGACGCCGGGAACGGCAATCGAGATCTCGCCGCGCGCAAGTCGCGTCATCGCATCGACCATGCCGGACAGGGCCTTCGAGATCGAGCGTCCGAGCAAAAAGCTGATCGTCGCAAGCACAACGACAGTGACGAGGAAGGCGATCACCATCCAGAAGCTGACGGCGTCGCGGGTCGCAGCTTCGGCCGCGTCGGCGTGCCTGTACATGGCATCGACGCTGGTTCGCACCTCGACCATCACCGGCGCGAGCTCGCGAAAGGTCTTCATCATCGAGGCGTCGAGAGCCGCGCTTTGTTGTGCAGTGTCAGCCCAGGCCGCGAATTCGGACAGGTATTTCTGGAGCTTGGCCGCGATGTCGTTCATCACCGCCGTCGGGACGGCGACGACCTCGATCGCATTGGAGAATTCAGCCGCGTCCTTCTTCACCTCGGCGAGATATTTGGGGTCGCGCCGCAGCATGAAGTCCATTTCGTGCCGGCGCATCGTCAGCAGCCAACTCGTCGACCTGGGATCGTCGACT
Organism: Bradyrhizobium sp. WYCCWR 13022; assembly: GCF_030435535.1. NCBI lineage: Bacteria > Pseudomonadati > Pseudomonadota > Alphaproteobacteria > Hyphomicrobiales > Nitrobacteraceae > Bradyrhizobium > Bradyrhizobium sp. WYCCWR 13022. The sequence continues at coordinate 128,870 of NZ_JAUIZJ010000043.1, forward strand.
TCCTTCAGCTTCGCCTCGATGTCGTCCACTGCGGCACGCAGCGAGCCGGACAGGCCGAGCGTCTCGTTCAGGCCGAGCCGGGTTTCGGCGGCGACCAGCGCGTTGAAATCCGCGGTGTAACGCTTGAAGCCCTCCTGGGCCTGCTTCGTCTTGTCAGATAGGGCGACCATGCCGCCGCCCGACATCAGCCGTTCGATCTCGCCGAAATCGCGATTGATCGGGCCGATCAACTCGGCATGGGCCTTGGCATAGCTCTCGTTGCGGCGTTGCTGAAAATTCTTTTCGTTGCGGCGTGCCTCCAGCATCTCGATCGAGAGCTGCTTGCTGAGGTCGGCGATCGCGCGGGCGCGGTTGGCAACGTCGCGGGAGGCGTCCTGGGAAAGACTGCCGATCTCATAGATCGCGCCGAAGGCGACCAAACCGACGAGACCGAAAAGCCCGATCGCCATCACCCTGTGGGTCAGGCGGATGGAAAGGCCGCTCATGAATGTGCTCCAAAGGCCAGGACATAGTGGAGGCGGACGACTCAACGCCCCGGAATATTGCGGGAGGATCATGCCAGCGTCGCTTTTCCGGAAGGTTAACCCTGCGCCGCATTTGTCGTCGCACCGCAATATACTCGCACGCAAAACGCCGCGCGATTGGGCGCGACGGTTGCGAGCGGTGTCAGTCGAGGGATGGCGGCGTCAGGCCGCGCGAACGGTGCCCAGGAACTTGCTGACCTCGATCTTGAGGCGATTGCTGTCGCCGGACAGCATCTGGGCCGCCGACAGCACTTGCGAGGATGCCGAGCCGGTCTCGCTCGCCCCGCGCTGCACGTCGGTGATGTTGGACGACACCTGGTGAGTGCCCTCCGCCGCCTGCTGCACGTTGCGGGAGATCTCCTGCGTGGCCGCGCCCTGCTCCTCGACGGCGGCCGCGATGGTCGAGGAGATCTCGGACAATTTTTCGATGGTGTCGCTGATCTCCTTAATGGCGCCGACCGATTGCTCGGTCGCGGCCTGGATGCCGGTAATCTGCTGACCGATCTCGCCGGTCGCTTTCGCCGTCTGCTCGGCGAGCGCCTTGACCTCCGAGGCGACGACCGCAAAGCCGCGGCCGGCTTCACCCGCGCGCGCCGCCTCGATCGTGGCGTTGAGCGCCAGCAGATTGGTCTGGCCCGCAATCGTGTTGATCAGTTCGACCACGTCGCCGATTCGCGTTGCCGCCATCGACAGTTCGCTCATCCGCTCGGTCGTGACGCGCGCCTGGCCGACCGCCTCGTTGGCAACACGCGCGGACTGCTGGACCTGCCGGCTGATCTCGTTGATCGATGACGAGAGTTCCTCCGTTGCCGATGCTACCGACTGGACGTTGGCGGAAGCTTCCTCGGAGGCCGCTGCGACCACGGTGGCTAGCCCCTGCCCGCGCTCGGCTGTCGAGGTCAATGTCGAGGCCGAAGCCTCGAGCTCGGTTGCGGCGGAGGATACGGTCTCGACGATCTCGCCGATCGCGGATTCGAAGCTGTCGGCAAGCTTGTGCATCTCGGCCTTGCGCTGCGCCGCGGCCGCCTGATCCTGCCTGATCTTGGCCTCGGCTTCGTCGCGGGCCTTCTGTTCGGAGACGATCTTGAACTTCTCGACAGCCGCAGCGACGCCGCCGACCTCGTCCTTGCGGCCAAGACCCGGCAGCACGACGGAAAAGTCGCCGCCGGCGAGCTTGTCCATGGCGATCGTAAGTGCGCGGATCGGCCGCGCGATGGACAGGAAGGACATCAGCCAGGAGCCGATCAGGATGATCACGGCGCAGATGCCGACCATCAGCCCGATCTCCTCGCCCGAGGTCATCGCCTGCAACGCACCGGCGACTTCCTCCTCGCTCCTGTGTTTGGCGAAATCGGCAACCTGACCGGTCAACTGATCCAGTTCGGCCGCGATTGGTAGTGTGCCTTCGCGGGCAAGACGCGCTGCGTCTTCGGCAAACTTGGCGACACGCGCAGCTGCATCCGGCCCGGTGAGGGCGAGCGCCTCGCCGCGGACCGATGCGACTTGCTTCGCTCCCTTGACGTAGTTCGCGCCGAGACCGCTGAGCCTTTCGATACGCTCCCGGTTTTCCGGCGCCCGCGACAGCTTCAGCATCTGTTCGACGACCCGCGCAAAGGTCTTGGAACGTTCGATGAGCGCGTCACCCGCATTTTGCAACTCGCCTGGATTGTTCGCGAGCCTGATGTCGCGGACGGCGAGTTGCATGCTGCGCGCCGCAAGCTTGGCTTCGACCGCCTCGCGTGCAAGCTGCTGCTGCGCGACCGCGGCCTCGCTAGCCCGGCGCACGTTGCCGTTGCCGATGAACTGGCTCGCGTTCAACGCGATGACCAGGAGAATGCCGAACGCCGACGCAACAGCCAGCTTGGTCCCGATCCGCAAGTTCTGAATGAGGCTCAACATGGGCACGCTTTCCTTCGGGAATGCGCAGCCAAGTCATTGTCGGCTGCCCTCGGCGTTGATCGCCCTTGCCCAAAAACTGAGCGCCTGACGTTCCGATTTGGTTAACAACAAATCCCGGACAAATACTGGATGGCGGTCAAATGGCCGATAAAATAAGCACGTAGCACGCGCTTAACAAGTTAATCACACGCGGTGATCGGGGCCGCCATCCCGGCGTGGCTCAATGACGGACGCGCACGCGGCATCGGCACCCCGCGAATTTGCAGATGGCGTCCTAACTAGCTTTCATCCGCAGTGGTGTCAGCGCAGCACAAGGTTTCGCCGACCAGGCTGACGCGAAAGACCGGCTTCTTGTTCTCGTCGAGAAGCTCCATGCTCCACTTCGCATTCGGCTTCAGATTGCGCGCGATGCTGCCAAGCAGATTGGCGCAGACCTCGGTCATCTCGGTCCACGCGGCGGCGCGATCCTCGAACTCATAAGGCTGATCAGCGGCGCCGGAATAGCGCCCGGTGCTGATGCGAAAGAAATACAGCGACATGTTTGAACCCTTCGTAGGGCAGCCCCCCGGCCGTTACGCAAGGCTGGGGCGCCAGTCGCTACCAAGGCATAAAAACCACGGGCCGTATCACTACGGCGTCGCGGCTTCGCGTACGGTGCATTAGTCAAGGGCAGGTAAATTGTGCGCGCAGCTTTACTGCCGGACATCACTCGGTCGAGCGGCGCAACTCGAGCGGACCGTCGTTCTTCGTTTCGGATTTCGGCTCGGACTTGGCTACCGACTTCACCGGTTCGATCCGGCTGCTCTCGACCCGCGGCGTCTCGACGCGCGTTGCGACTTCGGTGCTCGGCGTATTGACCGAACCGGTGGTCTGCTCGGACCTGCGCAGCGAGCGCGGCCGGGCAACGGCGCGCGCCATCAGCATCTGATTGCCGCCCTGGTGATGAAAGTCGCAATAAGCGAAACCCATGCCCGAGACGGAGCCGCGGAAGCTGCGATCGTCGGTCTTTTCGAGGTTGAAACAAGGCTCGAACGGAATGCCCTTGATCGAGGCGCAGACATTCTGGCCGCGGATCTGGAGCGTGTTGCCGGGAAGGCGGATGTGGCGTACGGGGCCCGAGCCGGAGAACTGCACCGCGCCGGCGGCGCCGAGATCATCGAGGATGCGACCCGCACCGCGGGTGCCGTCGAAGCAGGTGAAGGCGAATACCTTGCCGGCGACGAAGCGCCGCGCCTCGTCGGCGTTCATGCTCCCGGCCAAAGCGATGGCCGGCGCAAACGTCATGACAGCCCCCAACACGATACGCGCAAGCATGCTCAACTCCGAACCAACCCCGCAGCGGGCGATGCCTTATCTCTTTACCCGCTGCTTACCATACTAACCATGGCGACATTGAAGCAGCTTGGTTGGTAAAGTCTGAACGCCGTTAGACGATTTTTACCACGATGCGGCCGCGGACCTGGCCGGCCAGGATTTTCGCACCCCATTCCGAGACTTCGCCGAGCGAAATTTCCGTAGTAATTTCAGATAGTTTCGACCGATCGAGATCGGAGGCGAGGCGCTGCCAGGCGGCTTTTCGCGGCGGAAGCGGGCACATCACGGAATCGATGCCGAGAAGGCACACCCCGCGCAAAATGAAGGGTGCGACAGAAGTCGGCAGGTCCATGCCGGCCGCGAGACCGCAAGCGGCGATGGCGCCACCATACTTGGTCATCGAGAGGAGATTCGCGAGCGTGGTCGAGCCGACGCTGTCGACGCCGCCCGCCCAGCGCTCCTTGGCGAGGGGTTTTGCCGGGCCCGACAATTCATTGCGGTCGATCACCTCGGCGGCCCCCAGGCTCTTCAGGTAATCGGCCTCGGAAGCCCTGCCCGTCGAGGTGATGACGTGATAGCCGAGCTTCGACAATACGGCTGTCGCAACCGAGCCGACACCACCGGCGGCGCCCGTGACCACCACGGGGCCACTCTTCGGCGACAGGCCATGCTTCTCCAGCGCCAGCACGGACAGCATTGCCGTGAAGCCGGCAGTACCGATCGCCATGGCATCGCGCGCCGACAGGCCCTGCGGCAGGGCCACCAGCCAGTCGCCCTTCACCCGCGCCTTCTCGGCATAGGCGCCGAGATGGGTCTCGCCCATGCCCCAGCCGGTACAGACGACCTTGTCGCCCGCCTTCCACTGCGGGTGCGACGAGGCTTCGACCGTACCGGCGAAATCGATGCCGGCGATCATCGGGAAGCGGCGCACCACCGGCGCCTTGCCCGTCAGCGCGAGGCCGTCCTTGTAGTTCAGCGTCGACCATTCGACGCGGACTGTCACGTCGCCATCCATCAGTTCGGCCTCGTCGAACTGTGTGAGCGCGGCGGTGGTGCCCTTGTCCGCCTTGTCGATCCTGATCGCCTTGAATGTGGCCACGGCTTGAACTCCCTGACTTGTTTGACCGGGATGTTTAGCCGATCAGGCAGGCTGCGCAACCATCCGTGCCACCGGCTTCTCCACGATCGGAAGGTTGATCAGCGCCGAGAGGATGCCGAACAGGATCGAAAGCCACCAGATCGGCGTATAGGAACCGAACTTCTCGAACACGATGCCGCCCAGCCAGACCCCGAGGAAGCCGCCGACCTGATGGCTGACGAAGGCGAAGCCATAGAGCGTGGCCAGCCAGCGCGTGCCGAACATCAGCGCCACCAGCGCCGAAGTTGGCGGCACCGTCGAGAGCCAGGTCAGGCCGGAGACCGCGCCGAATGCGATGGCCGAGAACGGCGTGATCGGGAACGAGATGAAGGCGAGCGTTGCCAACGCGCGGGTAAAATAGATGGCGGAGAGGATGTAGCGCTTGGGCAGCGAGTTCTGGAGGTAGCCGACGCTGAGCGAGCCCATGATGTTGAACAGGCCGATCGCGGCAATCACCCAGCCACCAGTTTGCGTCGAGACACCGCGGTCGACCAGGAACGCCGGCAGATGCACGGTGATGAAAGCGAGCTGGAAGCCGCAGGTGAAGAAGCCGAGCACGAGGAGCACATAGGAGCGATGGCCGAAGGCTTCGGCAAGCGCCTTGGTAATGGTCTGCTCGTCCGCTGGCGCCGCATGGGCCGCACTTGCGACCGGCGCCGTCGAGATCGCCAGCGCGAGCGGGATGATCAGCAGCATCAGGAAGCCGAACACCGTGAGCGCCTGCTGCCAGCCGAAATTGTCGATCAGCGCCACGCCGATCGGCGCGAACAGGAACTGGCCGAGCGAGCCTGCCGCCGTACCGGCGCCAAGCGCAAGGCCGCGCTTCTCGATCGGCAGAAGCTTTGTGAAGGCCGCCAGCACCAGGTTGAACGAACAACCCGCAAGGCCAAAGCCGACCATCACACCCGCGCCAATGTTGAGCGAGAGCGGCGTCGAGGAGTAGCGCATCAGCAATAGACCGCCGGCATAGAGCAGCGCTCCGATGCACATCACGCGGAACAGGCCGAAGCGATCGGCGATCGCGCCCGCAAAGGGCTGACCCAATCCCCACAGCAAGTTCTGAAAGGCGATGGCGAGGCCAAACACGTCGCGGCCCCAGGCAAATTCACGGCTCATCGGCTGCACGAAGAAGCCGAGCGCCGAGCGCGGGCCGAAGCCGAGCATGCCGATGGCGCAGCCGCAGAGAATGATGACGGCTGGTGTGCGCCAACCGGAGGAACGAGATGCAGGAGCGAGTTCGCCCGCTTGTATCGACATGGGTCTTGCTCATCGTTTCTCGGCGGATCCGGGATAGGTAACCGCGAGGCCGCCATTTAATGCAGATGCATTAAAATCCCAAGTCGAAAGTGATTGCGTTGCGCGGGGGGCTCTTGCGGGAGCATTGCGTTTCATCGCGACCTCTCCCTGGGCGCGAGCCGCGGCTTGACGTGAATGTGCGCGAAGGGGTCTGGCGGTCCTGCCCGTGCTATGTTATGTTCGATTTACTCAGATTGAGCATATATAGTTTCACCTGAAATCCGCCCCGGCCTCTCGGCCGGATTTCTCGGGCTCCATATATACTCACATTGAGCATATATGACTGACATGGGAGGCTTCGATGCCTATCGCAGGAATTTACGGCCCCGACGATTTCACCAACCGGCCGCAGCGCCAGCCCACCTCCGCTCCACCGGCGGCGGGGCGACGAGGACCCGCGCTGCCGCGTCCTTCGCTCGAATGGACCAGTGAAGTCGAACGCGCCACCGCGCCGATCTACGAGCGCATCAAGCACGTGATCCCGCCGATCGAGTGGCCGCTGATGGCGCCGACGATTCACGCGATCAACCAGCTCAAGCGCGCACGGAACGCGGTGATCCTCGCCCACAACTACCAGGCGCCGGAGATATTTCATGGCGTCGCCGACATCGGCGGCGACTCGCTCCAGCTCGCCGTCGAAGCCACCAAGGTGAAGGCCGACATCATCGTTCAATGCGGCGTGCACTTCATGGCGGAAACCTCAAAACTGCTCAATCCGGACAAGACGGTGCTGATCCCCGATATGCGCGCCGGCTGCTCGCTCGCCGCCAGCATCACCGGCGCCGATGTGCGCCTGCTCCGCGAAAAATTTCCGGGCGTGCCTGTCGTCGCTTATGTCAACACCTCGGCGGAGGTGAAGGCCGAAGTCGACATCTGCTGCACCTCGTCGAATGCGGTGCAGGTAGTCGAGAGCCTGAATGCGCCCACCGTGATTTTCCTGCCCGACCGCTATCTGGCGACCTATGTCGCCTCGAAGACCAACGTCAGGATCATCGCCTGGAAAGGCGCGTGCGAAGTGCACGAACGCTTCACCGGCGACGAGTTGCGCGCCTTCCGCGACGCCGATCCCTCCGTGCAGATCATCGCGCATCCCGAATGCCCGCCCGACGTGCTGGCGGAGGCCGATTTTACCGGCTCGACCGCGCACATGATCAACTGGGTACGCCAGCGGCGGCCGAAGCGTCTCGTGATGATCACGGAATGCTCGATGGCCGACAATGTCCGCGCTGAGCTGCCCGACGTCGAGATGCTACGCCCCTGCAATCTTTGCCCGCACATGAAGCGCATCACGCTGTCCAACGTCCTGGAGAGCCTGCTGACATCAGGCGAGGAAGTGACGATCGATCCGGCGCTTGCGCAGCGTGCGCGGCGGTCAGTCGAGCGGATGATCAATCTGAAGAATTGAGGCCTGACATGACGAGCAACATCCACAACCTCACCCGCTCCACCGACGACGTCGTCATCGTCGGCGGTGGCCTCGCCGGGCTGTTCTGCGCGCTCAAGCTTTCGCCGCGGCCGGTGACACTGATCTCGGCGGCACCGCTTGGACAGGGCGCATCGTCCGCATGGGCGCAAGGCGGCATCGCGGCCGCAGTCGCTCACGGCGACAGTCCCGAAGCACATGCCGCGGACACGATTGCGGTCGGCGGCGGCATTGTCGACGAAGCCATTGCGCTCGGCATCGCGCGCGAGGCTGGCCTGCGCATTCACGATCTGCTCGCGTATGGCGTGCCGTTCGATCGGGATCTCGAAGGTCGGCTTGCCGTGGGGCGCGAAGCTGCGCATTCGGCACGCCGCATCGTTCATGTCCGTGGCGATGGCGCGGGTGCCGCGATCATCGCGGCCCTGAGCGAGGCCGTGCGCCGCACGCCGTCGATCCGCCTGATCGAGGGCTTCGTCGCAGAAGCACTACTGACCGAAGATGGCTCCGTCACCGGACTTCAATTGCGCGAGGCGGGTAATTTGGCAGCGACGCCCGTGATGATCGCCTCGCGCACCATCGTGCTCGCGACCGGCGGCATCGGCCATCTCTATGCCGTCACCACCAATCCGACTGAGGCCAACGGATCTGGCCTTGCGATCGCGGCGCGCGCCGGCGCCCTGATTGCCGATCCGGAATTCGTGCAGTTTCACCCAACCGCCATCATGACCGGCCGCGACCCGGCGCCGCTCGCGACAGAGGCGTTGCGCGGCGAAGGCGCAACGCTGATCAACGCTGACGGCGAACGCTTCATGGCGCCGCTTCATCCCCTTGCCGAGCTCGCGCCGCGCGACATCGTGGCCCGCGGCGTGTTTGCCGAGATCGCGGCGGGACGCGGAGCTTTCCTCGATGCGAGGCAGGCACTCGGCGCGCGCTTCGCCGACAAATTCCCCACCGTGCATGCGAGCTGCATCGCCGCCGGCATCGACCCGGCGACGCAAGCCATCCCGATCGCGCCGGCCGTGCATTATCACATGGGCGGCATTGCCGTGGACACACGCGGGCGCAGCTCGATCGACGGACTCTGGGCTGGCGGCGAGGTGTCGTCCACCGGCATGCATGGCGCCAACCGGCTTGCGTCTAATTCGTTACTGGAAGCCGTGGTTTATGCCGCTCGCATCGCCGAGGACATCGCGGGTCAAGCGATCCCCTCGCCGGCTCGCCTCCCCCAGGCGCTGGCCACGCCGCGCGCCGGCGCGCCGGATGCGAGCGTCGTGAAGCGGCTGCGGGCGATGATGAGCGCGAATGTCGGCGTGATCCGCGAGCGCGACGGACTTGCGGACGCCGTGCGCAGTTTTGCCGCGCTCGAGCACGCGGCGACAAGCATCGTGGTTCGCAACATGGCAACAGCAGCTCTGCTCGTGGCGGCCTCAGCCTGGAGCCGGCGCGAGAGCCGTGGCGCGCACTGCCGGGCCGACCATCCTGCGGAAGTCCCCGCACTCGCGCGGCGAACGATGACGTCACTCGCCGAAGCACACGACATCGCGGACGACCTCACCGAACATTCGACACCGCGCATCGCGCAATCCATGATCGCCTGACGGAGCCCTTTATGATCACCCCGACCTCCCTGCTCTATCCCGACGCCTTCCTGTCACCGCTGGCCATCGACGATGCCGTTCGGCGCGCGCTCGACGAAGATCTCGGGCGCGCCGGCGACATCACCTCGCTCGCGACGATCCCGGAAGCAACAAAAGAGCAGGCCGCCCTCGTGGCGCGACAGTCCGGAGTCATCGCCGGCCTGCCGCTGGCAGTGGCGACCTTGCATAGGCTCTCGTCCGACATCGAGGTCCGCGCGCATGTCCGCGACGCCGGGCGCGTCACCCGCGGGCAGCATGTGCTGACGATCTCAGGTCCGGCGCGTGCCATTCTCACCGCCGAGCGAACTGCGCTGAATTTCGTCGGGCGTCTCTCCGGCATCGCCACGCTCACGGCCGCCTACGTCGCGCGCACCGAAGGCACCAAGATGCGCATCTGCTGCACGCGAAAGACCACGCCGGGATTGCGGGCGCTGGAGAAATATGCGGTGCGTTGCGGCGGCGGCTTCAATCACCGTTTCGGGCTCGACGATGCGATCCTGGTCAAGGACAACCACATCGCGGTCGCCGGCGGCATCCGCCCCGTTCTGGAGCGCGCCCGCGCCCATGCCGGTCATCTCGTCAAGATCGAGATCGAGGTGGATACACTGGCGCAGCTCCGCGAGGTGCTCGACACGGGAATGGCCGAGGCCGTGCTGCTCGACAACATGGATATCGCGACGCTGCGCGAAGCTGTCAGGATGACGGAAGGCCGTCTGAAGCTGGAGGCCTCCGGCGGCGTCACGCTGGACTCGATTGCCGCGATCGCGGCCACCGGCGTCGACTACGTCTCGTCAGGCGCGCTGACGCATTCGGCGCCGAACTTCGACTGCGCAATGGATATTGCGGCGTGAGATGCGCTCAGCGACGCTCGGTCACGCCCATCTCGGCTGAGCTCTTGGCTTCCTGCACGAGCTCGGCCGAGAGCGCGGCGGTTTGCGCCGGCGTGCCCCAACTCGGCTCCTCGTCGCCGTCGCCCCAGGCGCGGGGCCTGTAGAAGGTGTGAACGCCGAATTTGTACATCTTCTTCATCTCGGCGACCCAGGATGGACGCACCCAATAGGCATGATAGTGCGTCGACTTGCCGACCTCGGGCAGCCAGATCTGGCCATCGAGCATCGCCTTCGAAATTTTCCTGGCCCGCTCCCACATCTCGGGCTCGCGGATCACGTCGGGATTGTTGTCGCAGGCGAAAGTGAACTGGCAGGCGAAGTGGCGGTACTTGTTCTGGTAGACGACGCCGCAGACGTTGTCGGGGTATTTGCCGGAGAATACGCGGTTCATCACCACCTGCGCGACCGCGATCTGGCCGCGCACGGCCTCGCCGCGGGATTCGAAATACACCGCCTCGGCGAGGCACTTTTCCGACTTCGCGCGCGACTTCTCGTCCAGCGCCAGCCGCTCGGCCGGCGATTTGGAGCGCTGGTTGTCGGCGTTGACCTCGCCCTTCGGCGCGACGCTCTCGCCGCTCTCAGCCGCATTTCCGGCGCCCTCGTTCGGCGGCGACAGCGAGGCGACTTTCAAATCAGGATCGGGCATCACGATCAGCGGCTCGGCGCCGGGCTGCCAGCTCTCGATGCTCTCGAGATTGCCGCCAAGCGAGGAGCTGCCGAAGAACAGGTTCGAGGTCTTGACGCTGAAGGGATCGCGTGGCGGAGCGGCGACCGCCGCCTGCTTCAGCGCGTTGAGCGGCTGCGCCGCGAAAGACAGGGCATTGTCGTCCGCCTTCGGTGCACTGGTATATTGAGCCAATGGCGGCGCGCGCATCGCTTCCTGGAGTTCGGGATCGAGCGCTGCCGCGGACTCAGGCGACATCGCCTGCGGCTGCGCGACGGGCAGCTCAGCCGTTTTGGCACCAAATACCGAGCTGTTCGAGGTCGCGGGATCATGCTGCGGGGGCGCCGCGGCAGGCTCGCTCGTGTCAGGCACTGGCGTCGGCGTCACGGTGGCAAGACGGTCGCCCTTCAGCGCACGCTCGACCTTGGGAAAATCGGAGGCCCGGTAGCGCGCCGGTGCCTGCAGCGCCGGATTGCCGCGAGAAATGGTGCCGGTGACGTCGCGGCTGTCGAGGCTCGCGAGGCGAACCATCGCGCTCTGCGGCGCAGACGTCCCGATCGGGCGAGAGAAGCTGTAAGTCGCGAGCTGAATGGACGAGGCCGCAGAGAATACCTGCTTCTGCCAGCGCTCGACGACGCCGGGTTGACGCGCCAGCAACGAGCCTATGTCCTGATAGCCGATCTCTCTGGGCATCAATGTGAAGACCAGGAGACCGATTCCGAAGGACGCGAACTGCGCGCCCTTCGGATGGTTACGCAACACTGACATCGATACGCTCACGCTACGCTTACGCCAGTTTTCGACCGAACCCAGTACATCCGTGCAATTCGATCTTTATCGTAAGTATCCAATTTAGGTTGCCGGGGCGTTAATCGGCGTTGCGCTGCCGACACACTCAAGCCGCCTCAAGTGTTTTCGCGGAGCGATGCTGCGCATTGGTAAATGCGGGCTGATCTGAAGCGGTAAACAAGTGCTCAATGCAAATGGTGAAGGAACTCTTGCTGACGCGTATCAATACGGGACGCGTGCGTTTCCTCGGTCGTCATTGCTACCGTAGCTTCCACATCATCGGTGTCATGCGCCGGCTTGACCGGGATATCCAGTACGTCGCAGCCCCTCGATTGAATCACTGCTTGCCCGGAGCACTGGATCGCCCCGGTCAAGCGGGCGATGACAGCGAGGGTGTGGCGACAGCGTTGTCTCAAATGAAGGTCGCCTGAAACGAAAAGAGGCGGAGCCAAGCCCCGCCTCTTTCGCATCACATATGTCGCTTTAACTTACGCCTGGCTCGCAATCGCCTTGCCGAGTGCGGCTTGTGCTGCGGCAAGTCGTGCGATCGGCACGCGGTAGGGCGAGCAGGAGACGTAGTCGAGACCGACATCGTGGCAGAACGCAACGGACGCCGGATCGCCGCCGTGCTCGCCGCAGATGCCCATCTTGAGCTTCGGCCGTGTCTTGCGGCCGCGCGCCACTCCGATCTTGACCAACTCGCCGACGCCTTCCTGGTCGAGTGAGATGAAGGGATCGATCGAGAGAATACCCTTTGCGACATACGGACCGAGGAAGCTCGCGGCGTCGTCGCGACTGATGCCGTAAGTCGTCTGCGTCAGGTCGTTGGTACCGAACGAGAAGAACTCGGCGCTTTCGGCGATCTCGGACGCGAGCAGACAGGCGCGCGGCAGCTCGATCATGGTGCCGACTTGATAGGCGATCTTGGTGTTGGTATCGCGCATCACGGCCTTCGCGGTCGAATCGATCCGTGCCTTGACGAGATCGAGCTCGGCCTTGGTCGCGATCAGCGGCACCATCACCTCGAGGCCGACGGCCTTGCCGGTACGCTTCTCGGCTTCGACCGCGGCTTCGAAGATCGCGCGTGCCTGCATCTCGGCGATCTCGGGGTAGGCAATCGCGATGCGGCAGCCGCGGAAGCCGAGCATCGGATTGAACTCCGACAGCTCGCGGGCGCGGTCGGCCAGACGCCGCGGATCGGTGTTCATGGCGCGCGCCACTTCCTCGACCTCGGCGTGGGTGTGCGGCAGGAATTCATGGAGGGGAGGATCCAAAAGCCGGATCGTGACGGGCAGGCCCTTCATGATCTCGAACAGCTCGACGAAGTCGGCGCGCTGCATCGGCAGAAGCTTTGCCAGCGCGGCACGACGCGACTGCTCGTCTTCGGAGAGGATCATCTCGCGCACCGTGCGGATGCGCGTCTCTTCGAAGAACATGTGCTCGGTGCGGCAGAGACCGATGCCTTCCGCGCCGAACTTGATCGCGGTGCGGGCGTCGTCCGGCGTGTCGCCGTTGACGCGGACGCCGATCTTGCGGACCTGGTCGGCCCAGTTCATCAGCGTACCGAACTCGCCGGAGAGCTCCGGCTCGATCATCGGCATGCGGCCGGCCAGCACCTGGCCGAGCGAGCCGTCGATGGTGATGACATCGCCGGCCTTGAAGGTGCGCGAGCCGATGCTCATGGTGCCGCGGCCGTAATCGACGCGGATGGTGCCGCAGCCGGAGACGCAGGGCTTGCCCATGCCGCGGGCGACGACTGCCGCGTGCGAGGTCATACCGCCGCGGGTGGTCAGGATGCCCTCGGCGGCGTGCATGCCATGGATGTCTTCCGGGCTGGTCTCGATGCGGACCAGAATCACCTTGCGTCCGTCGCCCTGGAGCTTGGCCGCTTCGTCCGAGGAGAACACGATCTCGCCGGAGGCAGCTCCCGGCGACGCCGGCAAGCCGGTCGCGATCACGTCGCGCTTGGCGTTGGGATCGATGGTCGGGTGCAGCAGCTGGTCGAGCGAAGCGGGATCGATCCGCGTCACCGCTTCCTTCTTGCTGATCAGGCCTTCATTGGCGAGCTCGACCGCGATGCGCAGCGCCGCCTTCGCGGTGCGCTTGCCGCCGCGGGTCTGGAGCATCCACAGCTTGCCCTGCTCGACCGTGAACTCCATGTCCTGCATGTCGCGGTAGTGCTTCTCGAGCAGCGTGTAGATCCGCGTCAGCTCCTTGAAGGCCTCGGGCATCGCCGCTTCCATCGACGCCTTGTCGGAGCCCGACTCTTTCCGCGCCTCTTCGGTGATGTCCTGCGGCGTGCGGATGCCCGCCACCACGTCCTCGCCCTGCGCGTTGATCAGGAACTCACCATAGAGCTTGCTCTCGCCGGTCGAGGGATTGCGGGTGAAGGCAACACCGGTCGCCGAGGTCTCGCCCATGTTGCCGAACACCATGGCCTGCACGTTGACCGCGGTGCCCCAGGATTCCGGAATGTCGTGCAGCTTGCGGTAGGTCACCGCGCGCGCGTTCATCCAGGATGAAAACACCGCGCCGACCGCGCCCCAGAGCTGGTCATGCGGATCCTGCGGGAATTCCTTGCCAGTCTCGCGTGCGACCGCGTCCTTGTACTTGCCGACCAGGTCGACCCAGTCCTCGGCGGTAAGGTCGGTGTCGAGCGTATAGCCCTGGCTGTCCTTGAAGGTGTCGAGGATCTCCTCGAAGTGATGATGCTCGAAGCCGAGCACCACGTCGGAATACATGGTGATGAAGCGGCGATAGCTGTCATAGGCGAAGCGGCGGTCGCCGGAGAGTTCCGACAACGCTTCCACCGTCTTGTCGTTGAGACCGAGATTGAGCACGGTGTCCATCATGCCCGGCATCGAGGCGCGCGCGCCGGAGCGCACGGAGACGAGCAGCGGGTTCCTGGTGTCGCCGAACACCTTGCCGGTCAACTTGCCGACATAGTCCAGCGCCTTCTCGACCTGCGACTGCAATTCCTTCGGATAGGATTTGTCGTGGGCGTAGAAGTAAGTGCAGACCGAGGTCGGGATGGTGAAGCCCGGAGGCACCGGCAGGCCGAGATTGGCCATCTCGGCGAGGTTGGCGCCTTTGCCGCCGAGCAGGTCGCGCATCTCCGTGCGGCCCTCGGCCCTGCCGTCACCGAAGGTGAAGACCCACTTGTTGGCCGGGATCTTGGCTGGTGCGTTCTTGGCCGGAGCCGCCTTCGCAGCAACGCTCTTGGTCGCAGCCTTGGCTGCCGGCTTGGCGGCGGCCTTCGCAACCGTCTTGGCGACCGGCTTCGGCGCGCTCTTCACGGCGCTCTTGGCAAGCGTCTTGCGTGCCGCCGGCGCGGCCTTCGCCTTGGCGGAGGACTTTGATTTCGCTGGGGATTTCTTAGGCTTCGAGGCGGCTTTGGCCATAGCTTGCACACAACCTGCGAGAGGAACGGGAAATTGCGGGCCTTACACCATTTTGGGCGGGCCCGCGCAAGTCGAAGAGTTCCGGAAAATGAAGGCCTAGAGATGGAGCCACTTCAACAAACCGAGCCCGATCGCGCCATTGATGATGAGAAATATCGCGACGATCAGGTTCAGCAGGCGCGGCATGATCAGGATCAGCACACCCGCAAGCAGGGACAGGAGCGGCGAGATGTGGGCGACGGCGATGTGCATGAATTTTCTTTCCGAGCGTTAGGGCGAATCGCGGGCGGATCATACCGGACCGGGTTCCGCGGGTAGAGACGCGCGGGCCGCCCGACGGGTTCCGCCGTTCGCGAAAACTGCCCGAAATTGCCGCTGATGCGGCAAGGCTTTTTCGGAACATCGCGCGCGGCGCAGCATTGGCAACCGGTCGCGCCACTGGCGCGTCCCCTAAAACCACGTCGCAAAAGCACGTCGAAGGAGTTGCCCATGCGGAACAGGATTCTCGCCCTTGCAGCGCTCGCGGCCGCGATCGGCTCGCCCGTCGCGGCGCAGGCGCAAACCGGGATCACGGTGGGACGCGCGCCCGTCGTGGTCGATAGCGGCCCGACGATTGCGGTCGAGCAGCGGCCGGCTTTCCGTGACTATGTCGTCGAGCAACGTGTGCCGGCCTTCCATATTCCGGATCGCGTGATCGTCGGTGCCACCTTACCTGAAACCGGCATCACCTATTATGACGTGCCGCAGCGTTTCGGCGCGACGACCTATCGCTACACCGTCGTGAACGGCGAGACGGTGCTGGTGGAGCCGCGCTCGCGACGCATCGTCGAGGTGATGGACTGATGTTGGTCGACTAGATGTCCGGCGCGCCATTTCAATCAGGCTGGCGCGAGCAGTGTTGATCGGACATCAGGCCCTGCCCGGTCTTCCCCCCGCCGGGTGGGGCATTTTTTGTGCCGTCATTCCGTGGCGCGCGCAGCGCGAGCCCGGAATCACAGTGGTGTTTGCCGCGCGAGCGCGCCTCAATCCTGGATCTTCGAGAAATCCGCTACCGCTCGCGTGGCGCTGCGGATCTCGTTCAGCAGCTTCAGGCGGTTCTCGCGCACCCTGGCATCGTCGTCGTTGACGCGCACCTTGTCGAAGAACGCATCGACGGGCGGACGCAGCTTTGCCATCGCACTCATCGCGGCCGCAAAGTCCTCCTTGGCAACAGCAGCGCTCGCTTCCGCCTTCACCTCGCCGATCGCCTGGGCCAGCGCCTTCTCCTCGTCGAGGCTGTAGAGCGCTGCGTCCGGCGCACCGTCGAAGCTGCGCTTGTCCTTCTTCTCCTCGATCGCAAGGATGTTGCTGGCGCGCTTGGTGCCGGCGAGCAGGTTCTTGCCGTCGTCGCTTTCGAGGAATTTGCCGAGCGCCTCGACGCGGCGGACGATCAAAACAAGATCGTCTTCAGTGCCCAACTCCAGCACCGCCCTCGCGAGGTCATAGCGCGCTCCTTGGTTCCGAAGCTGAGCTTCTAGGCGGTCATCGATAAACAGCCGAAGGTCAAATATCTCGTCCAGTGCATCCTCGACCTCCTCGTCTGGAAGCTCGGCCGGGAACGCTTCTTTCTCAAGCTTCGACAGGATGCGATTTGCCCTACGAGCAGTAATCACCTCGCTGGGAAGCTTCTTTAGCTCGTCTGCAAGACGATCCAACTTTTGGTGCTTTAGTTCATCCCGGACCTGAATATGAGCGGGAATGAACACATCCATAAGTGGAATTCGAAGCTGATTTTCGACGATAATTCGAATGACACCAAGCGCGGCACGGCGCAAAGCATAAGGATCTTTGCTTCCGGTCGGCCGCTCATTTATCACCCAAAAGCCCATGAGCGTATCGATCTTGTCGGCAAGCGCCACCGTCACACTCACGGGATCGATCGGGATGCGATCAGCCGGCCCCTGCGGTTTGTAGTGCTCTTCACAAGCCGCAGCGACCGACGGGTCCTCGCCTTGGGCCAACGCGTAGTATTTGCCCATCAAGCCCTGCACTTCGGGGAACTCTCCGACTACTTCGGTGAGCAAGTCCGCCTTGGCCAAACGAGCTGCGCGCTTGGCCTTCTCGACATCAGCGCCGACCAGCGGCGCGATCTCTGCTGCTAACACCTCAATGCGCTTGATGCGTTCCGCCTGCGTGCCGAGCTTCTCGTGGAACACGATCTGCTCGAACTTCGGCAGACGATCCTCAAGCTTCGTCTTCAGATCAGTCTCATAGAAGAACTTCGCATCCGACAGGCGCGGACGGATCACGCGCTCATTGCCCGATACGATGACCTTGCCGCCGTCAGCCGCCTCGATATTGGCGGTGAGGACGAACTTGTTGGTCAGCTTCCCGGTCTTGGGATCCTTGACCACAAAGCACTTCTGATTGTTGCGGATGGTGGCGCGGATCACCTCGTCGGGGATCTTGAGATATTCCGCCTCGAACGATCCGATCATGACGACGGGCCATTCGACGAGGCCCGAGACCTCGTCGAGCAGCACCTGATCCTCGACCAGTTCAAAACCTTGCGCGAAGGTCAATTCCTTGGCGTCGGCGAAGATGATGTCCTTGCGCGCCTGCGGATCGAGAATGACCTTTGCCGCCTTCAGCTTCGCTTCGTAGTCCTCAAAACGACGAACCGAAATCGCAGCCGGCGCCATGAAGCGATGACCATAGGTGGTCTGGCCGGTCTCGATGCCATCGACCTCGAACTTCACGATATCGGGCTCTTCCGTCTCGGGCCCAAACGTCGCGGTGATCGCGTGCAGCGGACGCACCCAGCTCAGCGAGCCTGATTTGGCCGAGCGTGCGCCCCAGCGCATCGATTTCGGCCAGGGGAAGGTGCGGATGATGACGGGAAGGATTTCCGCGAGCACGTCGATCGCGTCGCGGCCGGGCTTCTCGATCAAGCCGATGTAGAAATCGCCCTTGGGATCGCGCTGGATCTTGGCCTCATCCAGCGATTTCAGGCCAGTCGCCTTCAGGAAGCCCTGCACGGCCGCATCGGGCGCACCGACCTTCGGCCCGCGGCGTTCGGTCTTCAGGTCAGGCTGACGCGCAGGGATGCCGTGCACGGTGAGCGCAAGGCGGCGCGGCGTCGCGAACGCCTTGGCGCCTTCGTAGACGAGGCCCTCGGCGACGAGCTTGTCGGTGACCAGGCGGCGCAGATCGTCGGCCGCCTTGGCCTGCATCCGCGCGGGGATTTCTTCGGAAAACAGTTCAAGCAAAAGATCGGGCATCAGGCCGCTCCGCCCGCTTCAGTATGGATCCAGGCCTCGCCGCAAGCCTTGGCCAGCTCACGCACGCGAAGAATGTAGCTCTGTCGTTCGGTCACGGAGATCACGCCGCGCGCGTCGAGCAGGTTGAAGACGTGGCTCGCCTTGATGCACTGGTCATAGGCGGGCAGCGCCATGAGATGCGCGTCGCGCTTGCCGTCCTTCCAGCCTGCTTCGAGATATTTCCGGCAGGCCGCCTCGGCCATCTTGAATTGCTCGAACAGCATCGCGGTGTCGGCGACTTCGAAATTGTGCTTCGAATATTCCCGCTCAGCCTGCAGGAAGACGTCGCCATAAGTAACCTTCTGGTCACCGTCGCCGCCGTTGAAATTGAGGTCGTAGACGCGGTCGACGCCCTGCACATACATCGCGAGGCGCTCGAGCCCGTAGGTGAGCTCGCCCGCAACAGGCGCGCACTCGAAGCCGGCAACCTGCTGGAAATAGGTGAACTGGCTGACCTCCATGCCGTCGCACCAGCACTCCCAACCGAGGCCCCAGGCGCCCAGCGTCGGGCTCTCCCAGTCGTCCTCGACGAAGCGGATGTCGTGCACGGCGGAATCGATGCCGATCGCGGCGAGCGACTTCAGGTACAGCTCCTGAAGGTTCGGCGGCGACGGCTTCATGATTACCTGGAACTGGTAGTAGTGCTGCATCCGGTTTGGATTCTCGCCGTAGCGGCCGTCCTTGGGGCGGCGCGAGGGCTGCACATAGGCGGCGTTCCAGGGTTTTGGCCCGAGCGCGCGCAGCGTGGTGGCCGGATGGAAGGTACCCGCACCCATTTCCATATCGTAGGGCTGCAGGATCACGCAGCCCTGCTCGGCCCAGAACCGCTGGAGCGCGAGGATGAAGCCCTGGAACGAGCGTTCCGGGCGCATATGGGCGGGCAATGAGGCGTCCATCGTCAGATCAGGCTCTCGCGGGGGGTTGAATCGCGCGGGACCGTATCGACGGCGGGGGTGGGAATCAAGGCAAAGGGGGGGTGAATGACGTCATTCCGGGGTACCCGAAGGGTGAACCCGGAATGACCGTGCGTATGGAAAGGGCGCTACCTAACCCGGCCTATAGGCTCCAGTGACGGGGTCACGCTTCAGCGTCTGGATGGTCCCCATAGAGGCGGCCTCGGCGACGCGCGACAGGCGCATCTCCTCCAGCTCCTCGTTGATCCTGATGGCAGTCTTGTAGGCCCAGCGGACCACGGCAAGCCCACCCAGGACGCCCGCAAATGCGATAAACGGCGGCATCGGTCGATCCTTGTCTCGTGCTCAGCCCCCACACGCATATTCGCGCAGTCCGGCCCGAGCCGCAATTGGCTCGCGGCGGACCAAATGGCGCGGGAAGGCGGCGCCTAGAACCCGAATTTCGCCCAAATCGCCCGCGTCTCGATCGCCGAGATCAGATCATCCGGCAGGCCGGCCATTGATTCCATGGCTGAAAGCTGCCCCGCGCCGGGCGATTTCCGCCCCAACAGGCCGGACAGCAGCCCGGCCGGCTGCGCGATCACGGGGGTGAGAACCTTCTCGCCATAGCGGGCACGAAGAGTTGAGCGGAGATCGCCGATACCGTCGGCGAGCCCGAGCGCGATCGACGTCTCGCCGGCCCAATACTCGCCGGTGAACAGCGTCTCGTCCGCGCCCTTCAGCCTGAGACCGCGGCTCTCCTTCACCAGCGCGATGAAGATCTGGTGGATCTCTCGCTGAAGCGCCTTCAGCTTGGCGACGTCATCGGGGTTTTCGGGCAGGAACGGATCGAGCATCGCCTTGTGGGTGCCGGCCGTGTAGAGGCGCCGCTCGATCCCGAGCCGCTTGATCGCTTCCTGGAAACCGAAACTGCCGCCGACCACGCCGATCGAACCGAGGATCGAGGACGGATCGCAGAAGATCTCGTCGCCGGCGCAGGCGATCATGTAGCCGCCGGAGGCCGCGACGTCCTCGACGAACACCAGCACCGGCAGCTTCTTCTCCGCCGCCAGCTGCTTGATGCGCAGATAGATCTGGCGCGACTGCACCGGCGAGCCGCCGGGCGAATTGATCACCAGCGCCACCGCCTTGGCGTTGCGATAAGAAAAGGCTCGCTCCAGCACCCGTGCGACACCCGCCAGCGTCATGCCCGGGCGCAGTGGCGTCACTGCGCCGATCACGCCCGACAGCCGCACCACCGGCACAACCGCGGCGCCGGGGCGGATGCGCGCCGGCAGATATTGCATGAGCTTTTCGGCAAGGCCGGAATTTTCGCGATCGTTCAATTGCTCGGCCATGCCGTTACTCCTGATTTACCAATTCTTATCACGCGACTGTCATTGCTGGTGCCTGGAACGTGTTTTGCAGAATCCCTGTTGGGAAGCTGCAATGAGGCAGCGGAGGAAGCGACATGAAGGTCTATCTGCTGTTGATGCTGATCGGTGCGCTTTTCACGGCGATTCGCTTTACATCGCGGCCGGAACAGCAGTCGGAATCGCTTCCGCAGTAAGCCGTCACGGCTCCGCCAGCGGCAAGACCGCCCTCCCCTCCAGAATATTCCGCACCTCTTTTCTGGGCACACCTGACTCATTATTGAGCATCAGGCCCGGCAACAACCGCAACGGCGCCCGGCCGCCCTTGACGGCGCGGATCAGCACACGGATCGCAGGCCTGCCCGCTTCGCCGTGAACCGGCAGGACCGCCACGCTGCCGAAACCGCGTGACAGCGCTGTCAAAACGTCCGCAAGTCCATCCGCACGCCAGATCAGCGTCAGCACACCGCTCGATCGAAGGAGCCGCCTTGCAGCATGCACCCACGCATGCAACGTCTCCTCGGTCGCGACATGCGCGGTGTGACGCGCCTGGTTCGGCGAGCCGCGATGCCGCGCGGCATCGTTGAACGGCGGGTTCATCAACACGCAGTCCGCACTGTCGGGCATGAGCCCGCGTGCCGCGAAGGCCTGCGCGTCATCAGTGACGTCGAGCACCACAACCTCAACCGCGATCGCATTTGCCGCCGCGTTGGCGCGCGCGAGTTCGGCCAGTTCCGGATCGATCTCGACGAGACGAAGGTCGATGCCCGCGGCGCGCCGGGCCAGCGCCAGCCCGGCGGTGCCGACGCCTGCGCCGAGATCGACGACGCGGTCGCCTTCGCGAGCCTCGGTCGCCGCCGCAAGCAGGATCGCGTCATGTCCGGCCCGGTGGCCAGATCGCTTCTGCTTGAGCAGCAACTGCCCGCCGAGAAAGGCGTCCTCGGTGAAATCTGTGACGACGTCAATCATCGCCGCGCAGCTCGTGGCTGAGGCCGGCCTCGGTCAGCAACTGCCGGGCCGCGGTGGCGTCGTCCTCATGGACCAGGATCCGCCGCGGCAGAACGCCGAGCGAACCCTCGATGATGCTCATGTTCTGGTCCAGCACCAGATGATGGATGTTGGCGCCGTCGAGCAGCGCGCCAATCGCCGACACCAGCACGATATCGTTGGTCCGAACCAGTTCACGCAAACGAGCCTCCTGAGCTGAAAAGGGTTAAGCGGCAATGTCAATGGTTCCACAGGCCTTGCCGCATCCCCTTCCAGTTTCTATTGTCTTTCCATCAGAATAGCCCCTCCGGGGCAAATATTGGAGACCGGCGTGGCCGTCATCGTACCTTTCGAAACCCCCGGCGCGTCGATCGAAGAGCTGGTTGCCCTTGTCGCCGGCGACATGGAGCGCGTCAACGCCACGATCCTGTCGCGGACAGGGTCCGATGTGACCATGATTCCGGAGGTCGCCAACCATCTGATCTCCTCCGGCGGCAAGCGGCTGCGCCCGATGCTGACGCTCGCCATGGCCAACCTCGCCGGCTACGCCGGCGACGGCCACATCAAGTTAGCTGCCTCCGTCGAGTTCATGCACACCGCCACCCTGCTGCACGACGACGTCGTCGACGAGAGCGAGATGCGCCGCGGCAAGCTGTCGGCGCGCATGCTCTGGGGCAATGAAGCCAGCGTGCTGGTCGGCGACTTCCTGCTGGGACAAGCGTTCCGCATGATGGTCGAGGTCGGCTCGCTCCGCGCTCTCGACATCCTCTCTGCGGCCGCGGCGACCATCGCCGAGGGCGAAGTGATGCAGCTCGCCGCCGCCAAGAACACCGCGACCACCGAGGACGAATATCTCGCCGTGATCCGCGGCAAGACCGCCGAGCTGTTCGCAGCGGCTTGCGAGGTCGGCCCCGTCATCGCCAATCGTCCGAAGGCCGAGCAGACCGCCTGCCGTTCCGTCGGCATGAATCTCGGCATCGCCTTCCAGCTCGTCGACGACGTGCTCGATTATGGCGGCAAGAGCGCAAAACTCGGCAAGAACACCGGCGACGACTTCCGCGAGGGCAAGATCACGCTGCCGGTGGTGCTCGCCTTCCGCCGCGGCAACGATACCGAGCGCGCGTTCTGGATCAAGGCGCTCGAGCGCGGCGAGATCGGCGACAGCGACCTCGATCACGCCATTGGCCTCATGAACAAGCACCGCGCGCTCGAGGACACACTGAGCCGCGCGCAGCACTACGGCGCCATGGCCGTGGACGCGCTGGCGCTATTCCCGTCCTCGCCGATGAAGAGCGCGCTGGAGCAGGTTGTGGCGTTCTGTCTGGCGAGATCACACTGAGCGCGATCGCTCCCCAGCAGCCTATCACGACCGCACCTCGATCAGCCCCGTCACTCTGAGGCACTCGCGCCTCAGAGTGACGGCGATAGATTCGCGCTCGCTGCCCCATTCTCGTCATTGCTGTGCGAGCGCAGCGAAGCAATTCAGAATCCCTCCTCGGAAACAATCCACCAACTCACACTCGAACCTCGGCGGTAGTTCGACGGTCGCAGCTTCGCCATCTACCATCGTTCACCTAGTTACTTGCATTTTGCAAGCTACTAACCTACCCTCCTGTCATGCAGCCCAAACTACCCTCGATCCTGGAATGCCCGGTCGGCCGCGCCGTGGAGACGGTTGGCGAATGGTGGAGCATCTTGATCCTGCGGGATGCGCTTCAAGGCTCGACGCGGTTTGACGAGTTCGAGCGCAATCTCGGCATTGCGCCAAACATCCTGTCGCGGCGGCTCGCCCATCTCACCAAGACCGGCATGTTCGTACGCCGCCGCTATCAGGAGCGGCCGCCGCGCTATGAATATGTGCTGACGGACAAGGCGCGGGATTTCTTCCCCGTGATCGCGACGCTGCTCGCCTGGGGCAACAAGCATCTCGCGCCGAAGGGCGAATCCATCCTGCTGGCGAACCGGGGCGATCGCCGGCCGCTCGATCCGGTCGTGGTCGACGCCGCCGACAGGCAACCGATCACGATCGCAAATGCGGTGGTGATCGCAGGTCCCGCCGCGAGCCGCCTGATGCGACGACGGCTCACCTCGCTCAAAGCCATGAACCCGGCGATTGCGCCGGCGGGAGACTGACATGCGTCGTATCGTCGTGACGGGAATGGGTGCGGTGTCGCCGCTTGGCTGCGGTGTCGAGACGTCCTGGCGCAGGCTGCTCGCCGGTCAGAGCGGCTTGCGTCCCCTGCCCCAATGGTCGCAGGCCCTGCCGGCGCGCATCGCTGGCCTCGTGCCCGACAAGGCCGATGATACGGACGGCGGCTTCGATCCGGCGGAGGCGGCTGCGCCGAAAGATCAGCGCAAGATGGACCGCTTCATCCTGTTCGCGCTGCTCGCCACCGCGGAGGCGGTGGCGCAGGCCAAATGGACGCCGCAGGACGCGGCGTCGCTGGAGCGAACCGCAACGATCATTGGCTCCGGCGTCGGCGGCTTCCCTGCCATGGCGGAAGCCGTGCGCATCGCCGAACAGCGCGGCCCGCGGCGGCTGTCGCCGTTCACGATCCCCTCGTTTCTCGCCAATTTGGCCGCCGGCCATGTCTCGATCAAATATGGCTACAGGGGCGCGCTGGGCACACCGGTCACGGCGTGCGCCGCCGGCGTCCAGGCGATCGGCGATGCCGCACGCCTGGTCCGCGCGGGCGATGCCGATGTCGCGATCTGCGGCGGTGCGGAGGCCTGCATCGATCTCGTCAGCCTCGGCGGCTTCGCCGCAGCCCGCGCATTGTCCAGCGGGTTCAACGACGAGCCTACCCGCGCCTCGCGTCCGTTCGATCGCGATCGCGACGGCTTTGTGATGGGCGAAGGCGCCGGCATTCTCGTTATCGAAGAACTCGAGCATGCGCTGGCGCGAGGCGCCACGCCGATCGCCGAGATCATCGGCTACGGCACTAGCGCGGACGCCTATCACATGACGTCAGGTCCCCCTGATGGTGACGGCGCCCGCCGCGCCATGGAGATCGCGTTGCGCCAGGCGAACCTTGCGCCCACCGATGTCCAGCATCTCAACGCGCATGCGACCTCGACGCCCGCCGGCGACGAAAGCGAGCTCGCCGCGATCGGCGCGCTGTTCGGCCGCGACAAGTCTATCGCGGTGAGCGCGACCAAATCGGCCACCGGTCATCTGCTCGGCGCGGCCGGCGGGCTTGAGGCCATCTTCACCGTACTCGCTCTGCGCGATCAGGTCGCGCCGCCGACACTCAACCTCGAAAACCCCGACGCGAGTGCCGATGGCATCGACATCGTAACTGGGACGGCGCGTCCGACGCAGATGCGGCATGCGATCTCCAACGGCTTCGGCTTCGGTGGGGTGAACGCCAGCGCGATCTTCCGGCGCATGAGCTAGCCAGCGGGCTTGCAATCGCGCTGGGCATCGTTACCAAAGCAGGATGAGCGAAACGAATTTCTGGCTGTTCCTGGCCGCCGCCCTTGTCATCGCCGCCGTTCCCGGTCCGGGCATCTTCTACGTCGCAGCTCGGACCTTGTCGGAAGGTCGCGCCGGCGGCTTGGCGTCGACCGCGGGCACCGCTCTGGGCGGGTTGGTCCATGTGGTCGCGGGCAGCTTCGGCATCTCCGCGATTATCCTCGCCAGCGCTGAATTGTTTGCTGCCGTCAAATTCGTCGGTGCGCTCTATCTGGTCTGGCTCGGCATCAAAACGTATCAAAGCGCCGGCCGGACGCTGTCGCTCGCGAGCGAGCCCGTCGGCGACACCAGGGCGTTCCGTGACGGCGTGCTGGTCGAGGCGTTGAATCCGAAGACCGCAGCGTTCTTCCTTGCCTTCATTCCGCAATTCCTCGATCCCGCAGGCGCGAGCCCGACGCTGCAATTTATCCTGCTCGGCGCCATCTCGGTGACGCTGAACACACTCGCCGATGTCGTCGTGGTGCTGATGGCATCCGCGACGCGCGCGCAGTTGATCGGACGACCGCAGTTGATGCGGCGCCTCACGCAAGGCTCCGGCGTCTTCATCACGGGCCTTGGCCTGTCACTCGCGCTGGCGCGGCGGCCAGTACAGGGGTAGGTCGCGATGATGACCCCAGAAAGCCATTTCTACGAGTCGCACGGGCTGCGGCTGCATTACGCCGATTGGGGTAACGACAGCGCACCGCCGCTCATCCTGGTCCATGGCGGTCGCGATCATTGCCGGAGTTGGGACGCCATCGCCCGATCGCTGCAACGGCATTTCCACGTGATTGCGCCGGACTTGCGCGGGCACGGCGATTCCGACTGGACCAAAGGCGGCAGCTACGCGCTGACGGAGTATGTCTACGATCTCGCCCAGCTCATCCGCCGCATCGCTGCGCCTCAGGTGACCCTCATCAGCCATTCGATGGGCGGCATGGTGAGCCTGATCTTCTCAGGCTCATTCCCCGAGCAAGTCGAAAAGCTCGTCGTCCTCGACGGCGTGACGATGCTGCCTGACACGCCGAAGCCGCCGGTGCATGAACGCATCGGCAAATGGGTCAGCCAGCTCGACAGGCTGCACGATCGCACGCCGCGCCGTTATGCGACTCTCGAAGACGCGGCTGCGCAGATGGTGCTTCACAACAAGCGCCTCACCCGCGACCTCGCGCTGCACCTCGCCACGCACGGCGCGCGGCGGAACGAGGACGGCACCTATAGCTGGAAGTTCGATCCCTATCAGCGCGCTTCCGCGCCGCACCGGCTCTGGCCGGATGATCACGTCGCGCTGTGGTCGCGGATCGCGTGCCCCACGCTGCTGTTGAATGCCGGCGAAAGCTTTCTGGCTGGCGCTCGTTCGGCGGGATTGGAGCGTTATTTCCAGCAGGCGCGCATCGCGACCATCACCGGTGCCGGGCATTGGTTGCAGCACGACAAGCCGGAGGAGGTGCTGGGTGAAATCCGGACGTTTCTGGGGCTGGCCGAGAATGGCGCGGACTAGTCTAGCCCACAGCCGAGTGGGCAACGGATAGGCTCTAGCTCAACGTCCCCGCATGCACCCACCAACCGGGGTGGCCGCGCCGGATCTGCTCGGCGGCGGCATGCGCGTCCGCTGGAGCGCCATAGATCGCAAAGCAGGTCGCGCCCGAGCCGGACATCCGCGCCAGCTTGACGCCGGCGGAAGAGCGCAACGCCTCCAGCACGTCACCGATGACAGGCTCGATGCGCAGCGCGGGAGCCTCGAGATCGTTGGCGACGGTTTCGAGAACGTCGACCCAATCGGAAACCGACCCGCCCGCCTCCGGCCAGGCCGGAGCTTCGAGCACGTCGGTCGCACCGACCAGCAATTCGCCGTTGCGCAGGCCCAACTCCTGGAAGACGTCCTTGGTCGCGACCGGTACGCGCGGATTGACCATGACGCAGGGCATGCTCGGCAAGGCCAGCGGCAGCAACTGCTCGCCGACGCCGGTCATGTCGCACGCGCGCGAGAGCAGGCACACCGGCACATCGGCGCCGGTCGCAAGCGCGACCTTCTGGAGCCTGGAATCATCGAGCGACAGATCGTTGAGGCGGGCCAGCAAGCGCAGCGCCGCCGCCGCATCGGCCGAGCCGCCGCCGATACCTGCTGCGACCGGCAGGACCTTGTCGAGCGCGAAGGCGCCGAGCTTCAGATGCGGCACCGCTTCGGCCAGCAGTTTTGCGGCCTTGAACACGAGATTGTCCGAGGTCTCGCCGCAGGCCGCCGCAAGCGGCCCCGTGGTCGCAAGCCTGAGTTCGCCACCCGGTTCCAGCGTGAGCCGGTCGGCACAATCGGCAAATGCAACCACGCTTTCGAGATCGTGATAGCCGTCGGAGCGACGGCCAACCACGCGAAGGCTCAGATTGACCTTCGCGCGCCCTTCTTCAATCAACGCCGGCATCGGCGATACGCCCCCAAAACTCAACCAGATTAGCCGCCCTTGCCGTCGTCCTTCTTCTTGTCCGCCTGCGCGGCCGAAGAGTTCGAGCTGTCATCCGTCATGCCGTTGGCGATCTTGGCCTCGATCTTCGGCAGATCATCCGGCTCGGGCTTGAGATCGCGGGCATGCGCCCACTGGAATTTGGCTTCCAGCGTACGGCCGACGCGCCAATAGGCGTCACCGAGATGGTCGTTGATGGTCGGATCCTCGGGCTTGAGGTCGATCGCGCGCTCGAGGTTCTTAACCGCCTCTTCGTAATTGCCGATGCGGTAATAGGCCCAGCCGAGGGAGTCGACGATGTAGCCGTCGTCGGGACGCTGCTCGACGGCACGCTTGATCATCTTCATGCCTTCGTCGAGGTTCACGCCCTGGTCGATCCAGGAATAGCCGAGATAGTTCAGCACATGCGGCTGATCGGGCTGCAGCTCGAGCGCCTTCTTCATGTCGGCTTCGGCCTTGGCCCACTCCTTGGAGCGCTCCTCGCAAATGCCGCGGTAGTAGTACCAGACGCTGTTGGCTTTGTCGTTGCCCACAGGCAGCACGGCGATGCCTTGCGAATAGGTCGCGCCGCAGTCGCCGAACTTCTTGCGGCCGCGCTCGAGATTGCCGAGCGCCATGATGGCTTCGAGATCCTTCGAGTCCTCGGTGATGACGCCCTTGAGGATCTTGATCGCCTCGTCGGTACGGTCGGCGGAATCGAGATCGATGGCGAGCTGGATCTGCGCGTTGCGCTTGAGGGGCGAACTCGACGGCACGCGCTCGTAGATCTTGATCGCCATCTGCGGACGCTTCACCGATTCATAGAGGTCGGCGAGCGAGAGCAAGGCCAGCGGATGGGTGGGCTGGAGATAGAGCGCGAGCTGGAGATAGACCAACGCGAGATCCTCGCCGCCTCGGCGGGTCAGCGTCGCGCCGATGCCGTAGAGCGCCTCGGCTGCACCGGCCTGCGCAGAATCGACCAGCGGCGGCATCTTCTTGCCGGCCTTGGTCTCGCGCAGACCTTCCACGATCAGCGGATGACGGGCGAGCTTCTTGTCGAAGGCTTCATAGATCGCCGTGGCCGACGCCGCGTCCTTGTTGCGCGACAGCCAGCGCGCATAGGCCTCGGTGACGCGCAGCATGGAATCGTCGAGCTTGTAGGCGCGTTCGAAACGGACGCCCGCGTCCTTCTCCTTGCCGGCGTTCTCGAGGATCATGCCGGCATGCAAGTCCTTGAACAGCGGATACCATTCCGGGCCTGCCAGCTTGTCGATCGTGGCGACCGCGCCCTTGGCATCGCCCGCCCCATAGGCGGCCCAGCCGGACAGCAGCGTTGCGACGAGATCGGTGATCGGCCCACGGATCGACTGGTTGATGTTGCTCTGCGCGCTCGAATATTTCTTCAGCTTCAAATCGTGCACGCCGACGACGAGGCGCGCGACGCGATTGGTCTTGTCGATGGTGAGGATGCGCTCGGCAAGCTTGACCGCCTCCTCGATGTCGCCGTCGTCGACCGAGGAAATGAAGGCGCGGTCGAGCAACTCGTTGTTCTTCGGGTCGGTCCGCAGCGCGGAGCGGTAGAAAGCGGCGGCCGAAGTCGCGTCGCGCTCGACGCTGGCGTGGCGGGCGGCGAGATAGCTGCCGGCGGTGGTGAGCGACTTCAGATCGTTTCGGGTCGGAAACTGCGCCGCCGTGTCGGCCGGATGGTCCGGCGTCTGCGCCAGCACTCCGCCGGGGACCGCCATGATCGCAGAGCCGGCAAGGGCGATGGCAGCAGCAGTCCAGCGGTTGAAACGATTTGAAAACATCAGGGCTCGCCTTGAGTTGGTAGTGCCTGGGTTCGAAGCAAAAGGCCGTCTCGCACGCGAACGCGACCGGCGACATCGGACCCGGAACCGTCGGGTCCGGACAATGCCGCTTTTGGCGCTTCACCGCAAGGATTCGGACCGGGCGATCCCCTCCGCACGCCCCAAATCGGCCAGCCGCGCCCCAAGACGCCGCTACTATGGCCTTATCGTGGCCGGAGGCACCCGTGGCGCTCCCGATCTCACGCGAACGTGCGCTCCATCACCCTTCGGGCCTATTTGCCCGCCTGGCGCGCCCTTACATCGCCTCGTAGTTCGGTCCACCGCCGCCCTCCGGAGGAACCCAGGTGATGTTGCCGTTGGGGTCCTTCACGTCGCAGGTTTTGCAGTGGACGCAGTTTTGGGCGTTGATCTGGTAGCGCGGAGCCGCGCCCTCCTCGACCCACTCGTAGACGCCGGCCGGGCAATAGCGATTCGAGGGACCGGCGAAGACGTCATGCTCGGACATCTTCTGGAGGTTCATATCGGCAACCCGGAGATGGATCGGCTGATCCTCCTCATGATTGGTGTTCGACAGGAACACCGAGGACAGCTTGTCGAAGGAAATCTTGCCGTCCGGCTTCGGGTAGTTCCTCGGCGCATGTTGCTTGGCCGGATCGAGCGTCGAGCGGTCGGGCTTGGCATGCGACTGCGTGCCGAACAGCGAGGTGCCGAACAGCGTGTTGAACCACATGTCGAAGCCGCCGAGTGCGACGCCGAGCACGGTGCCGAACTTCGACCACAGCGGCTTGACGTTGCGGACCAAGAACAGATCCTTGCCGACCGACGAGGACCGCCACGCGTTCTCGTAGTCGACGACCTCGTCATTGGCGCGATCGGCCGCGAGCGCGGCCGCGACATGCTCGGCCGCCAGCATGCCGGTGCCCATCGCGTTGTGGACGCCCTTGATGCGCGGCACGTTGACGAAGCCGGCCGCGCAGCCCACCAGCGCGCCGCCGGGGAAGGTCAGCTTCGGCACCGACTGGTAGCCGCCTTCGGTGATGGCACGCGCACCGTAAGCAAGCCGCTTGGCGCCCTCGAAGGTGCCGCGGATCGAGGGATGGGTCTTGAAGCGCTGGAATTCG
Source organism: Bradyrhizobium sp. WYCCWR 13022 (assembly GCF_030435535.1). Lineage (NCBI taxonomy): Bacteria > Pseudomonadati > Pseudomonadota > Alphaproteobacteria > Hyphomicrobiales > Nitrobacteraceae > Bradyrhizobium > Bradyrhizobium sp. WYCCWR 13022. The sequence goes on from NZ_JAUIZJ010000043.1 coordinate 159,218, forward strand.
TCGAAAGGCGACAGGTAGGGATCGTCGTAGTTCAGGTGCACGACGAAGCCGACGGCGACGAGATTGTCGTCGTAGTGATAGAGGAACGAGCCACCGCCGGTCTTCAGGTCGAGCGGCCAGCCGAACGAGTGCTGGATCAGGCCCTTCTGGTGCTTGGCGGGGTCGATCTGCCAGACTTCCTTGAGACCGATGCCGAACTTCGGCGGCTCGCTCTTGGAATCGAGCGCGAACTTCGCGATCAACTGCTTGGTCAGGCTGCCGCGCGCGCCTTCGGCGAACAGCGTGTACTTGCCGAGCAACTCCATGCCGCGGGTGAAAGAGTCCTTCGGCTTGCCGTCGCGGCCGATGCCCATGTCGCCAGTGGCGATGCCCTTCACCGCGCCCTTCTCGTCATAGAGCACTTCGGCCGCGGCAAAGCCCGGATAGATCTCGACGCCGAGCGCCTCGGCCTTGCGCGCCAGCCAGCGGCAGACATTGCCGAGCGAGCCGATATAACAATGATGATTGTTCATCAGCGGCGGCATCATGAAGTTCGGCAGCTTGATCGCGCCGCCGGCGGTCATCCAGTAGAAGCGGTCGTCCTTGACCTGCGTCTTGAGCGGGCAATCCGAATCCTCGCGCCAATCCGGGATCAGCTTGTCGAGCCCGGCCGGGTCGATTACGGCGCCGGAGAGTATGTGCGCACCGACCTCGGAGCCCTTCTCCACCACGACGACGTTGAGATCGGCATTGATCTGCTTGAGCCGGATCGCCGCGGCCAGGCCCGAGGGGCCGGCGCCGACGATGACGACGTCGAATTCCATGGATTCGCGCGGGGGAAGTTCTTCGGTGCTCATCTGATCTCAGCCCTTGAGACGGTTCCTCGTCATTTGCGCCCCCTTGTTTCCGATTTTTCCGGGTAGGACAACCACGGAAATGCGTTCCGCTGGGATGCAAGGCGTCCTAAGATGAACTAATAGTCTGACTTTCCCAATGATCCCCGAGCCCGCACCCACCGTCCGAGAGCTTCTCGCCTTCTATCTGGAGGCCGGTGTCGACTGCGCGCTTGCCGAGGAACCGATCGACCGCCTGGCGGAATTAGACGCCCCGCCGCCAGCCCCGCGCGCGGCGTCGCCGTTCGAGGCACCGCGGCCTATTGCTGCGCCCGCCGTGATGCGCGGCGAGACCGCACCGGCGCCCGACGTCGCGATCGCCTCGGCGCGCGAGGCCGCACGCACCGCGCCGACGCTCGAGGCGCTCCGCGAACTCATGCAAAACTTCGAAGGCTGCGCGCTAAAGCACACCGCGACGCGGCTGGTGTTCGCCGATGGCAATCCGCAGGCCCGCATCATGTTCGTCGGCGAGGCGCCGGGCCGCGACGAGGACATCGAGGGACTGCCTTTCGTCGGACGCAGCGGCAAGCTGCTCGATCTGATGATAGGTGCCATAGGCCTCAACCGCACCACGGCCTACATCACAAACGTCATCCCCTGGCGACCGCCGGGCAACCGCACGCCGACGCCGCAGGAGACGCAGATCTGCCTGCCCTTCATCCAGCGGCATATCGAGTTGGTGAACCCCGACGTGCTGGTGACGCTCGGCAATCCCTCGACGCAGACGCTGCTCTCGACCCGCGAGGGCATCATGCGCACGCGCGGGCGCTGGTTCGAGTACGAGACCGGCCAACGCACCATCCGCGCGCTGCCGACGTTTCACCCGGCATACTTGCTGCGCTCGCCGTCATACAAGCGCTTGGCCTGGCAGGATCTACGCGCGATCGCAAAGGCCCTGGCGGGTTAGCAGGCTCTCGTACTCACGTTCCCTTCGGCCGCACGATGGCCCAGCCGATGCGCAGGAGTTGCTGGCGTCCGGTCACCAGCCATTCGAAGGCGCGCGGCACTTCGGGCACGATGCCGGGGAAGCGCGCAAGGATTTCGGGCGGCGGGGTTCCCGCCGTATCGGAGGCACGCCAGACCACGACGCCGCCGCTCTCGCTGAATTTGGCCTGCGACATCCACGGCGTGCGCGCAGGATTGGCGTCGATGAAGAGGTGCGGCCGGCCGGAATGCAGCGTGATCAGGCTTGCAAGCTGGGTCTCGCCGGCAACCGCGCGCAGGCGATGATTGGTACGGCGGGCAAAGCTCTCGTCGAAGAAATCCGAGATCGCGCGGGCCGGCATCGAGGTCGCGATCTCGCCGGTGCCGGTCCAGGGCATGAACAGCACGCCCAGCACGACACCGGCGGCGGGCGCCACGACGGCCGCCGCCCACACCGTGCGCAACATCCGCGCGCCGCGCATGGCGATGAGATCGCCTGCCGCCACGACCATGGCGAGGCCCGACATGACCAGCACGACGCCGGCGCCGCCGACGACGGCCTCGAACCTGAACAAGCCGGAAATCACGACTGCGCCGAGCGCGGGCGCCAGCGCGAAGAAGTAGACGAAGTTGCGTGCAAGCGGCTCGACCGGTGGCCGGTAAATGATCGGCGCCTCCTCGCCCTTGCCGGCGAACAGGGGCGCGTTGAGGAAGCTCAGTACCGGGACCGCGATCGCACCGAGCACGAGCCCGCCGAGCAGCCAGGCGGCGTGGATCGCGCGGGCGCTGAGATCCGCCACTTGCGGCAGGGCTGGCAGGACGAGAGTTTGGGCACGCATCAGCCAGACCGCGTAGGGCAGCGCCAGCACGGCGACGACGACGAGTGCGAACAGCGGGTCGAGTGCGCGCAAGGTTCGGCGGCCGCCCGCGGTCGCGAGCGCGAAGATGACGAGCATCGCGAGCAGGAAGATCGCGGCCGGCGTGGTGAGGAGCAGGAGGCCTGCTTCGATCGACCAGGCGAACCATGCATTGCCGCGGCGCTGGCCGATGATCTGCCAGGAATGCAGCAGCAGCAGTGCCCAGAGCGGCCGCGCGAGTACCAGCGGGCCGAAGTCGAGCGCCGACGAGGAGAAGGCCAGCACCGTCATGGTCAAGAGCACGGCGAGCACCGCCTGCTGGGTGCCGACGACGGCGCGCGCCAGATGATAGAGTGCGATGAAGGTCGCGATCTCGCAGAGCTCGGCCAGCACGTAGACGCCGAACATGTGGCCGCCCGCGACGCGATAGGCGATATCGGCAAGCCAGATCGACAGCGGCGGGCCGAGATCAGTGCCGACCTGGTATTCCCTGCCGAAGGCCAGCAGGGTCGCGAGGCTGCCGGGCGGGCTGCGGTAGAACAACAGCGCCACCAGCAGCCACATCGCGGCCTGGAGCAGCACGGCAATCCAGACGATCAGTCGCGGCCGGGCGCGAATGAGCTCGATGACCAGGGAGGTAAACCGCATGCAACGCCCGCAAGATGCAGCCAACCCGTCCAGCCGGCCCTATTCGCTCACGCCTGTTTTGATAAAGGGCGCCACGCGTCGTGGCAACGCCAGTCTACGCTAGAGGCCTGCCGAAGCATCGATTTCAACCGAGGCCTCCACCTGCACCTCGACCTCGGCGACCTCGAACAGATCCCGCACCGGCTCGACCGTCCAGGGCATGTGCTTGGCGCGGGCGGCGACGACGGGAGCGAAGAAGCTGCGATGATGGATGGTGGGGCCGAGGCGGTCGAGTGCGTCGAGATGCTCGGGCACGCCATAGCCCTTGTGCTGCTCGAAACCATAGCCGGGACAATCCTGCGCCAGCGCGCACATCAGCCGGTCGCGCGTCACCTTGGCGACGATGGAGGCGGCTGCAATCGACAGCACAATGCCATCGCCGCCGATCACGGCTTCGCAGTCGCAGGCCGTGTCGAGCCGGTCGCGGCCGTCGACGAAGACGTGGCGGGGCGCCTCGGGCAAGGCGACCACTGCGCGCTTCAGCGCCCACAGCGAGGCGCGCAGGATGTTGTCGCGGTCGATTCGCGCCGGCGAGGCGACGGCGACCGAGACCTGCGCGGTGGCGCAGATCCTGTCGAACAGCTTTTCACGCTCTTCGGCGGTCAGCCGCTTGGAATCGTCGATGCCGCGCGGAATGCGATCAGGGTCGAGAATCACCGCGGCCGCGACCACGGGGCCGGCGAGCGGCCCGCGGCCGGCCTCGTCGCATCCCGCGACCGGCCAGACGCCGCGCTTGATCAGCGCGCGCTCGCGGCGAAAGCTTGCCTTGGCGGGCGCTGCTTTTTTCGCAGCAGCCTTCTCTGGCACGGCCTTGGCCGGTTTCCTGGCGGACTTGTCCCGAATCATGGCCGGGATCGTGCGCAAGCCGCCTCGCCTGCGCAACCGGGAACCCGCGCAATTCCCGTTATTCTCGGACGGCCTCCACGCCCGCGCCTCAGAACAGGCTGAGCTGCTCGCCGTTCTGCTTCGGCCGCGCAAAATGATCCGTCGTCAGCTTCCAGCGGCGCTTGTTGAGACCGAGCCGGTCGCAGGCGATCTCGAAGCGCCGGCCGATGGTCCAGGCCATCGGTCCCGTGCCCTTCATCCGCTCGCCCCATTTCGAATCGTAGTCGCGGCCGCCGCGCATGTCGCGGATCAGGGTGAAGACGTGGCGATAGCGGTCCGGATAGTTCGCCATCAGCCATTCGCGGAAGAGGTCGCGTACCTCGAGCGGCAGCCGCAGCAGCACGTAGGAGGCTTCCTTGACGCCGGCATGCGCGGCCGCGTCGAGGATGCGCTCGATCTCGGAATCGTTCAGCGCAGGGATCACGGGCGCCACCATCACGGTGGTGGGGATTCCGGCCTCCGAGAGTTGCTTCAGCGCCTCCAGCCGCTTCGGCGGCGTCGAGGCGCGCGGCTCCATGGTACGTGCGAGCTTCGGGTCGAGCGAGGTGACCGAAATCGCGACCTTGGCGAGATTGCGCTCGGCCATGCTGGCGAGAATGTCGATGTCGCGCGTGACCAGCGCGGACTTGGTGACGATACCGACGGGATGGCCGGTGCGCTCCAGCACTTCGAGAATGCCGCGCATGATTTTGCGCTCGCGCTCGATCGGCTGATAGGGATCGGTGTTGGTGCCGATCGCGATCATCCGCGGCTCGTAGCCAGAAGCCGCGAGTTCCTTCTCGAGCAGACCAGGCGCCTCGGGCTTGGCGAACAGCTTCGACTCGAAGTCGAGCCCAGGCGACAGGCCGAGATAGGCATGCGTCGGCCGCGCGAAGCAATAGACGCAGCCGTGCTCGCAGCCGCGGTAGGGATTGATCGAGCGGTCAAAGCCGATGTCGGGGGAATCGTTTCGGGTGATCACCTTGCGCGAGGTGTCGACGCCGACAACGGTCTTGAACGGCGGCAGCTCTTCCAGGCTCTGCCAGCCGTCATCGAAAGCGACGCGCGCCTCGGCCTCGAAGCGGCCGCTGGCGTTGGACTGTGCGCCACGCCCGCGCCGGCGCGCTCGGTCGATGGCGACGCCAAGTTCTGGAAAATCCGCGGGGAAATCGGAAGGCGCACCCGCCGGCTCGGAGGGCGCCGTGACCGGCGGGTGCTTGAGAGCAGAAGAAGAAGCTGGACTCATGCCATCAAGATAGCATGGGAAGGGAACAAATCAAGAACAAGAATCGAAAACGCGAAAACAACCCCATGCACAGTAGACCTGCCCAAACTTCGCGCGCCGGCTTTTGACCTCACGCAACACCGGGTCATCTCGATCCCGTTTGATGCCGCGGAAGGATCGATCTCGCCGGAACCCGGTTGGTGACGATCTCCGCTGAAGGTCGGCAGGATCATGACATTTCAACGACAATCGTCCGCTGCAAGCAGCGACCTCGATCTCCTGGATCGCTACTGGCGCGCGGCGAACTACCTCTCCGTCGGGCAGATCTATCTCCTGGACAATCCGCTGCTGCGCGAGCCCTTGCGACCCGAGCACATCAAGCCGCGTCTGCTCGGCCATTGGGGCACGACGCCGGGACTGAATTTCATCTACGCGCACCTCAACCGCGTCATCCGCGCGCTTGATTTCAGCGTGCTCTATGTCTGCGGTCCCGGTCATGGCGGTCCGGGCATGGTGGCCAACACCTATCTCGAAGGCAGCTACAGCGAGATCTATCCTGACATCGGGCGCAGCGCGGATGGATTGCGGAAACTGTTCAGGCAGTTCTCCTTTCCCGGCGGCATCCCGAGCCACGCGGCGCCGGAGACGCCTGGCTCGATCCACGAAGGCGGCGAACTCGGCTATGCGCTGGTGCACGCCTATGGCGCGGCGTTCGACAACCCTGACTTGATCGTCGCCTGCGTCGTCGGCGACGGCGAGGCCGAGACCGGCCCGCTGGCGGCGTCCTGGCACTCCAACAAGTTCCTCAATCCCGCGCATGACGGCGCAGTGCTGCCGATCCTGCACCTCAACGGCTACAAGATCGCAAATCCGACCGTGCTCGGGCGGATGCCCGACAGCGAGATCCGCGATCTGTTCCGCGGATTCGGCCACGAGCCGCTGTTCGTAGAGGGCGACGATCCGAAGCTGATGCACCAGGCCATGGCGGATGCGCTCGACGTCGCGGTCGCCAGCATCCACTCGATCCAGCAGCACGCCCGAGACGGCCGAACCAGCGTCGCGCGGCCGCGCTGGCCGATGATCGTGCTGCGCAGCCCGAAGGGCTGGACCGGCCCGAAGGAGGTCGACGGCAAAAAGGTCGAAGGCTTTTGGCGCGCGCATCAGGTGCCCGTCGCGAACTGCCGCGAGAATCCGGCACACTTGAAGATTCTCGAAGACTGGATGCGCAGCTACGAGCCGGAAAAACTGTTCGACAGAAGCGGCGCGCTCATTCCGGAGCTTCAGGCGCTGGCGCCCGAAGGCAACAGGCGCATGGGCGCCAATCCTCACGCCAATGGCGGCCTGCTGAAGAAGGAGCTGAAGCTTCCCGACTTCCGCAGTTTCGCGGTCGAGGTACCGCATCCCGGCACCGTCACCGGCGAGGCCACGCGCGAACTTGGAAAATTCCTGCGCGACGTCATTCGTCTCAACGCGAAGGAGCGCAACTTCCGCATTATGGGTCCTGATGAGACCGCGTCAAACCGGCTGGATGCCGTATTCGAGACGACCGAACGGGTCTGGATGGAGCCGATCGAACCCTATGACGCTCATCTCGCGCAGGACGGCCGCGTGATGGAGGTGCTGAGCGAGCATCTCTGCCAGGGCTGGCTCGAGGGCTATCTGCTCACTGGACGGCATGGCTTGTTCTCCTGCTACGAGGCCTTCATCCACATCGTCGATTCCATGTTCAACCAGCACGCCAAATGGCTGAAGGTGACACGGCATCTGCCATGGCGGCGTCCGATCGCCTCGCTCAATTATCTGCTGACCTCGCATGTCTGGCGGCAGGACCATAACGGCTTCAGCCATCAGGACCCGGGCTTCGTCGATCTCGTCGCCAACAAGAAGGCCGACATCGTCCGCATCTATTTCCCGCCCGACGCCAACACGCTGCTGTGGATCGCCGATCACTGCCTGCGCACCTTTGACCGCATCAACGTCATCGTCGCCGGCAAGCAGCCGGCGCCGCAATGGCTCTCGATGCAGGAGGCGGCGATGCATTGCGATGCCGGCATCGGCATCTGGACCTGGGCCGGCAACGAGGATGCCGACGGCGAGCCCGACGTGGTGATGGCCTGCGCCGGCGATGTTCCCACGCTGGAGACGCTTGCGGCCGTCGACCTGCTGCGCAAGGCGCTGCCGGACCTCAGGATTCGCGTCGTCAACGTCGTCGACCTCATGACGCTGCAACCGAAAGAGCAGCATCCGCATGGCCTCAGCGACCGCGACTTCGACAGCCTGTTCACGCGCGACAAGCCGGTGATCTTCGCCTATCACGGCTATCCCTACCTGATCCACCGCCTCACCTATAACCGGACCAACCATGCCGGCCTGCATGTGCGGGGCTTTGCCGAGGAGGGCACCACCACGACACCGTTCGACATGGTCGTGCTCAACGGGCTCGACCGCTACCACCTCGCGATCGAGGCGATCGATCGCGTGCCCAATCTTGCGACAAGAGCCGCGCTGGTGAAGCAGCAGTTCCGCGACGCGCTGATCGAGCATTCGCGTTACGTATGCGAGCATGGTGAAGACATGCCTGTCATCCGCGACTGGGTCTGGCCGGGAAAGGCGGCATGACGGCGTTGGTCCTCGTCCTCAATGCAGGTTCGTCGAGCATCAAGTTCGGCCTGTTCGACGTTTCGGCGGACGAGCCTGCCCTGCTCTGCAAGGGACTGCTCGACGAGCACGAGGCGAAGCCGCGGCTGGTGGCCAGGAGCCCGTCGGGCGAGACGCTTTTCGAAGAGCAGAGGGAGGCGAAGCGCCGGATGTGGGTTCTGTCCGCGTTCACATGTGCACACGAGTATGCGGAGACATACCGCTCACCCAAGTGGGTTCGTATCTCCCAGCAGGGCTGCCCTCTCCCACAAGGGCGAGGGCACATCAATGCGCACCTCGCGCGCGGCTGCGCAACAGCTCGCGCCTAGTGAATCCCCGCAAAGATCTGGAAACATCCGATCGCGACCTCGATCACGATCAGCACCACCACCGCGATTTCGAGCCGGAGCGAGCGCTGGGTGTCGATGATGTCGGTCAGCGCATCCGCCGTCTCCGCGATGACCGTGAGCTTGCGCTCGAGCGTATCGAGACGCTCCTTCAGCTCGTATTCGTCTTCCAGGCGCGCATAGAGGCGGTCGAGTTGCGGCTTCTCCCAGAGCGCGTCGGGCTTCTCGGCGACCGCGACACGGCCGGCGACCCGTTGCTGGACCAGCAGCGCGTTGCCGATCAGCTGCAGGATGCTCCTGCGCTTCCGCGAGGTCCGGCCTTTTTCGGCGAGCTCCCGCGCGAAGGGCTCGATGACATCGAAGACCGCAGCGACACGCCGCTCGTCGCGCGCCAGTGACGTGCTCTTGGCGAGAGCGTCGGCGATCAGCAGCAGCCGTTCGTCGGAAAATTTCGCGAGGCAGATCGGCCCGCCCGGCTGGATCGCCTCGGCGTTTTCGTCCTTGCAGAGCTGCGCCTGCGCGGTTTCCTCCTCGATGGGGCTGAGCTCGCCGGTCACGCGGGACTTCAGGCCGTCGAGCAGCACCTTCTCCTCCGATGGAAGGAGGCCGATCAACACGGCGACGCCGTAGCGGAAGATCACGGCGAGGCCGGCATGGACGCGAAAGGCGGCGGGCGTCGAGGAGATCGACGGACCGATCTCCAGCCCCGACGGATTGATGCGTTCACCGAGCATCACGGCGCGGATCCGCAAGGTCGTCGCGGCGTCCGGCTTCTGCGAAGCTGGCGTCGCACTCATGGGAAACTGATCGGCGTTCATACTCGTCTCGCTCGGCGCATCGGCGGTTGCGCGTTTTTCCCTGCCGCAAGATCCATGTCAGACTGCCGGTGTACCTTGCGGAAGGTGCCGTCCTCACCCCGGCGATATCGGCGGAGCAAGGCGCAGTTTGAAGCTCACGACATCGAGATTCACCGAAACATTCGGTAACGCCACCACCCTGCGCGCGACATATTCGGCTGCGACGGAGGGACGGCGATTTACCATCGCACGCCGAAGTGCCGCCGAAAAGTTGCGCTCGGCAGCGCCGCGTGTTTATGACAGGATCATAACGAGGTACGCTTCTTTCGAAGTGCGGACATCGAAGCCTCAACCATGCTGAGCGTCATCATACCGACCGAAGGCGTCGAACAGACGGCGGTCGCAACTCTCGCCGCGCTGGTACCCGGTGCCGCGGCGGGGATCATCCGGGAAGTCCTGCTGGTCGACGGCACCCGCAACGGCGTCATCGAGCGCGTTGCCGACGTCGCCGGCTGCCGCTTCATCGGCTACGAAGGCTCTTCGCAGGGCGCGGCGCTCGCCGCCGGCGCGCTCCAGGCCCGTTCGCCCTGGCTGATGTTCCTTCCCGCCGGCGCGGTGCTGGACACCGGCTGGATCGATGAGACCACCCAGTTCATCCAGGCCGTTGCGGCCAGCGGCCGGGATCGTGCGGCGGTGTTCCGCTACGCCCGTTCGCCTTACGCGGATACCGGATTCCGCGATATCCTGTGGTCCCTGGCCCGCAAGCTGGTCGGCCCGCTCGGCGACCAGGGGCTCTTGATCGCGCGTGACCATTACGACCGGATCGGGGGCTATCCGCCCCAGGCCCGCCGTTCCGAGGCGCGCCTGCTCAGGCGGCTCGGCCGCTCCTCCCGGACGCTGCTGCGCAGCCGGATCGTCATGGTCGGATGAGTCCACCTGATACTTGCCATAGTCAAATAATTGTTTGACAATGGCAATTATTGAGGTGCCCCATGTCCATCGACCGTACCGACGACCAGATATCAGCGGTTCGCGCCTTCAACCGCTTTTATACCCGCAAGCTCGGCGTGCTCGACCAGCACCTGGGCAAGAGCCCGTTCTCGCTCAGCGAGGCCCGCGTCATCTACGAGCTGGCGCATCGCGACGACGTTTCAGCGAAGGAGATCGGCAACGAGCTGGGTCTCGATCCCGGCTATCTCAGCCGCATCGTCCAGAGCTTCGACGAAAAGGGGCTGATCACGCGACGGCCCCTGCCCGCGGATCGCAGACAATACCAGCTCAGCCTCACCGCCAAGGGCCGCCAGAGTTTCGCCAAGCTGAACCTCAGCTCGCAAAACGAGGTTGCCGCGATGCTGGCCCAGCTTCCGGCCGGCGATGCAGCGCGGCTCACGCAGGCGATGGCGACCATCGAGACCGTGCTGGAGCCGCATCGAAGCCAGCCCGCACCCGTCGTGCTGCGCAGCCATCGCGTCGGTGACATGGGCTGGGTCATCTCCAAGCAGGGGGCCGCCTATGCCGCGGACTACGGCTGGGATATCAGCTATGAGGCGCTGGTCGCCGAGATCTGCGCACAGTTCATCAAGAACTACGACGCCGCACGCGAGCATTGCTGGATCGCGGAAGTCGGTGGCGAGCCGGTCGGCTCGATCTTTCTGGTCAAGGCCTCGGACGAGCTCGCCAAACTCCGCCTGTTGCAGGTGGAGAAGAAAGCTCGCGGCCTCGGTGTCGGCCGCGCGCTGGTCGAGCAATGCATGCAGGGCGCGCGCGAACGCGGCTACAAGAGGATGACGCTGTGGACACAGAGCATCCTGGTCGCCGCACGCGGCATCTACAAGAGCGCAGGATTCGAGTTGGTCGCAACCAAGCCGCATCACAGTTTCGGGCACGATCTGGTTGGCGAGACCTGGGAGATGGATCTGTAGCTGCGCGGTGCGAGGATTCAGGAGCGATACACATTGCTGCGCCCTCTCCCCTTGCGGGAGAGGGCCGCAATGAAGGTCGACACAAACTCACTTGGGTGAGGGGTATGTCTCACGCATTCCGTGCCGATAGATACCCCTCATCCGGCGCTTCGCGCCACCTTCTCCCACAAGGGGCCTGTTGCGTAATTCGCCAGTTGTGA
>NZ_JAUIZJ010000044.1:0-31009 GCF_030435535.1 Bradyrhizobium sp. WYCCWR 13022
CCCAAAAGGCTCAACCGCAGGGAATCACAACTGGCGAATTACGCAACAGGCCCACAAGGGGAGAAGGGGCAGCGGCGATTGCCGCACAGAAGTTCAACTCAACCAGAATTTCGGCGTCGCCGGCTCCAGCCTTCCGCCAACACGCACCGGCGCAACCTTCAGCGCGAGGCCCGTCGCATCATCGGTCTCGACCGCCACGCCGCTGAGAGTCGCAACGCCCGCGGCCGGCTCGAACCGGCCCGACGGAATCCCCGAGGTGAACCTCCGCAGCGGCTCTTCTTTCTGCATGCCGATGATGGAATCGTAGTCGCCGGTCATGCCGGCATCCGTCATGTAGGCGGTGCCGCCCGCGAGGATCTGGTGATCGGCGGTCGGCACATGCGTATGCGTGCCGACGACGAGGCTGGCGCGGCCGTCGCAGAAAAAGCCGATGCCCTGCTTCTCGCTGGACGCCTCGCAATGGAAATCGACCACGATGGCATCGGCTGCGACACCGAGCGGGCAGGCGCCGAGTTCGCGCTCCAGCGCCGCGAAGGGATCGTCGAACGGGGTCATGAAGACGCGCCCGAGTGCGTTGACGACCAGCGCATGCTTGCCGTTCTTGGTCTCGACCAAGGCGGCGCCGCGGCCGGGCGTGCCGCGCGGATAGTTCGCCGGTCGTACCAGGCGCTCGGCACGCTCGATGAAGACGAGGGCTTCGCGCTGGTCCCAGGAATGATTGCCCAAGGTCACCGCATCGGCGCCGGCGTCGAGAAACTCCTGGTAGATCGCTTCCGTGATGCCGAAGCCTCCGGCCGAGTTCTCGCCGTTGACGACGACGAAATCGAGCGACCAGTCCCTGACCATGCCGGGCAGATATTCGGCGATGGCATTGCGACCGCTGCGGCCGACGACATCACCCACGAAGAGAATGCGCAACTTCAGAACTCCGGAAATCGAACACGTCCGATTCCGTTAGCACATAATCCAGCGCCACGTCGTGCGATAGTGCCGGAACCGCCTTGATCTCCTGCGCTGCAAACGCGAGCCCGATGCCGACGATCTGCTTGGCCTTGCGCAAGTGAGCGAAGGTGAAGTCGTAGTGCCCCGCACCATAGCCGATGCGGTGGCCGAGACGGTCGAAGGCCGCGAGCGGCGTCAGCATGACGTCGGGAATGACTTCGGCGGCCGCCGGCGACGGCTCGGGAATGCCGAGCGGACCGAGCATCAGGCGGTCGTTCGGATGAAAGACGCGGAAGACCAGCGACTGGCCACGTGCGGTGACGCAAGGCAGCGCCAGCCTGGCGCCCTGTTCGGCGAGCTTCGCCATCAACGGCATCGGATCGATCTCGCTGCGGATCGGCGAATAGCCGGAGACGATACTGCCGGGCAGCAGCTCGAACGGCAGCCCGCGCCTGGCGAGTTTTGCGGCGGCGGCGGCGCGCTTCTTCTCGCTCAGCGCGTCGCGCGCCGCGAGGGCTCTGGCGCGGAGTTCGGATTTTGTATTGGTCATAGGGGCCCGGTCCCTTCGTCATCACCCGCGAAGGCGGGTGATCCAGTATTCCAGAGGCGATGGTGATTCACACACGAAGGCCGCGGCGTACTGGATGCCCCGGTCCTCCGTGCGCAAGTGCGCACTCGGCGGGGCATGACACCTGTTGAATTGGCCGCAGTCGTTTCAACAAGCACAACCAAGCAAACCAAAGTGCGAAGCCGCGGACGCCGTTGAAGCACTCGATCCCGGAGTTCCCTACGAAAGTAGGTGGGCACCATATGTCCGGGCCCACGGGCCCGGCCAGGGACAGTTCCCTAAAGGATCGATAAGGCCCCGGGGATATATGGCTCCGGACGCGCGTCGCAGCCTCGCTTGCGCAATGTAACAACGATACTGACGAATCGCCAGCCCGGCTCTGGCTCGGTGTTCACCTCTCCCCAACGGGGAGAGGTGGGTACCTTCGCCGGCTCGCGCCCCTTCGTTCTAGCCACTATCAGCCGATCGCAATCCCATTCCCGACGGTCCTGTTCAGCACCTGGGTCGACTTCTCGATACGTTCGGCTGCCGAGTTCAGCGCATTCACCACGGCGGTCTGGGTCAGCCTCGCGCGCTCGACGGCGGCGTTGCGGAAATCCCGCAATTCAATCAGCTCCTGCTCCATGGTGCGGATGCGGTTGCCGGCGTCGACCAGTTCGTCGCAGACGGTCAGCGCCGCCATCACGGTGAGGCGCGCATCGCCGATCTCGCCGAATTTTCCGCGCAGCGACTGAATCCGCGTCTCCAGGCTTTCGGCGAGCTTGAGCAGCCGCACCTCCTGGCCCTCCTCGCAGGCCATGCGGTATTGCCGCGCATTGATGGTGACGTTGATGTGGCTCATCCGTCCTCTCCGGTATCGAGCACCGAGCGTATCGTGACGATCGCGGAATCCAGCCGATCGGAGATCTCGCGGTTGGCGCGCTCGAGCTTGCGCGCCTTCACCAGCGCGCCGTCGAGCTCGTCGGCAAGGCGTGAGCGGTCCGCGCCCAGCGCCTGGATTCGCGTCGCCAGCTCGTTCTCGTCGCGGTCGGCATCGCGCCGCCGCTCGACCGCGCTTTCGAGCGCGTCGAGCGCCGCCGTGAGTCTGCGGGTCGCGATCTCGATCTCGACGGCCGAGGACTCCGTCATGGCAGAGCTTTTGGAAACGCGATCGTTCATGCAGTCAGCGGCGGAACCCTGTGGGCTTTGCCCGTGGCCTTTACCTCAGGAGCTTGCCGGCCGGCAAAAGACTCGGTTCGGCAAGTGGTTAGAAGCAGAAATTTACGTGGCAAGCTAGCCAAGCGCAACGCCGCCGCGAAACTATGCACTGCTAAGCAACTTTTACGGCCAAACCGACGTTTGATTGCCTTGGACTCCCGGAACCGAGGTGCTATCCCAGCCCTGCCTTTCGCGGCCGCCAGGCTCCTCCCACGCGGCCCACACCACCGCCAAGCGCCTCATTTCAGACGGATTTCAGACATGACGCAAGTCGACCACACCCGCATGGCCAACGCGATCCGTGGCCTCTCGATGGACGCTGTCGAGAAGGCGAAATCGGGCCATCCCGGCCTGCCGATGGGCGCCGCCGACATCGCCACGGTGCTGTTTACGCAATTCCTGAAATACGACGCCGCGGCAACCGACTGGCCAGATCGCGACCGCTTCGTGCTCTCGGCCGGACACGGCTCGATGCTGCTCTATTCGCTGCTGTATTTGACCGGCAACGCCGCGATGACGCTGGACCAGCTCAAGAACTTCCGGCAGCTCGGCTCGCTGACGCCGGGTCATCCCGAGAACTTCCACACCAAGGGCATCGAGACCACCACCGGTCCGCTCGGCCAGGGCATCTCGACCGCGGTCGGCATGGCGCTCGCCGAGAAGATGCTGGCCGCCGAGTTCGGCAAGAAGATCGTCGACCACCACACCTACGTGCTCGCCTCCGACGGCGACCTGATGGAAGGCGTATCGCAGGAAGCCATCGCGATGGCCGGCCACTGGAAGCTCGGCAAGCTGATCGTGCTCTACGACGACAACGGCATCTCGATCGACGGCCCGACCTCGATCTCCGATTCCGTCGACCAGGTGAAGCGCTTCAAGTCTGCCGGCTGGGCCGCCGAGAAGATCGACGGCCATGACCAGGCCGCCATTGCGGCTGCGATCACCCGCGCGCAGAAATCCAACAAGCCGACGCTGATCGCCTGCCGCACCACCATCGGCTTCGGCGCGCCGCACAAGGCCGGCACCGCGAAGGCGCACGGCGAAGCGCTTGGCGCCGACGAGCTCAAGGCCGCCAAGGAAAATCTCGGCATCTCGCAGGACGCCTTCTCGGTGCCTGACGACGTGCTGAAGGCCTGGCGCGCGGCCGGCAGCCGCGGCACTACGGCCCGTCAGGAATGGGAGGGACGGCTCGGTGAGCTCGGCAGCCGCAAGCGCGCCGAGTTCGAGCGGCGCCTGCGCCACGAGCGCCCCGCCTCGCTCGCCAAGGCGGTGAAGGCCTACAAGAAGGAGCTGCTGGAAAAGCCGATGAACGCGGCGACCCGCAAGTCCTCCGAAGCCGTGATCGAAGTCATCGCCGGCGCGATGCCGATGGAATTCCTCGCAGGCTCCGCCGACCTCACCGGCTCCAACAACAACAAGGCGAAGTCGGCGACCGCGTTCTCGGCGAAGACGCCGAAGGGCCGTTTCATCCATTACGGCATCCGCGAGCACGGCATGGCGGCTGCGATGAACGGCATCTTCCTGCACGGCGGCTTCGCGCCGAACGGCGCGACCTTCCTCGTCTTCACGGACTACGCGCGTCCGGCGATGCGCCTCGCCGCGCTGATGGGCGCCGGCGTCGTCTACGTGATGACGCACGACTCCATCGGTCTCGGCGAAGACGGCCCGACCCACCAGCCGGTCGAGCACCTCGCAGCGCTTCGCGCCATTCCGAACATGCGGGTGTTCCGTCCGTGCGACGCCATCGAGGTTGCCGAGTGCTGGGAGCTTGCGCTCAATCGCATCGACGGTCCGACCACGCTGGCGCTGACGCGGCAGAACCTGCCGCAGCTCCGCACGTCAGCACCGAACGACAATCCGTGCGCGGCCGGCGCCTACGAGCTGGTCGCGGCCCAGGGCGAAGCCAAGGCGACGCTGTTTGCTTCCGGCTCCGAGGTCGAGATCGCGGTAGCCGCCCAGAAGCAGCTCGCCGAGCGCGGCATCGCGTCACGGGTGGTCTCGGTGCCCTCGCTCGAGCTTTTGTTAGCGCAACCAGAAGCCAAGCGCGCCGAGATCATCGGCAACGCCCCGGTGAAGGTCGCGATCGAAGCCGCCGTGCGCTGGGGCTGGGATGCCGTGATCGGCCAGGATGGCGAATTCGTGGGCATGCATTCGTTCGGCGCGAGCGCGCCGGCGAAGGACCTTTTCAAGCATTTCGGGATTACCGCCGAGGCTGCGGTCAACGCCGTGCTGAAGCGCGTCAGCTGAGAGTTGAGCTTGCCAAAAAAAAGGACTACGTAGTCTCTCATATGATCAAGCATCGCCCGGCCGAACCGGGCGTCCGCCTCTAAAAAACCCTCGCAGGCGCGCAAAGCGCGTTGTGCGGGACGATGGGGTTATTGAACAGCCGTCATTGAACGGTCATAAGGAGACGAAACATGGCAGTCCGCGTTGGAATTAACGGTTTTGGTCGCATCGGCCGCAACGTCCTGCGGGCTATCGCCGAGTCCGGCCGCAAGGACATCGAGGTCGTCGGCATCAACGATCTCGGCCCGGTCGAGACCAACGCCCATCTGCTCCGCTACGACAGCGTCCATGGCCGCTTTCCCGGCACCGTGACCGTCGACGGCGACTCGATCAGCCTCGGCGGCGGCAAGATCAAGGTGACCGCCGAGCGCGATCCCTCGAAGCTGCCCTGGAAGGATCTCGGCGTCGACATCGCGCTGGAATGCACCGGCATCTTCACCGCGAAGGACAAGGCTAGCGCGCATCTGACCGCCGGCGCCAAGCGCGTGCTGGTCTCCGCGCCCGCCGACGGCGCCGACGCCACCATCGTCTACGGCGTCAACCACGACACGCTGACCAGGGATCACCAGGTCGTCTCCAACGGAAGCTGCACCACCAACTGCCTCGCGCCGGTCGCCAAGGTGCTGAACGATCTCGTCGGCATCGAGACCGGCTTCATGACCACGATCCACGCCTACACCGGCGACCAGCCGACGCTGGACACGCTGCACAAGGATCTCTACCGCGGCCGCGCGGCTGCGATGTCGATGATCCCGACCTCGACCGGTGCCGCCAAGGCGATCGGCCTCGTGCTGCCCGAGCTGAAGGGCAAGCTCGACGGCGTCGCGATCCGCGTGCCGACCCCGAACGTTTCGGTCGTCGACCTCAAGATCGTCGCCAAGCGCGCCACCGACGCCAAGGAAATCAACGCGGCGATGAAACGCGCCTCCGAGCAACAGCTCAAGGGCGTGCTCGGCTACACCTCCGCGCCGAACGTCTCGATCGACTTCAACCATGACCCGCACTCCTCGACCTTCCACGAGGACCAGACCAAGGTGCAGAACGGCACGCTGGTGCGCGTGATGTCCTGGTACGACAACGAGTGGGGCTTCTCGAACCGCATGGCCGACACCGCGGTTGCGATGAGCAAGGTGATCTAAGCAAGGTCTCGTGTCCCGGACGCGGTGCAGCGCTTGCGCTGCTCCGCAGATCCGGGACCCATTCAACCGCGGGACTCGCTGTAAGGTGGGTCCCGGTTCTGCGCAGCGGCGCCCGGGACAAGGAAGCGTCCGATGACCAACAAATTCCGCACCCTCGACGACGTCGACGTGAAGGGCAAGCGCGTGCTGCTCCGCGTCGATCTCAACGTGCCCATGGACGATGGCCGCGTCACTGACGCGACCCGGCTCGAGCGCGTCGCGCCGACCATCAATGAAATCTCGGACAAGGGCGGCAAGGTCATCCTGCTCGCGCATTTCGGCCGCCCGAAGGGACGCGACCCCAAAGAGTCGCTCAAGCCCGTTGCGGAAGCGCTGTCGAAGGTCGTGAAGAAGCCGGTCGCCTTCGCCGACGACTGCATCGGCGAGCCCGCGACGAACGCCGTGGCGGCGCTGAAGGATGGCGACATCCTCTGTCTGGAAAACACCCGCTTCCACAAGGAAGAGGAAAAGAACGATCCGGCCTTCGTCGCGGAGCTCGCCAAGCTCGGCGACATCTGGGTCAGCGACGCGTTCTCGGCGGCGCACCGCGCCCATGCCTCGACCGAAGGCCTCGGCCACAAGCTGCCGGCCTATGCCGGCCGCACCATGCAGGCCGAGCTCGACGCGCTGGAGAAGGCGCTGGGTTCGCCGACCAAGCCCGTCATCGCCATCATCGGCGGCGCAAAAGTCTCGACCAAGATCGACCTCCTGGAAAACCTCGTCAGCAAGGTCGACGCGCTGGTGATCGGCGGCGGCATGGCCAACACCTTCCTGCACGCCCAGGGCGTCGGCGTCGGCAAGTCGCTGGCCGAGAAGGATCTCGCAGCCACCGCGCTGCGCATCATGGAGAAGGCGGAAGCCGCCAACTGCGCTATCATCCTCCCCGTCGACGCCACTGTCGCCTATCATTTCGCGGCGAATGCGCCCTCGCACGCCTACGGCCTCGATGCGATCCCGGCCGACGGCATGATCCTCGACGTCGGCCCGCAATCGATCGTGCGCGTCCAGGCCGCGATCGACGATGCCGCCACGCTGGTCTGGAACGGGCCGCTCGGCGCGTTCGAGATGCAGCCGTTCGACCGCGGCACGGTCGCGGCCGCCAAGCATGCGGCAGAACGTACGAAAGCGAAAAAGCTGATCTCGATCGCGGGCGGCGGCGATACCGTCGCGGCGCTCAACCAGGCCCATGTGGCCGGTCAGTTCACCTATGTCTCGACCGCCGGTGGCGCATTTCTTGAATGGATGGAAGGCAAGCCCCTGCCCGGCGTCGAAGTTCTGCGCACCAAGTAATTCGAAGAAACAAGCGGCCTCACGCCCAACCGGAGAAGAACACAGATGGCTCGGATCACGTTGCGTCAATTGCTCGACCATGCGGCTGAGAACGATTACGGCGTACCGGCCTTCAACATCAACAACATGGAGCAGGCGCTGGCGATCATGGACGCGGCCAACCAGGTCGACGCGCCGGTCATCATCCAGGCCTCGCGCGGCGCGCGCTCCTACGCCAACGACGTCATGCTCAAGCACATGATGGACGCGGTGACCGAGATCTATCCGCACATTCCGGTCTGCGTGCATCTCGACCACGGCAACGAGGCCGCGACCTGCATGACCGCGATCCAGGCCGGCTTCACCTCCGTGATGATGGACGGCTCGCTGAAGGCCGACGGCAAGACCCCCGGCGACTGGGCCTACAATGTCGGCGTCACCAAGACCGTGACCGACATGGCCCATCTCGGCGGCATCTCGGTCGAGGGCGAGCTCGGCGTGCTCGGCTCGCTCGAAACCGGCATGGGCGACAAGGAAGACGGCCACGGCGCCGAAGGCAAGCTCAGCCACGACCAGCTCCTCACCAATCCGGACGAGGCCGTGAAGTTCGTCCAGGAGACCAAGGTCGACGCGCTCGCGATCGCGATGGGCACCTCCCACGGTGCCTACAAGTTTACCCGCAAGCCCGACGGCGACATCCTCGCCATGAACGTGATCGAGGAGATCCACCGCAAGCTGCCGAACACGCATCTGGTCATGCACGGATCCTCGTCGGTGCCGCAGGACCTGCAGGACATCATCAACGCCTATGGCGGCAAGATGAAGCCGACCTGGGGCGTGCCGGTCGCCGAGATCCAGCGCGGCATCAAGAACGGCGTGCGCAAGATCAACATCGACACCGACAACCGCATGGCCATGACCGGCCAGATCCGCAAAGTGCTGAAGGACAATCCGGAAGAGTTCGATCCACGCAAGTACCTCAAGCCGGCGATGGAAGCCATGACCAAGCTGTGCAAGCAGCGGCTGCAGGAGTTCAACACCGCAGGCCAGGCCGCCAAGTTCAAGAAGATCCTGACCCCCGCCGACATGGCCAAGCGTTACGCCAAGGGCGAGCTCGACCCCCGCGTCGCGTAAGCGATCGCGCGGGTGGCGTAAAGCCCCTCTCCTGTCATTCCGGGACACGCCAACGGGTCCGCGCGAACGCGCGGTCCGATGACAGGCTCCGCGTGGGCCCGGAATCCATAACCATGGCTTGGGGTTATGGATTCCGGGCCTGCGCCTTTCGGCGCATCCCGGAATGACGGAGAACGGCTTTACCCTGCGACCAACGTTAACTCGGCAATTGCCCGAGAACGGTCTATTTTCACAGGCAAGGGCAGAATCGTTTTGGGAGGACCTCTCGATGAATCTGACTGAGCTCAACGTGGTGGCGACCGCTATGGTCGCATCCGGCAAGGGCATCCTTGCCGCCGATGAATCCTCCGGGACCATCAAGAAGCGGTTCGACGCGATCGGCGTGGAGTCGACGGAAGCCAACCGCCGCGACTATCGCGAGATGCTGTTCCGCTCCAGGGAGGCCATGAGCCAGTACATCTCCGGCGTGATCCTCTATGACGAGACGATCTGGCAGAATGCCGCGGACGGCACGCCGCTGGTCAAGCTGATCGAGCAGAGCGGCGCCATTCCCGGCATCAAGGTCGACGAGGGCACGCAAGGCCTGCCGATGTGCCCGGGCGAGCTGGTCACCGTCGGGCTCGACAAGCTCGCCGAACGCCTGAGGAAATACTACGAGCGCGGCGCGCGTTTTGCCAAATGGCGCGCGGTGATCGATATCGGCAGCGGCATTCCGTCGATGACCGCGATCAGCGTCAACGCGCACGCGCTGGCGCGCTACGCCGCGTTGTGCCAGGCCGCGCAGATCGTGCCGATCGTCGAGCCGGAGGTATTGATGGACGGCGATCACGACATCGATCGCTGCCATGAGGTCACGAGCCGCGTGCTCAACAAGACGTTCCAGGAGCTGCGCGTGCAGCGCGTCGCGCTCGAAGGCATGGTGCTGAAGCCGAACATGGCGATCTCGGGCAAGAAATGCGCAAGGCAGGCCTCCGTCGAGGAGGTCGCTGAAAAGACCATCCGTCTGCTCAAGGCCTGCGTGCCGGCGGCGGTGCCGGGCATCGCCTTCCTCTCCGGCGGCCAGTCGGACGAGGAGGCGACCGCGCATCTCAACGCCATGCACAAGCTCGGCCCGCTGCCCTGGGGCCTGACCTTCTCCTACGGCCGCGCGCTGCAGGCCGCGCCTCAGAAGGCCTGGTCGGGCAGGCCTGAGAATGTTACGGCCGGGCAAAACGCGTTCAGTCATCGCGCCCGCATGAACGGCCTCGCCTCCAGGGGCGAATGGCAGAGCAGCCTGGAAAAGAAGGCAGCCTAACCTTGTCGAACAAATCGCCTCCGCCGCGCCCGGCGCCGCGTCTCTATCTCGCGACGCCTGTGGTCGACGATCCCGCCGCGCTCCTCGCCGAACTGCCCGACCTGCTGGCGGCCGTCGATGTCGCGGCCGTGCTGTTGCGGCTGAAGGAGACCGACCAGCGCACCATGATCTCGCGGATCAAGGCCCTGGCGCCGGTCGTGCAGAAGGCCGGCGCGGCCCTGCTCGTCGACGGCCATCCCGAGATCGTCGCGCGCGGCGGCGCCGATGGCGCGCATCTTTCGGATATCGCAGCGCTGGAAGAGGCGATGCCGTCGCTCAAGCCCGATCGCATCGCCGGCGTCGGCGGGCTCGAAACGCGCCACGAATCCATGAACGCCGGCGAGATGGGCGCGGACTACGTGCTGTTCGGCGAGCCCGATGCGAAAGGCCAGCGGCCGTCGGCCCAGGCGATTGCCGAGCGATTGGACTGGTGGGCCGAGCTGTTCGAGCCCCCCTGTGTCGGCTTCGCGGTGTCGTTCGAGGAAGCCCACGACTTCGCCGCCAGCGGCGCCGA
Source organism: Bradyrhizobium sp. WYCCWR 13022 (assembly GCF_030435535.1). Lineage (NCBI taxonomy): Bacteria > Pseudomonadati > Pseudomonadota > Alphaproteobacteria > Hyphomicrobiales > Nitrobacteraceae > Bradyrhizobium > Bradyrhizobium sp. WYCCWR 13022. The sequence goes on from NZ_JAUIZJ010000044.1 coordinate 10,422, forward strand.
TTTCGTGCTGGTCGGCGATCTCGTCTGGGCCGACCCGCGCGGGCCCAAGGCGGCGTTGATCGAGGCCGACGCCGCGATCAAGAAGGCCTTCACGGCTGTTGCCGTGGCCCGGAGCTAGCGCCCGACATGACGCCTCCGCGCCTCACCCTTCTGGCCACGCTGCTGCTGGTGGCACCTGCGGCCGCGCAGCTCCAGCTCACGCCACCGGCGACGATCCCGAGTCCTGCGCCCGAGAAGCAGAAACCCAAGGAAGCCGCCAAGGAATCTGCAAAGGAATCTGCAAAGGAAAAACCCAAGGTCGCGCCGCACACGATAAAGAAGAAGGAAGCCGCGCCGGCGCCAAAGCCCTCGGCCTCGCCGAGCCCGACGTTGCCGGCAACCGTGATCCCCGCGCCGCCGACCGACAATTCCAATGTCGATCTGGTGTTCGGCGCCTATCAGCGCGGCCAGTACAAGACCGCCTTCGACCTCGCCAGCGAACGGGCCAAGAACGGCGATGCCAAGGCCATGACCATGCTGGGCGAGCTCTATTCCAACGCCATGGGCATCAGGCGCGACTACGCCAAGGCGATCGAATGGTACAAGCGCGCCTCCGACGCCGGCGATCGCGAGGCGATGTTCGCGCTCGCGATGCTGCGCATGTCCGGCCGTGGCGGCCCCGTCGACAAGGGCGAGGCGGTCAAGCTGATGGCCTCCGCTGCCAAGCTTGGCGAGCCCAAGGCGGCCTATAACCTCGCTCTGCTCTATCTGGACGGCCAGACCCTGCCGCAGGACGTCAAGCGCTCCGCCGAGCTGCTCCGCCAGGCGGCCGATGCCGGACTGCCCGAGGCGCAATACGCGCTCGCGACCTTCTACAAGGAGGGCACCGGGGTGCCGAAGGACCTCGAAAGGTCGGTGCGGCTGCTCCAGGCGGCGTCGCTCGCCGACAATGTCGATGCCGAGGTCGAATATGCCATCGCCATGTTCAACGGCACCGGCACGCCGAAGAACGAGCCCGCAGCCGTGGCGTTGCTGCGCAAGGCGTCCCGCCAGGGCAGTGCGATCGCGCAGAACCGCCTCGCCTGGGTCCTGATTAACGGCATGGGCGCGCCCATGGACAAGGTCGAGGGCTTCAAATGGCACCTGGTGGCCAAGACCGCCGGCAAAGGCGACCCCGAGCTCGACAAGGAGCTGTCGGACCTGCCGGCCGAGGACCGCGCCAAGGCGGAGGCCGCCGCCAAGAAATGGCTCGGGGACAAATGACCTGAGGCCAGATGACCCGACGCGCAATGATCTGACGCCAAATGATCTGACGCAATGACTTGACGTTTGGCCCCTCGCGGGGCACCCAATCCCTCAAATGGCGTGGTCCTGCGCCCCTCCCCCGTCAAAGACTGATCTCATGCTGTATTCCGCCACTATCAACGTCATGGTCAAAGCCGCACGCCGCGCCGGCCGCAGCCTCAAGCGCGATCTCGGCGAGATCGAGCATCTCCAGGTCTCGCTCAAGGGCCCTGCCAACTTCGTTTCGCTCGCCGACAAGCGCGCCGAGGAAATCCTCTACCAGGACCTCGCCAAGGCCCGGCCCGGCTACGGCTTCATCGGCGAAGAGGGCGGCATGCGCGAGGGCACCGACAAGAGCCACACCTGGATCGTCGACCCGCTGGACGGCACCACCAACTTCCTGCACGGCATCCCGCAATTCGCGATCTCGATCGGCCTCGTGCGCGAGGGCACGATCATCGCCGGCGTGATCTACAATCCCGCCAATGACGAGCTCTACATCGCCGAGCGCGGCAAGGGCGCCTTCCTCAACGACCAGCGCCTGCGCGTCGCCGGCCGCCGCCAGCTCAACGAATGCGTGGTGGCCTGCGGCCTGCCCCATATCGGCCGCGGCGACCACGAGGAATTCCGCCGCGAGATGACCGCGATCCAGGACCGCGTCGCGGGCCTGCGCCGCTTCGGCGCTGCCTCCCTCGACCTCGCCTTCGTCGCCGCCGGCCGTCTCGACGGCTACTGGGAACGCAATCTGCAATCCTGGGACATCGCCGCCGGCATGCTGATGGTGCGCGAAGCCGGCGGCACGGTGAGCGACATCAACACGCCTGGCGATGCTCTCGTCACCGGCGACGTCGTGTGCGGCAACGAGTTCGTGCACGGCGAGTTGGTGAAGATTTTGCGGAAGTAGAGCGCCCTGCGTGAGATCGAACGATAGAGGCCGCTAAAGTGCGGCCTCTATTCTCACGTTGGATGACGAATTACCACGCCACCCATTTGCGGCCGTGCCAATAGCCACGGCCTTCGTGCTCACGGAAAGCAAATTTTTCGCGCGGGCCCCAGTGCCAGTTGTCCTCGTGAACGACGACACCGGCTTCGTGTGGAAAGTCGTAAGCCTCATGCGTATGCCAGCAGGTGTGGCCCCGACACACGATCGCCGCCGACGCGGTGAAGGTCGACATCACAAGCACGCCGGTGCCGATGGCGGCAGCGGAAAGGATCTTCTTCAACATGTGGACGATTTCTCCGTGGAACCCCTAACCCCGCGGGCAAACAGATTTGCCGCGGGTCGGTTCCATCTGAGAAAGTGAAGCTTTCGTAAGGATATTCGTGCGCCGCGCGTCCGTTATGGCTTCACCGGCGCCGGCGGGCCGTAGGCCTCGCTTTCCCTCGCGGCCTTCGGCTCTCTGTCTCCCGCCAGCACGCGCTGCACGGAGACGAAAAACACCGGCACCATCAGCAGCGCCAAAATCACGACCGCGATCATGCCGCCCATCACGACGGTGCCGAGCGATTGCTGGCTGGCGCCGCCGGCGCCGTGGGCGATCGCCATCGGCAGCACGCCGCAGATGAAGGCAAGGCCGGTCATCAGGATCGGGCGGAAGCGCAGGCGGCAGGCCTCGATCGTCGCTTCGACCAGCGGCTTGCCTTCCTTCCGCAAATCCTTGGCGAACTCGATGATCAGGATCGCGTCCTTGGCGGCTAGTCCGATGATGGTGATCAGGCCGACGGTGAAATAGACGTCGTTGGGCAGGCCGCGCAGCATGGCCGCCACCACGGCTCCGACGATGCCGAGCGGCACGGTGAGCAGCACCGCGAGCGGAATGGTCCAGCTCTCGTAGAGCGCGGCCAGACATAGGAACACGACGAAGACGGAGAGCGCCAGCAGGAACGGCGCCTGCGAGCCCGACAGCTTTTCCTGGAGCGACTGTCCGGTCCATTCGTAACCGAAGCCGCGCGGCAGCTTGCCGGCAAGCCTCTCCATCTCGACAATGGCATCGCCCGAGGTGAAGCCGGGCCTGGCCTCACCAGAGATACGCACCGCCGGGTAGTAGTTGAAGCCGGCGATCTGGGTCGGGCCGCGCGACCATTCGACCGTCGCAAAGGAGGAGAACGGTACCAGCTGGCCGCGAGAATTCTTGACGTTGTAGTTGAGGATGTCCTCGGGCTTCATGCGGTCGCGGGCATCCGCCTGGACCACGACACGCTGCATGCGGCCACGGTTCGGGAAGTCGTTGATGTAGTTCGAGCCGAGATTGGTCGAGACTGTGTTGTTGATGTCCTCGAAGGTGACGCCGAAGGCGCCGGCCTTCTCGCGGTCGATCACGAGATTGACCACGCCGGCCTCGGGCAGGCCTTCGACATAGACCTTCTGCAGCACCGGGCTCGCATTGGCGTCAGCGATCAGCTGGTCGGCGGCGCGCATCAGGGCCGGATAGCCCTTCTGGCCGCGGTCCTGCAGACGGAACGAGAAGCCCGAGGAGTTGCCGAGATTGTCGATCGGCGGCGGCTGCAACGCCGATATCTTGGCGTCGCGGATCGAGGACGACAGATCGCGGTTGATGTCATTGACGATCGCCGCGGCGGACTCCTTCGGCCCGCGTTCCGACCAGTCCTTCAAGGTGATGAAGGCCTGCGCGGTGTTCATGCCCTGGCCGGAGAAGCTGAAGCCGGTGAGGAAGGTGACGTTGTCCACGCCCGGACGCTGCGCCAGATATTTTTCCACCTTCTCGATCACAGCCTCGGTGCGGCCGTAGGACGAGTCGGACGGCGTCTGCACGTCGGTGGTGACGAAGCCCTGGTCGTCGACGGGCAGGAAGCCGCCGGGCAGGCTGACGAAGGCCCAGGACAACCCGGCCAGCAGCGCGGCATAGACCATCATCAGGCGGCCGGTGCGCTTCAGCGAGAAGCCGACGGTGCGGGAATAGCCCTCCTTGCCGCCATCGAGCATGCGGTTGAACCAGCCGAACACGCCGCGCCTCGCATGACCGTGGCCGGGCGCGACGGGCTTGAGCAGGGTCGCGCACAACGCCGGCGTCAGCGATAGCGCCAGGAAGGCGGAGAAGCCGATCGCCGCGACCATGGTCACCGAGAACTGGCGGTAGATGATGCCGACCGAGCCCGGGAAGAACGCCATCGGCACGAACACCGCCATCAGCACCAGCGTGATGCCGATGATGGCGCTGGTGATCTGCGACATTGCCTTGCGCGTCGCCTCCTTCGGCGACAGGCCTTCCTCGGCCATGATGCGCTCGACGTTCTCGACGACGACAATGGCGTCGTCGACGAGGATGCCGACCGCGAGCACCATGCCGAACATGCTGAGCATGTTGATGGAATAGCCGGCGAGCAGCAGCACGGTGCAGGCGCCCAAGAGTGCCACCGGCACCACGATGGTCGGGATGACAGTGTAGCGGATGTTCTGGAGGAACAGGAACATCACGACGAAGACGAGCACCACCGCCTCGAGCAGCGTCGACAGCACCTTCTTGATCGAGGCCTCGACCACGGGCGTGATGTTGTAGGGGATTTCGTAGGAGATGTTCGCCGGAAAGAAGCGCGACAGCTCCTTCATCTTCTCCTCGACCGCGCTCGCGGTCGCCAGCGCGTTTCCGGTCGGCGACAGCAGCACCGACAGACCGGCTGTCGGTTTGCCGTCGAGGCGGGTGTTGAACTGATAGCTGAGCCCGCCGACCTCGATGCGCGCGACGTCGCGCAGCCGCACGGTCGAGCCGTCGGCATTGGCGCGCAGGATGATGGCGCCGAATTCATCCGGCGACGACAGCTGGCCCTTGACCAGCACCAGCGCCGAGGTGCGCTGGGTCGCGGTCGACGGCTCGGCGCCGATGCTGCCCGAGGCGACCTGCGCATTCTGCGCCGCGATTGCCTTGTTGACGTCGTCGGCCGTCAGCCCATAGCCGACGAGCTTTGCGGGATCGACCCAGACACGAAGGCTGCGCTCGGTCGAATAGAGCGTGGCGCGGCCGACACCGGGGATGCGGCGGATTTCGCCGAGCACGTTGCGGATCATGAAGTCGCCGAGGCCGACTTCATCCAGGCTGCCGTCGGTCGAGTTCAGCGTGATGATCTGGAGCACCGCGCTGGACGCTTCCTCGATCAGAATGCCCTGCTGGATCACGGCGCGCGGCAGCCGCGCTTCGACACGCTTGATGCGGTTCTGCACCTCGACCGAGGCCGCGCTGGTATCGGTGCCCGGCTGGAAGTTGGCGATGATCTCGACCTGGCCGAGCGAGTCGCTGGTCGATTCGAAATTGAGGATGCCGGAGGCGCCGTTGAGCTCCTCCTCGATCAGGCGGGTGACGCTGTTGTAGAGGTTTTCGGGCGAGGCGCCCGGGTAGCTCGTCGAGATCGAGATCGATGGCGGCGCGATGATCGGATACTGCGCGATCGGCAACAGCGGGATCGAGATCGCGCCGATCAGACAGATGAACAGCGCGACGACCCAGGCGAAGATCGGCCTGTCGATGAAGAAGCTTGCCATGATGCCTTACTGCATCATCTGGGCGCGCTGACTTTCCACGATGACTTCAGCCTCGGCCCAGGATCGAGGTTTGACCTTGTCACCGGCGGCGAACTTCTGGAAGCCCTCCACGACGACCTTGTCGCCGGCCTTCAGGCCCTCGGTAACGAACCAGTCGCCGTCCTGCACCGAGCCGGTACGCACCGGCTGCACCGCGACGCGGTTGTCGTCCTTGACGACGAACACCTCGCTGCCGCCGGCACCATTGCGCTGGACCGCCTGCTGCGGCACTGCGATCGCGTCGCTGTCGATGCCCTGCTCTATCCGCACGCGAACGTACATCCCCGGCAACAGTTCGCGCTTCAGATTGGGAAATTCGCCGCGGAGTGTCACCTGTCCGGTGTTGGCGTCGACCTTGGCGTCGGAGAACAACAGCTTGCCGTTCAGCGGATAGATCGTGTTGTCGTCGAGCACCAGGCGCACCTTGGCGGCATCGGCCGCGATGCGCTCGAGGTCGCCACTCTCGAAGGCGCGACGAAGCTGATTGAGCTCGGTCACCGACTGGGTGAAATCCGCATAGATCGGATCGAGCTGCTGGATGGTGGCGAGATTGGTCTCGTTCTGCACCGCGAGCGCACCTTCGCTGACGAGGGCCGCACCGACGACACCGTCGATCGGCGCACGAACCGTGGCGTAGTCGAGATTGAGCTTCGCACGCGCGAGCTCGGCCTTGCGGCCCTCGACTTCGGCCTTGGCCTGATGTTCGGCGGCGATCGCCTTCTCGTTCTCGGCTTCGGGCGCGGCGCGCTGGCTGGTCAGCGTCGCGATGCGGTGCGCCTGCTGCCTGGCCTGCACCAATGCAGCCTCGGCCTTGGTGACCGCTGCCTGGCTCGCCATCACCTCGACTTCGAACGGGCGCGGATCGATCCGGTAGAGGGGATCGCCCGCCTTCACCTCGCTGCCCTGGTGGAACATTCGTTCGACCACGATGCCCGAGACTCGCGGTCGCACGTCGGAGACGCGGGTCGGAGCGATGCGGCCAGGAAGTTCTCGCACCACGCTCCGTGGCTGCGGCCTGATCGTGACGACACTGACGTCGGGTTCCGTCGGTTGCGCCTGGACGATCGCCGAATTGGACTCATCGCAGCCCGCAAGCAGCGGCGCCGCGACCGCGAGCATTAGTGCCATGCAGGCGGATCGCGCATGAAGTGCTGACATAAAGGTAGTTGCCCCGTGAATCGCCGATTGCTTCAGCCGTCCGGATGGTCCGGACAGCCCGATTTGAAAGCGAAAATAGTCTGCGCTTGCTGCGACGCAACGCATTGCACGGGCGGCTCAATGTCACATCGGCTATCGCACTGAGTTCAGAATGATTTTCTGGATTCACCGGATTGTGAGTCGGGTTCCATCACGCCGCGCTGCGACAGAACATCGCAATCGAACGATGTCCAAACGACACCCTCAAGCGCGATCGCAATTCATCCCGATCTCATTGCGCTTCAGCGTCGTCCGGCTTCCGCCTCTTGTTCCAACTGCAAGATGCGTGCGCGGAGCGCGTCGAAGGTCTCTTCGGCCGAGTCGCTGAACAACGGATCCACGTGGTCGGTCGAGGCAGAAGCGATCTCCGACCAATCTCGAGGCTTCAAAGCCTCGAGGGCGGCAGGAAAGAAATCACGATCTTCCATCTTGATGTGGCGCCGTTCGCTCTCGATGAAGTCGCGAACGATGTTGTCGACATCTTGCCGCAGCATTTCACGATCTGCGAGAACGTAATCGACCGCTCGAGCGACGCGGCGCAAACGCTCGGCGCCCTTCTGGTGCTCGAGTGTGAGATTACCGACCTTTGCCGCCGCGGCGGGGTCGCGGCGCCTCAGCTTCGCAAAAACCAGCTCCTCCAGAGGATGATGGTACATCTCGGGATAGAGCTCGAAATAGCTGATGACCGCGCGAATGACTTCGTAATCAGGGCGATCCCCCCGATCGAAGATCTCCAGCTCGCGCTCGAGGACGGCGAGCAGCGCCTCGATGTTGCGGTGTTCTCGAGACAAGCGCTCAATGATCATTGCAACCTCCAATGACGTCATTGAGAAGTTGTCAAGCTAGCATGAGAACATCTCAGCGCTTTGCTTTAGATCAAACCCGGGAAGAATCGCGCCGAGAAGAGGAAAGGAGGCAATAGGCCGCAATGGTTCTCCCGAGGCACACTCGGACGTGCTGGCGCGTCCCGCGCGCGGATTTCAGGACGACGCGCTCGAACCCGTCGGCTTCATCCGGTAGTGGCTGACACCCCACTCCGTTCCGTCGGCGTGGCCGAACAGACCCGCGGTGGCGAGGAAGAACCAGCGCCAGCGCCGCATCCAGAGATGGGTCTCGTCCCCATAGACGTTGCGCAAGGATGTTTCGACCGCGTCACGATGCGCATCGAAATTGGCGAGCCAGTCGTTGGCCGTGCGCTGATAGTGCGTGCCGCTCCAGCGCCATTCCTTCTCGACCGTGAAGATGTCGGCATATTGCCCGATCAGATGATGGCTCGGCATCACCCCGCCGGTGAAGAAGTGCTGCGCGATCCAGTCCTCGCGATCGGCACGGTCGAACACGTAGGAGCCGGCGCGATGGGTGAAGATGTGCATGAAGAAGCGGCCCTCGGGGGCGAGCCACGCGCGCACGCGCGTCATCAGCTTGCGCCAGTTCATCATGTGCTCGAACATCTCGACCGAGACGATGCGGTCGAACCGGCCTTCCGGGGCGAACACGTTCATGTCCGATGTGACGACGCGCAAGTTCAGCAAGCCGCGCTGCCGCGCGATGTCCTCGATATAGGCGCGCTGGCCTTGCGAATTCGACACGGCCGTCACCTTGGCATGCGGAAACCGCCGCGCGATCCACAGCGACAGCGAGCCCCAGCCGCAGCCGAGCTCGAGGATGGTCTGGCCGTCGGCAAGGCCGGCATGCTGAACGGTCTGGCGCAGCGCTTCCTCCTCCGCCTCCTGCAAGGTCGTCGCGTCGGTCTTGTAGAAGCAGGACGAATATTTGCGGTTCGGGCCGAGCACCTGGGCGAAGAAGCCCGACGGCACCTCGTAATGCTGGGTGTTTGCAGCGTCCGCGTGTTCGGCGATCGGCCTCAGCATCATCCGCCCGGCGAAGGCGGCATCGTCGGCCGCGCCGAGCACCGACAGGCGCGCCGCGGTGCGCGAGCACAGGCGCTGGATGGCGGCGCGGACCACGAGATCCGGCAGCGGCACGCGTTCGGCAGTCCCGATGATCGTGGACACGACGCTCATGCGGCCATTCCCTCTCTCGGTGGCAACGGAAAGAACATGCTGGTTCGGGATTGATAGGTGCGGTAGCGTTCGCCGCGCGACCGCAGCATCTGCGCTTCCAGGGGCGGGATCCCGGTGACGTGGACCAGGATCCAGTACATGAAGATCGGCGCGAGCAGGCTGGCCCAGCCCCAGGGATAGAAGGCCGCAAGTCCAATCACGGGATAGGCGAGCCAGCCGAGCCATTCGAAGAAATAATTGGGATGGCGCGACCAGCGCCACAGCCCGACGTCGCAGACCTTGCCGTGGTTGGCAGGATCAATCCGGAAGCGGCGCAGTTGCGCGTCCGCCAGCGCCTCGCCGGCGATTCCGATCAGCAGGATCGCGGCTCCCAGGACGTCCTGAATACGCAAGGCGGGTTCGGGGACGTGCGCGGCGACGAAAATGGAGAACACCAGGGGCACCGAGCCCAGCGCCTGATTTTGCAGGAAGATGAACATCCGCCGCGGCGCGTTCAGCCCCCACTCCGCGGCGAAGGCGGCATAGCGGGGGTCGTCAGTGATCCCGGCGGTACGGATGGCGATATGGGTGCCCAGCCGGAGCGACCAGACCGCAACGAGGCCGGCAACCAGCCATTGCCTCGCATTGGGTCCCTCGCCCGCGAATGGCCACAGCGCGCTGCCGGCGCCGACAAGGCCGACCGCAAAGGTCCAGATCGTATCGACCCAGCCGGAATTGCCGGTGCGCTGCCGCACAACCCAGGCGAACGCCATCAGGACCGCGAGCGAGAACGCGATGGCCGCCAGTCCCCAGAGAAACGTCGTCATGCAAAAAATCCAAGCTAAGCCTGCGGAATGCCGAAGTTTTGCAAAATACGTTGACATCAAAGCCCGGTTTCAGCTTTGGGTTCCGCCCCTCCTTCCCGAAATCCGCACATCCGGCGCTTTTTTTGGGCGGGCGCTGTGCCATAGTGCGGAGGCAATCAAGCTTTCGTAACGGATGATACCGGCCATGCCGCCAGGCGCCTCGCCCCGCTCCGCCATCGACATCGAGTACACGAAACTGTCCTCACCCAGCGTCTTCCTGGTGCGGATGCTGGTCTTTCTGGTGCTGTGCACCCTGGTGGGCGTGGTGCTCTACAAGCAGATCATCCAGGCTTTCTTCGCCAATCCCGGGCTGAACGCCCTGATCGGGGCGGTGCTGTTCATCGGCATCGTGCTGGCCTTCCGCCAGGTGATCCGGCTCTATCCTGAAGTCTCCTGGGTCAACAATTTCCGCATTGCCGATCCCGGCCTCGCGCCGGCCCGGCACCCGAAGCTCTTGGCGCCGATGGCGATGATCCTGGGCGGCGAGCGCACCGGGCGGATGTCGATCACCCAGACCACGATGCGGCACCTGCTCGATTCGATCGCGACGCGCCTCGATGAAGCCCGCGACATCTCCCGCTACATGACCGGCCTCCTGGTCTTCCTCGGCCTGCTCGGCACCTTCTGGGGCCTGATCGAGACGGTCGGCTCGGTCGGCAAGGTGATCGACGGCCTCAAGGTCGGCGGCGATGCCGGCGCGCTGTTCGACACGCTCAAGGAGGGGCTTGCCGCCCCGCTCGGCGGCATGGGCATCTCCTTTTCCAGCTCGCTGTTCGGCCTTGCGGGATCGCTGATCCTCGGCTTCCTCGATCTGCAATCGAGCCAGGCGCAGAACCGCTTCTACACCGACCTCGAGGACTGGCTCGCCACCACCGTGCGTGAATACGGCAGCGGCGAGGTCGCGGTCGCCGCGGCCGGTGGCGGCGGCGTTGCCAGCGGCGAGCTGCAGGCGGCCGTCGAGCGGCTGCGCTCCGTGCTCGAGGAAGGCAGCGCCAGCCGCGGCACCACGGCGGCGATGGCGAGCCTGGCGGAGGCGATCCAGGCGCTGGTCTCGCACATGCGGACCGAGCAGCAGATGATCCGCGAATGGGCCGACGGCCAGGGCGAGCAGAACCGCGAGATCCGTCGCCTGCTGGAGCGCATCGCGCGCCAGCCCGAGAAGAGTTGAGCAATCAGCATTTGAGAGGCGAGCATGGCTCTAGCCCGCGGCCGCCGCAGTGAAGGCGCCTTCAACTACTGGCCCGGATTCGTCGACGCGCTGTCGACGCTGGTGCTGTCGATCGTCTTCCTGCTCTCGGTGTTCCTGGTCGTGCAGTTCTTCCTGTCGCAGGAGGTGACCGGCAAGGACAAGGCGCTGGAGCAGCTCAACGCCAAGATCGCCCAGCTCAACGAGCTGCTCTCGCTGGAGAAGCTCGGCAAGCTCTCACTCGACGACCAGGTCTCGCAGCTCAAGGCCGGGCTCGCCTCGGCCGAGAGCGAGCGCGACCGCATGAAGGGCCTCTATGAAGGCCTCGCCAACGCCGGCAACGACGCGCAAGGCAAGACCGCCGAGCTCGGCAAGGCGCTCGACTCCGAGAAGGCCGTCTCGGCGCGGGCGCTGGCGCAGATCGAGGTGCTGAACCAGCAGATCAGCGCGCTGCGCCGGCAATTGGCCGCGCTGGAAGAGGCGCTCGACGCGTCGGAGAAGCGCGACAAGGAATCGCAGAACCGCATCGCCGATCTCGGCTCTCGCCTGAACGTCGCGCTGGCGCAGCGCGTGCAGGAATTGTCGCGCTATCGCTCCGAGTTCTTCGGCCGGCTGCGCGCCATTCTCGGCAACCGTCCCGACATCCGCGTGGTCGGCGACCGCTTCGTGTTCCAGTCCGAAGTGTTCTTCGACACCGGACAGGCAACGCTGCTGCCCGAGGGCCGCTCCGAGCTCGACACGGTCGCGGCCGCTTTGATCGAGCTCGACAAGAAGATCCCGGCCGAGATCGCCTGGGTGCTGCGCGTCGACGGACATACCGACGTGCGGCCCGTCAACGGCCCGAACTTCAAGTCGAACTGGGACCTGTCATCGGCGCGCGCGATCTCGGTGGTGCAATATCTGATCTCGCTCGGTGTGCCGGCGCAGCGCCTCGTCGCCGCAGGCTTCGCCGAATTCCAGCCGCTCGATCCCGGCAACACCGAGGAGGCCTACAAGCGCAACCGACGTATCGAGCTGAAGCTGACGGAGCGGTAGTGAGCGCGCTCCACCTTCGCCCCTACGCAGCCGCCGACGAAGCGGCGGCGATCGATCTCTGGCATCGCACCTGGCAGCAGGCCTATCCGCAGATCGACTTCGCCGCACGGCTGGACTGGTGGCGCGAGCGCTGGCGAAACGAGCTGGTGCCGAAAGCCGCGATCGTGGTCTCGGAACAAGATGGCGTGTTGACCGGTTTCGTCACCATCGACGGTGACGGCTATCTCGACCAGCTCGTGGTCGACCCCGATCATTGGGGCTCGGACGCGGCAAGGCTGCTGGTCGATGAAGCCAAGCGGCTGTCGCCGTCAGGCGTCACGCTGCTCGTCAACAGGGACAACGCCCGCGCCATTCGCTTCTACGAACGCAACGGCTTTTGCCATGCCGGCGAGGATGTGAACCCGACCTCGGGACGGCCGGTGCTGAAGATGGCGTGGCGGCCGTGACTGCGGATGGAGAGGATCGATGCGGCTGAGCGATCTGGCCAAGGGGGCTTCGGTCTTTCTCGGCGTCATCGTCGCGGGCTATGTGTCGACTGCTTATATCGACCGGCGACTCGCGCCGCCGCCCAGGACAGCAACTGACACGACGGCTTCGCCTGCGCCGACGGGCGATGGGTCGCCCTGTATCGGCGAGGGCGGAAGCTGGAAGAACTGGCCGTGGCCGAACGTGCCGATGGGCTCGCCGAAGTGCAAGTGAGGAGGCAGCCCCTCACGCTCCCTCGAACTGCAACCTCGCCAGCCGCGCGTAAAGCCCGTTCGCCGCGACGAGTTCGGCATGCGTGCCCTGCTCGACGATCCTGCCCTGGTCCATCACCAGGATGCGGTCGCAGGACAAGACGGTGGCGAGGCGATGCGCGATCACCAGCGTGGTACGATGGCTCATCAACTCTTCGAGCGCGGTCTGCACCAGCGTCTCGCTTTCGGCGTCGAGCGCGGAGGTCGCCTCATCGAGCAGCAGCAGCGGCGCATCGCGCAGGATGGCGCGTGCGATCGCGATGCGCTGGCGCTGGCCGCCCGATAGCGTCACGCCGCGCTCGCCGAGCGGGGTCTCGAAGCCCTCGGGCAGGCGGCGGATGAACTCGGTGGCGTGCGCGAGCTCGGCCGCGCGCTCGACTTCGGCATCGGTCGCATCGGGCCGGCCGAAGCGGATGTTTTCGCGGGCGCTTGCGGCAAACACGTTGGATTCCTGCGGCACCAGCGCGATGCGCGAGCGGAAGTCACGCGGGTCGGCTGATTTCACCGGCACGCCGTCGAGCAAGATCGCGCCGCTGCGCGGATCGTAGAAGCGCAGCAGCAGATGGAAAATCGTGCTCTTGCCGGCGCCGGACGGGCCGACGATCGCGATCTTCTCGCCGGGCCGCACCGCAAACGAGACGGCATCGAGCACATTGACATCGGGCCGCGCGGGATAGGCAAAGCTGACATGATCGAAGCCGACTTCGCCGCGTCCGGGCACAGGAAGCGCACGCGGCGATGCGGGTGCTGCGATCTCGGGCTTCACGTGCAAAATCTCGAACAGGCGCTCGGCCGCGCCTGATGCCGCAGACACCTCGCCCCAGACCTCGCTGAGCTGGCCGAGGCCGGCGGCCGCGAACGCCGCATAGAGCACGAACTGGCCGAGCCGGCCCGGAGTAATCGCGCCTGTGAGCACGTCATGCGAGCCGATCCAGAGGATGCCGACCACGCTTGCAAACACGATAAAGATGACGATGGCGGTGAGAACCGCGCGCGCCTGGGTCGATGTGCGCGCGGCCTCATAGGCCTGCTCGACCTCGCCGCCAAAGCGCTTCGCGGCGAGCCCCTCGCTGGTATAGGCCTGCACGGTGCGGATCGCGCCGACCAGCTCGCCGGCATAGGCGGACGCATCGGCCAGCGTGTCCTGCGCATTGCGCGACAAACGCCGCACCCAGCGCCCGAAGGCGACCAGCGGCAACACGATCAGCGGGATCGCCAACAGCACGAAGCCTGACAGCCGCGGGCTGGTGATGACCATCATGGCTGCGGCACCAAAAAACATCATGAGATTGCGCAGTGCGATCGACACCGAAGCACCGACCGCGGATTTGATCTGCGTCGTATCGGCAGTGAGCCGCGACACAAGTTCGCCGCTGCGCGCGGAATCGAAGAAGGACGGCGACAGCGAGAGCAGGTGCCCAAACACGTCGCGCCTGAGATCGGCGACGATGCGCTCGCCGATCGTCATCACGAGGTAGTAGCGCGAGGCGCTGGCGAGCGCGAGCACGGCGACGACCGCGATCATCACCGAGAAGTAGCTGTTGATCAGCGCGATCCCTTCCGGCGTCAGGCCGAAATCGATCATCCGGCGCACCGCGACCGGCACCAGCAGCGTGGTCAGTGCGGCAACCGTCAGCGCCACGAAGGCCAGCGCCGCGCGGCCACGATAGCGGGCGACATAAGGCGCAAGCGCCATCAAGGGCCGCAGCTTGGCCCGGCCCTTTGCCGGCTGCTCGATCAACTCGGCCTCGATCGACGGGGCTTCTGCGGGCCCGGTTTCAAGCCGTTCAACTGCGCTCATTGGAATCCGACCAAAAGAGAGACGTTGGCTCCACATAGGCCGGTGCAAGGGTAGTGGCAAATCCGGTAAGTCCCTTAGGGGCCGCTCCGGTTCGCCCGTCCCCACAATGGCTTGTTTTAGGGGACTTCGTGGGGTATAGACCCCGCCAAATCCGTCATTCGATAGTCACTCGAGCCGGGCGCCGGGCGCCCCAGGAATTGCCATGAAAGCCGAAATTCATCCGGATTATCATACGATTAAGGTCGTCATGACCGACGGAACCGAGTACCTGACCCGCTCCACCTGGGGCAAGGAAGGCGACACGCTGAACCTCGACATCGACCCGAAGTCGCATCCGGCCTGGACCGGCGGCAACGCTCAGATCATGGACCGCGGCGGCCGCGTCTCGCGCTTCCAGAAGAAATTTTCGGGCTTCCTCAAAAAGGATTGATCCAGGCCGAAAAGGCTGGAGACGAAAAACGCCCCCGGAGCTCCGGGGGCGTTTTTGTTTTCTGACTGTCGTTCCGGGGCGGTGCACAGCATCGAACCCGGAACTCCGAGATTCTCAGGCGCGCAACTGCGCACCGTAGGTCGCGTTTCGCGCGCCGCGGAATGACGGCAAATTACGTTAGCGCTCGAACGCGGCCTTCAGCGCGTTGAGCTGCGGCACCAGTGGGTTGCCGATGGCGACGTGGTCGGCCGGCGGGGTGTGGATCGAGGTGTCGAGACGACGCACGCGGGTCTGGAGACTCATCGAGCGATGGATCAGGTCCTGCAGTTGCGAGGGCAGCTTCTCGACGGTATCGGCCGGGCCGGGATCGGCGGCGGTGAGCTTGACCTTGGTCTTCTCGCGATTGGCCTGGACCAGCGTCATCTCGCCTTCCTTCACCGCGCGGTGCAGCAGCAGCCACGAGGCGAGCTGCATCAGGCGCGTGGTGAGGCGCATGCTCTCGGTCGCGTAGGTGAGGCTGACGGCGCGGTCGAGCGCCTTGGCCTCGGTGCGGCCGGCGCCGTCGAGATAGGCGGCGGTCTCTTCGACGAGATCCATGCCTTCACGGAACAGCGCGCCGAACGCCGCAGAATTGGTGAACCGCTCGCTGAGTTGAACGAGAGCGCCTTCGGCCTGCAAACGTTCCATGGTTAACGCCCCTTACGCAACTATTTACCCGTCCGGCTTTGGCGCCGGCTTTATGATGAACAAATCATTGCGCGGGCGAACCGCGGAGTCCAGCAACAACAGCGGATATGGTTTCCGCGGGTCATTCGCAGGAATTCAACCGGGGCTAGATACGAAAAACGCAAAAAAGAGCCGCCGGAGACCGGCGGCTTTGAAAGTTGATAACAGGGAGGCGTCAAACAGAGTGGACAGGAGCCACTCGGTGTCCAAACGAGGACAGTTCCAGTCATAAACTCGAAAGCTTAATGGTGCGTAAACGAACGAATTCTTTGAGGGTTCGTTAGCCATGTCGGTCAATGGCCGAGTGGGATGCGCTCGCGCGCTCTCTCCGCCGTCATTCCGGGGCGCGCCAGGACACTCAAATCCTACGACTTGAAGAAACTGTCCGCCGCATCGCGCGAGGCGCGCTTCCTGGTGGTAGCTTCTTCCAGGCGCACGATCTCGGTCTTCAGCAGAGCGACGCGCTCGGTCAGCTCTTCCACGGACAATAGTGAGAGATCCTGTCCGATCTCGTGGGTGACCTTCCTGCGCGGACGGTCGTCGTCTTCCATCGGCATCGTCGTTCCTCCTGCGTCCGCGGACCGGACCACACGGCTTGATACATGGCTTGGGCGGTTGCCAGCCTGATCCGCGCTGGCTAATCAAAGGCCTCGTTCCCTCTTGCACCTTTGCTCAAGGACACATCATGGACAAGCTGCCCGCGCAAATGACCGTGGTCGCCATCTCCAAGCCCGGCGGACCGGAGGTGCTGGTCCCGGAACAGCGGGCCGTTCCGCAGCCCGGGCCTGATGAAATCCTGGTCAAGGTGCAGGCCGCCGGCGTCAACCGGCCCGACGTGGCGCAGCGGTCCGGCGCCTATCCGCCGCCGCCCGGTGCCAGCGACCTGCCGGGTCTCGAGATCTCAGGCGAAGTGGTCGCGGTGGGGAGCAACGCCAAGCGGCACAAGATCGGCGACAAGGTCATGTCGCTCGTCGCCGGCGGCGGCTACGCGCAGTATTGCATCGCGCAGGACGCCCAGGCGATGAGCGTGCCGCCGGCGCTGTCGATGAAGGAAGCCGGCGCGCTGCCGGAAACCCTGATGACGGTCTGGCACAATGTGTTCGAGCGCGGCGGCCTGAAGGCCGGCGAGACGCTGCTGATCCATGGCGGCTCCTCCGGCATCGGCACCATGGCGATCCAGCTCGCGAAAGCGTTCGGCGCAAGAGTGTTCGTCACCGTCGGCTCGCAGGACAAGATCGACGCCTGCCTCAAGCTCGGTGCCGACCGCGCCATCAACTACAAGACCGAAGACTTCGTCGCCGTGGTCAAGGAAGAGACCGACAAGGTCGGCGTCAATCTGATCCTCGACATGGTTGCAGGCGAATATGTCGACCGCAACTACGATGCCGCCGCCGTCGACGGTCGTATCGTGCAGATCGCGACCCTCAACGGCCCCAAGGTCAGCGTCAACATCGCCAAGGTGATGGTGAAGCGGTTGACCCATACCGGCTCGACCTTGCGTCCCCGTAGTAATGCGGACAAGGCCGCGATGGTGGCTGCGATTGAAGCGAAAGTGATGCCGCTTTTGCGCGAAGGCCGGGTCAAACCGCTGATGGACAGCGCTTTCCCGCTGGAAAAGGCCGCCGACGCACACCGGCGCATGGAGACGTCAGCACATATTGGCAAAATTGTGTTGGAGGTCTAGGTCGCTGGGCCACAGAACCGGGCGGAAACCCTTTGATTTTCCTCGCTTTCGTGGCATCTATCGCGAAACGCCGAACCACTTCCGTCCGGTCTGAAATCGCCTCTACGTGCTAGCCTTTCCACGTGCCAGCCTTGCACTCAAAGTTTGCGTCGAACGCGGAGAACTGACCTTGCGTCTGATCAGGTGCCTCGCGCCCATCGCGCTGGGCCTCATGATTCTTGTCGCCGCGTATCCCGCGCGCGCGCTCGACGCCGTCAGCGTCCGCAGTGACGCGCCTGCGATCGACCTTACCGGCGTGCTCGAGCATCAGCGCAGCGAAGCCGACCGCATCCAGGTCTCCACCGCCCCCGGCACCGACGGTATCGTCCGCCGCATCGAGGTGCGTGCCCGTGAAGGCGGCCAGAACTGGGTGGTGTTCGCGCTCGCCAACAACACCGACGACCAGCTCGACCGCCTGATCGTCGCCCCGCATTACCGTATCGTGTCGTCGGGGCTGCTGTGGCCCGACCTCGGCCTGTCGCGCATCGCGACCATCACGCCGTCGATCGGCGACCGGCCGGAGCGCCAGGAGAGCGCGACCGCAGACGTGTTCCGCATCACGCTCGATCCCGGCGCCGTCGTCACCTTCGTCGCCGAACTGCGCACCGACAAGCTGCCGCAGCTCTATTTGTGGGAGCCGGAAGCCTACAAGGACAAGGTCAACTCGTTCACGCTGTACCAGGGCATCGTGATCGGCATATCGGGGCTTCTCGCCCTCGTGCTCACGATTCTGTTCGTCGTGAAGGGCAGCATCATGTTCCCGGCGGCGGCCGCGCTGGCATGGGCGGTGCTGGTCTATATCGGCGTCGATTTCGGCTTCTGGGGCAAGGTGCTCGACATGTCGAACAACGCCGAGCGCATCTGGCGCGCGGCGGGTGAAGCGATATTGGCGGCAACGCTACTGGTGTTCCTGTTCGCCTATCTCAATCTCAGTCGATGGCATGTGCGCTACTCCCACATCACGGTGGGCTGGCTCGCCTTCCTCGGCTCGCTGGTGGCGCTCGCTCTGTTCGATCCTGCCGTCGCCTCCGGCATCGCACGCATCTCGCTGGTGCTGATCGCCTTCGCCGGCTTCGCGCTGATCGTCTATCTCTCCACCCACGGCTTCGACCGCGCGGTGCTGCTGATCCCGACCTGGTTCCTCCTGGTGGTCTGGGTGGTCGCGGCCGGCATGACGGTGGCCGGCTCCGTCACCAACGACATCGTCGGCCCCGCCCTGCTCGGCGGCCTCGTGCTGATCGTGATGCTGATCGGCTTCACGGTCATGCAGCACGCCTTCGCCGGCGGCGGCGCCACCACCGGCGTCGTCTCCGACATCGAGCGGCGAGCGCTGGCGCTCGCCGGTTCCGGCGATCTGATTTGGGACTGGGACGTCTCCGCCGACAAGGTTTTTACGAGCCCCGAGACGGAAGCCCTGCTCGGGCTGAAGCGCGGTACGCTCGAAGGGCCGGCGGCCTCCTGGCTCGAGGTGCTGCATCCGCTCGACCAGGACCGTTTCCGCGCCGCGCTCGACAGCGTGCTCGACCAGCGCCGCGGCCGCTTGGTGCAGGATTTCCGCCTGCGTACGCCCGATGGTCACTTCATGTGGTTCGCGCTGAAGGCGCGGCCGGTGGTCGGCTCCGACGGCGAGGTCTCGCGCGTGGTCGGCACGCTCACCGATGTCACCGAACTGCGCAACGCCGAGGAGCGCCTGCTGCACGATTCCGTGCATGACAACCTCACCGGCCTGCCCAACCGCAAGCTGTTCATGGACCGGCTGGGTGCCGTTGCACATTTCGCAAAATCGATGCCCACGCTGCGGCCGACGCTGATGGTGATCGACCTCGATCGCTTCAAGCAGGTCAACGATTCCGTCGGCATCGCGGTCGGCGACTCAATCCTGCTGACACTGGCCCGCCGCCTCACCCGCATCCTGAAGCCGCAGGACACGCTGGCCCGGCTCGCCGGCGACCAGTTCGGCCTGATCCTCTTGTCGGAGCAGGACCCGGCGCGGATCACCAATTTCGCCGAGACGATCCGCAAGACCATCCGCGCCCCGATCGCCTTCAACGACCGCGAGATCTTCCTGACGGCCTCGATCGGCATGGCGCTGTCCGATCCGCAGACCCAGCTGACGGACGAGATCATCAAGGACGCCGAGCTTGCGATGTATCACTCCAAGCGCATCGGCGGCGACCGCATCGACGTCTACAAGCCGGCGATGCGCGCGCGGAAGACGGATCGCCTGACGCTCGAGAGCGAGCTTCGCCGCGCCATCGAGCGGCAGGAGCTCACCATCCTGTACCAGCCGATCGTGCGGCTGGAGGATCGCTCGGTCGCGGGCTTCGAGGCGCTGGTGCGCTGGGATCATCCGAAACTCGGGCGCATGGCGCCGTCGGAATTCATCACCATCGCGGAAGAGACCGGCCTGATCGTCGACCTCGGCATGTTCGTGCTCGACCAGACCGCAAAGCAGCTCTCGATCTGGCAGCGTGCGATGCGCTCGCGCGAGCCGATCTTCGCATCCGTCAACGTCTCCTCGCGGCAGTTGCTGCGCCATGATTTGATCCACGACATCCGCACCGTGCTGTCGCGCTCTTCGGTGGCGCGCGGCACGCTGAAGCTGGAGCTGACGGAATCGCTGGTGATGGAGAATCCGGAACACGCGGCGCAAATGCTGACGCGCATCCGCGAGCTCGGAACTGGACTCTCGCTCGACGATTTCGGCACCGGTCATTCCTCGCTCGCCTACCTGCAGCGCTTTCCGTTCGACACCATCAAGATCGACCAGTCCTTCGTCCGCACCACCAACCGCGGCACGCGCCCGGTGATCCTGAAGTCGATCATCGCGCTCGCGCATGACCTCGGCATGGACGTGGTGGCGGAAGGCGCCGAGACGGATTCCGACGCGGTCGAGCTCTATCAATTGGGCTGCGAATACGCGCAGGGCTTTGCCTTCGGCGAACCGATGGACGCGGATGCCGCGATGCGCCTGCTGACGGAAGTGCGGCTGGAAGCGGCGAGCTGACCTTTCTTTCCCTCTCCCCTTGTGGGCCTGTTGCGCTACTGCCTTTTGATGCGGGAGACGTAAGGAGAGAGGGCGTTGTC
>NZ_JAUIZJ010000045.1:0-2536 GCF_030435535.1 Bradyrhizobium sp. WYCCWR 13022
CTGCACAAGAGGTCGGAACGGTTCGGGAAGGAAGAGAAACAATCTGCGGGAATGGGCGGCATCGTCCCCGCAAAGCCGGTCAAGCGGTGCGCTTCGTCCCGGCGCCGGAGCTATGTGGGGCGAGACGTGATAATCGGTGCTGCTTGTTCGTAGCACTTCATAGGCAAGCCGTTAAGCTGCTCACACGACATCATGCCTCGTCGGCTACCAATCTTAGAAATCTGTATGACGATGAGGAACGTCCTAACGGTCCGGCTTTGCGCATCGCGGCCGCAATAACTGGGTGAGTCGGTAGTTCACCGCCTCGGCCGTCCAGTCGAGTACGTCTATCCTAGCAGCGTCATCCATGTGAACGCTGCCTCACCGTTGCAGATTAAGGCCATTCAGGTGATGACCCAGGCCAGTGCTGCGTGCACGTACCGCAGGACATCTGCGAGAACTGATCAGTACGGCCCCCGGACGCCGAGAACCAGATATCGCGGCCCTCAGCTCATCGTCGAGCCACTGCACATGTCAGATATGTTTTATCCCGCCTCACGGGCATTTGTTCTCGGTGCGGCAATCCGGCGCGAAGTAGGACTTCGTCACTGCAATTCTTCGGCGGGCATGGGTATAATGTGTGATTCTAAGGGATCGGTAGGACCGCGAAAAGGTCCGCCGAAAGGCAGACCTTCGTGTGTCCAGATAATTCGCTTCGCTCATTGAACGGCCCTGTCCTGGCTCCGGGCAAGCCGAAAGAGCGGTCGACGACCGAGGAAGCTGAGCCAACCTCGCCTGACCTTGAAGCTCGCCTCCACTCTGCCAAGGCCGATCGCATTACCGCCCCTCTGCGGCACCGCACGTTCCGCCGCATCTGGACCGCCAGCCTGGTGTCAAATCTCGGTAGTTTGGTACAGGGAGTCGGGGTGGCCTGGGCTATGACCGAAATGTCATCGTCAGCGGACAAGGTCGCGCTGGTCCAAACCGCTCTCGGATTGCCGGTGATGCTCATTGCGATTCCGGCCGGCGCAATTGCTGACCTGCATGACCGGCGCATCGTGGCATTGATTTCACTCGGTATTGCACTGACCGCCAGCGCTACGCTGGCGGTACTCGCTTTGCTGGGATTGCTTACGCCGGACCTCTTGCTTGGTCTCTGCTTTGCAGCAGGCTGTGGCACCGCGATGTTGGGACCCGCGTGGCAGGCGGCAGTGGGCGAGCAAGTGCCTCCACAAGCCCTGCCCGCCGCAGTTGCGTTGAATGGCATCAGCTACAACATCGCGCGGAGCGTAGGTCCGGCAGTCGGGGGTATCATTGTGGCCTCCGCCGGGACCGTAGCCGCGTTCACATTCAACACGATCTCGTTCGTGCCACTTATCGCCGCGCTCTATCTATGGAAGCGCGCAAGTGAGCGGTCGCGTCTCCCACCGGAACGGCTCGGCCATGCCATCCTGTTGGGCGTCCGGTACATCACGAACTCGCCACCTATTATGATCGTGTTGGTCCGAACGATCATATTCGGGTTGGTCAGCGGAGCTATCCTGGCGCTGTTGCCAGTGGTCGTACGTGATCGCCTTCTCGGTGGCGCGCCAACTTACGGCGTGATGCTGGGCGCCTTTGGCCTGGGAGCCATTTTGGGAGCGATCAATATCTCGCTGGTGCGCGAGCGCTTAAGTAGCGAAGCCGCCATGAGATGCTGCACGCTGTCCATGGCAGCGGGTATTGCAACTCTGGCACTAAGCCACAATCCGTTGATGGCTGCGTTCGGATTGGTTCTGGCTGGTACAGGGTGGACGTTGTCTTGGACGCTCTTGAACATCGGCGTACAGCTTTCTGCACCCCGCTGGGTTGCCGCGAGGTCTCTGGCGGCGTACCAGGCCGCCGCATCCGGCGGTCTTGCCATAGGCAGCTGGGGGTGGGGACATCTCACCGACATCGCCGGCGTTGAAACAGCGCTGCTTGTCGCAGCCTCGCTGATGCTGGCATCTCCTCTGGTCGGCCTACGATTGCGGATGCCTTCTGTTGGTGAGGGTGCCGAAGAGGGAAGCCTCCTCGAAGATCCGCAGGTGCGGTTGCCGGTCAGGGGGCGCGACGGACCTGTGGTGATCGAGATCGAATATCGGGTGGAGCAGAAAAACGCTCCGGACTTTCGGGAGGCCATGCAAGAGCTTCGGCTCGTCAGGCAGCGCAATGGCGCCTACGGTTGGTCGATCGCACAAAACATGGCAGACCCAGAAGCGTGGATCGAGCGCTATCACTTCCACACCTGGCACGACTACCTGCGCCAGCGCAACCGCTCCACCATGGCCGAGCAAGCTCTGGAAGGCGCTGTGATAAAAGACTACCACGTTGGTCCCGGCAAAGTGCGTGTCCGCCGCACGATCGAGGGTTTTGCTCGGGGATAGCTTGACGCCCGCAGTTGCGGACAACCGGCGGATGCGACCGCAGTGTCGCGTATTAGCGAGATGCTTCTCCGATGGAGATATTACCCCGCCCGGCGAACCGGGCGGGGCTTGGCGGAGGATCTCACTCGCCGTTCTTGCGCGGCCGGGACCAG
>NZ_JAUIZJ010000046.1:0-31881 GCF_030435535.1 Bradyrhizobium sp. WYCCWR 13022
TAGGTCCCGCGCTGGACTTGCGGCGAGATCTGCGACGCGGGACCTATTTGAACCCTCCAGTATTCCGAGATGATCTCGCCCACCATTCCGATTTGATGTCGCCCGGGGCGCGAGGCGTTCTGGCTGTCTGGTTTCTGGCATCGGCGAAGCCGCGTGGTCAATCTTGAATCGCGGCTCGACGGGCGGGTTTTTCTGTTGTTCCTGCTGTGGGCATGTGGGCAACGCTCTTGCGTTGTCCAAGCGTAGCGGCATGTCCACAGCGCCACAGGCTCAGGCCTTTCGGTCAGGTTTGCGGGTTCGCCGCATGCTTTCGCCGTTCAGATCGATCCGGTGGGCGTTATGGACCAGGCGGTCGAGGACGGCGTCGGCGTAGGTGGGATCACCAAACACAACAGAGTGCCCCTATTTTGGAACGGGTCGTGTCTCACGTCACGATCACTGACCCGCATCATTTTCTTTTTGGGCACCGGCTTGAGGTGCTGAAGGAGCGGTCGGGGGCGGTCCCGCCTACGTCGTTGTCGCGCTGCCGGACGGCCGGCCGCGGGCAGTTCGGATCGCGTCGACGGATCTTGTCGAGACGCCGATCACGCCTCGCCCGAACGCCGCCGATCTGCCGCGCATCAGTGCCCGTACGCTGATCCCATTGATGCAACATTTGAGCGCGAGTCTGAGCCTTCTCGACGAGAAGGTGATTCGCGATGACCCACCGACCGCTTCCAGGTCGCGTTGCGTATCGACCCCTGCCGATATTGGCAAATCCACCCCGCCGTCCGACGGCCGACATTCCGCGCCTGTGGCCGAATCTGTCGACCGCGACGCAAACCCAGATCGCTCAAATCCTCGCCACGCTGCTGCGGCGAATGCAAGCGGTTCCCGGCACGGCCGGAAGGAGACTGGGTCGTGCTGATCAGCTCGACCGTCGCTGACGAGCGGCTCACGACCGCACACCGAGCCAAGTTGGCCTACGTCTACGTGCGGCAGTCATCCGTGAACCAGGTGCGCCAGCACCAGGAGAGCACCGAGCTGCAGTACCGCCTCGTCGATCGGGCCATCGGTCTGGGCTGGCCGCCGGAGCGCGTCCAGGTCATTGACGAGGATCTGGGCAAGTCCGGAGCTGGCGCTGTGGATCGTCATGGTTTCCAGAAGCTCATTGCCGAGATCGGCCTTGGCAACGCCGGCCTTGTGGTGAGCCTCGACGCTTCTCGCTTGGCCCGTCGTCTGGCAGACCGCCACAACCAGCGAGCATCACGTACAACGGCGCGTTCATACCTACCGCAACTACATTGACATTGATCGGTTGCGGCGACGGATCGTCGAGTTGAATGCTGAACATAAAATGGATGCCGAGATCGCGGCAATCCTCAATCAGGAAGGCTTTGTCGCGGCCCGAGGCTGCGCTTTCAAAGGCGAGAACGTCCGGCTGTTGCGCACCCGCTGGGGCATTCCCACGGTCAAAATCAACGGCGTAGACAAGAATCCGATGCGCTGGCCCGACGGCAGCTTCTCGATTCAGGGCGCAGCGGCTGAGCTTGGAGTAACCCCGCAGACGGTATTCGACTATCTCGCGCGCGGAATGCTGGCAGGTCGTCAGTTAACCAAAGGCCAGCCATGGCAGATCGAGCTCTCAGACGAACAAATCAGTCAGCTTCGCAATCGAGTACAACACACCAAGCGTTCGAAGGAGGAGGCATCATGAAGTCATCGGCTCGCCGATCAGCGCGTGCCATTGATCGATCGGGAGCTGGCTGGTGACGATGGTGGAGCCGCGGCCGTAGCGGTCCTCGAGGATCTCCAGGAGGTCGTGGCGGGCCGCGGCGTCAAGCGGCTCGAGGCCCCAGTCGTCGTATGTGGACGGCCTCTGATGGCAAGCACAATTTGGCACTTCGAACGACTTGGACGGCTGCGATCGTATGTCCGGCGTTTAGCGCGGATCATATCTCCGCTGGCCCTGATGAAGTCCGACAACCAAGGGGTCACATCAAGGATGCGAGCTTTGAGGCTCACACGACTGGTCGGGTTTTCCTGGTTTTCGGTGGCGACCGTTGTCTTTCATCATGCCTTTCTTGCACTTACCAAGCTTATAACTCTTCGATGCGGCTGTCCGACACTCAAAGTTTGGCGAACATCTCGGTGCGGAAGCATTCTCCGGTTTTCATCATTGCCCAGATGATCCGAGCAAGCTTGTTGGCGAGGGCGACGGTCACAAGCCGCGCCGGCTTTTTTAGCCAAAAGCCCGACAATCCAGTCGCGCAAGCCGCCGCGGCGTTTTTCCACAACGTTTAGAAGCGATGTTGCTCCGAGAACGAGTAACTTCCTTATATATCGATTACCCGCCTTGGTGATGGTTCCGAGAGTTGGTTTACCCCCGCTTGAAATTTGCCTGGGCGTCAGACCCAGCCAGGCAGCAAAATCCCGTCCCGAATTGAATACGCTTGGGTCTGGTACACTGGCTGTAATTACCGAGGCAACAAGCTTGCCAACGCCGGAAATTTCTCCGAGCGAACGGCTCGTCTCGCTGAGCGCGTGAGCCTTGGCGATCTCCCTCTCCAAATCATCGAGTGCGCCTCCGAGCGCATCAATTTGCTGACCGAGAACCCTCGCGGCCAGGACAGCGGCGTCGGGAAGAGTCGCATCGCCTTCTGCGAGGCCTAAAGGCTCGTCGACGCGGCCGGTGCCCTTGGCGACGACAAGACCGAATTCGGCCAAATGGCCGCGTAGAGCGTTCACGCTCATCGTTCGCTGTTTGACCAGCAGCTCGCGCGTCTTGTGCCACATCAGGGTCGCTTGCTGATCAGCGCTCTTGATCGGCACAAAACGCATGGCAGGGCGCGAGACCGCTTCACAGATGGCTTCCGCATCGACGGCATCGTTCTTACCTCGCTTGACATAGGGTTTTGTGTAGGCCGGCGGCATCAGAGACACATCGTGTCCCATGGCCTTCAGTTCGCGCGCCCTATAGTGGGCTGAGCCGCAAGCCTCCATGCCAACGCGGCACGGCTCGATCCTCGAGAAGAACTCGCGCATCGTCCGGCGCGTCAGCTTGCGCTTTACGGCTGGTGCATCCTCACTAGACAGCGCATTAATCTGAAAATAGTTCTTGGCGAGATCAACGCCTATTCTAATAAACTTCATCTCGGACGGTCCCCCTTCTTTGTGGCGCTCTGGCGACCACGCCTTGGCACTATGATGCCGTTGAGGTGAGGCCGTCCACACCATCAAAGATGAGGAGATCGACGCGGCCAAGCGCGCGCAGCAGGCGGGAGTGGCGGCCGTCGCCGCGCGCCAAAGCGAGATCGCTAAACAGCCGTGGGACGCGCTGATAAAGCACGGAGCGATTGTCGCGGCAGGCCTTGTTGCCGAGCGCTGAGGCGAGCCAGCTCTTACCGACGCCGGAGGGCCCGCAGATCAAAAGGTGGCGTGGTCGTCGATCCATTGCCCTTCGACCAGCATCGTCAGCAGGCTGCGGTCGAGGCCGCGCGGGGTGCGATAGTCGATGTCCTCGACGCAGGCCTCCTGGCGCAGCTTGGCGTATTGCAGCCGCTTCGACAGCCGCTTGTCGCGTCGCAGCGACGCTTCGCGTTCGAGCAGGAGCGCGAGCCATTCGGCGTGGCCGAGGCTTGCGGCCTCGCCGCCGGCTTCGATGTCGGCGAAGGCGCCTTCGCCATGCCATGCAGGCCGAGCGTGTAGAGTTGATCGAGGGGCGGATGCGTGAGCAAGGCGTGATCTCCTAGTTGTAGTAGCGCGGCCCGCGGTTGTTGGGATGGAGGATCGGCGCGTCGTCCGCGGGCCGCTTGGGTGAAGGCCGCCGATCGAGATTGTTGGCGAGGATCGATTTGACTGAGCCGTAGGTGCGCGCCGATGTGCGAAAGCCCTGCTCGGGGTGCGTGCGTTCATCGAGGATCAGGTCGCACAGCGCGGCGGTGGCCGGCCCGATCGCGGCGGCCTCCTTGCGGATGCGCTCGATGGTCCAGCCGGCGTAGCGCCGATGACTGGACGCCATGTGTTCCGGCACGGTGGTGTGCTTGTGGTTGCCGCTCATGCGCTGATGCGCGGCGATCCGCTCGCCCTTGTGGAATATCTCCACGGTGCGGGCGGTGAAGCGCACCTCGACCTCGGCGCGGACGAAGCGATGCGGGACGCTGTAGTAATGCGCCTCGACCTCGACGTGGTAGTCGATGCTGGCCCGGCAGATCCGCCACTCGGCGAACACGTAAGGGCTCTCCGGCAAGACCCTGAGTGCCGGCCGGTCGATCTCCTCCAGCAGCTTGCGGCGGGTCACGCCGAGCCGCCGGATCGGTCGCTCCTCGTTGAGCCGGGTCATTAACTCGGCGATCGCCGCGTTGACCTCGGCGAGGCTGTGGAAGGTCCGATGGCGCAGCCGTCCGAGCAGCCAGCGCTCGACCATGAGGACCGCCTGCTCGACCTTGGCCTTGTCCCGTGGCCGCCGTGGGCCTGGCCGGCAGAATGGCGGTGCCGTATTGCGCCGCCATGTCGGCGTAGCTGCGGTTGATCTGCGGATCGTACAGGCAGGCCTTGATCACGGCGACCTTGGTGTTGTCCGGCACCAGCAGTGCCGGCACGCCGCCGATCGCCTCGAAGGCGCCGACGTGGCCATCGATCCAGTCGGCGAGCCCCTGCGTCCAGGTCGCCTGCGCGCAGGTGAAGCTCGATGCGCCGAGCACCGCGACGAAGATCTGCGCGGTGCGCCGCTCGCCGGTAAACCGGTCGATCACCACCGGCACGCCGTCGCCCGCATAATCGACGAACAGCTTGTCGCCGGCTGCATGCGACTGGCGCATCGTCGCCGACAGCCGGCCTTCCCAGGCCCGGTAGAGCTCGCAGAACCGCGAATAGCGATACCCGCCGGGTTCGCCCGCGATGTACTCCTCCCACAGGATCGACAGCGTCACGTGCGTGCGCCGGAGCTCGCGGTGCACCGCCGCCCAGTCCGGCTCCGCCTGCCGGCGATGGCCACGCCGGGTGCCGAGACCGGCTCCCGCGCTGGCGAACAACCGGGCTTCCAGCACAGCGTCGGTGATGCCGTCGGGCAATGGCCAGGTCAGCCCCGCCGCTTCAAACCGGCGGATCGTCAACCGCACCGTCGAAGGCACCGTCCCCAACCGCCGCGCAATCTCGCGGGTCGGCATCCCAGCCGACTTCAATCTGATCACATCGCGCACATGGCGCATCGCAAGCCTCTCCGTCGGCATCCAGGTCCCCCTTCGCAACGAAAGGCGGGACCGTATCGGAGCCAGAAGAGGCCTCGTCACCCCGGGTTCGCTCTTGCGATACCCCGGGCGACATCATCCCGGAATGGTGGGCGACATCAAGCGGAATCAGCAGCCGAACTCCTTGACCCATTTGCGCAGAACGTTCTCATGAACGTCCAGGTCGCGGCCGGCTTGTGCCACCGACACCCCGCGTTTCCGGACCAGCTTGACCGCCTAGATCTTGAACTTGCGACTAAACTTCCGTCTCTTCATCGCCCACCTCCGGCTTCATGAAACACCTAATCTCGGTGTCCATCAAACCGGCAGCAGCTCAGACTGAGGGAGCGTGCCACGCGCCGTCGGCGGCTTGGCAATGATGATTGTTTGGTGCAATTCACGCTTGATAGCGCCGTCAGGCAACAGCTTTGGCCAATGTCAACGGCGCGTCAGTCCTGCGAGCGCCGGCTCGGATGTACAGGTTGTCTTCCAATTGTCGCTGAAGTCAACCCACGCTGAGCTTGTCCATATGCTTAAATTGAACTCCGCGCGGCAAGGAGTCTCAAGAGTGCGCGATCACGTTCACCTTCTAATTCGGAAATCGATCTGCCATCCGCCTCTGCATGGACGCCAGCGACCAGACGGGTACAGACATCGGGAGTAAGCTGTGGCTGACCTAGCGTGGCCCATCGGCGTTCCTGGCTAGGCCCGAGATGTCGCAGGTAATGCTCAATTCCCCCAGGACCCCCACCAAGGTGGTAGGCCATATGTGCACCGACCACTGACCAGCGCAGCCCAGGTCCATGCACGAGCGCCGCGTCGACAGCGGCGACATCAGCAATATTCTCGGCGACTAAGTTGACCGCTTCACGCCAGAGTGCTGAAGCAAGCCGGTTGGCGATGTGCCCTACTACGTCGCGGGCTAAAAGAACTGGCTCGCGGCCGAGCCCGCGAAAGAACGACACAGCCGTCGTCCGAAGATCAGCATCGGCCCCATAAATCTCCACTAGCGGCATGATGTGTGGAGGATTGAAGGGATGAGCAGTAATGAATCGCGAGGTTCGTTTTAGGCTGGTGGCAAGCTGTGACCAAGTTAGAGAGGATGTACTGCTTGCGAGTACCGTATCGGGATGGGCTGCCGCCTCAACGCGGCCGTAGAGCTCTCCTTTTAACTCGAGCACTTCGGGTGCGTTTTCCTGAACCCAAAAGGCGTCGGAAACCGCCTGTTCCGGTGTCTCGACAAGGCGAAAGGAACCAAGGCCTGATTCAAGTTCCGAGGGACGAAAAACCTGCTTCTGACATCGAGAAATCGCTTCTTGCAACAGGGACTGCGATTTTGGCGCTGGATCCCAGCCGACGACGTCATAACCATAGGCAGTGAATAGCGCCGACCAGCTTTGGCCTATAAGCCCGCAGCCGAGAACCGCGATTGTGCCATTCATGTTGCGAGCCCCAGATCGATCGGCGTACTGCCGAGTAGCCCCAAACTATCTTCAAGCAGTTTAGCACCGGCCAATAACTGCCCGTCGGCTCGAGGGGGAGCGACCATTTGCAAGCCTACCGGAAGGCCGGAACTCGTGAAACCGCAGGGCAGAGACATCGCGGGGCAACAGACGAGGGTGATTGCAAAAGCGATGGCAACCCAATCCACGTAATTCTCAAATTGTCTGCCGTCGCACTCCATGACGTGGCTGTTGGCCACGGGGAAAGGCTCTACGATTGTTGCCGGCGTCAAGAGAAGATCGTACTTCTCGAAAAACTTAAGTACGCGCACCACCATGGCAACTCGCTGCTCCTCGGCGCGTTCGAGTTGCTCGATAGAAAGCTTCAGCCCTTCTTCGATGTTCCAAACGACGTCCGGCTTGAGCAGATCGCGATGGCTTCGAAGTAGAGCAGCTTTGCTAATAGCGAAATCGAATGCGCGGAGAACGTGGAAGCACTCTTGAGCTTCTCGAAGATCGGGGTGAGCTTCTTCGACGATTACACCAAGTTCGACGAAGCGCGCTGCAGCGCCGCGGGTAATTTCCACAATTTGAGGATCCACGGGTGTAATGCCCAGATCGGCCGAATAGGCAACCCGTCTTGGTCTCTTTGCCGTGCGCGTGGTCGTCAGGAACGATTCTGCGGGTGCCGGCAAGGACAGTGGATCGGCAGGATGCTCACCACTCATTGCGTCCAACAGGAGCGCAACGTCCTCGACATTGCGCGCCATTGGTCCGTGTATGCCGAGGTTGCGGTCGATTTTAGATTTGGGAGTTCGGGCCACTCGGCCCAAGCTCGGCCGAAGACCCACTACACCGCAAAAGCTCGCCGGATTTCGGAGTGAGCCCCCCATGTCAGAGCCATGCGCAACCCAAGCCATGCCGGCGGCGATCGCAACCGCGGCACCTCCGGACGAGCCAGCAGCAGAGCGAGCTGGATTCCACGGATTGAGCGTTGCTCCGAAGAGTTCATTGACCGTGTTGGCCCCCGCTCCGAACTCGGGGGTGTTCGATCTTGCATAAACAACACCACCATTCTGCTCGATGCGCTCGACCAAGATGTCCGACGTCTCAGCTATTTTGTTCCTGAAGATCGGGGAGCCCTGTGTGTTGCGAGTGCCGGCAACGTCAATCAGATCTTTGATGGGAACGGGAAGACCGGCCAGCAGCCCACGTGCGCCGGTAGGTCGCTCCATCAGCGTACGAGCATGTGTGCGCGCGCGATCAAAACAAAGGATGGGCAGCGCGTTAAGCTTGCCGTCGACTTGCCCGATCCGCTGCTCCAGCGCGTCCAGCAGCTCCAGGGGGCTTACTTCGCCATTCCGCAATTTTTCGACAACACTGCAGGCGGTCTGCCTGATCAATTCATGCACTTCAGAACCCCGTCTCTTGCCGTCGTCCCCTTAGTTGGCGATCGAGAGCAATGATCGCAAAAGTGTAGGCATTTTCGAAAGGCCGCTTCGACGACGCATAGAAAAGTCTCCAACTGGACGGCGAGCAGAACGCTGGGCGGCGCTTGACGCGCACGGCCCCGTCTGCCTACGAAAAATTATCTCTTAGCTTTTCCTCAGCCCCGCCTCGCCTGCCGTAGAGAACGTAGGAC
Source organism: Bradyrhizobium sp. WYCCWR 13022 (assembly GCF_030435535.1). NCBI lineage: Bacteria > Pseudomonadati > Pseudomonadota > Alphaproteobacteria > Hyphomicrobiales > Nitrobacteraceae > Bradyrhizobium > Bradyrhizobium sp. WYCCWR 13022. The sequence goes on from NZ_JAUIZJ010000046.1 coordinate 8,292, forward strand.
CACTTTGGGAGTAAATCCGCGAAGAATCCCGGCGTACGCGCATTTATCCTGCCAAATTCTGCGATGAGCGCAGGACTGCGGCCTCTAAGTGTAGTTGCGTGTGTGGAAGATGACCGCCAAACTATCAGGGCTTGTCGTCCTTGCGCTCTTTGGCGGTTCTCGCCTACAGAACCGCCCAGAACAGTGATGTCGGTTGCGCCGTGTCGAAAGTGGACGTGAGCTGAATAGGTGCAGCTCGATCGCTGGTCGGTTAACAGTGTGACGTCGCGAGACTTTCGAACAACTTGCCTTTACGCAGCAAAGGGACTCGTAACGTCGCTCATCTTCTCTACCGAATCGTATGCGAATGAGCACGCACCGTATCTTCCAAAATTTTCTCAATCTGCTGATCAACGCGAACCACGCTGATGGCTTTAGCGACGCCTTGGCGGTCACCGGACGCGCACTTGAGCTGCCATGTTTGGCTTATCTGGCCTGGCCGAAGAGACGGGGTGAGAACGCCCTCGTGATTTCCACGTATCCCGCCAATTGGGTTGCGCATTATGTGCGCAGTCACTATGAGCGCCTCGACCCCATTATCGAGCGTGCGCTGGAGACCACGGAGCCCTTTAGCTGGGACCACAGGGAACCTCATAGATTGATTTCTCGGGCGCAGCGAAGCTTGCTCGACGAAGCTGCTCAGTGTGGGATCCGATTGGGATTCACCGTTCCAATCCACAACGGCGCCTCCATGGCCGCCTTGACGTTTGCCACCGACCAGAATGACCGAGCATTTCAATTGAGCATAGAGCGCCGCTCGGAGGTCCTCCAGTTCATGGCCATTTCTTTCGACCGGCGCGTGCGGCAAAAGCTTTCTCATGAACTGATGATCGCTAACGTTGAACTCTCACGTCGCGAAATGGAGTGCCTCGACTGGGTCGCAAAGGGCAAGACCACATGGGAGATTGGGCAGATCCTGCAGATATCGCCAAATACCGTGAAGTCCTATTTGAATAATGCAAAGAACAAGCTGGGCGTGAGGACATTGGCCGAAGCGACTTCACGACTTGGCGCTGCTAAGGCAGTTAGGCAAGATTAGGGCCGCGCCGCCCCTCTAGTTGTACGTGGTGCCATTTGCACCCGGCTCTCCCATATAGTCGAAATCCGGACAGGAGGGGTCATGATTCAACTGATTGCCGAACCATTTCACGGCGCGTTCTCCCAAACGCTAGCGGCCATGCACAGGCTGCGGCATCGCGTCTTCAAGCAAAGATTAGATTGGAGCGTTCACAGTTCCGGCGAGATGGAGACCGACGAGTTTGACGCGCTAGGTCCGGTATATCTCGTCCAAACGTCGGTCGAGGGACTGGTGCAGGGGTCGGTTCGCCTTTTGCCGACAACCGGCCCGACGATGATCCGCGACACCTTTTCTGTGCTCCTGGGAAAGTGCCCTGCCCCATCGGATCCTCATGTGTGGGAGAGCAGCCGCTTTGCAGTTGATCTTCCTTCAGATGCTCCGAAGGCGGCACACGGGCTTGCGAGGGCAACTTACGAACTCTTCGCGGGCATGATTGAGTTTGGTCTGTCTCGACAGCTCACGAGCATCGTCACAGTCACCGACGTCCGGATGGAGCGAATTCTGAGGCGCGCAGGATGGCCGCTTCGCCGGATTGCATCGCCTTGTGAAATTGGAAACACGCTTGCTGTCGCCGGCCACCTGGAAATCACGCTCAATGCTTTGGACAGGATACGTGCGGCCGGTGGACTCGCCGGCCCAGTTCTCTGGACTCCAGTCCTGTCGCACGCCGCCTGACTGCCGGCTCGCTGCCCGCAGAACTCATCCGACTTAAATCGCCGCACCTTGATTTGTAAATGCCTCCAATCGACCACCTTGCCTGTCAGACACAGCGACCAATATCCAATCCAATAAGTTTACAACATCTGCGCGTTGCTGTGACAGTCAATGAAGCGGGCAGCATTCGGAGCGCAGCCAGGGTGCTGGGTGTCGAACACTCGGCCATCAGTCGGGCGATCGGACGATTGGAATGCCTGGTTGGTACCCGCTTGTTCGAGCGATCGAGATACGGGATGAATCCAACAGCCTCTGGTACGACATTCCTGAGGACGGCAAAGCTTATCATCGAGCAGGTCGATTCATTATCGAAGGCGACAGTCTTGACCCTGTCCAAGCGGGCGGATCACCTGGCTATCGGCTTCTGCCCATTCGTCTCCGCAGGACGAATAACACCTGCGATCGCCGAGTTTCAAAGCCGTTATCCGGAAATCAAGGTCGCCGTCCTTGAACGCGTCATGCCGGAACTCCTGATCGCGCTTCAGACGGGCTCGCTCGATATCGCCATCGCGCCAGACGGTCTATCTTCCATGCTGCTCACGGCGGCCTTTCCCCTATGGCGTGAAGGTATTCTCATCGCACTCGCCAAGAATGATGAGTTAGCTCAGAACGAGTCGGTCTCCTGCGCCGATCTGCACAGTCGAACCGTTCTCGTCAGCCGCGATGATCCCGCAAGAGAAGTCGAAGACCTTCTGGTCTGCAAACTGGCGGCTCATGGAAACGGGGCCTTAATCGAAGCCTGCGACGTGAGCCGCAGCAAGCTGACCAGTCTCGTCAGCATTGGCCGCGGCGTCACGCCGTTATTGGCATCCGAAGCTCACGCCGGATTCCCAGGGGTGGTGTATCGCGAACTGCACGACGCAAGGGGACCCAGTCGGATCACAATGTCAGCTCATGTCAGAACCGGCGATGAAAGATCTGTTGTCGCCCACTTCCTAGCCCTTCTGAGAGAATGTTATTCTTCAGGAGGGGAAGAGCGGGCTTGACGTTTTGATTTCGCAAAAGCCCGGTCTGTCGCCATGAAGCGCGCCAACATCGGGCCAATGAGCTTGGCAGGTTCGACGGCCTGTCCGGTTTGCTTCGCCAGCACATCGGCATAGACGTGCAAATCCCGGTGAACATGGGCCGCGAGTTCGACCGTCATTTTGACAGGCCGATCGTCCACAAGCGCTGCAATCTTCAATTTAGGCATGCGGCTAGCCTCTATAAGGTTCAAGAATGAGATCACGGTTGACCAGGACGCGGACCGGGTAACCCGGGCGTATCGTCAAGGTCGGCTGGATATTGAGGCTACGGCGGACCACTTGTTGGCCGGCCTGGTTCAGCGAATCTGATGCACCGCGCCTGAGGGCACCAATGATTGCGCTGTTGCTATTGCTCGCATCGGAACCTGCACCCGCTTCCGAGCCAACAGCCAGGAAGGTCGACAGCGCCGCCGCCTTGAACAGCTCACCCCAATGGTTGTCAACCTGATCTTCAAGGCCGGCATAGCCTTGCGTGTCTGTCCCCGGTTGGCGCTCCAAGACGACCGAGCGGCCGTTCGGCATGATCAACCGGGTCCAAACGAGCAGCACGCGGCTCTGGCCGAAGCTCACCTGACTGTCATAGATGCCAGTCAGTCTGGCGCCCTGGGGGATGAGGAGAAAGCGCCCGGTGGGCGTATCATAAACATTCTCGCTTACCTGAGCTGTGATCATTCCAGGCAGATCGGAGCGAATGCCGGTGATCAGGGCCCCGGCGATAACCGATCCGGCCTGCACCACGTAAGGTGATGGCGCCTTCACGAGGCGGTCTGGACTGGTCGTTCGTCGATCGGTGGCCGCATTTACGAAGGCGAGCTTCCGGTCCTGAGCGTTTTGCAGTGACCCATCCTCGCTGCTGGGGATCAGGGAGGGAGCATTGGCGCCACCTGCTTGGGCTCCGCTCGACGCTGCCGTGTCCCTCACATTGGTAGAGGCGAACAGTCGGCTTACACGAGCCGCCTCTTGTTCCTGGTCACGGCGTTGCTGTTCCTGGTCGGCCGCAGCGCCTGGCGCGGCGATCTGGCCTTTGGCGGCCAGGATTGGTCTGCCGAGATCGCCGGGAAGAGGTGGACCAAGCTGGGGGACAGGAGGGGTGACCTTCGAGTAGTCCGGCGGCAACGCTGTGACGCTCTCAGCAACATTGTGACGCTCAGCCAGATAGAGCTCCTCGGAAGCGGCCTCACGCGGCCGTTGTTTCTGGAGCGCCCACGTCGCCGCCGCGGCGACCAGCGCCAGGCAGAGCGCGGATCCGGTCAGCAGCACCTTGCGAGACAAGCGGGTGACGCTCGGGTATTCGGGCCGGAGCCGAAACCCATCCTCGAGCTCACCTGTCTCCTGTTCGCCGTCCGGGGAGGTCTCATCTTCGCGGTGTTCTTCCGTCATGACGAAAACCTCCCGTCGGTGCGGACGATCCTAACCTTTTGTTGATGTTCTCCACCAAGCCGCAGTTCGGCAGCCGCAAACAGGCGGTCGACGATCAGGACGCTGCCAAAGGTGCGATAATTGACGATTTCGCTCTTACCGTCAGGCCCGAGCACAAACAGCGGCGGCATTTCGCCTTGGACGATACCTTGCGAGAACTCGATGTAGACTTTTCGGCCGTCGTCGTAGGCTGCAAGGGGGCGCCACGGCGGATTGTCCCCCTCGATCGCATACCGAAAGCGCCGTTGTGCAAGCTCTGGGAGCAGCGGAACAGGAGTCAATTGCTGCCGCTTGATCCGATCTTGCGGATAGTACCACGCGACCGATGGCATGTAGGGCTTCTCGCGCGAGCGGAGCTCGAGGAGATAGGTGCGCCGATCAGTATTGATCACGAGGTTGGTTTCGATGGAGGCGCGCGTCGGCTTGACCAGCACGTGCACCCTGCGCTCCTCGCCGCTGCCGCTTTCGGTGTCGCCGATGACCCATCGCACGGTGTCGCCGGCTGCGAGCGGGCCGGAGCCGGTCAACTGCTCCCCCTCCTCAAGAGCAATGTCGGTGATCTGTCCCGGCGCGGCATAGACCTGATAGAGCGCGCCCGGGCTATAGCTGTAGATCTGTGCGGCGTTGAAATAGCCTCTCCGCCTCGGCTCGACGCGCGCCGCACTGTTGGCGATTTCGATCCGGTTGACCGGCTCGACATCCTCCTTGGTGCCCGGCTTGCCGCCAAGCGACGGCTTCCAGGATGGAGGCACATGCAGGGGACGCGGACGATCATCCGCCGGCGCTGCCGCCACAGGCAGCGGCGGCACATCTGTGTCATAGCTGATTTCGGGTGGAATGAAGGTCGAGCAGCCGCTGAGCATGCAGCCAAGCATGACGGCTGCGGAAGTGATGCCCCTCTTCATTGGCGCTGTCCTGAACTCGCAAGGATATACTTTCACTGCCCCAACTCCTTGGACCAATTGATCGAATTCACATAGATTCCGAGAGGATTTTTGCGCAGCCGATCGGCATCACGCGGCGTTCGGATGACGATGCTCAGGATGGCTGTCCATCGCTCGGTCGAGGCGAGCGAGCCGTTCTCGTAAGCGCGCTGAATCCATGCGACACGAAAGCTGTCGGGCGAGGCCCGTATGACGCTGGAGACTTCCACCGAGATCTGCGCCTTGCCGAGCCCGGCGAATGGGTCGTTTGCCCTGGCATATTCATTGAGTGCGACGGCCCCGCGATCGGTCGTGAAGTCGTAGGCCCGGAGCCAATTCTGCCGCAGCACGATGGCATCGGATGGCAGGGCGCGCACATCTTCGATGAACCGCGCCAGGTGCCAGGCAATTTGTGGATCCGTCGGGTCGTAGTCGGAACTTGCAGGCGAGACCCGCTGAGCTTGACCGAGCCGGTCGACCTCGACGATCCACGGCGTTATCGTTCCTTGTGTCGATTGCCAGATCAGCCCGCCGGCAAGGCTGCAAGACAGAGCAAGGCAGCCGAACGCCATCAAGCGCCAGTTCTTCGCCTGCAGGCGGGCCGAGCCGATGCGCTCGTCCCAGACTTGACCTGCCTTCTGATAAGGGGTGAGTGCCGCCGGCGCGCGGCCATAATGCGTTGCTGATCTCTTAAACATTGAACTTCCCCTGAGTATCCCTGATCCATCGTAGCGAGCCGGCAGCAGACGGCGTTTTGCTCATGTCGGCTGCTCGATGCGGATCACGCGCGCGAACACGCACAAGCACCGTACGATGTGGCAGCTTCTGCACCGCCGGCGGCGAATGCTGCGACTGAGTCCCCTTACTTCCGGGAGCTGCGCCGGATTGCGCGGCAAAAGAACCGAGCCCAATCCTGCCTTCGCACCCGCGACACCGAGAAGAAGGGGCCGTTGGCGCAGCGACGTGTCGGACGGGATCTGGCCATGGATCGCTTGCCAGATCAGAGCTGGCGTCAGCGTCAAGGACAGAATGCGAGAGGCTTGAATGACGCATTGACGACCCAGCCGACGCACTGCAGAGGACCCACGAGAACAGCTGATCATCGGAACAGGCCGAGCGGAGTTCGACGGCCATGCGCCGTTCTCGGAAATCCCTCTCATCGGCGCTCTTCCTGGGAGAGATCGACCGAGCTGCCGCTGCCACCGGGATCGCCGGATTTGACTGCATGAACTGCCGCCGATACCCCCCGATCAAGGCCCTGACCTTGCTTGATGCGCTGAGCCCAAGTGGGGCTACCGCTCGCGGTCTGAGCTGAAGTGCTCGTCGATTGACCGCCTCCGCCAACCGTCGAGGCCATCCTGCGAAGTGGACTTGCTGCTGCAGAGGCGGCCGCATTTGCGACGCCCGTGAGGCCGCCACTGCGATATGCCGCTGCGGTGCCCGTGACAGCGCTTGCGCCCATCCTGCCGGCGCCCACGAGCGCTCCGCCGGCGAGACCTGCCGCACCTGCAGCAAGCCCGGCTGTCGCCACCGCGGCGCCGCCTGCGGCAAGTGCTGTACCGACCGCAGATCCTGCGCCGAGTTGCGGCCCACCGGAGACCAGCCCGCTTGCGATGCTCGGTCCGAAGATCCCCAACGCCAACAGCGAGAGCGCCGCAAGAACCAATGTCATGGCATCTTCGATGGTCGGTTGGGCGCCGTTGAAGCCCGACGTAAATTGCGAAAACAGTGTTGAGCCGATGCCGACAATCACAGCCAGCACCAGCACCTTGATGCCTGATGAGACCACGTTGCCGAGGACGCGCTCTGCCGCAAAGGCGGTCTTGCCGAACAGGCCGAAGGGAATCAGCACAAATCCGGCCAATGTAGTGAGTTTGAACTCGATCAGTGTCACGAAAAGCTGAACGGCCAGAATGAAGAAGGCAAGAAGCACGATTGCCCAGGCAAACAACAGAACCACGATCTGGACGAAGTTCTCGAAAAAGCTGATGTAGCCAATCAGGCTGGAGATCGAGTCCAGGAGCGGACGGCCTGCATCGAGGCCCACCTGCGCGATCTTGCCCGGCCGCACGAAATCGCCGGCCGACAAGCTGGTGCCGGAGGCCTTCAGCCCAAGGCCCGCAAAGCTCTCGAAGACGATACGGGCGAGACTGTTCCAATTTCCGATCAGGTAAGCAAAAACCCCGACGAAGAGCGTCTTCTTGACCAGCCGCGCGATGATGTCGTCGTCCGCGCCCCAGCTCCAGAACAACGCTGCAAGCGTGATGTCGATCGCAGCGAGGGTCGTTGCGAGGTAACCGACCTCCCCGCCCACGAGACCAAAGCCGCTGTCGATGTAGCGTGTAAAAGTCTCCAGGAATTGGTCGATGATGCCCGTGCCGGTCATTGGTCGCCCCCTACCGCAGGACGGGCTAGATAGCCTTGAGGCAATCGGCTCTGATCCTTTGCTTCCAAAGCCTCTTCCGCCGAAGAGCCAACTGACGAACCCTTCGAGTCCGTCTTCTGCCCAAGGAAGCTCCGGCGGCTTTCTGCCCAGACCTTCCGGCAAGTCTCATAGGCATCAGTTTGCGTGGATGTCACGGCACGGCAACGGATCAGGTCAGCCTCGTGCACACTCGGTATTTGGGCGGTCATCGGCTGGTGTTCGAGCTCACCCGCATGATTCTGCAGCGTGAGCGTGCATGCGATGATCGCCACTATGCCGCCAAAGACGGTGATTGCGATCGACACCGCCTTGATAGTTTTCGGATCCCTCATCAGTGAAACATCTGTACGTTGGAGGATTGATAGCCGGGCCCAGGAGTCAGAAAGCGCTGCAGCTGTTCGCGGCCCTGGTCTTGGGCCGCTGCGCGTTGGGCTGCTTCGAGAGCCTGTGCCCGGCCGTGGGCCGCGACGGTCGCGGTGAGATCGGCGAGCTGTTGGGCCTGAAGAGCGAGGAGCTGATTACCGGCCTGGGTTGCCTGGAGCGCGCCGCTGGCGCTCTGGCTCGAGCTCACCAGGGCGGACAGCTGAATGCGATTGGTGTCGAGGTTGCCCACAACGCCGGCTTGGAGGCGAAGAGCGTCCTGAAGCGCTCCGACGGAGTTCTGCCAGCGCGCCTGCGCTCCCGCAAACAGCGCGGCATCGGACTGGCTGCTTGTTGCCGGCGCATAGCTTGTGGCAAAGGCGTGGTCGATCTGTTGGACGTCGTAGGCGATGTGCTGCGCCTGACCAAGGAGCTGCTGGGTGCGCTGGATGGAGGTCTGAAGCTGCAGAAGCGAAGAATAGGGCAGGCTCGCCAGGTTTTTTGCCTGGTTGATCAGCATCTGCGCTTCGTTTTGCAGCGAGGTGATCTGGTTGCTGATCTGCTGCAGCTCGCGAGCGGCGGTCAACACGTTCTGAACGTAATTGTTGGGATCGAACACAATCCACTGGGCACGCGCTGTGCCGCTAGAAAAAGCCGATGCAACAAGGATCGTGATGGCGAAACGCAAGCGTCGAAGGCTCATCGTGATGACTCCAGATTTTTCAGATTCGGGATGAGGTCGATAGCCCAGCTTGCTCCGCGGTGCTCAAGCCAGACCGCTAGAAACCCCTCGGCGCCGTGCTCGGCGACCAGGTGCTCGATTGCGAGTTGATCGGACTTGGCTGATGCGGCTGTAAAGGCGAGTGCGACCTCGCCGAGGCCAAGCTCGAACATGCGGTTGCCTCGGCGAGACTGGCAATAATAGTCGCGCTTCGGCGTTGCCCTGCTCAGGAGTTCGATTTGGCGATCATTGAGCCCGAACCGGCGATAGATGGCTGTGATCTGCGGCTCGATCGCGCGCTCGTTTGGCAAGAGCAGCCGCGTCGGGCAGCTCTCGATGATTGCGGGGGCGATTGCCGAGCCGTCGATGTCGGAAAGGGACTGGGTGGCAAACACCACCGAGGCGTTCTTTTTTCGGAGCGTCTTCAGCCACTCCCGCAACTGTCCTGCGAAATCGGCATCATCGAGCGCTAGCCACCCCTCGTCGACGATGATCAATGTAGGCCTGCCGTCGAGCCGGTCACCGATCCGGTGAAAAAGATAAGCGAGTACGGCCGGCGCAGCCCCCGTTCCGATCAGTCCTTCGGTCTCAAATGCCTGGACTGAGGCTTCCCCAAGCCGCTCGAATTCTGCATCCAGCAGCCGCCCATAGGGCCCACCCAGACAATAGGGCTGGAGAGCGCGCTTGAGGACGTTCGACTGCAGAAGGACAGAAAGCCCGGTTAGCGTCCGCTCGGGTACCGGTGCCGAGGCAAGCGAGGTCAGGGCCGACCACAGATGGTCCTTGCCTTCTGGAGAAAGATCGACCTTCTCTCGTGTAAGAAGAGCGGCCACCCAGTCAGTCGCCCAGGCCCGTTCGGCGGGATTGTCGATCCAGGCCAGCGGCTGCAATGCGATCGGTGCGCCATCATCGGCCGACAACGCGCCACCAAGGTCGTGCCAATCGCCGCCCATGGCGATCGCGGCCGCCCGGATCGAGCCGCCAAAATCGAACGCGAACACCTGCGAGCCGGGATAGCGGCGGAACTGAAGGGCCATCAACGCGAGCAGAACCGATTTGCCGGCGCCGGTCGGTCCCACAACAAGAGTATGCCCGACGTCGCCAACGTGAAGGGAGAAGCGGAATGGCGTCGAGCCTTCCGTCTTGCCAAAGAGCAGCGGCGGCGCGTTGAAGTGCTGGTCCCTCGCCTCGCCTGCCCAGACGGCAGAGAGAGGAATCATGTGCGCGAGATTCAAGGTGGAGATCGGAGGCTGCCGAACATTGGCGTAGACATGGCCGGGGAGGCTGCCGAGCCACGCCTCGACGGCATTGACCGTCTCGACCATGCAGGTGAAATCGCGACCCTGAATGACCTTTTCCACTTGGCGTAGCTTTTCGTCGGCCGCCCTTGCATTCAGATCCCAAACGATGACAGTGGCGGTGACAAAGGCCTCTCCGATCTCGTCGGATCCAAGTTCCTGGAGCGCGGCGTCCGCGTCCATCGCCTTGTTGTGCGCATCGGTATCCAGCAGCGAGGATGCTTCGTTCGTCATCACCTCCTTCAGGATCGCGGCAATAGACTTCCGCTTGGCGAACCACTGCCGGCGAATTCGGGTTAGCAGCCTTGTGGCTTCTAGCTTGTCGAGCATGATGGCTCGGCTCGACCAGCGATAGGAGAAGGCAAGCCGATTGAGGTCATCAAGAATCCCAGGGGTCGTGGCGGTCGGGAAGCCGACGATCGTGAGCACCCGCAAATGCGCCGCTCCCAGCATCGGCTCCAGCCCTCCCGAGAGCGGCTGATCCGCCAGCAGAGCGTCCAGGTACATCGGGATCTCCGGGACGCGGACACGATGGCGCTTTGTCGAGATCGTCGCGTGAAGATAGGTCAGTGTTTCGCTGTCATCGAGCCAGCGGCATTCGGGCATGAAGCCTTCGATCAACTGCAGGAGGCGCGCCGTCCGATCAACGAAGCCAGCCAGCACCTGCCGCGCATCGGCATCTTCGTTGCGAGCGCAGCCCTCATAGAGAAGCCGCTCGGCCCTTGCGGCATCTTCCGGCGGCGGAAGATAAAGGAGCGTAAGATAGTAGCTCGACTCGTAGTGGACGCCCTCCTCCTCGAACTGGGCCTTGCGCTCGGCGTCAACGAGCGCGGAGGCGACGTCCGGGAACATGCTCGGCGGGTATGCTCCCGCGGAGTGACGCTGGGCTTCGACGAAGACCGCCCAGCCCGAGCCAAGGCGGCGCAGCGCATTGTTGAGCCGGCCGGCGACTGCGACGAGCTCCGCCGGTACCGCGCTGTCGAGATCGGGCCCGCGAAATTTGGCCGTGCGTTGGAACGAGCCATCCTTGTTCAGGACAATGCCCTCATCGACCAACGCGGCCCAGGGAAGGAAGTCCGCAAGGCGGGTGTTCGACTTGCGATATTCGGCAAGATTCAACATGGGAAAGGTTCCTAAAGATCGAAATGAGCGGGAATTCGCAGGTGGCGGTGTACGACCTCGACGAAAGCGGGATCGCGCTTTGCGGCCCATACAGCTGCGGCGTGGCCGAGCGCCCAGAGCAGCAGGCCCGCGATCCACAGGCGCAATCCCAATCCAAGTGCCGCTGCGAGCGTGCCATTGACGATCGCAACAGCTCTCGGCGCTCCGCCCATCAGGATCGGTTCGGTCAATGCGCGATGCACCGGCACGAGGAAGCCTGCGACGCCCTCCTGCATCAGATCACCACGCCGCCGCCAAACGAGAAGAACGACAGGAAGAAACTCGAAGCCGCAAAGGCAATCGACAGGCCGAAGACGATCTGGATCAGCCGGCGAAAGCCGCCGGACGAATCGCCGAAGGCCAGCGTCAAGCCTGTGACCACGATGATGATGACCGCGATGATCTTGGCGACAGGCCCCTCGACCGATTGCAGAATCTGGTTGAGCGGCTGCTCCCAGGGCATGTTGGAGCCGGCGGCCATGACGGGGGTAGCGGTCGTGGTCATGGCAATCAAGGCCAGGGTGAAAGCTTGCGAAGTCTGGAGGCGATGGTTCACTTGAGATCTCCTGCTGGTGAAAGACTGTAGTCGCCGCCCGCACTGATGCCCTCGACGCGGGCGAGCTCGGCAAGGCGGCGATCGGCGCCGCGCCCCGAAAGGACGGCGATGACATTGATGGTCTCGGCAATGAGCGCGCGCGGGACGGTGACGACCGCCTCCTGGATGAGCTGCTCCAGGCGACGTAGCGCCCCGAGCGCAGAACCTGCGTGGATCGTGCCGATGCCGCCGGGATGCCCCGTGCCCCAGGCCTTGAGGAGATCGAGCGCCTCCGCGCCTCGGACCTCACCGATTGGAATTCGATCCGGCCGCAGCCGAAGTGAAGAGCGCACGAGGTCAGACAGCGAGACCACGCCGTCCTTGGTTCGCAGAGACACGAGGTTTGCTGCCAGGCATTGCAGCTCCCTGGTATCTTCGATCAGAACGACCCGGTCGGAGGTCTTGGCAACCTCCACCAGCAGCGCATTGGTCAGCGTGGTCTTGCCTGTCGACGTGCCGCCCGCGACGAGGATGTTCTGTCGCCCGGCAACGGCGTCCCGCAGCATCGCGGCTTGACCGGCGCGCATGATCCCGGCGGCGACGTAATCGTCGAGCGTAAAGACAGCGACCGCTGGCTTTCGGATCGCAAAGGTCGGCCGAGCCACGACCGGCGGCAACAATCCCTCGAACCGCTCTCCGGTTTCCGGCAGCTCGGCCGAGATCCGGGGAGCAGCTCCATGGACCTCTGCACCGACATGATGCGCGACCAGCCGAATGATGCGCTCCCCGTCCGCAGGTGACAGCTGCTGGCCGGTATCCTCCAAACCGCCGGACAGGCGGTCGATCCAGAGCCGCCCATCGGGATTGAGCATCACTTCGATGACGGCATCGTCTTCGAGATAGCGCGCGACCGCAGGCCCGAGCGCGCTGCGCAGCATGCGCGCGCCGCGCGAGATCGCCTCCGCTTGAGCCGACTGGATTATCACGAGAGCCCCATTCGCTTGAGAGCGCCCCCCACGAGCGCCTCAGATGGGGACGATTAGAAAAACCACGATGGAAGATGACGCAACAACGTGGCTCGTCGGATCGTAGGCTAGCGTAGAAAGAGAAACATTGGCGCAAAGCCTCAACAACCGATGTCAGTTGCTGTCTCCGTCCGCCGGCTGCCGAACGATATCTTCGGGAATCTCGCGCAGAAAACTCTGCCCCTTTTGCAGGCGACGGCCGAGCGTCTCGACAAAACCCTCGAAGCGCTCACGCCCCTTGGCTTGGGCGGCAGCCTGGGCGTCGGAGGGAAGCGGGGGCGTGACTGTCAACCAGAACCGCACGAACAGAGCCAGAGTTTCAGCGGTAAGTCCGAGGTCGCGTTCGAGGCGTTGCATTTGGCGCGATATCCTGTCGAGACGACGCGAAAAGGCGGCTTCCCGCCGGTCCGAGCCATCTGGGGACAGGAACGAGCTGACTGCCGCCTCGACGATTGCAGAGCGTGAGATGTTTTTTCGATCGGCAAGTTCCGTGATCTGTGCCAACAGCTCTGGAGGGAAGTAGACGTTCATGCGGTTGCGCATGATCTTCTCACAATTCAATGCCATCATTCGGGTCGAGTGCGGCTTGCCGCGCAACGCCGCGCATCTTCTGCCGCAGCAGGCGCGACTGGCGCGCGGCATCTTCGTCGTCTTCCAGCACGGCGAATTCCTCGGCCGGCGCGACCTCCGTCGTTTCCTTAACGATGGCGAGGTGATCCGGAAGCTCGGGCTCTCGCCGCAGTCCGCCATTGGCCGTGTCAGCGTCGCCACCGCCAATGTCCGCGGGCGTCTTATCGGGAATAGCGGCCTTCAGCCCTGACCAGCTGTCGGCGCGAGAAGACCTTCGGATCTTGACGGGATCTGGCGGGGGAAGTACGCGCTCGGCAAATCGCTCATCCTCGTAGTAGCGCACTTTTCTCGCACGGATTGGAGGAGTGCCTGCCACCATCACGATCTCCTCTGACGGCGGCAGCTGCATGACCTCTCCCGGGGTCAGAAGCGGCCGCGCGGTATCTTGGCGAGAGACCATGAGATGGCCGAGCCATGGGTTGAGCCGATGGCCGGCGTAGTTCTTCATGGAGCGTATTTCGGTTGCCGTGCCTAGCGCATCGGAGACGCGCCTTGCGGTGCGCTCATCATTGGTCGCAAAGCTTACCCGGACATGACAGTTGTCTAGGATCGCGTTATTCGGGCCGTAGGCCTTCTCGATCTGGTTGAGCGACTGGGCAATGAGGAACGCCTTGATGCCGTAGCCGGCCATGAAAGCCAGTGCCGACTCGAAAAAATCAAGTCGTCCCAAAGCTGGAAATTCATCCAGCATCAGCAACACGCGGTGACGGCGATCCTTATCCTGAAGGTCCTCGGTGATCCGCCGCCCGATTTGGTTGAGGATCAAGCGGACTAGTGGCTTGGTTCGCGAAATATCCGAGGGCGGCACGACCAGGTAGAGCGTGGTGGGGCAGTTGTCTGCGATAAGGTCGGCGATCCGCCAATCGCAGCGGCTTGTCACTTCGGCGACGACGGGATCCCGATAAAGTCCGAGGAAGGACATCGCTGTCGAAAGCACACCCGAGCGTTCATTCTCGGATTTGTTCAGCAGCTCTCTTGCCGTAGAGGCGACGACCGGATGCGGCCCCTGGTCCTTGAGGTGTGCTGTCGTCATCATCGCGTTCAGCGTCGTTTCGATCGGCCGCTTGGGATCCGATAGAAAAGCGGCGACGCCGGCGAGCGTCTTATTGGGCTCGGCATAGAGGACGTGAAGGATTGCCCCGACGAGCAGGGAATGACTGGTTTTCTCCCAATGGTTCCGCTTGTCGAGCGAGCCCTCGGGGTCTACGAGCACATCTGCGACGTTCTGGACGTCCCTGACCTCCCACTCCCCGCGCCGGACCTCCAGAAGCGGATTATAGGCTGATGATCTGGCATTGGTCGGATCGAACAGCAGCACACGGCCGTGCTTCGACCGAAACCCGGCTGTGAGCTGCCAGTTCTCACCCTTGATGTCGTGCACGATGGCCGAGTGCGGCCATGTCAGCAGCGAGGGGACGACGAGCCCGACGCCCTTGCCGGACCTCGTTGGAGCAAAGCAGAGGACGTGCTCGGGCCCATCGTGACGCAGGTCGTTCTTCTCCAGTCGGCCAAGCACAACCCCGTCCGCGCTCAGCAAACCTCCCGCCCTCACCTCCTCAAGCTTGGCCCATCGGGCCGAGCCATAGGTGGCAACGTCCTTGGCCTCCCGGGCGCGCCAGACAGACATGGCGATGGCCACGGCGATGGAGAGAAAGCTTCCAGAGGCGGCGATGTAGGCGCCCTCGGTGAATACGTCAGGTGCATAGGCGTCGAACACGAACCACCACCAGAAGAACTCGGGCGGGTAATAGACCGCAAATCCATACATCTTGAACCAGGGCAGACCGAGCTCGGGTTGGAAGGCCAAGCGCCAGGCCGTCCACTCCGTCGCGCTCCAGATCGTGAGCAGGACGATCGCGCCGACAGCCACGAGCTGCCCCCACAAGATCTTGGTTCCGGACATCGACAAGGCTCTCCTTCGCTGAATGACGCTCTGGCCAAGGAAATCAAAGACCGAGGTCGCGCTTGCGGCCGAAACTCCACTCGATCCCACCGCCATCCCTAACGCTTCCCGTCACATGCTGGCCGAGGCGTTTTTCCAGTTCGCGCGTCCAGGGGACGAGTTGAAAGCCAAGCCCATTGTCGATCAATGCAAAGCGGCCCGACGTGAGGGACAGGCTCTTTCGGTATGTTCCTGCGACCTGCTCACCGACTGCGGCTTGCGCGTGAGGCAAGCCGGTCTCGGCCGCGATTTCGGCACCGGCCGCCTCTAGCTCCCGGCGCCGCAGCGTATTGAGGAGATCGCGTTGCAGGATGATGCGCCCTCCCGCTCGGTGTGCGAGCCCTGCTTCTGCAAGATGTTCGGCTCGCGCCTGCATCGCTTGCCGAGCCTCCCGCCCGAAGCCGCCCAAGGCGAGCGGCATCGAATCGCGCTCGACCAGTCGGTGGTCGAGCCAGGTTGCTCCCGGCGCACCTATTTGCGCGGGAAGATCGAAATCCGAGCGATTGGCGAGCACGCGCGTCGGCCGCTGCTCGTCCATCCCACCGAACTGCCTGACTTCGACAATGCCGCCAATGGGGGGCGCCTGTTCGAATGCCTCAAGACCACGAAAGCGGACGTGATGGAGCCGTCCGTCGGTCGCATCAATGAGCGCATAGGCTTCGCCGGTGAGCTCGTCGTGTAGCCCGGTTGCCAATAATCGCCCGATAATCGGTGCGGTCGTTCTTTCCCCCGTAACGGCGAATTCCGAGAGACTTCGTTCCTGTCCCCGCTCTGTCATCGCTTGATGCATGGTCTTGATGATATCGCCCCGAATTGCAAGGTCTCTGAGATGGGGTTCTGCGTCCAAACCCACCATCCACTCACCGGGTACCGCCGATGAGGCAAGGCCCATCTTTTGCAGATGCTGAAGGCGCCCGATCATAAGGCGGCGGATTTCGGGGTCAGATATCCCTTCCCGATCGGGCCGCAGGTCGAGATAGCCGGTCTCGTCGGCAGCCAGACGGATCTCGCGGTCGAGCCGTGTCCATCTTTCGGCGAAGACTTCGCGTTCGAGAGCCCTGCGGATCTCGTGCTCGGCTTTGGGCCCGAGCTCGATGGATGCCAGCTCTTCCGCGCGAGAGCGTAGTCCCTGGCTGATATAGTCGCGGGAGATCACGAGGTCCTCAACGTTGTCGCTGACCCCGCGAACAAGCAGGTGAATGTGTGGATTGTCCGTGTTCCAGTGATCGACGGCGACCCAGTCGAGCCGTGTGCCGAGGTCCGCCTTCATCTGCCTGGCGAGATCGCGCGTGAACGCTTTCAGATCGCTCATCTCGCCCCCGTCCTCGGGTGCGATGATGAATCGAAAATGATGCCGATCGCCCTTGCAACGCTCGGCGAAGGCGCTGCCATCAACCTCTTCGCGTTCGGCGTCAAACAGCGAGGCTCTCTCGCCGCTGCGGGTCACGCCATCGCGCCGGAGGTACGAGATATGCGCCGCGAGTGATGCCGAGCCGAATGCCAATCCCTTATGCCGCGCGACCCGCGCCTTCACGGTCACGCGGCGCGCAGCGCTAAACAGACGGTTGCGGGCAAACTGGAGCCGGCCGCGGCCGAACGTCGAGCGCCCGACGCGTCCTCCGCGGCTCATCGAGGAGGCGGAGGTGTGGCCCGCCTTCTGCGCCGCTTGCAGTACCTGATTGAAGAAGCTCTTGGCCTTGGGCGCGCGCGTGCTGCGGATGCGGCCGGGCCGGATGTGAAGTTCGCTGTCCTTGGTATTCACGGTCGTTCTTTCCTCGTAAATCTTAGTCAGTACCGAAAGATGCATTGAATTTGCTTGTGAATGTTCAAAGCGCGGCACGCGCCACGACCGATCGGCACGCCAGAACCCAAGCCATGGCAATGGCTTGGCGTTCGACGGGCGAGCCGCTTTTATCTTGCCCTAGCCCGTCGTTCTTTGTTACTCGCTCTTCCTTCCTCTAGTTGACGAACATTTCGTCTGCTGGTCCACGGATCAGCAGACAAATCTCCTGCCTTTTCGCCTGCAAAGGAGGGAGATTTACGGCAAAGAGCAGTTGGGATTCATTGTGGTGGATCCTCCAACAGCGCCTGCAGAAACACGTCGGCTGGTGGCCGATTCATTGGGAAAAAAACAGCCGCGACGTGGCAGTTAGTTTGCGAAGCGCACACTGTTTGCGAGCGCTTGCGATAGCGATCGTTACCCGAAGGGCCGAGACACCCATAGGGTGGCTCGGTGAGGAGCGAAGCGACGAGTAGAGCGCGGGCCGAAGGCATCGCCCATATGCCGTATGCAGATGCCGGACGCTTACGGTCGTTCACCTCCGCCCCTCTCACTTCTCGCCGATCGCTCGCTGACATGTGTTCCGCTCCGCAACCGCGCTTCTGATCATTGCATGGTGCGAGAATCGGTCCGCGCCACGAATAGACCAGTCGAGCTTGGAACGATCCGCAGAATATCTCGCGAGGAGATAGCGTTCATGATGTCTGCCGAAGGCACAATCCTTATCGACCGGTCGTCCGTTCTCGGCATGTCAGTTGGCTTATGAGTTGACTGCGGAATGAGCAGCGACGATGCTGATGACGTGACGCCAGCCTTCCAGGTCGGTTGCTGATCGACGTCCAGCACGGACCCAAGCCTCTTCACATAGGCTTGGGTTTCGACAGGCAATGGACGCCCGGCAAGATGCTCCTGATAGCGCAGCGGTCCTGCGTGATAGGCAGCAAATACGCCGTTCGGTCCGAAGCGGTCGAGCATTTCACGCAGATACGCCGTTCCTGCCAGGATGTTGTCACGGGGGTCGAACGGATCGCTGCCGAGGGCGTGCCGGCGGCGCAATTCGGCCCAGGTGTCGGGCATGAGCTGCATCAGCCCCATGGCGCCTTTGGGCGATCTGGCACGAACGTCTCCAGTGCTTTCGACAGCCATCACCTCGACAATCCAGGAGACTGGAATGGAAAAACGCTGTGAAGCTTCGATGATGAAGGTTTCGAATGGCTGGGCCCCTTCGTGCTCCGCCCCTGTTGCTGTCTCCTCGGCGACCGAAGCACTGCAAAGCGCGAGCACGAGCAACAGGAAGGGTGCAGCGAACAGGCGCGCGCCAAACTGTGCCAGGTACGTCCTCCTGCGCGCCTCTTCCCGATGGAGAAAGCCTTTGTGCGCGCCATTCAGCAGCGGGAGGTGTTCCTCCCTAACATCGCCTTTGCATGGAGGAGCCGGAATGGAGAAAGGGCCTTGCGGTCCATCGAACAAGCGCATGGTGAAATGAATATGACGAACACACCTCATCACTCCTCCGAGGTCCACACCGGGTCCGCACGGCCGATCACGGCTGCGGCTGGAAGAAAGCCAAAATACCGGCCGTCGAAGGACTCATCCGATTGCCAGTTCATGAGAAAGAGCTCGGCCGGCCCGACGACGCGGCAGCCCTGCCAGTCTGGCAGCGGACGGCCGCGGCCGTCACGCTCACGCGCCTCACCCATAGCAATGTTGTCCACCGAGATGGCGAGGCCTGTTCTGCAAACCGTCTGCCCGGGGAGCGCGAGGATACGTTTGAGCATAGGAAGGCCGAGCGGCAAATAGCCCTTCAGGTCGAGGAAGCTCGCCAGCGGTTCAGGCGGCTGAACCGCAACCAGCTCCGTGACATACAAAGTCTCTGCGGAACGCAGGCGGTAAAGGCCGATGGGCACGCTCGGCGATGCATTCCAGATGAAGGCCGGCGTTCGCCCTTCCACGATGGTTACGGCGATCGCTGCGGCAGCCCCGCACATCGCAAGCAGCGTCATCATCCGCCCTCTCATCGGATGATCCTCCGCCGGCGAAGCCAGGCCTGATGGCGAGCTTTCGTGTAGGGACGTGGGCTTTCATTGACGGAAAGACGGTTGTGGACATGCTGCCAATGATCTGGGGCGACATCAGCCGGATCGATACCAAGTGCCTCGACGGCATCGATCATCTGCAGCACGCGCTCGACCTTCGGCCAGCCAGAAAGGCGAAGCAGAATGTCGCCTCCTGGCTTCACATAGGGCACGGTCGAGCAGCGCTGACCCGCGGCGACGGCACGCAGGATATCAATGCGCGAAATCACCGTCCCGAAATCATTCGACGTCCAACGAACGAACGCAAAGATGCTGCCTGGAGCAAATGCCAGGACGCGACGATGGCGATCGAGCTTCCGTTCCTCGACATTGCGGCCAAATCGAACCCGGTTCTCGATCCGCTTCTCCAGCCACAGCACTTCCACCTCGGTGAGATCGCTCATGCTGTCTCTCCCGGAAGCTCGAAAAGCCAACGGCTAGTGATGAGGACGGACGATTGCGGGATTTGAACCTGAAGGCAGCTCGACCGTCCGTGCCACTGCCGCTCTTCCACAATGTGGGCAACAGCGAGTTCCGTTAGAAGAAATCCGAAGGATTTCTGGTTAGTAAAGTTAGGGGGCCAGGAAAGCGCGCGTTCACAAGCCTTTAGGTTCGCTTTCGGTCCCCGATAGCACGATGATCTGGTCCCTGATGGCACGAGGGTTGCGGTC
Source organism: Bradyrhizobium sp. WYCCWR 13022 (assembly GCF_030435535.1). Classification (NCBI taxonomy): domain Bacteria; kingdom Pseudomonadati; phylum Pseudomonadota; class Alphaproteobacteria; order Hyphomicrobiales; family Nitrobacteraceae; genus Bradyrhizobium; species Bradyrhizobium sp. WYCCWR 13022. The sequence goes on from NZ_JAUIZJ010000046.1 coordinate 28,113, forward strand.
CCCGATAGCACGAGCTGATTCACAGGTTGTCCCCTGAAATTGGTCCCGAACGACGCGCCGACAGGCGCGCCGTAACGGGAAGGTTTGGGATCGAGGCGAAGTTCAGCCGCTCGCGGCCGTTTGGATCGCGCGTGAGGACGAGCCGATAGCCCGGCAATGTCTGCCGCTGGACAATCTGTCGAACGTCGTAGGCAAAATGCTTGAGCGGCGAGAGGCTGCCGGACTTGGCATGAAGATGGGCAAGGTCGAAGCTCCAGCCGCCGCGCTGCCGGCCGCCGTGCTTGCGCACCAGCCGGTAAAGCCAGCGCTCAAGGCCACCTGTCAGGTCGAAATAGGCGCGGTCGATCGTCAGAACGAGAGCGTCATCGATCACGCCGGCATAGAACCAATCTGGCAGGATCAGTTCGATCCCAAATGGTCTGCCATATGCATCAGCGGCTTCCTTCCACTCGTTAATCCAGGAGAAGCGGTGCCGCCGCCGTTCTGCGGGTTGACGGATCGAGGTCAGCACGGTCGTTGACTGAAGTCTGTCAAGACCTGCCTTCAGCCGGTCGTAGTCGCGTGCGCTGGTGCCGCGGCCGACGAACGTCAGAATCTCATATGGCGTTGCGGCTATCAGGCGTGATGTTTTCAGACCGGCATCGCGAGCTTCGACGATCTGGGAGGCAGCCCAAATCAGGACGTCGGCGTCCCAGATCGTTGCCATGCCGTGCTCCGGGACAGCTTCGACGCGGATTGAGGTTGTTCCGGCGCAGAAATCGATGGGCACGATCCTTTTGGTCTTAGCCAGCGAAAAGAATGGATAAGCCATCAGATCCTGCGCATCGCGTGGAGCAAGATCTCCCGGCAGGGCGCGGAAAAGCTCAAGCTGATGGCGGTCGGCTTGCTGAATGCGTCGCATGATGATTGCCTTCAGAGCGACCATCAGCGGTGTTCCTGGCCGGCATAACGACGTAGTTGCGAATGCTTTTTGGCCGGCAGCACCGTGTCTTTGCCAGGGTCAGAAGTGGACGTTTTGGCGCCGAGATCGGCCCACGCTTTCAGGTCGTCCAAGGCGTAGACGACGCGGCCGCCGATCTTCCGGTAGGTCGGCCCGGTACCGTAAGTGCGATGTTTTTCCAGCGTGCGGCCAGACAGGCCGAGGTAGCGTGCAGCCTCGGGAGTGCGCAGGAAACGCGGAGGAAGTCCGGCGGTCGGATCGGGCATTTGAGAGCTCCAAGATGGCGGCGCACCACCCATGAGGGCGCCGGCGTGGGTGTGGTCATCTTGGAGAAGCAGGGCTTCGGAGGGGGATGCCGAAGATCGGGGGTGCATGTTTCGACACCCCCGCGATGAGGCTATTTGTTCCTGCGCCCGGAGCGCAGAAGCCTGCAATAGCCGCCCCGCATCAAGGAGAAGCCGTCGTGTACCAGACGGATGATGAGGCTACGGGAATCGTGGGTCTTCCAGGCTTGCTTTGGGACGCTTTTCTTTCCAAGCAGTGCCAACGCGATCACACGATAGCTGCTACCGGCATGACGTGCGTCGAGCGCACGCGCGACTTGCCTTAGGCGATCCCGGCGCTGTTTGGAAAGTTCGTGGAAAGCGGGGCCTGCCGCGCGTCCGTTGAGCGCGCGCCACAATCTGCGAGCTGCATGCGCTCGCGGCGGCAAGTTCTCATCGAAGGGAAGTTTGGCGGCATAGCGATGACCAATGGAAGGTTCATCCTTCAACCAGACACGGTGGTTCACGGTCCCGATGCGCAGCACGGCGTGCCACCCATCAGCGGCGCGACGCATTTCGGCCGTCGAGACGTTGAATAGAGGTAGATCTGGCGCACTCGGGTCAGCGCCTGACGTCGTTACCGCAACCGGGACGACATCCGGCAGCGCCTCGGGCGCCCAAAAGATTGTCTGTTGATCAAAGGACCGCTGCGGGTCATGGGCGAAAGCAGATGCCCCACTTCCTCCTGAATTCCTCGGTGACTTCACCCGTCGGGCTCTTGGCGATCACAGCCTGGTAGTCACGTTGGTATTCAGGATTGCGACGCACGAACTCCCAAGCGATATCAGTGGGGTCAGCATTATTCAGGTAGTCGTAGGAGTCCGGGGAGCGCCAATCGACTTGGGCCATAACATCCGCCTCATTGCAAAGAGCTAACAACGATGACGGCGCAATAGCTGCGAACAGGCCTTTGGGAAAAGATGCCAGCTTGTCACCACGTGGTGCACGTGAGTCACCACGCCCGAGTGCCGAGAAAAAGGTGTCGTCAGAACCAAAGCCGTCTAGAAAACTATTCTAGGTTGATCTAGGTCCGCGCAACAGACGTCCCTGTTCGGTCAACCACTTCGCGCGCTGAACATGTGTCTGGTATGCAGTACGCGCACGCTCCGGCTCGCGATCGGAGTCGATGTGCAACACGATCCGAGCGACCTCGGACCAATCGGCCCCCTCGCTCTCCGCCTGCAGAAGGCGCATGTAGGTTACGACATGCTGTTCGTCGTAGGAGGTCATGGCGTCCCCAGCGGGAGGGGCATCGGCCACTTCGGGATTTAAGTTGAACTTGGTCATGGGCTGACAACAAACATCGAATAATTGCAAGGTTCCTGGACGCGCGATTGACGAGCGGTCTCATTTTAGTCGTATTCCGGGGTCGGTGCAGATACATACTATAGGAGATAAACCTCATAGTATGTAAGACGCAACTTGCGCGAATGGACATGCGCAAGTTGGTCGGCCGGAATTTCGCAAAGCTGCGGAAGCAAAAGCGCTTTACGCAGGAGAAGTTCGCCGACCTGTCCGGCTTTACTCAACAATACATCAGCGACTTGGAACGCGGCCGCCGCAATCCAACCGTCGTAAGCCTGTTCCAGCTCGCCAGTGCGTTGGGCGTCACTCCGGTTGATCTCATCGCGCCGGACGAGGAGGCGCGAAACGAAGGAAAACTGGCCAAGCGGAAGTAACTGTTTCCGAAAAAGCCAAAGCACCTGCCCCAAGTGAGGGTAGGACGCTTCCCACAGGTGCGACGATGGTTCGGACAGCACTGTTCGCACGTCGACGGCTCCAACGGCCTACAAAAGTCTTACCGTTTCAGCTGCGCCAGCAACCTCCTTGGGAGACACGGGATGTTCTGGTGATGGCGTGCTGAACGGTCTCTCTATCGAGAGCCTACTTAAATAGTCGGGCCATATCCAGTGGTTTAATGGGCCACCAAATGGCTGCCTGCGCAAATGAAAGCTCGCGCACTCGTAGCCTGGAATATACGCCGGATACGCGTCGATCGCGGTATTCCGCAGGAGCAATTGGCTTATGACGCGGGAATAGATCGTTCGTATATGAGTGGTCTTGAGCGGAAGTTGGAAAATCCTACGATTGATTTGCTTGACCGGTTGGCTGACACCCTCGGTGTCCAACTCAACGAGTTATTCCTTCCATTACCAAAGGGCGCTACGATCCATAAAACATTGCCTAAAGGGCGCAAATCGACCCGACTTGACCGCAAGAAGAAATAACACCCTCTGTTTCGACAATCGCGGGATATACGCCTACGTCGCTTGTGTAACGCGTGGGCCGTCTTTGGAGCGAGATGGCCCTGATCGTAACAGGCCGGTGCGAAGGGGTTTGCCGATCTCAGTGGCGCCGACCTGTGGCTAGTGCTGAATCCATCGCAAAATTAAGATTCGCATTCCGAGCCCATGGAATTCGCGCCGATGTGCGGAAAGCCCGCCCGGCGAACCGGGCGGGGCTTGGCGGAGGATCTCACTCGCCGTTCTTGCGCGGCCGGGACCAG
>NZ_JAUIZJ010000047.1:0-10592 GCF_030435535.1 Bradyrhizobium sp. WYCCWR 13022
GGATCGACATCATCACCGGGACGGCCGGGAGCACGATCAGCAACAGCGGGCTGCTGGACATCACCGGCATGACGACGCTGAACACCGACAGCGTGATCAACAGCGGCACGGTCAGGGTCGACGGCGGCGCAACGCTTACGCTGAATTCATCAAATATTGCCGGGGGCACCGTCGCCGACTATGGCACGATTTACGCCATCACGTCAGTTGATATATCCGGGGACATCATTGGCACCGGCGCGATCAATATCGCCGACCTTGTACAGTTGCAGATCGGGGGCTCGGTCGCGTCTGGCAATATTGTGTTGTTTGCGGGCGTCCAAGGGGAACTCATTCTCGATCAATCGAAGCAATTCCTTGGGTTGATCGCGGGATCTTCCGTCGGGACGCTTCTCACGCTGGATGATCAGATCGACTTGAGGGATCTGTCTTTCAATGCGAACAGCATGTCTACGACGGTTTCCTACAGCTCGAACATCAGCACTGTCACTTTCATCGATCACACCGTTGCCGGCGACATCTCCGTCCAGATCCGTTTCTCCGGTGACTATACAAACCAGGGCTGGCAATTCACGGATGATGGTCACGGCGGCAGCTTGGTCCAGTTGGCACCGCCACCCGTGTTCTCAGACATTATCGACAACCAATATGCGTTCACGGGCAATAAGACGGCGTCGGGAAGCATTTGGACGTTCCAGGCCGCTGTGACGGACAACGATGCGGCCGTTGTCGGCCAGGGCGGCATTACAAAATTCGATCTCACGGATAACGGAGTGCTCCTTGGCTCTGCGGCATTCAATGGAGGCGTATGGACGCTTTCGGGCTTGTTGTCGTCGGTTACTTACCAGTCCGGAATTTACACGATCACAACGAGTTCTACGACGCTCATCAAGAACAATGACGTTCTTGTAGTCACTGCGTATGACTCCGCGAACTTGTCTGCATCCAAGTCGGTGGAATTGACGAATAACTCCTCCTTCCAGGTCGCGCCTGCCGGTACGTCCGGAGAGCCCATCAATTTGGCGCTGACGGATCCATCAGGCGTCCAGCTGACGGGTCCAGTCCATCTGACGTTGACCGGAGTACCGACGGATTGGAGCCTCAGCGAAGGTACGAATCTCGATAACGGCATTTGGACGGTAGACACGAATGACCTGAATGCACTGACGGTAACGACGGCCGCCGCCTTTGCTGGCGCCATGGTGCTGGGCGTGACCGAAACCTGGACCAATGCAGATGGCAGCATCGGAACCGCGCTGGTGCTGGACAACGTCGAAGCCTATGCGACGGGTTCGCCGATCTTTGCCCTGTCAGGTGACGACACGCTGACCGGCGCCGGTGGAAATGATCTTTTCGTCTTTGGGCAGCCGATCGGACACGACACGGTTTACAGTTTTGACACGGCACACGATCAGATCGATCTGATCGGATATGACGATTTTACAAGCTTCAGCGAGGTCCAGGCGCATCTGACCGAAGACGTCAATGGCAATAGTTTGATCATGCTGGGAGAAGGGCAGTCGATCGAGTTGCAGGGAGTGCATGCGGCCGCCTTAAGCGAGAGCGATTTCGTTTTCGACCAGATGCCGACGCTCGACAATGCCGGGACAATGACGATCAGCGATGGGGCCGTGATGCCCTTCAGCGGCACAATCAACAATACCGGCACCATTGCGTTGAATTCCGCTGGCGATGAAACCGATTTTCAGCTGATTGGGTACGGTGTGACGCTGCTGGGCGGCGGTCACCTCGAACTGTCGGATAGCGATGACAACGTCATTTGCGGAACGGGCGCCGCCGTCACGCTCGATAACGAAGACAATACGATCTCCGGAGCCGGACGCCTCGGCAACGGCGAACTGACGCTGACCAACGCCGGCACTATCGATGCGACTGGTACTCACGCTCTCACGATCAATACCGGCGTCAACACGATATACAATTCAGGAGTTTTGGAAGCGTCGGGCAGTGGCGGTTTGATGGTTATGGGCTCGATCGCGAACTCAGGTGTATTGTGGGCCAACGGATCGAGCCTTACGGTTCAGGGCCAGCTGAGCGGAAGCGGCACCGCCAAGATCGATGGTGCTGCGACGCTTGACCTCGAAGCCTCCGCAACCATCAGTGTAACGTTCGGTTCGGGCTCCGGCGTTCTAAGGCTTGGCGACGCATTCCACTTCAATGGCACGATAGCGGGCTTCGGCGAAGCAGACGTGGTTGATCTTGCCAATCTTGATTTTGGTGCGGCCTCGCTCAGTTACCATCAGAACGTCGGCGGCACTGGCGGCATGCTAACGATTTCCGATGGAGCCCACATCGCCGAGCTGTCGCTGATCGGTAATTACTCCGCGGACAATTTCAGCCTTGCATCCGATCTTTCAAAGGGGACTGCGATTACCTATGTGAACCATGATATTGTCGTTTGACTGAGGCAGCACCGGGCAGCTTTCGATTGCACAAAATCATCACGCGGGTTTGCGCTGAACTGCGGAGGTTCCGCGTGACCTCTCCGCAACAGGAAAGATCCTGAAAATCTGGTTCAATGTCCAGCTGAAGCGGAATATAGCCGAGGGGTGAGTCGATCAGCGCGGTGTCGCATGGCGGCCGCTGTGACGCCAGCCTCGGGAACCGCATCCGTCATGTATCTCGGCATCGATCTCGGCACCTCCGCAGTCAAGACCGTTCTCGTCGATGGCGCGCAGCACGTGATTGCGAGCGAGAGCAGGGCCCTGACGAGCGCCTCGCCGCATCCGGGCTATTTCGAGCAGGATCCCGCACAGTGGGTCGCGGCGACGTTTGCCACGCTCGATGCCCTGAAGGCGTCGCATGGGAAGGAGCTGGCATCCGTCGAAGGCATCGGGCTGTCAGGCCAGATGCATGGTCCCACGCTGCTCGATGCGAACGATACGCCATTGCGGCCCTGCATTCTCTGGAACGACGGGCGCTCGGCCGCGGAGTGCCGCATTCTGGAGCAGCGCTGGCCCGCCTTGCGCGCGATCACGGGCAACAAGGCGATGCCGGGCTTCGCGGCGCCAAAGCTGCTCTGGATCGCGACGCACGAGCCTGAGGTCTTTGCGGCGACCAAACGCGTTCTGCTGCCGAAGGCCTATCTGCGCCTGGTGCTGTCAGGCGAGGCGATCGAGGATGTCTCGGACGCGTCCGGATCCCTATGGCTCGATGCGGCGCGGCGGGACTGGTCGGATGCGGCACTGGCCGCGACCGGCCTGTCGCGCGCGCACATGCCGCGTCTGGTCGAGGGATGTGTGCCCGCGGCCACGTTGCGCCGCGAGTTCGCGCAGCGTTGGGGCATGGCGCGGTGTCCGATGATCGCGGGCGGCGCCGGCGACAATCCCGCGGGCGCTGTCGGCATCGGCGCGATCAGGCCCGGCACTGCGTTCATCTCGCTGGGAACCTCCGGTGCACTGCTGGCGCCGTCCGACCATATTGCCGCCAATCCGGACCGCGTGGTCCACACCTTCTGCCACGCGATTCCCCACATGTGGATTCAGGCCGGTGCCATCCTCTCGGCGGCGTCGTGTCTGGCCTGGGCCGCCCGGCTGTTGGGCGTCACTGAAGCCGAGCTATTGGCGCCGCTGGGAGAACGCGCCCAGGCGCCGTCGCCGGTGAGCTTCCTGCCTTATCTTGCGGGCGAACGGACACCGCACGATGATCCCGTCGTGCGCGGCATGCTCGATGGCTTGAGCCACGGCACCGATCGCACCGCGATCGTGCAGGCCGTGCTCGAGGGGGTTGCCTTCGCGCTGGCCGATTGTCGTGAGGCGCTTGGCGGTGCCGGCATCGCGGTGACGGAAGCTGATGTCATCGGCGGCGGGTCACGGTCCCGGTTCTGGCTGTCGGTGCTAGCAAACGTTCTGAACGTCCCGATCCATCGCTTTGCCGACGGCGAAACCGGCGCGGCGTTCGGTGCGGCGAGATTGGGGCGGCTTGCTGTCACTGGCGAGGCAATCGAAACCGTCTGCACGCCACCGCAACGCGTCGAGACTTTCGAACCCGATCGCGCGCTGGTGGAGGCCTATGCCGAGCGGCTTCCCGCCTGGCGCCACTTGTATCGGCCGCGCCACTAGCATCGCTTTGGATGCGCATTTCGCCTTGTTCGCTGTTGCCCTGCGCGATGGCCTTTTGTTTAATGGGCGAACCGCGCTCGAAACGAAGCGCGGACAGGAAACGCATTGTGCGCCGGGAGGCACGATGAACGATCCGATCCTCGAGATGCGGGGAGTTTCAAAATCCTTCTTCGGCATCAAGGCGCTGCGTGCGGTCGACCTGACCGTCTATGCCGGCGAGATCCATGCCCTGATGGGCGAGAACGGCGCCGGCAAATCGACTTTGATGAAAATCCTGTCGGGGGCCTACCGGCCCGATCCCGGCGGCGAGATCCGCATCGAGGGCAAGCCTGTCAGGATCGAAGGTCCGCTCGGCGGCCGGGCCGCGGGCATCTCGATCATCTATCAGGAACTGTCTTTGGCCCCCAATCTGAGCGTCGCGGAGAATATTTATCTCGGCCGCGAGATATCGCGTTCAGGTTTGCTGGCGCGCGGCACCATGCGCGAGGGCGTCGGCCCGATCCTGGAGCGGCTGGGCGCGGACTTTCTGCCCTCGACCTTGGTGGCCCATCTGTCCATGGGCCAGCGCCAGCTGGTCGAGATCGCGCGTGCGCTGCACGCGCGCTCGAAAATCCTGATCATGGACGAGCCGACCACGGCGCTGTCGGCCGGCGAGAGCGAGCGGCTGTTTGCGCTGATCCGTCAGCTCCGTGCCGAAGGGCTTGCCATCATCTACATCTCGCACCGCATGGACGAGGTCTACGCGCTCGGGGACCGCGTCACCGTGCTGCGCGACGGCCGCCTGGTCGGCTCGCTCGACAAGCAGGACATCCGCGCCGACGCCATCGTCCGCATGATGGTCGGGCGCGACGTCTCGTCCTTCTACAAGAAGGATCACGATCCCGAGGCCGGGAAGGGGCACCCCGTGCTCACGGCGAGCGACATGGCCGACGGGCAGCGCGTCAGGGGCTGCTCGCTCACCGTGCATGCGGGGGAGGTGGTGGGACTTGCCGGCCTGATCGGTGCCGGCCGCACCGAGCTTGCGCATCTCATCGTCGGCGCGGCACCAAAGACGTCAGGCCGTCTCGAACTCGAAGGCCAGCCAATCGAGATCCGTACGCCCGGCGAGGCCCTCGAGGCCGGTATCGCCTATCTGACCGAGGACCGGAAGGCGCTTGGCTTGTTCCTCGACATGTCGTGCCTGGACAACATCAACCTTGCCGTGCTCGGGCGCGATGCGAGGTTCGGCTGGTTCCTGGATCGCGACAAGGCGCGCGAGCGCGCCGACAGGGCGTTTGCGGGACTCAGCATCCGCGCCGCCAATGTCGGCGTGCCCGCGGGCGGTCTTTCCGGCGGCAACCAGCAGAAGGTGCTGTTGTCGCGGCTTCTCGCCATTGCGCCGAAGGTGCTGATCCTCGACGAGCCGACGCGCGGCGTCGACGTCGGCGCCAAGTCGGAGATCTATTCGATCATCGACAATCTCGCCAAGGCCGGCACCGCGATCCTCGTCATTTCGTCCGATCTGCCTGAAATCATCGGCATCTGCGACCGCGTCCTCGTGATGCGGTCGGGGCTGATCGCGGGCGAGGTCAGGCGAACCGAGACGGCGCCTTTAACCCAGGAAGACATCATGGCCCTCGCTACGGGGACGGAGCATCTCGATGCCTGACAATGGATCGACGCAGGCGAAGGCTGCGATGACGAACGGCCCTGCTGCCGCCGAGGCGACGAAGCGCCAACGCATCAGGCTGCTGATCCGCGCGGCCGGCATGCTGCCGGTGCTGCTGCTGCTCTGCGCCGGCTTTCACTATCTGTCGGACGGCCGTTTCTTCACCGGACAGAATCTCGGCATCGTCCTGCAGCAGGCCGCCGTCAACACCGTGCTCGCCGCGGGCATGACCTTCGTCATCCTCACCGGCGGCATCGATCTCTCGGTAGGCTCGATCCTGGCGGCATCCGCGATGGCCGGTCTGACGATTTCCAAGCTGCCTGACCTTGGCGCGCTGTGGCTGCCGGTCGCCGTTCTCACCGGCCTCGGCTTCGGCGTCGTCAATGGCGCGCTGATCGCGCTGTTGCGCCTGCCGCCCTTCATCGTCACGCTGGGCTCGCTCACCGCCGTGCGCGGCCTGGCGCGGCTGCTCGGCGCCGACACCACGGTGTTCAATCCGTCGATACCCTATGCCTTCATCGGCAACGGCTCGCTGACGCTCATCCCCGGCGTTGCCTCGATCCCCTGGCTCTCGGTGATCGCGCTGCTCGTCATCCTCGTCTCGTGGCTGGTGCTGCGCCGGACGGTGCTCGGCGTGCACATCTACGCGGTGGGCGGCAACGAGAGCGCCGCGCGGCTGGCCGGCATCAAGGTCTGGGCCGTCCTCATCTTCGTCTATGGCGTGTCGGGATTGCTGGCCGGGCTAGGCGGCGGCATGCAGGCGGCGCGGCTCTATGCGGCCAACGGCTTGCAACTCGGCCAAAGCTACGAGCTCGACGCCATCACCGCGGTGATCCTCGGCGGCACATCCTTCGTCGGCGGCATCGGTTCGATCTGGGGAACGCTGGTCGGCGCGCTGATCATCGCGGTGCTCTCGAACGGCCTGATCCTCACCGGCGTCTCCGACATCTGGCAATATGTGATCAAGGGCCTCGTGATCATCGGCGCCGTGGCGCTGGATCGCTACCGGCTGCAAGGCTCCGCGCGAACCTAGTGATGCGAAATTCGGTTGCGGCAACTGGTCTGCCGTGCCCGGGGATGAAGACAGACCAGGGAGGAAGACAATGTTGAAGATGACCATGCTCGCCGGCGCCGCGATGGCGCTCGCCCTGACCACCGCGCCGTCCTCTGCCAAGGAGCTCAAGTCGATCGGCGTCTCGCTGGGGTCGATGGGCAACCCGTTCTTCGTCGCGCTGTCGAAGGGCGCCGAGTTCGAGGCCAAGAAGACCAATCCGAACGTGAAGATCACCACCGTCGGCTTCGAATACGACCTCGGCAAGCAGGTCACCCAGATCGACAATTTCATTGCCGCCGGCGTCGACCTGATCCTGCTCAACCCCGGCGATCCCAAGGCGATCGGGCCGGCGATCAAGAAGGCGCAGGCGGCGGGCATCGTCGTCGTCGCGGTCGACACCGCGGCCGAAGGCGCCGATGCGACGGTGACCACCAACAACGTCCAGGCCGGCGAGATCTCGTGCCAGTACATCGTCGACAAGCTCGGCGGCAAGGGCGATGTCATCATCGAGAACGGGCCGCAGGTCTCGGCCGTGATCGATCGCGTCACCGGCTGCAAGAACGTGTTCGCGAAGAATGCGGGGATCAAGGTGCTGTCCAGCGACCAGGACGGCAAGGGCTCGCGTGAGGGCGGCCTCACCGTCGCGCAAGGCTATCTGACCCGTTTCTCCAAGATCGACGCCATCTTCGCCATCAATGATCCGCAGGCGATCGGGACCGACCTTGCGGCGAAACAGCAGAACCGCAGCGGTATCATCATCACCGCGGTCGACGGCGCGCCCGACATCGAGGCCGCACTGAAGGACCCGGCGTCGCCGCAGATCCAGGCGTCGGCCTCGCAGGACCCGTTCTTCATGGCGCGGCGCGCGGTGCAGCTGGGCGTCGGAATTCTCAATGGGCAGAAGCCGGCCTCGCCCGTCGAACTGCTGCCCTCGAAGCTCGTGACCCGCGACAATATCAAGGATTACAAGGGCTGGACCTCGGACCGCTCGCAATAGAACGGGCTGCAACGGATGGCGATCCTCTCGCGGGATCGCCGTCCATTTTACGTTCGCATGATCGCCCGCTTTGGCACCGTCAGCGCCAACGGCACGGCGATGGCAAAAATCGCGACGCCGATGATCCATACGAGCCCGGTTCTGTCGGGCCGCGACAAGGCGTAAATTGCGCCGAAGACGAGCGGGCCGAGGATCGCAGCCAGGCTGACGAAGCTCGCGACGACCCCCTGCAACTGGCCCTGACGTTCGCCATCGATGACCTTGGACTGGAGCGCGCGCAATGCTGGCGCGCTAATGCCGCCGAACGCGATCAGCGGGATCAGCGCGAAAGCGATCCAGCCTGCTTGTGCGAAGGCGAGGGCGAGAAGAGCGATCCCCTCGCAGCTTATGCCGAGTAGGAGCGTGCCACGTTCGCCAAGCCGGCCTGTGAGCGGCGCGATGGCGAAAGCCTGCACCAGCACGACCAGGGCGCCGAAGATGCCGAGCGAAACGCCGATATCGGTCGCGGTCCAGTGGAAGCGGTCGGTGACGAACAGCACCCAGACCGTGCTGTAGGTCTGGCCGACGAGACTGACGAGCAGGAACACCAGCAGCAGCGGGATCAGCGTGCGAAACGTCAGCGCCCAGCGCAGCGGTGCGAACGGGTTGAGCGTCCGCCACGCGAACGGCTTGCGCGCGGTGCGGTGCGTTTCCGGGAGCACGAACGCCGCGATCAGGACGTTCACGCTGCTCAAAGCCGCAGCGGCAAGGAACGGCGCGCGCAGCGAAATGTCGCCGAGCACGCCGCCGATGACAGGCCCGATGACGAAGCCGGCACCGAAGCAGGCGTGGAACAGGCCGAAACGGCGGGCGCGCTCCGCCTCCGGCGTGATGTCCGCGATCGTGGCGGTGATCATCGCGACGCCCGCCGCGGTGAGGCCGGCGATGGTGCGGCTGATGAACAGCAGCGACAGATAGGGCGTGAAGGCCATCACCAGATAGTCGATGGTCGAGCCGGCAAGCGCGAGCAACAGCACCGGCCGGCGGCCGAGCCGGTCCGAGAGAACACCGAGCACCGGCGTGACGACGAATTGCGTGAATGCGTGCAGCGCCAGCAGCACGCCATAGAGCGCCGACACGTTGTCCGTGAATGCCATGGCGCGCAGCAGATGAGGTAGAGTCGGAAAGATCAGCGCGATGCCCGATGCTTCGAGGGCGGCACAGGCGAGGATTGCGACGAGCGGCCGGCTCATGGGATTTTGCGGCCTGCCCATCAGCCGACCGTTTCCGGGAGCGCGGACGATGCGAGCGGCGGAGCCTCGGTCCAGCGAACGGGATCTGTCAAATCGGATGCGGTCCATCTGGCGTCGGCGGCTTCCACGGCCAGGGCGACGGCCTCGTCATCCGTAGGTGCCAGCGCGGTCAGCAGATCCGGGCGCCGGCGCTCTGCGATCGCCAGATAAGGATCGTTGGGGATGGGGTGCCAGAGCCAATAGGCCCCGGGCTGCTCGGCCGTAAAGCCGTCGACATGAGCCGCAACCTCTTGCGTGAACTCGGCCGCCGCGGCTTGAACGAGCATCGATGTCCGATAAGCGATCGGAGCGAGGATGTTCATCGAGAATCCCGTGGCATCGCGGCACGATGCGAAGCCGGGCAGAACCAGCGTGCCCGTCCGCGCGTAGCGCGCAGGTCCGGGTGGATAGCGGAATTCGGAATCATGGGTCTTGACGGTGATCCCGGCGTAGATGGCGCTGGGATAGACGTCCACGACCATGAGGACGACGCCTTTGTTCTGAAGCACGCGGGCGATCTCGGCTCCGGTGTTGCGTCGTGCGAACGCGATCGGCGTCGCCCCGGTTGCACTTCGGCCTGCATAGATCCATTGTTCGGTCGGTGTCGGCCGGCGGCCGATCGAATAGACGAAGCCGACGTTGAAGCCGCAGTCCTTGAGATGTGCTGCGAACAGTTCGAGGCTGCCGATATGGGGCACGGCAATGATGCAGCCGTTGCGCGTTTCTGAAAGCGCCCGCGCGAGACGATCGAGCGCATCGCCCGGAATCCTGGCTTCGAGACGCAAGGCTCTGCCGCGATTTTGCTGAAGATTGGCAAGGTCGAACAGGACGGTGACCCACGCGGCCAATCCGTCGATCACATTGTCGGATGTCGCGGTACTGCGGCGAATGATGCTCTGGCGCAGGAACATGTTGTTGCCCATCGCGCTCGGCAGGCTCGCGATCAGGCTTGCGATCTCGCGGGCAACGTGTCCCTGACGTGCGACGGGGACGATTGGGGCCAGGCGGTCGACGAGAGTTACTACGGCGGTCTGGATGTCCCCGTGCTCGCGAGGAAAGGGCAGCGGATTTGTCCCGCGCGGGTCGATCCCCGCTGCTGTTCCCGAAACGTCACGTGAGCCCCAGATCCCGCCAGAAATTGCGGGAAAATCACACCATACAAGTGTTACCAGCTTCTCAAGGTTTCCCTTCGGCCTTCGGTGCCGCCCCTCCCGCTCGCGGCCGGAATCCTCGGAAAAAGAACGGTTTAACGCCGTAGTGGGTTGACCCCGGCGAACGATGTGTCAGAGAAGGGCAGGTTTCGGAAGCCGGCCCCGCGGGGCCGATTGGGAGCGTTTGCGGATATGGCTGAGCGGGTCGCTCTCATCACCGGTGTGACGGGTCAGGACGGCGCTTACCTTGCCGAGCATCTGCTGTCGCTCGGTTATGTCGTGCACGGGATCAAGCGGCGCTCGTCCTCGTTCAACACCGCGCGCGTCGATCACCTCTACCAGGACCCGCATGTCGGCAACGTGCCGTTCCTGATGCACTACGGCGACAT
>NZ_JAUIZJ010000048.1:0-386425 GCF_030435535.1 Bradyrhizobium sp. WYCCWR 13022
GCAAAACTCTATGGCTACTGGATCACGGTGAACTACCGCGAAGCCTATGGCATGTTTGCCAGCAACGGCATCCTGTTCAACCACGAGAGCCCGATCCGCGGCGAGACCTTCGTCACGCGCAAGATCACGCGCGGTGTGGCGCGGATCGAGGTCGGGCTGGAGCAGACGCTCTATCTCGGCAATCTCGAGGCCAAGCGCGACTGGGGCCATGCCAAGGATTACGTCGAGGGCATGCACATGATCCTGCAAGCCGACAAGCCCGACGATTTCGTGCTCGCCACCGGCGAGACGCGCTCAGTGCGTGAATTGGTCGAGCTGTCGTTTGCCCATGTCGGCCGTCGCATCGAATGGCGCGGTGCCGGCGTCGATGAAACCGGAATTGATGCCGTCAGCGGCAAGGCAGTGGTGAAGATCGACCCGACCTATTTCCGCCCGACCGAGGTCGATCTGCTCGTCGGCGATGCAAGCAAGGCGCGGCAGGTGCTCGGCTGGAAGCCGAAGCGGAGCTTTGCGCAACTCGTCGAGGAGATGATGACGAGCGATCTGGCCGATGCCAAACGGGATGTCGTCAATGGCAAGCGTACCGTTTGAGCTGAAAGGCAAGAGCGTCTACGTCGCCGGCCATCGCGGCATGGTCGGCAGCGCCATCGTGCGCCGGCTGGCGCGGGAGAATGTGAATCTCGTCACCGTCGACCGGCGCGAGGTCGATCTCTGCAACCAGGCTGCCGTGTTCGATTGGTTCGCGCGTCTGCGGCCGCAGGTCATCTTCCTCGCCGCGGCCAAGGTCGGCGGCATCGTCGCCAACAACACGCTGCGCGCCGAGTTCATCTACGACAACATCGCGATCGCCGCGAACGTGATCCAGGCCGCGCATCAAAACGGGGCCGAGAAGCTGATGTTCCTCGGCTCCTCCTGCATCTATCCGAAACTGGCGCCGCAGCCGCTGCGCGAGGACAGTGTGCTATCGGGCCCGCTGGAGCCGACCAACGAGCCCTACGCGATTGCCAAGATCGCGGGCATCAAGATGGCGGAGGCCTATCGCAGCCAGTATGGCAGCGACTTCATCAGCGTGATGCCGACCAATCTCTACGGCCCCGGCGACAATTATCACCCCGAGCTGAGCCACGTCGTTGCCGCGCTGATCCGTCGCTTTCACGAGGCGAAAGTGTCGGACGCGAAGTCCGTCGCGGTCTGGGGTACCGGCACGCCGCGTCGCGAGTTCCTCTATGTCGACGACATGGCGGATGCCTGCGTGCATCTGATGAAGATCCATTCCGGCGCGGAGCTGGTCAACATCGGCACCGGCGAGGACATCGCCATCGCCGAGTTCGCGCGCGTCGTCGCCGAGATCGTCGGCTATCGCGGCGAGATTGTCTTCGACACCTCGCGTCCCGACGGCACGCCGCGCAAGCTGCTCGATGTCAACAGGCTGACCAGGCTCGGCTGGCGCGCGACGACGTCGCTTCAGGATGGCTTGAAGCAGGCTTACGAGGCGTATCAGGCGACCCTGCTGGTTCCGGCACAGCCGTAGGAACCATCACCGTAAGCACGAGTTGGCCGCACGGGCAGGGCGACATGCGAGACCTACCGTGCAAGACATCGTGCGTGTGCGCTCGACAGCGCAAATCGCCGGCCATCCTGTTCACCCAATGCTGGTGCCGATCCCGATCGCGTGCTTCATCGGCGCGCTGCTGACCGACATCACCTATCTCGTCTCCGCCGAGATCATGTGGGCGAATTTTTCCGCCTGGCTACTCGTCGTCGGCGTCATCTTTGGCGTGCTGGCGGCGATCGCCGGCCTGACCGATTTCCTCGGCAACCGGCTGGTGCGCGCGCAGACGCCGGCCTGGCCGCATCTGATTGGCAACGCTATTGCGCTGATCCTCGCGATCGTCAATGCGCTCGTTCACACGCGTGATGCCTGGACGTCGGTGTGGCCGTGGGGGCTGGTTCTTTCGGTGCTCACCGTTCTGATCCTGCCTGTCACCGGCTGGCTCGGCTGGGCCATGGTGTACCGCCACGGCGTAGGAGTTGCGCGATGAAATCTGTCCTTACGCGCGCCCTGTTGTGCGCTTCGCTCCTCGGTCTTCTCGCCGGTTGTAACGACGGCAGCGGCGATCCCAAGGCTCAGATTGGTGCCAACCCCGCACTCCCCGACATCCAGCAATATCTGCTGCCGCCGATGCACATCGCCCGCATCATCGGCTGGAAGAAGGACGAGACGCCTGATGTCGCGCAAGGCCTGCAAGCCAAGGTGTTCGCCACGGGCCTGCAGCATCCGCGCTCGCTCTACGTTCTCCCCAACGGCGACGTGCTGGTGGTGGAATCCAAGGCGCCGAAGGCCGCCGCGATCAGGCGGCCCAAGGAGATCGTGATGGGCTACATCGAGTCCTGGGCGACCTCCGGCGGCGACACCGGCGAGAGCAACCGCATCACGCTGCTCCGCGACACCAACGGCGACGGTGTGCCCGATACGCAAAGCGTCTTCCTCGACCATCTCAACTCCCCGTTCGGCGTTGCCCTCGTCGGCAACGATCTCTATGTCGCCAATACCGACGCGATCGTGAAATATCCCTACACGGAAGGCGACACCAGGATCACCGCGCCGGGTAAGGTGCTGACGCCGCTGCCGGGAGGGCCGATCGACCATCACTGGACCAAGAGCCTGGTCGCAAGTCCAGACGGTTCGAAGCTCTATGTCGGCGTCGGCTCCAACAGCAACATCACCGAGAACGGCATGGAGGCCGAGCACAATCGCGCCGACATTCTCGAGGTCGATCGCGCCAGCGGCCGCTGGCGGATTTTTGCCAGTGGCCTGCGCAATCCGAACGGTCTCAGTTTCGAGCCGCAGACCGGCGCGCTGTGGACCGTGGTGAACGAGCGCGACGAACTCGGCCCCGATCTCGTTCCTGACTACATGACCTCGGTGAAGGAAGGTGCCTTCTACGGCTGGCCGTACAGCTATTACGGCCAGCACGTCGATCCTCGCGTCAAGCCGCAGCGGCCGGACCTCGTGGAAAAGGCGATCGTGCCCGATTATGCGCTGAGCTCGCATGTTGCGCCGCTCGGCCTCGCTTTCTCCATCGGCAGCAGCCTGCCGGGCGCCTATCGCGGCGGCGCCTTCGTCGGCGAGCACGGCAGTTGGAACCGGCAGGTGTTGAACGGCTACAAGGTCGTGTACGTGCCGTTCACGGACGGCAAGCCGAGCGGACCGGCGCAGGATGTCGTCACCGGATTTCTCACCAGCGACAACCAGGCGCGCGGCCGTCCCGTCGGTGTCGCCCTCGACAAATCAGGCGCGCTGTTGATTGCCGACGACAGCGGCAACACGGTGTGGCGCGTGACTGCCGCGCATCCACAGGTTACCCAGCGATAGGAGAGGGATGATGGGCCTTGCCCAATACGCGATCGTACCGGTCCAGGACGAGTGGGGCGTGCTGCACGACGGCAGCGTCAACGGCAAATATGCCACCAAGGAATCGGCATTTGAATCGGCGGTCGCCGCCGCCTCGCTGGCGCTTCGCCAGGGACACGAGGTGCATGTCAGCGTGCCCGGCCGCGAAGCGGGTGAGAACGCGCTCGGAAGCTAGCCGCCTCACACGATCAGACGGCCGCGCCGCCCGGCAATGCCGATCGCGACCTCGGCGCCTGCGTTGAAATCGAGGCGGTCGGCTTCGACGCCGTCGCTGAAGATGACGCCGTTCTCCGCCATCAGCGAGCGGATGCGCAATTGCTCCTCGGACGCGAGGCGCCCGCAGACCAGATTGGTCTGCGAGTAGCGGCTCGGGAAGGGCTCGCGCACGGCAAAGCGCAGCTCCGCGGCGTCCCAGGGCAGGGCCTCGTAGCCCGTCAGAGCGGGCGGCAGGCCAAAGCTGCCGGCGATGGCCAGCGAGCCGGTGACGATGCTCTTGAACCAGGCGGTCGATCCGAGACCGGTCGAGACGATCAGTCCGCTCGAGGATTGCCGTTCCGTCGTTCCTCCCGCTGCGATCTCGTAGATCGCGGAAGTATGGGTGCGCGCGCCGATGAAGAGGTCGTTTACGGCATGGAGCACCTGGCCGTCGCTGAGTCGCGCCTCGGCCATCGTCACGGCCTGGCTGTTGCGCTTGTCGGCTGCGACCTCCGGCAGCAGCTTTGCGAGGTCGTGCGGTTCGAAGGGAAGCAGGATGCCGTCGTAGCGCGCAGGATCCGGGTTGAGCCCGATCAGAGGATGGTCGTCGAGATATTTCATGGTGTTGGCGACGACGCCGTCCTGGCCCAGCGCGACCACGATGTCATCGGGCGCGAAGATGAAATTGGGCAGGAAGCCGCGCTCGATGACCTGGTAACGCCCCCATTGCTCCAGCACCTGAAGCGTCGCGTGTCGTTGCCCATGATAGATCTCGTGCTCGTGTTCATAGTCCGAGAAGTCGGCGCCGAGGTGCTCGACATAGAAGCGCGCCTGCGCCGCCGTCAGGTAACGCGCGACCAGGTCCTCCAGCCTGGTCTTGCGCGTCACCAGCACGATCTTGCGGTCATTGGCGGCGGGCATTGATGGCCTCCGGCTTCGGCTTCTCGATCAGCTGGCTGAGCAGGTCGGGCGAGACGTTGAGCTGGCCGATCCTCTCGGCCTTCTCGGCGATGCCGGAGAAGGCCTGCGCGATCAGCTGGCCCGGCTGCATGCCGGCCGCGGCGAGCGCCTGGATGACGCGGATGTCGACGCCCTCGAAAATCTTCATCAGCGCGCCGACGCGATAGGCTTCGGCATCGGCCAGCGTACGAGTGTTCCCGGCGTTGAGGCCGACGAAATCCTTGCGCTTGCCTTCCAGCACGATGTCCGCGGCCATGCCGGCCTGGCGCAACTCGTTGCGCTTGGCGGCGACGCTCGCCTCGGCGTCCATCTGGGTCTCGCGGATCGAGCGCTTCTTCTGCTCGACCGCGATCTCGGTGTCGAGCTCGCTCTCGCGAATGGCGCGCTCCTGCTCGACCGCGAAATTGCGCCGCGCGAAGATCGCCTCGTCCGCGATCTTCAGGATCGCTTCGCGGGCCTGCGCCTCCAGCGCCTTGGCGGTGTCAGGCGTCGGCTTGATGCCGCGGATCGACACGCCCAGGATTTCGAGACCGAGGGCCTCGATGTCGGCGCGTCCCCGCAAGCCGCCTGCAATGATGTCGGCGATGCGATCGGAAGCCTGCAACGCGTCCTTCAGCGCCAGCTCCTTGATCGCCTGCTGCGCGAGCACCTCGACCGTGCCGAGAATACGCTCGGGCAGCTTCTCCGGATCGTCGCTCTCATAGGTCTTGCCGTCGGGCTTCAGGGTGAAGTTCAGCATCGAGGCCGCCTTCTTCGGCTCGCTGACGCGATAGGTGACGAGGCCCTGCACGGTCAGCGTTTGAAAGTCGCGCGCGATCAATGGGAAGATGAAGGAGGCGTCGCGGCTGCCGACGGGCACGGCGACGAGCGTGGTCACCGGCGCGTAGTACAGGGCGGAAAGGCCGGTGCCCTCGGCGACGACCGCACCGGCGCGGTACTTCATCAGATAGGTGGTGGGCTGGGCCTTGATGAATCGGATGCCGAACATGGCTTGCCTCCTATGGCAGTAAGTTGGTCTAAGCAACTAAGCAAGTTGGACTGTACAACTAACTGTGCTAGTGTCAAGGTCGAACGGGGGAGGCTGCCAATGGCGGGCGAGGATCGGGTCCAAGGGGCTGGACAATCAGGGCAATTGGATTTCGCGCGGCCGCTGACCACGGTCGACGTCGTGATCTTTGCGATTCTCGACGACAGGCTTCAGGTGCTGCTGGTGCAGCGTCCGGCCGGCGAGGGCGAGCCGTTTCCACTCAGCCTGGCGCTGCCGGGCGGCTTCGTCGACGTCGCCAAGGACCGTGACCTCGCCGCCTGTGCGGCACGCAAGCTGAAGGACAAGACCGGCGTCACCAGTCCTTATCTCGAGCAGCTCGGAAGCTGGGGAAGTGCGACGCGCGACCCGCGCGGCTGGTCGGCAACCCACGCCTATTTCGCGCTGATCCCGGCCGATGCAAGGGAGATTGCCAGCGATGCGCGCTGGTGTCCGATCAGCGGCGGCAAGGTCAGGGAGAAGCTCGCCTTCGACCACGGCGATATCCTGACAAGCGCAATCCAGCGCCTGCGCAACAAGGTGGAGTATACCTCGCTGCCCGCTTATTTGATGCCTGCGGAATTCACGCTGCCCGATCTGCAACGCGTCTACGAGGTCGTGCTCGATCGTCCGCTGGAGAAGAGCGCCTTCCGCACAAGGATCCTGTCGGCCGACGTCATCGAGCCGGTCGCAAAGATGCGGCGCGGCCCGAACCGTCCGGCGCAGCTCTATCGCCTCAGGAAGGGCAGGGAGCCCGTCTATTTCGTGCGGACATTCAATCCGCCGGAATGACGTCGCGTCGGGAGCTCCGGACGCAGATAACATCATGTTAGGTTTATCGCATAACTGGGTAATTGTGTTAGTCCGGCGAAAGCCTATTGTCGCGCCAATCAAACACCCATCGGCAGTGACGAACGCTTGCGGAGACCCCGCACGGCGCGCGGACAGTGCTGCCCAGTTTCTTCCAAGAAGCCCGACCACGGGACGCCAGCAAACCAGTTTGGAGGACTCCCAGGATGACCGGAATCCATCAGGTGAGCCAGTCGAGGAAAGCCGCTGCGAGCGGCTGGATCGGGTCGGCGCTCGAATATTATGACTTCTTCATCTACGCGACCGCCGCGTCGCTGATCTTCCCGCAAATCTTCTTCCCGTCGGACAATCCCACGGTCGCGATCGTCGCGTCGCTGGCGACCTATGGCGTTGGCTATGTGGCCCGGCCGATCGGCGCCTTCGTGCTCGGACATTGGGGCGACACCCACGGCCGCAAGACCGTTCTCATCGTCTGCATGTTCCTGATGGGCATCTCGACCATGGCGGTGGGCATCCTGCCGACCTATCAACAGGTCGGCATCCTCGCGCCGATCCTGCTGGTCATCCTTCGCCTGGTGCAGGGCTTTGCCGTTGCCGGCGAAATCTCCGGCGCAAGCTCGATGATTCTGGAGCATGCGCCGTTCGGCCGGCGCGGCTTCTATGCGAGTTTTGCGCTCCAGGGCGTGCAGGCCGGACAAATTCTCGCGGCCGCCGTCTTCCTGCCGCTGGCGGCTTACATGCCGACTGATGCCTTCAACAGTTGGGGCTGGCGGATTCCGTTCCTGCTCAGCTTCTTCGTCATCGTCGCAGGCTACATCATTCGTCGCGAAGTCGACGAAACCCCCGCCTTCGCGCGAGAAGGCGAAAGGGGAGAAACGCCGCGGGCGCCCGTCGTTCAGGCCATCAAGCTGAACTGGCCCGACATGCTCAGGGTCATCTGCATGGCGCTGATGAACGTCATCCCGGTCGTTGCGACCATCTTCGGCGCGGCCTATGCGGTGCAGCCCGCCTACGGCATCGGCTTTGCCAAGGACGTCTATCTGTGGATCCCGGTGCTCGGAAACATGGTGGCCGTTTTCGTCATTCCCTTCGTCGGCAATCTCTCCGACAGGATCGGCCGCAAGCCTCCGATCATCGTGGGTGCGCTGCTCTCCGGCCTGCTCGCCTTCCTCTATCTCTACGCCATCAGCATCCGGAACGTGCCGCTCGCGATCCTGGTCTCGCTCTTGATGTGGGGCGTCGTCTATCAGGGCTACAACGCGATCTTCCCGAGCTTCTATCCGGAGCTGTTTCCGACGCGCACCCGCGTCTCGGCGATGGCGATCTCGCAGAACATCGGGACGACCATCACGGCGTTGCTTCCGGCCCTGTTTGCGACGGTGGCGCCTCCCGGCTCGGCCAACATTCCGACAACGGTGGGCGCGATCGCCTTCGGCATCACTGTCATCGCGGCGCTGGCGGCTGTCACGGCGAGGGAAACCTACCGGATCAGCATCGACGATCTCGGCAATCCCACGGCCGTTCCGATGGCGCGCTCCGACTACGAGCGGCAGCGGGCGGGCGCCGCGAGCGGTGCTGTCGCAGTTCGGATCTGAAGGGGCAACGCCGCTGCGATGACGTTCGCAGCGGCGAGACTTCACTGTATAAGCTGACCGTCGATTGAAGTTTGAAGCGCGCGAGCGCGATCATGATGAGGTTTGCAGATGAATCCCGTTGTTGTTGCCGTCGCAATCACCGGCTCCGTTCCGCGCAAGAAGGACAATCCGGCGGTGCCGATCTTGCCGGCCGAGCAGGTCGAATCGACACACCAGGCCTTCGAGGCCGGCGCCACGCTTGCGCATATCCATGTTCGCAACGACGACGAGACACCGTCCTCCGACCCGGAGCGTTTTGCTTTGGTGCAGCAGGGGATCAAGAAGCATTGTCCCGGGATGATCGTGCAGTTCTCGACCGGCGGGCGCGGCCGCGATCCCTCGGCGCGAGGATCGTCGCTCTACCTGAAGCCGGACATGGCCTCGCTGTCGACGGGGTCGGTGAACTTTCCAACCATTGTCTACGAAAACAGCGCCGCCTTGGTCGAGACTCTTGCCACCGGCATGAAGGCAAATGGTATTCGCCCTGAGATCGAGATCTTCGATCTATCGCATCTGCACGGCGCGCGACGCCTGATCGAGGCGGGGCTGATGGACGCGCGTCCGCACGTGCAGTTCGTCATGGGCGTCAAGAACGCGATGCCGGCCGACGAGCATGTGCTCGACATCCTGCTGGCTGAACTGCGTCGCCTGATCCCGAAAGCGACCTGGACCGCGGCCGGGATCGGACGCCATCAGGCCGAGGTGATGGGCTGGGCCTTGGCGCGCGGCGCCGATGCGGTTCGCACCGGGCTCGAGGACAATATCAGGGTCGACAAGACGCGCCTCGCCGCCAGCAATGCGGAGCTCGTGAGCATCGCTTGTGAAGCCGTCACGCACCACGGCCGGCGCGTGGCGACTGCGGCCGAGGCGCGATCCTTGCTCGGGATCGCGGGGTAGGGACGCCCGTCCCACACCTGACATCTGCCTGACATGCTCCTGGCTGCCTTCTGCCATTCGGCGCTCGGCGTTCCCGTGCGCTGAGTCTCCGGGTAAGACAGGGCTCACAGGCGTGATCGGCGCCTGCCGGGCTGGCGACGACTGGAATGCGGTTCTTGAAATCTGACAGCGGGCTCCTCGGGGTCTTGCTGGTGCTTGCAATCACCCAACTCATCGGATGGGGTACGATCGGCCTTCCGGCCGTGGTCGGCCGCGACCTCGGAGCTGATCTCGGCATGAGCCTGCCGGCGGTTTTCGCGGGCAGCTCGGTTCTCTATGTCACCATGGGTCTGTGTGCGCCGTGGCTGGCCAAGGCCTTTGCGCGGCACGGCGCGCGCAAGGTGATGATGGTCGGCACTGTTGTTTCCGCGCCGGGCTTTGTCGCTCAGTTTTTCGCGCGCGAACCGTTGCTCTATTTCGCCGGCTGGGTGATTCTCGGCATGGGCGGCAGCGCCACGCTGTCGACCGGCGCCTATATCATGCTCAACGAGGTGGCCGGACGAGGCGCCAAGAATGCGATCGGCGGGCTGATGCTGGTGACGGGTCTCTCCAGCAGCATCTTCTGGCCGACCACGTCGTTCCTGAGCGGTTGGCTCGGCTGGCGCGGCACGTGCCTGGTCTATGCGGCGATGATGCTCGCCATCAACCTTCCGCTCTACGCGTTCGTCGCGCCGCGCCGGAAAATTACGACGGAGGATCGCGGCGAGGCCGTCAAGCGTGCGCCACCGTCGGCGATCCCAAGAAGCACCTTCGGTCTCGTCGTCTGCGTGATCACGATGAACGCCTTCGTCAATTTCGGCATCAGCGCGATCCTGATCGAACTGTTGCGGGCGGAGGGCCTCGCGCCCGCGCAGGCGCTTGCCTTCGGTTCGATGCTGGGCGT
Organism: Bradyrhizobium sp. WYCCWR 13022; assembly: GCF_030435535.1. Taxonomy (NCBI): domain Bacteria; kingdom Pseudomonadati; phylum Pseudomonadota; class Alphaproteobacteria; order Hyphomicrobiales; family Nitrobacteraceae; genus Bradyrhizobium; species Bradyrhizobium sp. WYCCWR 13022. Next base: position 9,858 of record NZ_JAUIZJ010000048.1, read on the forward strand.
GATCCAGGTCAGCGCGCGCGGCCTCGACTTCCTCGGCGGCGGCCGATGGGACGGCATCACCACCGGGCTCGTCGCGGGCACGGCACTCCCCGTCGCCATGGTGCTGCTGATGCTGAGCGAGGGCGCGACCTGGGCGGTCGCGACCTTCATCCTGCTCTATGGTGCCGGCAGCGGCGCGATGGCGGTGGCGCGGGCGACGATCCCGCTGGTCTTCTACGACCAGGCGGAATTCGCCAAGGCGATGTCGATGATCGCGTTGCCGCTGAATCTGGCCTCCGCGATCTCGCCACCGCTGCTGGCCGGCCTGCTCACCCAATTCGGCAGCCGCGGCGCGCTTGGCCTCACGCTGGTGTTTTCCTGCGCGACGGTGCTGATCCTGGTTTGGCTGGGCCGGAGGCGTCCGCAATTGGCTGCGGCAACAGCGACCTGAGGTCATCAGGGTAATATTCGCGGCGCGGAATGGCGCATCGCGGGCCGCCTCCGCTGCGGGGCCGGGGATGGCCGTATGCCCATAGCGCAGTGCTCGGGCCGCCAAAATGGTGTATCCGCAGGGAGCGCGGCCCGCGATCTCGCCGCCGCGCCAAGATCAGCTTCAAGATTCAGTTCCCGGAGGAAATCGACATGTCGGCCCTGCCGCTCTCAGGCATCAAGATCCTTGACCTCACGCGCGTGCTCGCAGGGCCCTTGTCGGCCCAGATGCTGGGCGATCTCGGCGCCGAGGTGATCAAGATCGAGCGGCCCGGCACCGGCGACGACGCGCGTGCCTTCGGCCCGCCTTATCTAACGGACCCCGAGGGCAAGGCGAACAACAACAATTCGTTCTTTCTGTGCGCCAACCGCAACAAGAAGTCTGTCACGGTCAACATCGCAAAGCCCGAGGGGCAGGCGATCATCCGCGAACTCGCGAAAGACGTCGACGTCTTCATGGAGAACTACAAGGTCGGCGATCTCAAGCGCTACGGCCTCGACTACGAGACGATCAAGGCGATCAATCCAAAAATCATCTATTGCTCGGTGACCGGCTTCGGCCAGACCGGGCCTTACGCGCTGCGTGCCGGCTATGACGCGATTCTCCAGGCGATGGGCGGCCTGATGAGCGTCACCGGCCATATCGACGGCGAGCCCGGCGAGGGCCCGATGAAGGTCGGCCCGTCGATCGTCGACTACATGACCGGCATGAACACCTCGATCGGGCTGCTCTCTGCGCTATACCACCGCGACGTCAATGGCGGGCAGGGACAGCACATCGATGTCTGCCTGTTCGACACCGTCATCGCCTCGCTGTCGCATTGGCTCCAGATCTATCTGGTCAACGGCAAGACGCCGCCGCGCCGCGGCACCTGGGGCAATGGCGGCATGCCGGCCGGCGTGTTCCGCTGTACCGACGGCGAATTGATGCTGGTAGTCGGCAATGACGGCCAGTTCCGGAAGACCTGCGCCGTGCTCGGCGAGCCGGAGCTTGCGAGCGATCCGCGCTTCATCAAGAACAACGACCGCGTCGTGCACGGCAAGGAGATCATGGCGATCTTCGCCGGCCTGTTCCTGAAGCAGCCGGTGGCCTATTGGCTGGAGAAGCTGGAGGAGGCCGGCGTGCCGTCGGGCCCGATCAACAATTTCGAGCAGGTGTTTTCGGATCCGCATGTGCAGTCGCGCGGCATGCGGGTGAAGGTCGACCATCCTTTCGAGCCCAATCTGTCGCTGATCCGCAACGCGCTGACCTTCTCGGAGACCCCCGTGAAGACCTATCGCGCCCCGCCGCTGCTCGGCGAGCACACCCAGGAGATTCTCGGCGGCAAGCTCGGCTATGATGCCGGCAGGATCGACGAGTTGAAGAAGCAGGGGATCATCTAGCGCTTTTCCTTCGCGCCCGCGGGGGCCGGCCACGATAAAATCGTGACTGAAGGATGACGATCGCGCGGCCTTGCGTAGGGCTTGCGCGCAATCCCCAGACAAACACGGTCCGTAGTAGAACCGGCTTCCGCTTCGGCCTCGACTCAGATTCGATCAGTCTCACTGAGTTCGGGGAGACAAGTGCATGTCCTACACGATCGGGTTCCAGGCGAAGAACCAGAAGTCCATTCTGGCGACTGAGGCGGCGACGGCCAACCAGGCCGTCGCGATCATTGCCGCGCTGCGGCAAAGTGCCGAGGAGATCAAGTTCATCCGCTCGCCGCAGGAAGGCGACATGGGCATCGAGATGCTGCTGCTGCTCGCCAAGGAAGAGGCCGAGGAGATGCCGCAGCGGGCCTAGCCCCGCGCATAGCAGCCACACTTCGAGCTTTGGCGAAGCATGCCGGCTACGGAACAATGTAGTCAGGCCTCAGTCTCGCTTGAACCGAAGGTGGCTTATGAAACGCGAAGCGCTCCGCGTCGAACCGATCTCGTCCTTTCTCGACCGCGTGAAGGCGCCGACCTCGCCGGTGACGCGCGCCGGTAACATGATATTTGTCGCCGGCCTGCCGCCGTTCCATCCCGAGACAGGCGAGATCGGAGGCATGCCGATCGAGCGGCAGAGCGAGATCGTCATGGAGCAGATGAAGTTGTGCCTGGAGGCGGCCGGCGCTTCGCTCGACAATGTCATGAAGTGCAACGTCTATTGCACCTCCACACAACACTTCGCCGCCTTCAACGCGGTCTATGCCCGCTACTTCCCGGTCGATCCGCCGGCGCGGATCTTCGTCGTGACGCCGGAATGGTTCGGCCCGTTCGACGTCGAGATCGACTGCATCGCGATGATGTGAGGGACTAGCGAGCCGCGATCCTGGCGGCCGCCTTCGTCTCCGTCCGTCCCGCCGTCAGCGCCATCGTTGCCACGCTGACGACGCGCTGCACAACGTCCTCGACGTCGTCGAGATCGCATTTTCCTTCCGACAGTTTCGTCAGGCGCTCGCTCTCGCGGATGGTGTGATGCGCCATCGCGAGCGCGAAGTTCAGGCCCCAATAGATATCGACGTCGCTGCGGTCGGGCAGGGAGCGGCGCATCGCGCCCGCGAATTTCCGCAAATGATCGATCTCACGGTTCTTGATGCGGCGGATCGGCGGCACTGACTCGATCGAGGCGCGGATCATGAAGCGTGCCGCGGTGGAGCGCTGGTTCTCAGGGCCAAGGCAACCGCGCAGCGTGGGGCCGACCAGCGCACGCAGGATCACCTCGATCGGTGCGCGGCCGCCGCCGCCTTCCTCCGCCGCCTTCAGCTCGCGCAGGCGCTCGCGGTTGGTCGCGATCGAGCGGGTGACAAATAATTCCGCGATCAGCTCGTCCTTCGAGCCGAAATGATAGTTCACCGCAGCCAGGTTGACGTTCGCCTCCGCGACGATGTCCCGCAGCGTGACGTCGCCGAAGCCGCGATCGGCATAGAGCCGTTCCGCGGCGGCGAGAATGGCAGACCTCGTATGATCGCTGGCCATGGATTGCCCTCCGGGAGGGGAGTTGCATTTCAAACACTTGTATGAAACTATCGTTTGAAGGCCGGAGAAAGTCAATCCGCAATCGCAACTCGTTCGCATCAAGCGCAACGGTTCCGACGCTCGCAAAGCCTCATTCGCGCTTGCGGGCCGGGCATTGCGGGAGGACAGTCCGGCGCAAAACGAGATCGCAAAAGAGAGAGACCGAGGAGCGTCCCATGGATTTCGATATGTCGCCCAAGCAGAAGGAATGGCTCGACCGCGTGCAGTCCTTCATGGCCAAGCACGTGCGTCCGGCGGTGCCTGTTTACAACGAGCAGGATCACAGCGGCGAGCGCTGGAAGGTCATTCCTGTTCTCGAAGACCTCAAGAAGAAGGCGAAGGCCGAGGGCCTCTGGAACATGTTCATGCCGCCGAGCGAGCATGAGGATGACGAATTCCGCGGCGCGGGATTGAGCAATCTCGAATACGCGCTGCTCTCGGAAGAGATGGGCCGCATCACCTGGGCCTCGGAAGTGTTCAACTGCTCCGCGCCCGACACCGGCAACATGGAAGTCTTCATCCGCTACGGCTCCAAGGAGCAGAAGCGCAAATGGCTGCGTCCGCTGATGGACGGCGAGATCCGCTCGGCCTTCCTGATGACGGAACCGGCCGTCGCCTCGTCGGATGCCACCAACATCGAGACCCGCATCGAGAAGGACGGCGATCACTACGTCATCAACGGCCGCAAATGGTGGTCGTCGGGCGTCGGCGATCCCCGCTGCAAGATCGCGATCCTGATGGGCAAGACCGACTTCAACGCGGCCAAGCACCAGCAGCAGTCGCAGATCCTGGTTCCGCTCGACACCCCCGGCATCAAGGTCGAGAAGATGCTGCCCGTGTTCGGCTTCGACGATGCGCCGCACGGCCACGCCCAGGTGCTGCTCGATAACGTGCGCGTGCCCAAGGAGAACATCCTGCTGGGCGAGGGCCGTGGTTTCGAGATCGCACAGGGCCGTCTCGGTCCCGGCCGTATTCACCACTGCATGCGCACCATCGGCAAGGCCGAGGAAGCGCTGGAGAAGATGGTGAAGCGTCTGACGTCGCGCACCGCCTTCGGCAAGAAGATCGTCGAGCACTCCGTGTGGGAGCAGCGCATCGGCGAGGCCCGCACCAACATCGAGATGACGCGTCTGCTCTGCCTCAAGGCCGCCGACATGATGGACAAGGTCGGCAACAAGACCGCGCAGGCCGAGATCGCCATGATCAAGGTCGCCGCCCCCAACATGGCGCTGAAGATCATCGACGAGGCGATCCAGGCGTTTGGCGGCGCGGGCGTCTCCGACGATGCCGGCCTTGCCAAGGACTACGCCCACATCCGCACGCTGCGGCTCGCCGACGGTCCGGACGAGGTGCACAATCGCGCCATTGCAAGGCTCGAGGTTCGGAAGTATGCCAACTCTCCCAAGCATTAAGCGGGGGAGCCCTGCGGCGCTCCTGACTTGAAGAAACGACGGGGCGTGATCCAATCGCGGTGACCGCTTGACGCAAGTGCGTCGGCGGTTACCGATTAGGATCATGTTCGGACTGAAGAGGGAGCGTCACCGTGGCTGACGGCGTCAGGAAAGACGAAGAGTTCTCGGGCACCAAGCCGGTCGAGGAGCGTCATCGCTTCGACGAGCTGCGGCTCGAAGCCTGGATGCACGAGCACGTCGAAGGCTTTGAAGGCCCGCTGGTCGTCCTCCAGTTCAAGGGCGGCCAGTCCAATCCGACCTACCGGCTCAACACGCCGAAGCGCTCATACGTGATGCGCAGAAAGCCGTTCGGCAAATTGCTGCCCTCGGCGCATGCGGTCGATCGCGAGTATCGCGTCATCGCGGCCCTTGGAAAACAGGGTTTTCCGGTCGCCCATGCCTACGCACTGTGCCAGGACGACAGCATCATCGGCGCTGCCTTCTACATCATGTCGATGGAGGAGGGCCGCGTGTTCTGGGATCCGACGCTGCCGAGCCAGGACAATGACGCGCGCCGCAAGATCTTCACCAGCAAGATCGAGACGCTGGCGAAACTCCACATGTACGATCCCGTTGCGATCGGGCTCGGCGATTTCGGCAAGCCCGGCAATTATTTCGCGCGCCAGATCGACCGCTGGACCAAGCAGTATCGCGCGTCCGAGACCCAGCACATTCCGGAGTTCGAGAAGGTTGCCGAATGGCTGCCCAAGACGGTGCCGGAGCAGGCGCGCGTCTCGATCGTCCACGGCGACTATCGCCTCGACAACATGATTTTCCACGCGACGGAACCGCGCGTGCAGGCCGTGCTCGACTGGGAGCTGTCGACGCTCGGCGATCCCATGGCCGACTTTACCTATCTGTTGATGCAGTGGATCATGCCGGGCCTGCAGGGTGCCGACCTCAAGTCGCTCAACATCCCGAGCGTCGAGGAAGCCGCGCAGATCTATTGCAACGTCACCAAGATGACGGTGCCTGATCTCAACTGGTACTTCGCCTACAATCTGTTCCGCCTCGCCGGCATCACCCAGGGCATCGCCGGCCGCGTCCGCGACGGCACCGCCGCCAACGCCAAGGCGCTGGAGTCAGCCAAGCGCACCGTGCCGCTGTCGAAGGCGTCATGGGAATACGCGCAGAAGGCGGGGGCGGTGTAGGAATAACAAGAGCGCGGCGGTGGCCGCGCTTTTTTGTTTCGTGCGATGCCTGCTTCTACATACATGGCGTCATTGCCCGCGAAAGCGGGCAATCCGGTACTCCGTGGCAGTCGTGATTGAATCGAGGGGCGCGGCGTACTGCATGCCCCGCCGGAGCCTGTCATCAGGCTCGCCAGAGGCGAGGGCCGATGGCGGGGCATGACCCCAGTCGGCTTGTCCGGCCGTTGAGCATGACCATATCTCCCCCGCAAGGAGACGGTCATGATCCAGCAACTGCGCATCTACGAGATATTCGAGAAGAATAAGGCCGCATTCCACGCCCGGTTCCGCGACCATGCCGCGCGCATCATGCGAACCAAGTACGGCTTCCGGATTATGACGATGTGGGAGACCAAGTCAGGCGAACGCACCGAATTCGCCTATCTGCTGGAATGGCCTGACGAGGCGACCAAGACATCGGCGTGGGCGGCCTTCATGGCGGACGCCGAGTGGATCGAAATCAAGCGGGTGACGCACGCGGAGCATGGACTCATGGTAGGGCAGATCGAGGACCGCCTGCTCGTGCCGGTGGACTATTCGCCGTCGTTCAGCATCCTGCACTGATACGCCTTCGGAGCCGCGACCATGATCGACCACGCCACCCTCATCACCTACATCCTGATCGTTCTCGGTTTTGTGTTCATTCCCGGCCCGGCGACGCTACTGACCATGGCGAGGGCTGCCAGCTCGGGAACGAGAGTGGGCATCGCGACCGGCGGCGGGATTGCGGCCGGTGACTTGATCCACACCAGCATGGCCATCGTGGGCCTGTCGGCAATCATCGCGGCCTCCGCGCTGCTCTTCAGCATCGTCAAATATGCCGGCGCGGCGTTCCTAATCTATCTCGGCATTCGCGCGATGCTCGACAAGGCGCCGATCGAGCTGAACGGCCCTGCGCCCGCAATCAGCGCGGGCCGCGCCTTCCGGCAGGCTGTGCTGACCGAAGTACTCAATCCCAAGACCGCGCTGTTCTTCCTCGCCTTCCTGCCGCAATTCGTGCGGCCGGAGCACGGCTCGATCGGACTTCAGCTTGCGATCCTCGGCGTCGTCTTCGTGCTGCTCGGCCTGCTCAGCACGGTGGTGTTTGCGCTGGGCGCCGGCCGCCTCGGCAATCTGCTACGCCGCCATCCAGCCGTGGTGAAGTGGCAGGGCAAGGTGGTCGGCACCATTTACTGCGCCGTTGGCGTGCGGCTGGCCCTGCAGGAGCGATGAGGGCAGCACTGCTCCTCCGTCCGCTCTCGGAAGGTGGGCAAAGGCGCGTAGCGCCGTGCCCACCAGTCGTTCGTGGAGGATCCAGATCGCAGGCACGACACTACGGCAGCGTCGCCTATGTCTTCGCGCAATGCGCGATCAGCTTCTCCACGAAATCAGCGCACTTCTCCAACTCCGCCATCGCTATGAACTCATCCGGTGTATGCGCCTGTGCAATCGAGCCCGGGCCGATCACCACGGAGGGAATATCGGCCATGCTGGTGAACAGGCTCGCCTCGGTGCCGAAGGCGACCTTGGCGTGGTCGTTGCGCCCCGCAAGGCTCTTGGCGAGCGTGACGATGGCGGCATCGGCCCTGGTGTCGAGCGCGGGGTAGTCGAGGATCTCCTCGAAATCGATGCCGCATTCCGGACTTCTCGCCTTCATCGCCGGCTCCAACTCGGCCTTGGCCCAGGCGACGATCGAATCCGTTACCTCCTTGGACTCGGTGATGCCGATGCCGCGGCATTCGAAATCCACCGTGCAGGTATCAGGCACGATGTTCAGCGCGGCTCCACCGTGCACGATGCTGGTGAGCAGGGTGGAGTGCGGCACGTCATAGAGGCTATTGCGTTCGACTTCGGCCGCGAGCTTCACGGCGCGGCGGCGGATCTCGGTGATCATCTCGGCGGCATATTCGATGGCGTTGACACCGTCAGGCGCGATCGAGGAGTGGCGGGCGAGGCCATGGAACGTCGCGCGCACGCCGTGCTTGCCCTTGTGGCCGATGATGACCTTCATCTCGGTCGGCTCGCCGATGAAGGCGCCGAGCGGCCGCACTTTCTTCTTCGCGACCTCGAGAAGCATCGGTCGCACGCCGATGCAGCCGATTTCCTCGTCATAGGAGATGGCGAGATGAATCGGCGTCGTCAACTTGGACTCCAGCATCTCCGGTGCCATCGCGAGACACACCGCGACGAAACCCTTCATGTCGGTGGTGCCGCGGCCGTAGAGCCTGCCGTCGCGCTCAATGAGCTTGAACGGATCGTGGCTCCAGTCCTGGCCCACGACAGGCACGACGTCGGTATGACCTGATAGCACAAGGCCGGCCTTGTCCTCCGGTCCGATCGTCACCCAGAGCGAAGCCTTTTGCCCTGTCTCGTCGGTTATGCGCTCGCCCTTGACGCCAAGGAAGGCGAGATAGCTTTCGATATGCGTGATCAAAGGCAGGTTTGTGCGATCGCTGATGGTGTCGAAGGCGACGAGCTCGGCGAGCATGTTGCGGATGCGATCGGTACGGGAACTCGGGAAGATGGGATTGGGCATTGTCTCGTTCATGTGATGGAGGACGGGGGTCGCCGCTTGCACGAAACATACCAATGGACTGGCGGTTCGGGCAAATGCGACCCGCGAAGGTTGCTCCCGCCGAATCTCAGGAGAGCGCGGACAGATCCTTCGGCAGCATTCGCTTGTACAGATCGAGCATACGCCGCGCTTCTGCTGACGGCAGCGAGATCGCATGCCGAACCGTGGCCGCGATCTGGATCATCGCGAGTTGCGAAAAGGAGGTGAGGGCGGCAGCGGGCTGTTTGGGCGCGACCCGATGCAGGGCCTCGCGCAGGAGACCGGCGAGATAGGCAACGTCTTCCTCGTCGATGCTCTGAAGCGTCCGGTCTCCCTGCGTCGCCTGCCAGATGTGATGCATCACGGGATGCTCGCGGAACATCTGGTAATAGCCGTCGGTGATGCGGCCGAGCGCTGCATGAAGGTCGGACAGCTTCTTCATCTCGGCAAGGTCGCGCGCTACGCATTCGCGGCCGATGGCATTGCAGCGCTCGGCAAGTGTTCCGATCACGGCGCTCTTGTCCGGAAAATATTGATAGAGCGAGCCGAAGGCGATGCCGGTGCGCTCGACAATGTCGCTCATCCGGAAGGCGTCGCTGCCTTTTTCCGTCAATATCTCGCTTGCTGCGATCAGGATGCGATCGAAACGCTCCCGGCTGCGCTCCTGCGTCGGCACCAGCGGCGTGCGCCGCCCGGCCGCTTGCGTCGCTTTGCCCGCCCTGATCTTCCGTTCCGGCATCCTGATTTCCCGCGATCCGCGCTTGACGCCAAAAATAAGAGAGTCTATCGCTTTTATCAAATACGAGAGTTTATCGTATTTAATGGAGGCGTGGCATGCGGCAGGTTTTGACGAGCGGATTGCTGTGGTTTTCAGCCCTTGGCTGCGGCCTCATGGCCGGCGTCTATTTCGCCTTCTCGACCTTCATCATGACCTCGCTCGGCCGTCTCGATCAGGCCGCCGGCATTGCGGCGATGAACGCGATCAATGCCGACATCGTGCGCTCGCCGTTCATGCCGCTATTCCTCGGGACCACGGTGGCGGGCGCGGCTTTGGTGGTGATCGGCGCACTGCGTTTCAACGAGCCGGGGGCGATCAGCATGATCGCCGGCGGTGGCCTCTACGTCATCGGGATGTTCGTGGTGACGATGGCGTTCAATGTGCCGCTGAACGACGCACTCGCCGCGGTGCAGGCCTCTGCGCCGGAGGCGGGCGCGGTGTGGACAACGTATCTGAAGGACTGGGTGTTCTGGAACCATGTGCGGACGGTCGTGTCGGCAGCGGCGAGCGCGCTCTTTATCGTTGCGCTCGCTGCGTAGCCCGGATGGCGCAAAATTCAGGCGAGACAAGCCGTGAGGATGCGAAGGTCCGCCTGCGATGAAGTTGCGGATCGAAAGAGCGGCGCCGCCACCACACGCTCCGTCCTTGCGAGCGTAGCTGCGCAGCAGCGTAAGAACGCTGCAGCGCGTCCGGGATATGCGAGAAAGCGTATTAAACCGGCTTCCCTGTGTAAGGCATCGAGGCCGTCAGGCCGCCGTCCACCGGGAACGCCTGGCCGTTGACATACGACGCCTCGTCGCTCGCCAGGAACAACCCCATCGCGGCAAGCTCGTGCGGCTGGCCGGGGCGCTTCAGCGGATTGAGCTGGCCGATCTTGTCCTGGGTGCCGCGCTCCTTGGCGCGGTCGAAGATCGGCTTGGTCATGCCTGTTTCGATAAGGCCCGGGCAGACCGCATTGATGCGTACGCCGGTGCCGGTGAGCGAATAGGCCGTGGTCTGCACGAGAGAGATCACGCCGGCCTTGCTCGCGGCATAGGGATGTCCGCTCGCGCCGGCCTTGAGGCCCGCAACCGACGCCGTGAGCACGATCGCGCCGGACTGCTGCTTCACCATGTGGGGCATCGCGTACTTCACCGCGAGGAACGGGCCGATCAGGTTGACGCGCAGGATTTCCTGCCAGTGTTCGACCGTCTGCTCGGCGATCGGAATGAGGCCGCCGGAGACGCCGGCATTGGCCCAGATCACGTCGAGCCTTCCATGCGTCTTCACCGCCTTGTCGATGACGGCCATGACGTCGGTCTCGGAGCCGGCATCGGCGATCATCGCCTCGGCAATGCCGCCGGCCTTCTTCACCTCGTCGACGGTCTCCTTCACCGCCTCGGTGCGATCGACCGCGATCAGTTTTGCGCCTTCCCTGGTGAACAGGTGCGCAGCCGCGCGGCCGATGCCGCTGCCGGCGCCGGTGATGATGACGGATTTGCCTTGCAGGCGACCCATGCGTTTCTCCCTTTGGTGCGCGCGCGACGCTTGCCGCGCGACGGAATTTCAAACAGAATTTCAAACGGCAAAGTGTCTTGAGACACGTTCACACCTGACGTACAGCGACATCACACGGGATGGAAGAGGCTCAATGGCAACCGCAGACAAGCCTGATGTGGTCACGACGCGCTGGTGGTGGGTTCGTCACGCGCCGGTGCGCAATGACGGCGGCAACATCTACGGGCAGAGCGATCTTCCCTGCGACACCAGCGACACCTACGTGTTCAACGCCGTTGCCAAGGTGCTGCCGCGCAACGCGGTCTGGTATTCGAGCAATCTGATGCGCACGCATCAGACCGCCGAAGCGATCTGGGAGGCCGGCTACCCGCGGCCTGCGTCGATGAAATGGGAGGCTGATCTCGCCGAACAGAATCTCGGCCGCTGGCAGGGCATGAACCGCGCCGCGTTCATCGCCAGCCGTCCCGTCGGTTCGAGCTGGTTCGCCGACATCAACGAGCCCGCGCCTGGCGGCGAAAGCTTCATGGACCTCTACAACCGCACCCGCCGCACCGTCGAACGGATCAACAATGAGGCGGGCGGGCAGGACATCATCGCAGTCGCGCATGGCGGAACCATCAAGGCGGCGATCGGCCTCGCGCTCGACGGCCAGGTCGAGCGGGCGCTGTCGTTCGACATCGACAACGTCTCGATCACGCGGCTCGATTATTTCGCAAGCCCCGAGCGCAGCGTCTGGCGGCTGCCGATGGTGAACCAGCAGCCGTGGATCGCCGACGATGCGCATGCCGAGCTGCATCAGTTGGCGGGACCGGAAGTCAAGAAGCTGGCGTAAGCGAATTGTCATTCCGGGACGGTCCGCAGGACCGAACGCGGTATCACATTGAAGATCACTCTGGGAGAGAAACATGACCTTGTTCGACATGAAGGGGAAAGTCGCCGTCATCACCGGCTCGACGCGCGGCATCGGACTTGCGATCGCGGAACGCATGGCGGAGCACGGCGCCAAGGTCGTGATTTCCTCGCGCAAGGCGGACGTCTGCGAAGAGGTCGCCAAGGGCATCAACGACAAGTTCGGCAAGGGCACTGCGGTCGCGATCGCCGCCAACATCTCCTCGAAGGAAAATCTGCAGAACCTCGTCGACGAGAGCAACCGCGCCTTCGGCAAGATCGACGTGCTGGTCTGCAATGCGGCGTCCAATCCGTATTACGGTCCGCTCGCCGGCATCTCCGATGATCAATTCCGAAAGATTCTCGACAACAACATCGTCGCCAACAACTGGTTGATCTCGATGGTGGTGCCGCAGATGATCGAGCGCAAGGACGGCTCCGTCATCATCGTCTCTTCGATCGGCGGCCTGAAGGGCTCGACCATCCTCGGCGCCTACGCGATCTCGAAGGCTGCCGACATGCAACTCGCGCGCAACCTCGCCTGCGAATACGGCAAGCACAACATCCGCGTGAACTGCATCGCGCCCGGCCTGATCAAGACCGACTTTGCCAAAGCGCTGTGGGACAATCCGGAGAATTTGAAAGCCTCGACCTCGCGCTCGCCGTTGCTGCGCATCGGCATCCCCGACGAGATCGCCGGCGCGGCGGTGTTCCTCGGTTCGAAGGCCGGCGACTTCATGACCGGCCAGACCATGGTGATCGACGGCGGCGCGACGATCAGCTGACGCGTCAATGCCGGTGTCATCGCCCGCGAAAGCGGGCGATCCAGTACTCCGCGGCGGAAGTTGTGTGAACGAACTGCCGCCGCGGAGTACTCGATGCCCCGGTCAAGCCGGGGCATGACAGCGAGTGTGTGGATGCGGCCTCGCGACGCGAGCCTAAGCGAGCGATTTCAATCCACCGCCGCGTAAACCAGATCCCGCACCAGCGTCCTTGTAAAATCGCGCTGGCCCGGACCTTGCGTCATGAACACCGTGAACAGATCCTCCCTCGGATCGATCCAGAAGAACGTGCCGGCGATGCCGCTCCAGAAATAGTTGCCGACGCTGCCGGGGAAGGGCGCGATGCCGGCCTCGCGGCGGACGGCGAAGCCGAGACCGAAACCATGGCCCGGCGAGAGCAGCGTGCCGTTGGTGACGACGTGAGGCCCGAGATGGTCGGACGCCATCAGTTCCAGCGTCTTGCGGCCGATGATCCTGACGCCGTCGAGCGTGCCGCCATTGCGCAGCATCAGCGCGAAGCGGGCATAGTCCATCGTGGTCGAGACCAGACCGCCGCCGCCTGATTCCATCACCGGCTGCTCGAGCATGTTGAACAGCGCGACCTTGTCGCCGGTCCAGGGATCGGCTTCGAACGGCTGGGCGAGCCTGCCAGCATTGGCCTCGGAGGTGGAGAAGCCGGTCTCGGTCATCTGCAAGGGCGCGAGGATGCGTTCGGTGACGAACGTGCCGAGTGATTTGCCGCTGACGACCTCGATGATGCGGCCGAGAATGTCGGTGGAGCGGCTGTAGTTGAACTCGTCGCCGGGGTGGCAGACGAGGGGGAAGCTCGCCACCAGCGCGGCGTGCTCGGCATTGGTGATCTTGCGGCTGCGGACGCGGGACTCCTGGTAGATCTTGTGCACGGGGCCATCGCCCTGGTGCTCGTAAGTCAAGCCCGAGGTGTGGCGGAGCAGGTCCTGCACCGTCATCGGCCGCTTCGGTGGAACCAGTTCCAGCCTGCCGCCGCTGACGACGCCGACTTTCTGGTTCGCGAACTCCGGAATGAACTTGGCGACGGGATCGCCAAGGAGCAGGTGGCCGTCCTCGACCAGCGCCATGACGCCGACCGACACGATCGGCTTGGTCATCGAGAAGATCCGGAAGATCGAATCAAGCGCCATCGCCGGACCCGCCGGGCCCTGCTTGCCGAGCGCCTCGAACCAGCCGATTTGGCCGCGGCGGGCCACCAGCACGGTCACTCCGGGCACGGTTCCCTTGTCGATCTCGCGCTTGAAGGCGTCCGACATCGCCTGGAGGCGGGATCGCGACAGGCCCAGCGTTTCCGGATTGGCCTCGGGCAGAGGCGGGGTTTTCGGCGGGGTCGAGGGGCGGGCGGCGGTGGCGGTCATGTTCACTCCCGGGGGCGCGTTATTATAGGGAACGAAGAGTGGCCCAGAAGCCGCGGTACAAACAAGCGAAGCCAGCGCGCTTCACCCTTGCAATCCGTCCTTGCAATCCGGCCGTCCCCTGTGCTTGAAAGCGCCCCTGATCCGCGTGGCAACGCGAGGGTCCGTAGGAGTGTAGCTCAATTGGTAGAGCACCGGTCTCCAAAACCGGGGGTCGCAGGTTCGAGCCCTGCCACTCCTGCCAGCTAATCCCGACATTCAGGATCGACAGGCGGGACGGCGCCGGGCCGAAGGCGCGGACCGCGGTCAGCGGCCCCTGTAAACCCTTGATCTGCATCACGTCCGTCAGCCGGCCCCGCGCGCATCGCACTCCGGCCACACCTTGACCTTTGGCCCCATCCGCAGTAGATACCCCGCACTCGCAGCCGGCCCGTTAGACGCGGATCTCCGGCGCGGCTTTGAAATCCCCGAACATCAGAGCCCGGTTTTCCGGCTCATCCTTCGAGACAGAGGGCTGGGCCACAGGCGGCTGTTCGGATCCCTGAAATCCTCAATGGCGTCTCAAACGATGGCAGTCAGCCCGTTCAAGTTCTTGCAGGAAGTGCGCTCGGAGACCGCCAAGGTCACCTGGCCGACCCGTCGTGAGACCACGATCACCACCATCATGGTGTTCGTGATGGTCGCCGTGGCCTCGATCTTCTTCTTCGCCGCCGACCAGATCATCCGCTACCTCATCACCTTCCTTTTGGGCATTCACTGATGGCTACAGCAACGGCTCAACTGTCCGACAAGCGCTGGTACATCGTCCACGCCTATTCGAACTTCGAGAAGAAGGTCGCCGAATCCATTCGCGAGCAGGCCAAGCAGCGCGGGCTCGAGGAGCTGTTCGAGCTGGTGCTGGTTCCGACCGAGAAGGTCACGGAGGTGCGCCGCGGCCGCAAGATCGACGCCGAGCGCAAGTTCTTCCCGGGCTACGTGCTGGTGAAGATGAAGCTGACCGACGAGGCGTTTCATCTGATCAAGAACACCCCGAAGGTCACGGGCTTCCTCGGCGCCGAGAACAAGCCGATGCCGATCTCTGAAGCCGAGGCCATGCGCATCCTGCATCAGGTGCAGGAGGGCGTGGAGCGGCCGAAGGCGTCGGTGTCGTTCGAGATCGGCGAGAACGTGCGCGTGGCCGATGGCCCGTTCGCCTCGTTCTCGGGTGTGGTCGAGGAAATCGACGAGGCGCGCTCGCGTGTGAAGGTCGCGGTGTCGATCTTCGGTCGCGCAACGCCGGTCGAACTGGAATTCGGTCAGGTCGAGAAGGTCTGACCGGGTAACGCGTAAAGCCGAGAGGCTTTGCGCAAAGAGAGGCCGTGGGAGGGAGAGGGCGGTTGCCAGCCGCATCCGACCCAGACCACGAACCTGAAACCGCCGGCACTCGTCGGCACAACAGGAGTGATACATGGCAAAGAAAGTGACCGGATACCTGAAGCTTCAGGTCCCGGCCGGTGCGGCGAATCCCTCGCCCCCGATCGGTCCCGCGCTTGGTCAGCGCGGTCTCAACATCATGGAGTTCTGCAAGGCGTTCAACGCCCAGACCCAGAAGGAAGAGAAGAACACCCCGATTCCCGTCGTGATCACGATCTACGCCGATCGTTCGTTCACGTTCGAGATGAAGACCCCCCCGATGTCCTTCTTCCTCAAGCAGGCTGCCAAGATCCAGTCCGGCTCGAAGGCGCCGGGCCGTGACAAGGCCGGCAAGGTGACCAAGGCGCAGGTGCGCGAGATCGCCGAGAAGAAGATGAAGGATCTCAATTGCGATACCATCGAATCGGCCATGAAGATGGTCGAGGGCTCCGCCCGTTCGATGGGTCTGGAAGTTGCGGGGTAAGCGGTCATGGCAATCGGAAAGCGTTTGAACAAAGCCCGCGAAGGTGTTGACCGCGAGAAGCTCTACCCGCTCGCGGACGCCATCAAGATGGTCAAGGAACGCGCGAAAGCGAAGTTCGACGAGACCATCGAGGTCGCGATCAATCTCGGCGTTGATCCGCGTCACGCCGACCAGATGGTCCGCGGCGTCGTGACCCTGCCGAACGGCACCGGCCGTACGCTCCGTGTCGGCGTGTTCGCCCGCGGCGCCAAGGCTGACGAAGCCAAGGCCGCCGGTGCCGACGTCGTCGGCGCCGAAGACCTGGTCGAGAAGGTGCAGAACGGCGCGATCGATTTCGACCGCTGTATCGCCACCCCCGACATGATGCCGCTGGTCGGCCGTCTCGGTAAGGTGCTCGGGCCGCGCGGCCTGATGCCGAACCCGAAGATCGGCACCGTGACCATGGACGTCACCGGTGCGGTGAAGGGTGCCAAGGGCGGCTCGGTCGAGTTCCGCGTCGAGAAGGCGGGCATCCTGCAGGCCGGCGTCGGCAAGGCCTCGTTCTCCGAGGAGAAGCTGGTCGAGAACATCAAGGCGCTCGCGGATGCGGTTGCGAAGGCGAAGCCGGCTGGCTCCAAGGGCACCTACATCCAGCGCGTTGCGGTATCCTCGACGATGGGCCCGGGCGTGAAGGTCGAGCCGGGTACCATTCTCGGCTAAGTCTGGAAATTGCATGAGGCGAGGGGCGGAATTGGGCAACCGATTCCGCCCCTCGTCGTTTGTGGGCGGCACTCACCGGAAACGAGAACAATGGCTGACAAGGTCCTGATCTATTCGCGCTTTCCCAAGACGATGATGGCGCGCTTCGCCGAGCGGTTCGAGCTGCTCGACACTGGTGGAAAGCCCGCGCGCGAGGTGTTTTCGGCAGACGAACTCGGCGGCATCCGCGCACTGCTGACCGCGGGCGGCTCACCGCTCGGCGCCGAGGCGATGGACCTGCTTCCAAAGCTCGGCGCGATCGTCTGCTACGGCACCGGCTATGACGGCGTCGACCCGACGGCCGCGGCCGCACGCAAGATCGCGGTCGGCCATAGCCCCGGCGCCAATGCCGCATCGGTCGCCGATATCGCGATGACCCTGATGCTTGCGACGACGCGGCGCATCCTGGTCGCCGACCAATATGTTCGCAGCGGCGATTGGGCCGCGTCAAAGCAGTCGCCGATGATGCGGCCTCGGGCCGGCATGCCCGGCCGCCGCATCGGCGTCTATGGCATGGGCGAGATCGGCCGCAAGATCGCCGCGCGCTGCGCCGCCTTCGAGAGCGAGGTCGGCTATTTCAGCCGCACCAGGTACGATCTGCCTTATCAATATTTCCCGACCCTGGAGGCGCTCGCCGACTGGTGCAGCGTGCTGATGATCGCGGTCCGGGCGGGGGCCGACACGCAGCACGTCGTCAACGGCGATATCCTGGGGCGCCTCGGCGCGGACGGCTATGTCGTCAACATTTCCCGCGGCTCGGTCATCGACGAGAAGGCCCTGGTCGCGGCGCTCTCCGACAAGACCATCGCCGGTGCCGGCCTCGACGTCTACGAGAAGGAACCGCACGCCCCCGACGCGCTGACCGCACTGCCCAATGTGGTGCTGGCCCCGCATCTCGGCGGCCACACCCTCGAATCGCACGTCGGCATGCAGAATTGCGCGCTGGCCAACCTGACCGCGTTCTTTGCCGGCCAGCCGCTGCCTTACGCGGTCAAATCCTAGCTGGCGCGATCGAAGCGGAATCTGTCCTGTAGCTGGCGCCGTAGCTTGTCGTCTTTCACCACGGCAATACGGGCCGCCGCGCGTTCGCGGAGCATCCGGGTCATGGGCGTCAGGGCCGGAGAGGGGCTGCTCCAGCCGGCCGCCTGCAGGAAGCGCTCGAGCCATGCATCGGGGACGCGATCGAGCTGCTGAGCAAGAAACTCACGCTCTTCCTCATTCCGAATGAGATAGACTTGTTTGAACGCCAGCAGGCGATTGACGAAGGCATCGCTGGTGTCGTCGCGTATCACGCGAAATCGTTGCCGCTGCTCGTCCACATATTGGTCCGATCGATAGGCGGCCGTGTTGGCGAGCCGGAGTGCTAGTTCATATTGCCAGATTTTGAGGCCGCTTCGCTCCTCGAAGATGCGCGCAGCTCGTTCCGCAACGCCGGGAAATTGCTCGGCATTCCAGTGAAATGGGAACGCTGCGCTGCTGTAGTCGAAACCAATGCTGGGGTCCTGCATGCGCGTTAGGATCAGATCGATGAATCTGCGCTGCCGGTCCGGATCGAGCTTGAACCAGAATTTCTGTACCGAATCGAAAGTGCTGCTGGGAAAGCTCGTCAGTTCAATGAAGGATGCCACCACGCTGAGCAAATCGTCATCGACTTGGCCCTTGGCCTGGATTGCCAGGGCGAGGTCGAGTGCGGCGGTGCGGGTTGGCCCTCTGGAAATCTCGACCGCACGGCGGATCAATTCGGAGGTACCGACATCGGGCGTCTTCGGTGGCGCGGCCCAGTCGATGCCGTAGACGGCGGCCGCGAGGTCCTCGCCGGTGAAGCTGGGTCCCCCGATCCAGACCATCTGCGACGGGCCGCCGGAGAATCCCTCCCACAGTGACAGTGTTGGGTCCGGCGCGTTGGGCATTCCGAACAGCGGAGCGTAGCTGAGCACGACGGTCCGACCGGAGTGCCAGGTCGCGGCGACGCGCTCCTCGCCGTTTTGCCGGACATTGAGCGTACCGACGGTGCAGCAGCCGATCATGGGGTAGTAGGGCCTGGGCTTCATGCGAACGACGAGGCCGTCGGGAATGCTGTCGATCGTTGTCGTCTTCAGGCATTCGCCGACGTGCCCGGCGCGTTGCAGGAGTTCCGAATTGCGCAGTTCGTCTGCAGTGCAGTCCTTGGCCGCGGCAAGCACGGTCATTCGGATCGGTCCGATATGACCTTTCTCGTCGTCGGCTGCATGAACGTAGCGGTCGACCAGGCCGTTGGCGAGCAGCGCGATCTGACCGCAGCAACCCCTGGCTCCGCGGGTCACCAGGGTGACGGTCCGGAGAGACCTCAATTCGGCCGGGACCGCACGGACGGCGAGGGCGGGGTCGGTGGTCGCTTCAACCTGATGGCGGCTCCAGACCGATGCGCCGAACCAGATGGCGAAGAACACCGGCGGTGCGGCGATCAGGCCGGGATGTTTCCGGACCGCGCCGAACGTCATCATGCCCAGGACCACGATCATCCAGACCACATTGAGGCCGCCCACGATGATGTGCATGAGAAAGGCAAGGACTAGCACCGGAAACGAGCTGCTTCCCAGCGCCCCGAAGACGGCAGCCAGGATCGCCAGACCGATGATCAGGGTGACGATGTGCCGGGTCATTGCTCGATCCGAATCTGTTCCCTGGACGAGAAGGGGCTCAACCTGTAGCTGAGAGAGCTTGCCTGATCCGTAACACGTGCATTCCGATGCGCCGCCGTGTGAAAAGGGTTCGCTAACCGTAGGCCGGATCGTACCTTTTGCGCGGGTTCAAGCCCTGATGGCAACGGATTGGAACTGGTGTGAATTTTGCTCTTGGCAATCAGGCAGAGAGCGGTTAAAGAACCGCCTCCGGACGTGCCGGCCCTGGCTGGCGCGTCCGTGCACGCATTCCGAAAACCCGACACGCAGGAGATCATTCCTTTTCAGGACGTCCGCAAGGATTGGCCCGAAAAGGAAGGAAAATCCATCGGCCGGTGGGATGCGGGCAGAGGTCAGGCGGTTCGCCGGCTGGCCTTGTCCTGTCCAAGACTGCAGGCGCCCGCGGGAAATTTCGATTTCTCAACGGCTTAATCGCATGGCCTGCATAGACGGGTGAAGACCGGATTTCACTTCGCTTCTCACCTTTCGGTGGTCGCGGAAGGAGTTTGGTTCGGACCTCGACACGCCGTGGGCTCTTACAGGCTCCCGGAGGGCAGGCTTTTAAATTGTCGTCTTGCCCGGCGTGTCCGATGGGTTTTGACCCTGAGGTTCAGGTTTGGGCGGGACGATGGGTGCAACCCGGCGGTCCCGCTTTCGCGATGACCGCCAACCGGAAAGAGCTTGCTGTGGAACGAGCGGCAAAAAAAGACGCGGTCGAACAGCTCAATGGGGTCTTCAAGACCACGAGCGTCGCGATCGTTGCTCAATATTCCGGCCTCACCGTCGCCCAGATGCAGAAGCTGCGCCAGCAGATGAAGCAGGCGGGTGCCTCGGTGAAGGTCTCGAAGAACCGTCTCGCCAAAATTGCTCTTGAAGGCACTGACGTCGTTGCCATCGGCCCCATGCTGAAGGGACCGACCGTGATCGCCACTTCGAACGATCCGGTAGCGGCGCCGAAGGTCGCCGTCGAATTCGCCAAGGCGAACGAAAAGTTCGTCATCGTTGGCGGTTCGATGGGAACGACCGTCCTGAATGTCGACGGCGTGAAGGCTCTTGCCTCGCTGCCGTCGCTTGACGAACTGCGTGCCAAGATCGTCGGCCTGCTCGTGGCCCCGGCGACCAAGCTCGCTCAGCTCGCCAATGCGCCCGCGGGCAAGCTCGCGCGCATCATCCAGGCTCATGCCTCAAAGGGCGAAGCGGCCTGACGCCCTTCGCAAAACTCAAACCCGAACCAGACTTACACCTAAGGAAACTGAACAATGGCTGACTTGCAGAAGATCGTTGACGACCTCTCGAGCCTCACCGTGCTCGAGGCTGCCGAACTCGCGAAGCTCCTCGAAGAGAAGTGGGGCGTTTCGGCTGCCGCGGCTGTCGCCGTCGCCGGCCCGGCCGGTGGTGGCGCTGCCGCCGCTCCGGCGGAAGAGAAGACCGAGTTCACGGTCGTTCTCGCCTCTGCCGGCGAGAAGAAGATCGAGGTCATCAAGGAAGTCCGCGCCATCACCGGTCTCGGCCTGAAGGAAGCAAAGGACCTCGTCGAGGGTGCTCCGAAGCCGCTGAAGGAAGGCGTGAACAAGGAAGAAGCCGAGAAGATCAAGGCCCAGATCGAGAAGGCTGGCGCCAAGGTCGAGCTCAAGTAAGCATTGCTTACGGGCAGGGTCCCGGGCCGAGGCTCGGGACCCTGGTCCGCCCCGCAAGAGGGCGGCCTGATGCAAGAGGCGTGCGACGGATCGTCCCGACGCAGGCCAAACACGAAAATGTGTGGGGATTTGAGGGTTTGACCCTCGAATCTACTCTATTGTCGCCCCATATCGGGTCGGCAGCACGAAAGCGCGGTGGGCAGGGATGCCGGATTTCCCTGTAAGCCGTTGGGAGAGCAGGCTATTTCGGGCTTTTGCAGTCCGTGAAGACGATCGTTGTGACGGGCGGGCGCGCGCTAGCGCCCCGCGCGTCGTTTTGCGTTTTGAAGGTCTGAAGAACAGATTCAGGACATTCCCGCCTGAAGCTGAGTCTCCGGCCCCCAAAGCGGGTTCGAAAAATTCAACCCGGGGAGCGGTGGCAGCCGCGTTCCGGACGGTTCGCCCAGAGCGGGCGACGAAAATGAGAGGCCACGATGGCGCAGCAGACATTCACCGGTCGCAAACGCGTTCGCAAGTTTTTCGGACACATCAAGGAAGTCGCCGAGATGCCGAACCTCATCGAGGTTCAGAAGGCGTCCTATGACCAGTTCCTGATGGTCGACGAACCCGCGGGTGGGCGCCTCGACGAGGGCCTGCAGGCTGTGTTCCGTTCCGTGTTCCCGATCTCGGACTTCTCGGGCACCTCGATGCTGGAATTCGTTCGCTACGAGTTCGAGCAGCCGAAGTACGACGTCGATGAGTGCCGTCAGCGCGGCATGACCTTCGCGGCTCCCCTCAAGGTGACGCTGCGCCTCATCGTGTTCGATATCGACGAAGAAACCGGCGCGAAGTCCGTCAAGGACATCAAGGAGCAGGACGTCTACATGGGCGACATCCCGCTCATGACGATGAACGGCACCTTCATCGTGAACGGCACCGAGCGCGTCATCGTTTCGCAGATGCACCGTTCGCCGGGCGTGTTCTTCGACCACGACAAGGGCAAGACCCATTCGTCGGGCAAGCTGCTGTTCGCTGCCCGCGTGATCCCGTATCGCGGCTCCTGGCTCGACATCGAGTTCGACGCCAAGGACATCGTCTATGCGCGTATCGACCGTCGCCGCAAGATTCCGGTGACGTCGCTGATGTTCGCCCTCGGTCTCGACGGCGAGGCGATCCTGTCGACCTTCTACAAGAAGATCCTCTACAAGCGGACCAAGGAAGGCTGGCGCGTTCCGTTCGACGCCAACCGTTTCCGCGGTTACTCGACCATCAACGACCTGATCGATGCCGACACCGGCAAGGTCGTGCTCGAGGCCGGCAAGAAGCTCACCGTCCGCGCCGCCCGCCAGCTCCAGGAGAAGGGGCTCAAGGCGCTGCGTCTGTCGGATGAGGAACTCGTCGGCAACTACCTCGCCGAGGACCTGGTCAACCCGAAGACGGGCGAGATCCACGCCGAAGCCGGTGAGGAAATCACCGACAAGTCGATGAAGGCCCTCAACGAGCACGGCTACAAGGAACTGCCGCTGCTCGACATCGACCACGTCAATGTCGGCGCCTACATCCGCAATACGCTCTCGGCCGACAAGAACATGACGCGTGAAGACGCGCTGTTCGACATCTACCGCGTGATGCGTCCGGGCGAGCCGCCGACGCTGGATTCGGCGCAGGCGATGTTCCAGTCGCTGTTCTTCGACGCCGAGCGCTACGACCTCTCCGCGGTCGGCCGCGTCAAGATGAACATGCGGCTCGATCTCGATGCGCCCGACACCCAGCGCACGCTGCGCAAGGAAGACATCCTTTGCGTCATCAAGACGCTGGTTGACCTGCGCGACGGCAAGGGCGAGATCGACGACATCGACCATCTCGGCAACCGCCGTGTGCGCTCGGTCGGCGAGCTCATGGAGAACCAGTACCGCATCGGCCTGCTGCGCATGGAGCGTGCGATCAAGGAGCGCATGTCCTCGGTCGACATCGACACGGTCATGCCGCAGGACCTGATCAACGCGAAGCCGGCGGCTGCCGCCGTGCGCGAGTTCTTCGGCTCCTCGCAGCTCTCGCAGTTCATGGATCAGACCAACCCGCTCAGCGAGATCACCCACAAGCGCCGTCTCTCGGCGCTTGGACCGGGCGGTCTGACCCGCGAGCGCGCCGGCTTCGAAGTGCGCGACGTGCATCCGACGCATTACGGCCGTATCTGCCCCATCGAGACGCCGGAAGGTCCGAACATCGGCCTGATCAACTCGCTCGCCACCTTCGCGCGCGTGAACAAGTACGGCTTCGTCGAGACGCCGTACCGCAAGGTCAAGGACGGTCGCGTCACCGACGAGGTCGTGTACCTCTCGGCGATGGAGGAAGGCCGCTACTCGGTTGCGCAGGCCAACGTGCCGGTCGACGCCAAGGGCCGCTTCACCGAAGACCTCGTGGTCTGCCGCGCCAGCGGCACCCGCGACGTCGTGCCGATGACGCCCGACAAGGTCGACTACATGGACGTGTCGCCGAAGCAGCTCGTTTCGGTCGCCGCGGCCCTGATCCCGTTCCTCGAGAACGACGACGCCAACCGCGCGCTGATGGGCTCGAACATGCAGCGCCAGGCGGTGCCGCTGGTTCGCGCCGAGGCACCGTTCGTCGGCACCGGCATGGAAGGCGTGGTTGCGCGTGACTCGGGTGCTGCGATCGCGGCGCGCCGTTCGGGCGTGATCGACCAGATCGACGCGACCCGCGTCGTGATCCGCGCTACCGAAGATCTCGATCCGACCAAGTCGGGCGTCGATATCTACCGTCTGATGAAGTACCAGCGCTCCAACCAGTCGACCTGCATCAACCAGCGTCCGCTCGTGAAGGTCGGCGACATCGTCAAGAAGGGCGACATCATCGCTGACGGTCCGTCGACCGACCTCGGTGAGCTCGCTCTGGGCCGCAACGTGCTCGTCGCGTTCATGCCGTGGAACGGCTACAACTTCGAAGACTCGATCCTGCTCTCCGAGCGCATCGTGAAGGAAGACGTCTTCACCTCGATCCACATCGAGGAATTCGAGGTGATGGCCCGCGACACCAAGCTCGGCCCCGAGGAAATCACCCGCGACATTCCGAACGTGTCGGAAGAAGCGCTGAAGAACCTCGACGAAGCCGGTATCGTCTACATCGGTGCGGAAGTGCGCGCCGGCGACATCCTGGTCGGCAAGATCACGCCGAAGGGCGAAAGCCCGATGACGCCGGAAGAAAAGCTCCTGCGCGCCATCTTCGGCGAAAAGGCCTCCGACGTTCGCGACACCTCGCTGCGCGTTCCTCCGGGCGTGCAGGGCACGATCGTGGAAGTCCGCGTGTTCAACCGCCACGGCGTCGACAAGGACGAGCGTGCGCTGGCGATCGAGCGGGAAGAGATCGAGCGTCTGGCCAAGGACCGCGACGACGAGCAGGCGATCCTGGACCGCAACGTCTACAACCGTCTTGCCGAGCTCCTCGAGGGGCGGCAGGGCATTGCCGGTCCGAAGGGCTTCAAGAAGGACACCAAGATCACCCGTGCGGTGCTCGAGGAGTATCCGAAGTCGCAGTGGTGGCTGTTCGCTTCGCCGAACGACAAGCTGATGGCCGAGATCGAGGCCATGCGGAAGCAGTACGACGAGTCGAAGAAGGGGCTCGAGCAGCGCTTCCTCGACAAGGTCGAGAAGCTTCAGCGCGGTGACGAATTGCCGCCCGGCGTGATGAAGATGGTCAAGGTCTTCGTCGCGGTGAAGCGCAAGATCCAGCCCGGCGACAAGATGGCCGGCCGCCACGGCAACAAGGGCGTGGTGTCGAAGATCGTGCCGATCGAGGACATGCCGTTCCTCGAAGACGGTACGCACGCCGACATCGTGCTCAATCCGCTGGGCGTGCCCTCGCGCATGAACGTCGGACAGATCCTCGAGACGCATCTCGGCTGGGCTTGCGCCGGCCTCGGCAAGCGTATCGGCCAGACCGTCGATGCGTATCTGTCGAAGCAGGACATCAAGCCGCTGAAGGAAACCTTGAAGAAGGTCTACGGCGAGGACGAGACGATCAAGACGCTCAACGACAACGAGCTGCTTGAACTCGGCCATAACCTCAGCCGCGGCGTGCCGATTGCGACGCCGGTGTTCGACGGTGCCAAGGAGACCGACATCGAGGAGATGCTGAAGCTCGCGGGTCTGGACGCTTCGGGGCAGTCGACCGTCTATGACGGCCGCACCGGCGACGCGTTCGATCGCAAGGTGACGGTGGGCTACATCTACATGCTCAAGCTGCACCATCTCGTGGACGACAAGATCCACGCGCGGTCGATCGGTCCGTACTCGCTCGTCACCCAGCAGCCGCTGGGCGGCAAGGCGCAGTTCGGCGGCCAGCGCTTCGGCGAAATGGAGGTGTGGGCCCTCGAAGCTTACGGCGCGGCCTACACGCTCCAGGAAATGCTGACCGTGAAGTCGGACGACGTCGCCGGCCGTACCAAGGTGTACGAGGCGATCGTGCGTGGCGACGACACCTTCGAGGCAGGTATTCCGGAATCGTTCAACGTGCTGGTCAAGGAAATGCGCTCGCTCGGCCTCAACGTCGATCTGCACAATTCCAAGATGGGTCCGGCGCCGACGTCGGAAGCGGCCGAGTAACCCGACCTTTCATGCCCGGCCTTCGCGGCCGGGCATTGGCGCCCCTCCCGATGCCTTGAGGGCAGGGCGCCCCGCTCAAGTGATTTTCGAATTTGCGGCCGGAGGCGACCGGTACGCGAGGAGAAGACGATGAACCAAGAAATTATGAATCTCTTTAACCCGACGACGCCGGCTCAGGTCTTCGACCAGATCCGGATCTCGATCGCGTCCCCGGAGAAGATTCTGTCCTGGTCCTACGGCGAGATCAAGAAGCCGGAGACCATCAACTACCGTACCTTCAAGCCCGAGCGCGACGGCCTGTTCTGCGCCCGCATCTTCGGGCCGATCAAGGACTACGAGTGCTTGTGCGGCAAGTACAAGCGCATGAAGTACAAGGGCATCATCTGCGAGAAGTGCTCGGTCGAGGTCACGCTGTCGCGCGTCCGGCGCGAGCGCATGGGCCATATCGAGCTCGCAGCGCCCGTCGCCCACATCTGGTTCCTGAAGTCGCTGCCCTCGCGCATCGGCCTCCTGCTCGACATGACGCTGAAGGATCTCGAGCGGATCCTCTACTTCGAATATTACGTCGTGCTCGAGCCGGGCCTCACGGCGCTGAAGGACCGTCAGCTGCTGTCGGAAGACGAGTATCTGAAGGCGCAGGACGAGTACGGCCAGGATTCCTTCACCGCGATGATCGGCGCCGAGGCGATCCGCGAGCTGCTCAAGGGCATGGACCTCGAGAAGCTCGAAGTGTCGCTTCGTGCCGAGATGCAGGAGACCGACTCCGACATCAAGCACAAGAAGCTCGCCAAGCGCCTCAAGATCGTCGAGGCCTTCCGCCACTCCGGCAACAAGCCGGAATGGATGATCCTGACCGTCGTTCCCGTGATCCCGCCGGACCTGCGTCCGCTGGTGCCGCTGGACGGCGGCCGCTTCGCCACCTCCGATCTCAACGACCTCTATCGCCGCGTCATCAACCGCAACAACCGCTTGAAGCGGCTGATGGAGCTGCGCGCGCCCGACATCATCATCCGCAACGAGAAGCGCATGCTTCAGGAAGCGGTCGATGCGCTGTTCGACAACGGCCGCCGTGGCCGCGTCATCACGGGTGCGAACAAGCGCCCGCTGAAGTCGCTCGCCGACATGCTCAAGGGCAAGCAGGGTCGCTTCCGCCAGAACCTGCTCGGCAAGCGCGTCGACTATTCGGGCCGTTCCGTGATCGTGGTCGGTCCCGAACTGCGCCTGCATCAGTGCGGCCTGCCGAAGAAGATGGCGCTCGAGCTTTTCAAGCCGTTCATCTACTCACGGCTTGACGCCAAGGGCCTGTCCACCACCGTGAAGCAGGCGAAGAAGCTGGTCGAGAAGGAGCGGCCCGAGGTCTGGGACATCCTGGACGAGGTCATCCGCGAGCATCCGGTGCTGCTGAACCGCGCGCCGACGCTGCATCGCCTGGGCATCCAGGCGTTCGAGCCGGTGCTGATCGAGGGCAAGGCGATCCAGCTTCACCCGCTGGTCTGCTCGGCGTTCAACGCCGACTTCGACGGCGACCAGATGGCCGTGCACGTTCCGCTGTCGCTCGAAGCGCAGCTGGAAGCGCGCGTCCTGATGATGTCGACCAACAACATCCTGCATCCCGCGAACGGCCAGCCGATCATCGTGCCGTCGCAGGACATCGTGCTCGGTCTCTATTACGTCTCGATCATGCGCGAAGGCCTGCCCGGCGAGGGCAAGCTGTTCGGCGACATGGCCGAGCTCGAGCACGCCCTGCACGCGAAGGTCATCCACCTCCACACCAAGATCAAGTATCGGTGGGAAGGCATGGACGAGACCGGCAAGGTCTCCAAGCGCTGGATCGAAACCACCGCTGGCCGCGTCATGCTCGGCAACCTGCTGCCGAAGAACCCGCGCATTTCGTACGAGATCATCAACAAGCTGATGACCAAGCGCGAGATCTCGGGCGTCATCGACCAGGTCTACCGTCACTGCGGCCAGAAGGAGACGGTGATCTTCTGCGACCGCATCATGGCGCTCGGCTTCTACAACGCGTTCAAGGCCGGCATCTCGTTCGGCAAGGACGACATGGTCGTACCGCACTCCAAGTGGAAGATCGTCGACACCACCCGTACGCTGGCGAAGGATTTCGAGCAGCAGTACAACGACGGCCTGATCACCCATGGCGAGAAGTACAACAAGGTCGTCGACGCCTGGTCGAAGGCCACGGAAGAAATCGCCAAGGCGATGATGAAGGAGATCTCCTCCACCAAGAAGACCGCGGCTGGAGCCGATGCCGACATCAACTCGATCTACATGATGGCTCACTCCGGTGCCCGCGGTTCGCCGGCCCAGATGCGCCAGCTCGCCGGCATGCGCGGCCTGATGGCCAAGCCGTCGGGCGAGATCATCGAGACGCCGATCATCTCGAACTTCAAGGAAGGCCTCTCGGTTCTCGAGTACTTCAACTCGACCCACGGCGCCCGTAAGGGTCTCGCGGACACCGCGCTGAAGACCGCGAACTCCGGCTACCTGACCCGTCGCCTGGTCGACGTCGCGCAGGACTGCATCATCACGCAGTCCGATTGCGGCACCAAGCTCGGCATCAAGATGCGCGCCATCGTCGATGCCGGCACCGTGGTCGCTTCGCTCGGCTCGCGCATCCTCGGACGCACGGCCTGCGAAGACATCCGCGACAGCTCGGGCAAGGTGATCATCAAGCGCGACACGCTGATGGAAGAAAGCCATCTGGACGCCATCCAGCAGGGTGGCGTGCAGGAGGTGAAGATCCGCTCGGCGCTGACCTGCGAACTCGTCAACGGCATCTGCGGCAAGTGCTACGGCCGCGATCTCGCTCGCGGTACGCCGGTCAACCACGGCGAAGCCGTGGGCGTCATCGCGGCGCAGTCGATCGGTGAGCCGGGCACCCAGCTGACCATGCGCACCTTCCACATCGGTGGTGCGGCGCAGCTCAACGAGCAGTCCTTCGTCGAAGCCAACTTCGACGGCAAGATCGTGATCCGGAACAAGGCCATCGCCCGCAACAGCGAAGGTCACCTGGTCGCGATGGTCCGCAACATGGTGATTGCGATCGTCGATGCCGACGGTACCGAGCGTGCGACGCACCGTATTCAGTACGGCGCGCGCCTGCACGTGGACGAGGGCGACATGGTCAAGCGTGGCCAGCGCATCGTCGAGTGGGATCCGTACACCCGTCCGCTTCTCACCGAAGTCGAAGGCACCATCGGCTTCGAGGATCTGGTCGAAGGGCAGTCGATCTCGGAAACGCTGGACGAGGCCACCGGCATCGCCAAGCGCGTGGTCATCGACTGGCGCTCGACCCGCGGCGGCTCGGACCTGCGTCCGGCCATCGTGGTCAAGGGCAAGGACGGCAAGGTGCTCAAGCTCGCCCGTGGCGGCGATGCCCGCTACATGCTGTCGGTCGACGGCATTCTGTCGGTCGACGTCGGAGCCAAGGTCAACCCGGGCGACATCCTCGCGCGTGTCTCGACCGAAAGCGCAAAGACGCGTGACATCACCGGCGGTCTGCCGCGGGTGGCGGAGCTGTTCGAGGCACGGCGTCCGAAGGATGCGGCGATCATCGCCGAAATCGCGGGCACCATCCGGTTCGGACGCGACTACAAGAACAAGCGTCGCATCTCGATCGAGCCGATGGACAAGACCGATGAGGCGCGCGAGTACCTGATCCCGAAGGGCAAGCACATCCACCTTCAGGACGGCGACGTCGTCGAAAAGGGCGACTTCATCGTGGAAGGCAACCCGGCGCCGCACGACATCCTCGCGGTCAAGGGCATCGAGGAGCTTGCGGCCTACCTGGTCAACGAAATCCAGGAAGTCTACCGGCTCCAGGGCGTGCTCATCAACGACAAGCACATCGAGGTGATTGTCCGTCAGATGCTCCAGAAGGTGGAAGTCACCGACCAGGGCGATACGGACATGATCTCCGGCGAACAGGTCGACAAGATCGAGTTCGACGCGCTGAACGAGAAGGCCAAGGAAGAAGGCAAGAAGCCCGCCACGGGTACGCCGGTTCTGCTCGGCATCACCAAGGCGAGCCTCCAGACCCGCTCGTTCTTCTCGGCGGCTTCGTTCCAGGAGACCACCCGCGTCCTCACGGAAGCGGCGGTCAACGGCAAGATCGATCCGCTCGAGGGCCTCAAGGAGAACGTCATTGTCGGCCGGCTGATCCCGGCAGGCACCGGCGCCTCCATGGCCAAGATCCGCGAAGTCGCCATGAAGCGCGACAAGCTGATTCTGGACGAGCGCGAGAAGCAGCAGTCCGTCGTGCCGCCGGCGCCGGAAGCTGAACTTCCCGCGCTTCCGCCCGCGGAATAATGGTTCATCCGTAGGAATACCGAGGACAACGAAAAGGCCGGCGAAAGCCGGCCTTTTTGCTGCTTTGTTTGCCTGTTGCGATGCGGGATCAACCTTTGTTCATCTTTCCTTCAGGCGCAAAAGCGCTTCTGCTAAGGGAGCTTAGACCGGTGGATCCCGTGACGGGGGCAGGGCCGGAGACCACGGAACTAATATGCTGGATCTCGCAATCGTAGGCGGCGGCCCGGGCGGGCTGATGAGCGCCTGGTATCTGAAGCGTAAGCTCGGCGACCTCTGCCGCATCACCATCTTCGAGGCCTCCGACAGGCTCGGCGGCAAGATCGTCACGCGCAAATTCGATTCTGCGCCGGCAATGTACGAGGCTGGCGTTGCCGAGATCTACGACTACTCGATGACGGGTCCAGATCCGCTGCGCGAGCTGATCCAGCATTTCGGCTTGCAGACGATTCCGATGGATGCCGAGCAGGTGCAGTTCGGCGGCGAGTTGCTCAACGACGTCGCCGGCATGCGCCGCAAATACGGTGCCAAGACTGCGGCCGCGATCGAGGAGTTTCGCAAGCGCTGTGCCGACGAGATGTCGCCGATCGAGTATTACGAAGGCGTCGGCGCCCACGACAACGAGAACCCCTGGGCCTACAAGACCGCCGAGCAGGTGCTCGACGAGGAGGTCAAGGACGAGATCGCAAAGCGGTTCTTCAAGGTGATGGCGCGCTCGGACATCGCGACCGAGAGTCACAACACCAACGGCCTCAACGCGCTCAAGAACTATCTGATGGATGTCGACGGCTATATCGGCCTCTACTCCATCCAGAACGGCAACGAGCAGCTGATCGACTGCCTCCAGTCGGAGGTCAACGCCGACATCCAGCTCAATCATCGCGTGCTGACCGTCGGCAAGGCGTCGACCGGCCGCTATCAGCTCAAGATGATGAACGGGAAGGGGCCGGAGACTCGCGACTTCGATCTCGTGCTGGTTTGTCTGCCGCACTCCTGGCTCTCCACCGTCGGCTGGGAAGGCGAGCAGCTGCGCAAGTCGATGGTCAAGCACGTCGCTTTTTTCGACCGTCCCGCGCATTATTTGCGCGTCTCGATCCTGTTCGATAGCCCGTTCTGGGGCGACAGGATTTCCGGCGCCTGGTTCATGTCGGAAGCCTTCGGCGGCTGCTGTGTCTACAACGAGGGCGCACGTCACGACGTCGGCAAGCACGGCGTGCTGAACTGGCTGATTCCGGGCTCCGATGCGCTCGCCTTCGCCAACCTGTCAGACCAGGAACTGATCGACGCCGCGCTGAAATCATTGCCGGCCTCGCTTGGGGACGCGCGCGCGCACTTCATGGAAGGCAAGATCCACCGCTGGCTGTCGTCGGTGAATGCGCTGCCTGGCGGCCTGCCCGTGCGCGACATCATGACCAACCATCGCCCCGAGCCGAAGGAACATCCCGGCATCGTGGTGGTCGGCGATTATCTGTTCGACTCGACGCTGAACGGTCTGCTCGATTCCTCGGACGCCGCGACCGACATCATCCTGACCGAGATGATGCGCCTGCGCCGCGAGCGCGCGCAGGAAGCGGGCGAGGCGATCTCCGACAAGATCGACCGCGACTATTTCGAGAACTACCGCGGCCTCGGCCCCTATGGCGAGGTCTGGAAGCACTTCACCGATCCGGATTATCTGTCCGGGCTGATCAGCATCGTCTGGGGCAAGACCAAGGGCGCGCGGCTGCTGGTCGCCGGCTCCGCCAGCGGCGAGCTGGTCGGCGCGTTGCGAGATCGCGGTATCGATGCCTGGGGCATCGAGAACAACCGCGCCATTCACGCCAAGACGCCGAAGGCGCTGAAGAAGTTCAACAAGCTCGGCTCGATCGCCGACATGCCGTTCAAGGACGGCAGCTTCGACTACGTGTTCGAGACCAGCCTCTGCCACGTTGCCCCGAAGCAGGTGGTCCGTGCGATCCGCGAGTTGAACCGCGTGGTCAAGACCGGCCTCGTGTTCGGCTCGGTCACCTCGGACATGGCATCGGCCGTGATCGACCGCTACGATCTCTTGCGCGGGGTCAAGAAGCTCGGCACCTGGTGGGAATGGTCCGAACTGTTTTTCGGCAACGGCTTCGATCTGTCGATGCACCGCAAGGACTGCACCGACGCGCTCTGGACGGCGACGCTCGCCGCCAACAAGGGCCCGGGCCAGTGGTATGCCGACGCCGACAGTTTGCGCTATTCCTTCTTCGACAAGGTCGAGGACGAAGACGACGACTAGCATCACGAGGCGGATGAATTCGCCAATTGTTTTGCCGAATTCATCCTGATCGCATAGAATCGCTGCAAGTAGCGGCTTCCGCTATTTCCCTGCTTTCTCTGCGGTCATGCCGGCCGTCAGCATCGGTTGGTTTCATGGCGTCCAGGCCTCTCTCTCCCGACAAACAGAAGCTCGCCGCGCAAGAGGCGGCCGAGCTCGAGGACAAGCTCGTCGCCGGTCAGGAGCCCGAGCTGGAAGACGACGAGGACGACCAAGACGAGGACGACGACGAGCTCGAGCTCGAGGACGATGATGACGAGGATCTCGTCGTCTTTACCGCCCGCGAAGCCGCCGGCGCGCTGGCGACCATCCTCGGTTTCGTCAGACCCTTCCTGTCCAACTACAAGCGCATCCTGGGCTATGTGGCGTTCGGCGTTCTGGTCGAGACGCTGTTCAACGTCATCATGCCGCTCAGCCTCAAATTCCTCATCGACGATGCGCTCGGCGAGGAGGATTTCCAGGCGCTGTACAAGATCCTCGGCGTGCTCGCGGTCGCCGGTATCTTCACATCGATTGTCGCGGTCTGGTACGAGCGTTGGGACGCACGGCTGGCCGCCTGCATCATCTCCGACGTCCGCAAGCGGCTGTTCGAGCACGTCCAGGATCTGCCGGCGGCCTATTTCGGCCGCACCAAGCGCGGTGAGATCCTGTCGCGCTTTTCGGTCGACCTCTCGGCTTTCGAAGGCTCGGTCAAGACCTTTGCCAACAGCGCGGCGCTGCCGTTCCTGGAGTTGATCGCCGGCATCATTCTGATGCTGTTCCTGAACTGGCAGCTCGCCGTGGTCGCGCTGCTGGTGTTTCCGATCACGCTGATTGGCCCGCGCATCCTGACGCCCAAGGCGGTGCAGGCCAATTACGAGCAGAAGCTCAACGAAAGCGCACTGCTCGGCATGGTGCAGGAGAACGTGGCAGCGCAGGCCGTGATCAAGGCGTTCAGCCTGCAACGCAAGATGTTCGGCTTCTTCAGCTTCCGCAACGACGCGACCCGCGACAGGATTGCGGCCGCGGCGTTCCTGTCGACGATGGTGGAGCGGACGGTCACCATCTCGGTGCTGCTGTTGCACCTCGTCGTGCTCGCCATCGGCGCTTATCTGGCGACCAAGGGCCAGATCACCATCGGTACCTTCGTCACCTTCGAGAGCGCGTTCTGGGAAGTGTCCTACAACATCGCCCACGTGATGCACTTCATCCCGGTGTCGATCTCCTCGGCTGCTGCAATCCGTCACATCCAGGAGTTGCTCGACGAGCCGACCCGCGGGGCCGATCGCCCGGGTGCGCCAGATCTGCCGCGCATCACCAACGACATCACCTTCGACCACGTCACGTTCCAGTACGAGGGCGGCCAGACGCCGGTGCTGGACAATCTCAGCCTCAAGCTCAATGCCGGCAAGAGCATCGCCATCGTCGGCCCGTCAGGCTCCGGCAAAAGCACGCTCCTCAATCTGATCCTGCGGCTTTACGTGCCGGACGAGGGGCGCGTCACCATCGACGGCGTCGACGTACGCAAGGTGACGCTGGATTCGCTGCGTCGGAGCATGGCCGTGGTGTTCCAGGAGAACATGCTGTTCAACATGTCGATCCGCGAGAACATCCGGCTCGGCAAGGAAGGCGCCACCGACGCGGAGGTGGAGGAGGCCGCCAAGAAGGCCGAGATCCACCGCTACATCATGAGCCTGCCGCAGCGCTACGACACGCCGGTCGGTGAGCGCGGCGACACGCTGTCGGGCGG
Source organism: Bradyrhizobium sp. WYCCWR 13022 (assembly GCF_030435535.1). Classification (NCBI taxonomy): domain Bacteria; kingdom Pseudomonadati; phylum Pseudomonadota; class Alphaproteobacteria; order Hyphomicrobiales; family Nitrobacteraceae; genus Bradyrhizobium; species Bradyrhizobium sp. WYCCWR 13022. Next base: position 43,669 of record NZ_JAUIZJ010000048.1, read on the forward strand.
CCAGCGCCAGCGCATCGCGATCGCGCGCGCGATCATCCGTAACCCTTCCGTGCTGCTGCTGGATGAGGCCACCTCGGCGCTCGACCAGACCACCGAGGCTGCGATCAACCGCACGTTGCTGAAGGTCGCCAAGGGCCGCACCATGATCTGGTCGACCCACCGCCTGACTTCGGTGGTCGAGATGGACGAGATCATCGTGATTTCAGGGGGCAGGGCGATCGAGCGCGGCTCGCACGCCGAACTGCTCGCCAAGAACGGCACCTATCGCAAGCTCTGGAACGACCAGATCCATCAGCCGCACGGCGGGGCCGCTCAGGCTGAAGACGACAGCGACGATGACGACGAGGATGAGGACGACCTCGACGAGGATGATGAGGACGAGGACGAGGAGGAGGAGTGACCAAGGAAGTTCGGCTCCAGATCGAAGGCGCCTCCAAGCCTGCGCAATAATCCCTGGGTCGACCACGCCATGAAGCGCGCCCAGCGCTGCGCCGTCCAGTACGGGCCGGTTGCCATCGAAACCGAGCGGAAGTGGAAGGCTTTCGCCGCCGACCATTCATCGCAGGCCCGCTTGACCGGATCGGCATAGTAGCCGGCGATCTTGTTCGCATCCATCGCGTCGGACGCCAGCCATTGTGGGATGTAGACGTTGCAGAGCCGCTCGACGTCGGTGAAGACCTTGTCGCAGCCGGTGCCCGCAACCGGGCAAGAGGTGGCAAAGGCATCGCCCGCCAGCACCACGCCTGGCTGATGGCCGGCATCGTTCACGTAGAGGTCGACGGGACGGATCTTCGGCTCGCCGGCGATGTCGAAGGCGCCGGTGATGCGCTTCAGCCGCGGCAGGGAGGCGTTCAATGTCTCGGCCGGCGCGCGGCGGAACTCGCGCAGCCAAGGATCGTCGAAACCGCGGTACACGAACAGATTGGCCCGCATCCGCGGGCCGATCGGAAACAGCGAGAAATAGGGGATCCGATCGCTCGGCCGCTCCGAGAAATAGGTCAGCGCCGGGAAGTCGAACGAAGTCCGTCCCGCCGGCACCACGTCGAAGCCGATCGAGATCGAATGGCAGGCGCTGATGACGTTGCGCTCGATCCCAAGCTGGTGGCGCAGGCCGACGTTCAGGCCGTTGGCGAGCACCACCAGACGGGCCGAGATGGCCTCGCCATTCGCGAGGGCGATTCTCTGCCGCTCCGGGCTGGTCTCGACCGATACGGCTTTGGTCCAGATTCGCTCGACCGTCTCGGGGATTTCGTCGCGGATCGCGTTGACCAGGGAACCGTAGAGGATGTTGAACTGCCGACTCGGCGCCTTGTCGAGCAGATGGCCGAAGCGCGCGATCCAGTTCTCGCCGGAGAAAGTCGCCCGGCGCAGCACCGAGTCGGCGATTCCCGTCCGCTGAAATCGCTCGACCTGTCCGTGACCGCTGAGTTTCTGGACGCGAAAATCGACCGGGTAGGTCTCATGCGGGTCGATCATGACTGCCGAAATGCCGGCGCGCCCGAGCATCGCAGCGGCCGTCGAGCCGGCCAGTCCCCCGCCAATGATGGCAATATCGGTGTACCGCATGGCGCTTGTCTCTGCCGGAGGCGGCAGATTGACGCATCAACAGGAAAAAAAGCCTTAGCGGGCGATATAAAAGTATATTTCTTCCGGGTATAAATGACTTGTGGGCTGGCGGAACAGGGCGGCTTTCCCACATCAGGGAGGCGCGGCGAGGGTGCCCAACGGGCGATTTCCGGAGGCGCGCGAAGCGCTTTCCAGCTGTGGTTTCGCCTTGACTTGAGCGATTCTCACTTATAGAAAGCGCCTCACTTAACGACAGGCGGTGAGCATTGCCAACGTCGGAACGGGCCACCCGTTGATCCCCTGGGATCGCCAAACGGGCACCAACCTCGACGAATGCCGCTCAAACGCTGTCGATAATAGCTAGGCAATGCCAGTGCGATTTTAGGCCTCTCGAGCAAGTTCTCCTGAGACCGAATTCGGATGCATGACCTCAGTGCGCGGGCCGCGGCTTCACGCTGATCGGCCTCAATACTGCGGTCCTCTGTGGCGTCGAAGCGCTTTCCACTCAGCAATGGGCGGTTGGCGCGATTTCGCTTTGTGCGGATTGTTCCGTGCGAGGTGGCCTCCGTCGGCGGGTAGCGCGACAAGAATTTGCGGTCCCGGCAACGGGCCGCGGCAAGACAGCGGATCCGCAAGGGGCCGCGATAACAAAGGGTAAGGCCAGGATGCCGACGATCAACCAGCTGATCGCTCAACCGCGTGAAGTGCAGAAGTCGCGCAAGAAGGTGCCGGCGCTGCAGCAGTCGCCGCAGAAGCGTGGCGTTTGCACGCGCGTCTACACCACGACCCCGAAGAAGCCGAACTCGGCGCTTCGTAAGGTCGCCAAGGTGCGTCTGACCAACGGCTTCGAGGTGATCGGCTACATCCCGGGTGAGGGTCATAACCTCCAGGAGCACTCGGTGGTCATGATCCGCGGCGGTCGCGTCAAGGACTTGCCCGGCGTGCGCTACCACATCCTCCGCGGCGTTCTGGATACCCAGGGCGTCAAGAACCGTAAGCAGCGTCGTTCGAAGTACGGCGCGAAGCGTCCGAAGTAAGCGGGAACCAGCTCAATGTCTCGTCGCCACTCAGCGGAAAAGCGCGAAGTTCTTCCCGATCCGAAGTTCGGGAACATCATCGTCACGAAGTTCATGAACTCGGTGATGTACGCCGGCAAGAAGTCGGTCGCCGAGGGCATCGTCTACGGTGCGTTCGGTCTCATCGAAGCCAAGACCAAGCAGAGCCCCCTCGGCGTGTTCGAGCAGGCGCTCGAGAACGTCATGCCGACGATCGAGGTGCGCTCCCGCCGCGTTGGCGGCGCGACCTACCAGGTTCCGGTCGAGGTTCGCTCGACCCGTCGTCAGGCTCTGGGCATTCGCTGGCTGATCTCGGCTGCGCGCGAGCGCAACGAGAAGACCATGACCGAGCGTCTTTCGGCCGAACTCCTCGACGCATCGAACAACCGTGGCAACGCCGTCAAGAAGCGCGAAGACGTGCACCGGATGGCGGAAGCCAACCGTGCCTTCTCGCACTATCGCTGGTAACGGCGAAGCAAACGGACTCGCAAGGAACACCCCATGCCCCGCCAACATGCCATCGAAGACTACCGTAACTTCGGTATCATGGCGCATATCGACGCCGGCAAGACGACCACGACCGAGCGCATCCTTTATTACACCGGCAAGAGCCACAAGATCGGCGAAGTGCACGAAGGTGCCGCGACGATGGACTGGATGGAGCAGGAGCAGGAGCGTGGCATCACGATCACCTCCGCTGCGACCACCGCCTTCTGGGCCGGCAAGCGCCTGAACATCATCGACACCCCCGGTCACGTCGACTTCACCATCGAAGTCGAGCGTTCGCTGCGCGTGCTCGATGGCGCCGTCTGCGTGCTCGACTCGAACCAGGGCGTCGAGCCCCAGACCGAAACCGTCTGGCGCCAGGGCGACAAGTACAAGGTTCCGCGCATCGTCTTCGCCAACAAGATGGACAAGACCGGCGCCGACTTCTTCAAGTGCCTTGCCGACATCGTGGACCGCCTCGGTGCCAAGCCGATCGCGATTCAGCTTCCGATCGGTGCCGAGAACAACTTCAAGGGTCTCGTCGACCTCGTGAAGATGAAGGGCATCGTCTGGAACGACGAGTCGCTCGGCGCGAAGTTCGACTACGTCGACATTCCGGAAGACATGGTCGAGCAGGCCAAGGAATACCGCGAGAAGATGGTGGAAGCCGCCGTCGAGCTCGATGACGACGCCATGGCCGCCTATCTCGACGGCAAGGAGCCGGACGAGGCGACCCTGAAGCGTCTGCTCCGCAAGGCGGTGCTGACCGGCGCGTTCTATCCCGTGCTGTGCGGCTCGGCCTTCAAGAACAAGGGCGTGCAGCCGCTGCTGGATGCCGTCGTCGACTATCTGCCGTCGCCGATCGACGTGCCCGCGATCAAGGGTACCGACGACAGCGGCAACGAGGTCGTGCGCAAGGCGGACGACAAGGAGCCGCTGGCTCTGCTCGCGTTCAAGATCATGGACGATCCGTTCGTCGGCACCATCACCTTCTGCCGCATCTATTCCGGCGTTCTGCAGAGCGGCACCGGCGTCGTGAACTCGACCCGTGAGAAGAAGGAGCGCATTGGACGCATGCTGTTGATGCATGCGAACAACCGCGAAGACATCAAGGAAGCCTATGCTGGCGACATCGTCGCTTTGGCTGGCCTGAAGGAAGCGCGCACCGGTGACACGCTGTGCGATCCCGACAAGCAGGTGATCCTGGAGAAGATGGAATTCCCCGAGCCGGTCATCGAGATCGCGATCGAGCCGAAGTCCAAGGCCGACCAGGAAAAGCTGGGTGTGGCTCTGGCCAAGCTCGCTGCGGAGGATCCGTCCTTCCGCGTGTCGACCGACCAGGAGTCCGGCCAGACCATTCTCAAGGGCATGGGCGAACTCCACCTCGACATCAAGGTCGACATTCTCCGCCGCACCTACAAGGTCGACGCCAACATCGGCGCGCCGCAGGTTGCGTTCCGTGAGCGCGTCACCAAGAAGGCCGAAGTCAAGTACACGCACAAGAAGCAGACCGGTGGTACCGGTCAGTTCGCCGAAGTGTCGATCGTCGTCGAGCCGAACGAGCCCGGCAAGGGCTACGAGTTCGAGTCGAAGATCGTCGGCGGCGCGGTGCCGAAGGAATACATCCCCGGCGTCGAAAAGGGCCTCAACAGCGTGATGAGCTCTGGCGTGGTTGCGGGCTTCCCCGTGGTCGACGTCAAGGTTCAGCTCGTCGACGGCAAGTATCACGACGTCGACTCGTCGGCGCTCGCCTTCGAAATCGCCTCGCGCGCTGCATTCCGCGAAGCCTTGCAGAAGGGCAAGTCCGTCCTGCTCGAGCCGATCATGAAGGTCGAAGTGGTGACCCCGGAAGACTACACCGGTTCGGTCATCGGCGACCTGAATTCCCGGCGCGGTCAGATCCAGGGGCAGGACATGCGCGGCAACGCCAACGTCATCAACGCGATGGTGCCGCTCATGAACATGTTCGGTTACGTGAATAACCTGCGCTCGATGAGCCAGGGTCGCGCAACCTTCACCATGCAGTTCGACCACTACGCAGAAGCGCCGGCCAACGTGTCGGCAGAAGTCCAGAAGAAGTTTGCCTGATTGTCGTCGGTCACGAACTGACGATTGAACGGAGAGTCAAATGGCCAAAGCTAAGTTTGAACGTAACAAGCCGCACTGCAACATCGGTACCATCGGTCACGTCGACCATGGCAAGACGTCGCTGACCGCGGCGATCACCAAGGTTCTCGCCGAAGCCGGCGGCGCGACGTTCACCGCGTACGACCAGATCGACAAGGCGCCGGAAGAGAAGGCGCGCGGCATCACCATCTCGACCGCGCACGTCGAGTACGAGACACCGAACCGCCACTACGCGCACGTCGACTGCCCCGGCCACGCCGACTACGTGAAGAACATGATCACCGGTGCCGCCCAGATGGACGGCGCGATCCTGGTCGTGTCGGCCGCTGACGGCCCGATGCCGCAGACCCGCGAGCACATTCTGCTCGCCCGCCAGGTCGGCGTGCCCGCGCTCGTCGTGTTCCTCAACAAGTGCGACATGGTCGACGATCCGGAGCTCCTCGAGCTCGTCGAGCTCGAAGTCCGCGAGCTGCTCTCGAAGTACGACTTCCCGGGCGACAAGATTCCGATCATCAAGGGTTCGGCGCTCGCCGCTCTCGAAGACAGCGACAAGAAGCTCGGCCACGACGCCATCCTCGAGCTGATGAAGAACGTCGACGAGTACATCCCGCAGCCGGAGCGTCCGATCGACCAGCCGTTCCTGATGCCGGTTGAAGACGTGTTCTCGATCTCGGGCCGCGGCACCGTCGTGACCGGCCGTGTCGAGCGCGGCATCGTCAAGGTCGGCGAGGAAATCGAGATCGTCGGTCTCCGCGCGACCCAGAAGACCACCGTCACCGGCGTCGAAATGTTCCGCAAGCTGCTCGATCAGGGCCAGGCCGGCGACAACATCGGTGCGCTGCTCCGCGGCACCAAGCGTGAAGACGTCGAGCGCGGCCAGGTGCTGTGCAAGCCGGGTTCGGTCAAGCCGCACACCAAGTTCAAGGCTGAGGCTTACATCCTCACCAAGGAGGAGGGCGGTCGCCACACCCCGTTCTTCACCAACTACCGTCCGCAGTTCTACTTCCGCACCACCGACGTGACCGGTGTCGTGCACCTGCCGGAAGGTACCGAGATGGTGATGCCGGGCGACAACATCGCGATGGAAGTGCACCTGATCGTGCCGATCGCGATGGAAGAGAAGCTCCGCTTCGCGATCCGCGAAGGTGGCCGCACCGTCGGCGCCGGCGTCGTCGCTTCGATCATCGAGTAATTACGAGAATAGGGACCGGCGAGTGGCGAATGGTGACATTCGCTATTCGCTATTCGCCACCCAACGAAGAGAGACCACGGCAATGAACGGCCAGAATATTCGCATCCGTCTCAAGGCGTTCGACCATCGTATCCTCGATACGTCGACCCGCGAGATCGTGAACACGGCGAAGCGCACCGGTGCGCAGGTTCGCGGACCCATTCCGCTGCCCACCCGCATCGAGAAGTTCACCGTCAACCGTTCGCCCCACGTCGACAAGAAGAGCCGCGAACAGTTCGAGATGCGCACTCACAAGCGTCTGCTCGACATCGTCGATCCGACCCCGCAGACCGTCGATGCTTTGATGAAGCTCGACCTGGCCGCCGGTGTCGACGTCGAGATCAAGCTCTAAGATTTTTGGATCACGTTCGCACCTAGCGGACAGAAAGAACAGGAAGCACGCCGATGCGCTCCGGAGTGATCGCACAAAAGGTCGGGATGACGCGGGTCTTTACAGAGGCCGGCGAACATATCCCCGTGACCGTGCTGAAGCTCGGCAATTGCCAGGTCGTAGGCCACCGCACTGAAGAGAAGAACGGTTACGTTGCGCTCCAGCTTGGTTCTGGCAGCCGCAAGACCGTGTACATGCCCAAGGCAGAGCGCGGCCAGTTCGCGGTCGCCAAGGTCGAGCCGAAGCGGCAGGTCGAGGAGTTCCGCGTTTCCGCGGACGCCATGATCCCCGTGGGCGCCGAGATCCTCGCCGACCATTTCGTCGTCGGCCAGTTCGTCGACGTCACCGGCACATCGGTCGGTAAGGGCTTCGCCGGCGGTATGAAGCGCTGGAACTTCGGCGGTCTGCGCGCCACGCACGGTGTGTCGGTCTCGCACCGTTCGATCGGTTCGACCGGTGGTCGTCAGGACCCCGGCAAGACCTGGAAGAACAAGAAGATGCCCGGCCACATGGGCGTCGACCGCATCACCACGCTCAACCTGCGCGTCGTTCAGCTCGACGTCGAGCGTGGCCTGATCCTCGTCGAGGGCGCCGTTCCCGGCTCCAAGGGCGGCTGGATCCGCGTGCGCGACGCCGTCAAGAAGCCGCTGCCGAAGGAAGCTCCGAAGCCCGGCAAGTTCAAGGTTGCGGGCGGCGAAGCCGAGGCTGCGGCCCAGCAAGAGGGTGCGTGAGATGGAATTGAAGGTCACCACTCTCGAGGGCAAGGAAGCGGGCTCCGTCCAGCTGTCCGACGCCATTTTCGGCCTCGAGCCGCGCCAGGACATCATTGCACGTTGCGTGCAGTGGCAGCTCAACAAGCGTCAGGCCGGTACGCACAAGGCCAAGGGTCGCGCCGAGATCTGGCGCACCGGCAAGAAGATGTACAAGCAGAAGGGGACCGGCGGTGCTCGTCACGGCTCGGCCCGCGTGCCGCAGTTCCGCGGCGGCGGTCGTGCCTTCGGTCCGGTCGTGCGTTCGCACGCCACCGACCTGCCGAAGAAGGTCCGTGCGCTCGCTCTGAAGCATGCGCTCTCGGCCAAGGCCAAGGACGGCGATCTGCTCGTGATCGACAAGGCGGCGCTGGAGGCTGCCAAGACCAAGGCGCTGCTCGGTCACTTCTCGGGCCTGGGGCTCACCAACGCGCTGATCATTGACGGTGCCGAGCTCAACAACGGCTTTGCCGCGGCGGCCCGCAACATCCCGAACATGGACGTGCTGCCGATCCAGGGCATCAACGTCTATGACATCCTGCGCCGTCAGAAGCTCGTTCTGACCAAGGCCGCCATCGATGCGCTGGAGGCGCGCTTCAAATGACGAAGAACATCGAGGCTCGCCATTACGACGTGATCGTCGCCCCGGTCGTCACCGAAAAGGCGACGCTGGCGTCCGAGCACAACAAGGTTCTGTTCAAGGTGGCCGCGAAGGCGACCAAGCCGCAGATCAAGGAAGCGATCGAGAAGCTGTTTGACGTCAAGGTCAAGAGCGTCAACACGCTGGTCCGCAAGGGCAAGACCAAGGTCTTCCGCGGAAATCTCGGCTCGCAGTCGAACACCAAGCGCGCGATCGTGACCCTCGAAGAGGGTCATCGGATCGACGTGACCACCGGTCTGTAAGGTCGCACGACGATGGCACTGAAGAAATTCAATCCCACGACACCGGGTCAGCGCCAGCTGGTCATGGTCGATCGTTCAGCCCTCTACAAGGGCAAGCCGGTCAAGGCGCTCACCGAAGGCAAGAAGTCCTCGGGTGGCCGCAACAACACCGGTCGCATCACCGTGCGCTTCCGTGGCGGTGGCCACAAGCAGACGCTGCGTACCGTCGACTTCAAGCGTGAGAAGATCGACGTTCCCGCAACCGTCGAGCGGCTCGAGTACGATCCGAACCGGACCGGCTTCATCGCGCTGATCAAGTATCAGGACGGCGAACAGGCCTACATCCTGGCGCCGCAGCGCCTGGCCGTGGGTGATACCATCGTCGCCGGCAACTACGTCGACGTGAAGCCGGGCAACGTCATGCCGCTCGGCAACATGCCGGTCGGCACGATCATCCACAACATCGAGGTCAAGATCGGGAAGGGCGGCCAGCTCGCCCGGTCCGCCGGCACCTACGCCCAGCTCGTCGGCCGCGACCAGGACTACGTGATCATCCGCCTGAACTCGGGTGAGCAGCGCCTGGTGCACGGCCGTTGCCGCGGTACGATCGGTGCGGTGTCGAATCCGGACCACATGAACACCTCGATCGGCAAGGCCGGTCGCAAGCGTTGGATGGGCCGTCGCCCGCACAACCGCGGTGTCGCAATGAACCCGATCGACCATCCGCACGGCGGTGGTGAAGGTCGTACCTCGGGCGGTCGCCACCCGGTCACCCCGTGGGGCAAGCCGACCAAGGGCAAGAAGACCCGCACCAACAAGTCGACCAACAAATTCATTCTCCTAAGCCGCCACAAGCGGAAGAAGTAAGGAACGACGGACATGGTTCGTTCAGTCTGGAAAGGCCCGTTCGTCGAGGGTTCTCTGCTCAAGAAGGCAGATGCCGCGCGCGCGTCCGGCCGTCACGACGTCATCAAGATCTGGAGCCGTCGCTCGACGATCCTGCCGCAGTTCGTCGGCCTGACCTTCGGCGTCTACAACGGTCAGAAGCACGTGCCGGTGGCCGTCAACGAGGAAATGGTCGGTCACAAGTTCGGCGAGTTCTCGCCGACCCGGACCTTCCATGGCCACTCGGGCGACAAGAAAGCCAAGAAGGCTTGAGGATTAAACGATGAGCAAACCTAAGCGCGAACGGAGCCTCGCCGAGAACGAGGCCAAGGCGGTCGCCCGGATGCTGCGGGTGAGCCCGCAGAAGCTCAACCTGGTCGCCCAGCTCATTCGCGGCCGGAAGGCTTCTGCTGCGCTCGCCGACCTGCAGTTTTCGCGCAAGCGGATCGCGGTTGACGTGAAGAAGTGCCTGGAATCGGCTATCGCCAATGCCGAAAACAACCACGACCTCGACGTCGATGATCTCGTCGTGGCGCAGGCCTTCGTCGGCAACGGCCTCGTGATGAAGCGCTTTGCCGCCCGCGGCCGTGGCCGCTCGGGCCGCGTCTACAAACCATTTTCGCAGCTGACGATCATTGTTCGTCAGGTCGAAGCCGAAGCAGCAGCGGCTTAAGGGTCGCAGGAGAAAACGATGGGTCAAAAGATCAATCCGATCGGTCTGCGTCTCGGCATCAACCGGACCTGGGATTCCCGCTGGTTCGCCGGCAAGCAGGAATACGGCAAGCTGCTGCATGAGGACGTCAAGATCCGCGAGATCCTGCACAAGGAGCTCAAGCAGGCGGCCGTCGCCCGTATCGTGATCGAGCGTCCGCACAAGAAGTGCCGCGTCACCATCCACTCGGCTCGTCCGGGCGTGGTGATCGGCAAGAAGGGCGCCGACATCGACAAGCTTCGCAAGAAGGTCGCGGACATCACCTCGTCCGACGTCGTCATCAACATCGTCGAAATCCGCAAGCCGGAACTCGACGCGACGCTGGTGGCCGAATCGATCGCGCAGCAGCTAGAGCGCCGCGTGGCGTTCCGCCGCGCCATGAAGCGCGCCGTTCAGTCGGCGATGCGTCTCGGCGCGGAAGGCATCCGCATCAACTGCTCGGGTCGTCTGGGCGGTGCGGAGATCGCGCGCATGGAGTGGTATCGCGAGGGTCGCGTGCCGCTGCATACGCTGCGCGCCGACATCGACTACGGCGTTGCGACCGCGTTCACGACCTTCGGCACCTGCGGCGTCAAGGTCTGGATCTTCAAGGGCGAGATCCTCGAGCACGATCCGATGGCCCAGGACAAGAGAATGGCCGAGGGCGAGACGGGTGGCAGTGGTGATCGTGGTGGCCGTCAGCGCCGCGATACGGCTGCGGCCTGATCCAGCACAGGAATTTGAGGGCTTAAAGCCATGATGCAACCTAAGAAAACGAAGTTCCGGAAGGCGCATAAGGGCCGCATTCACGGCGTTGCGACTTCGGGCGCGACGTTGGCGTTCGGCCAGTTCGGCCTGAAGGCGACCGAGCCTGAGCGCGTCACCGCGCGTCAGATCGAAGCCGCCCGCCGCGCGCTGACCCGCCACATGAAGCGCGCCGGCCGCGTCTGGATCCGCGTGTTCCCCGACGTTCCGGTGTCGAAGAAGCCGGCCGAAGTCCGCATGGGCTCCGGCAAGGGTTCGCCGGAATTGTGGGTCGCCCGCGTCAAGCCGGGCCGGGTGCTGTTCGAGATCGACGGCGTCAACACCCAGACGGCGCGTGAGGCGCTGACCCTGGCGGCCGCCAAGCTGCCGATCAAGACGCGCTTCGTCGAGCGCATTGCGGAGTAATGGCCATGGCCCAGATGAAGATCGAAGACATCCGCGCGATGAGCCCCGACCAGCAGGACGACGCCGTCCTGAACCTGAAGAAGGAGCGCTTCAACCTGCGCTTCCAGCGTGCCACCGGGCAGCTCGAGAACACCTCGCGTCTGCGCGAGGCTCGCCGCGACATCGCCCGGATCAAGACCGTCGCCGCGCAGCAGCGCGCGAAGAAGAAGTAAGGGGCTAACGGATATGCCGAAACGTACTTTGCAAGGCGTGGTCGTCAGCGACAAGACTGCCAAGACCGTCGTGGTGCGCGTCGATCGCCGCTTCACGCACCCGATCTACAAGAAGACCATCCGCCGTTCGAAGAACTACCACGCGCACGACGAGAACAACGAGTTCAAGCCGGGCGACATGGTCTGGATCGAAGAGACCAAGCCGATCTCGAAGTTGAAGTGCTGGATCGTGATCCGGGGCGAACACAAGAAAAGCGCCTGATCTGTTGGCCTTGGCCGACTGACTTCAGGGAAATGTTGAGCGCCGGCTAGGCTGGCGCAAAGAGAAAGAGGACGAGGTGCATCAATGATTCAGATGCAGACCAACCTCGACGTGGCCGACAATTCTGGCGCACGCCGTGTCATGTGTATCAAGGTGCTCGGAGGCTCCAAGCGCCGCTACGCCACGATCGGCGACGTCATTGTCGTTTCGATCAAGGAAGCCATTCCGCGTGGCAAGGTGAAGAAGGGCGACGTGATGAAGGCCGTCGTGGTGCGTGTCCGCAAGGACATCCGCCGCGCTGACGGTTCGGTCATCCGGTTCGACCGCAACGCCGCCGTTCTGATCAACAATCAGTCCGAGCCGGTCGGCACCCGTATCTTCGGGCCCGTGCCGCGCGAGCTGCGCGCCAAGAACCACATGAAGATCATTTCGCTCGCGCCGGAGGTGCTGTGATGGCTGCGAAGATCCGCAAGGGCGACAAGGTCGTCGTGCTGACCGGCCGCGACAAGGGTCGCACCGGCGAAGTGTTCGAAGTTCGCCCCGACGCCGGCACGGCGCTCGTGCGCGGCATCAACATGGTCAAGCGTCACCAGAAGCAGACGCAGGCCCAGGAGGGCGGCATCATCTCGAAGGAGTCGCCGATCCAACTGTCCAACATCGCGTATGTCGGCAAGGACGGAAAGCCGACCCGCGTCGGATTCAAGATTCTGGCGGACGGCAAGAAGGTCCGCATCGCCAAGAGCTCGGGAGCTGAGATCGATGGCTGAGGCCGCTTACACCCCGCGCCTGCGCGCGGAATACGACGCGAAGATCCGCACGGCCATGACCGAGAAGTTCGGTTATGAGAACGTGATGCAGGTTCCGCGCCTGGACAAGGTCGTGCTGAACATGGGCGTGGGCGACAGCGTCAACGACCGCAAGAAGGCCGAGACCGCCGCTGCCGAACTGACCCAGATCGCCGGCCAGAAGGCGATCGTGACCTATTCGCGCATCGCGATCGCGACCTTCAAGCTGCGTGAGAACCAGCCGATCGGCTGCAAGGTCACGCTGCGCAAGGCCCGCATGTACGAGTTCATCGATCGCCTGGTGACGGTCGCGCTGCCGCGCGTCCGCGACTTCCGCGGCCTGAACCCGAAGAGCTTTGACGGCCGCGGCAACTACTCGCTCGGCATCAAGGAGCACATCATTTTCCCCGAGATCGACTTCGACAAGGTCACGGAAGCCCGCGGCATGGACATCACCGTCTGCACCACGGCCAAGACCGACGAAGAGGCGAGGGCCTTGTTGACCGCTTTCAATTTCCCGTTCCGGCAGTGAGACGCTGACCTAAAGCCTCTCAAACGCGGATACCCAGGAGCCAAGCATGGCAAAGAAGAGTTCAGTCGAGAAGAACAACCGGCGCAAGCGGATGGTGAAGAACGCCGCCCCGAAGCGCGAGCGGTTGAAGGCGATCATCGCCGACAAGACGCTGCCGATGGAGGAGCGGTTCGCCGCGACCCTGAAGCTTGCGGAAATGCCGCGCAATTCGTCGGCCACCCGCATCCGTCTGCGTTGCGAGCTGTCGGGCCGTCCGCGCTCGAACTACCGCAAGAACAAGCTGTCCCGTATCGCGCTCCGCGACCTTGGCTCCAAGGGCATGGTCCCTGGCCTCGTGAAGTCGAGCTGGTAAGGAGGGTCGTTTAGATGTCTACGCACGATCCAATCAGCGATCTGATCACCCGCATCCGCAACGCGCAGATGCGCTCCAAGAGCAAGGTCTCCACGCCTGGCTCGAAGATGCGCGAGAACGTCCTCGAAGTGCTCAAGAGCGAGGGTTACATCCGCGGTTATGCGACCCTCGAGCACTCCTCGGGTCGCAGCGAGATCGAGATCGAGCTGAAGTATTTCGACGGCGAGCCCGTCATCCGCGAAATCGAACGTGTTTCCAAGCCCGGGCGTCGCGTCTACGCCTCGGTGAAGAACCTGCCGCGGGTCAATAACGGACTCGGTATTTCGGTGTTGTCGACGCCGAAGGGGATCATGGCCGACCACAGTGCGCGTGAAGCGAACGTGGGCGGTGAAGTCCTCTTCACGGTGTTCTGAGAAGGGTTTTTGATCCATGTCACGTGTTGGCAAAAGGCCTGTGGCGGTGCCGTCCGGTGTGACCGCGACCGTCGACGGGCAGACCGTCAAGATGAAGGGGCCGAAGGGCCAGCTTCAGTTCGTCGTCCATGACGACGTCGAGGTGAAGCTCGAGAGCGGCCAGATCAAGGTCCAGCCGCGGGCCGAGACCAACCGCGCGCGGGCGCTGTACGGCACCGCTCGCGCCCAGGTCGCGAATCTGGTCGAAGGCGTCACCAAGGGCTTCGAGAAGAAGCTCGAAATCACCGGCGTCGGTTACCGCGCCGCGATGCAGGGCAAGAACCTGCAACTCGCGCTCGGCTACAGCCACGACGTGATCTACACGATCCCGGAAGGGATCACGATCACCGTGCCGAAGCCGACCGAGATCACGGTGACGGGCAGCGACATCCAGCGCGTCGGCCAGGTCGCCGCTGAGATCCGCTCGTATCGCCCGCCGGAGCCCTACAAGGGCAAGGGCGTGAAGTATGTTGGCGAATTCATCTTCCGCAAGGAAGGCAAGAAGAAGTAACGGAGCCGGTCATGTCCAAAGCCAAGGTTACCAATGCCCGGCGCAAGCGGAGTGTGCGGCTGAAGCTGCGCCGCTCCGGTGGTGGTCGTCCGCGTCTGTCGGTGTTCCGCTCGTCCAAGCACATCTACGCCCAGGTCATCGACGACCTGAAGGGCGAGACGCTGGCCTCTGCCTCCTCGCTCGAGAAGGCGATGCGCGACGGCGGCAAGACCGGCGCCGACATCGATGCGGCGAAGGCGGTCGGCAAGCTGCTGGCCGAGCGCGCTGCCGAGAAGGGCGTCAAGGAAGTCGTGTTCGATCGCGGCAGCTACCTCTACCACGGGCGTGTCAAGGCTCTTGCCGACGCTGCGCGTGAGAGCGGGCTGAGCTTCTAACAGAATTTGAGGATTGAGGCGCAAGCCTCTGAAGGATTGGAAAAATGGCAGAACGCGAACAACGTGGTGGACGCGATCAACGCGGCGGCGGGCGTGAACGCAAGGAGCGCGAGGAGCGCGACAGCGAGTTCGTCGACAAGCTGGTCCACATCAACCGCGTGGCCAAGGTCGTCAAGGGCGGCAAGCGCTTCGGTTTCGCGGCGCTGGTCGTGATCGGCGATCAGAAGGGCCGCGCCGGCTTCGGTCACGGCAAGGCGCGCGAAGTGCCTGAGGCGATCCGCAAGGCCACCGAGTCCGCCAAGCGCAACCTGACCCGCGTGTCGCTGCGCGAGGGCCGTACGCTGCATCACGACATCGCCGGCCGTCATGGCGCGGGCCGTGTCTACCTGCGTGCCGCTCCGGCCGGTACCGGCATCATCGCCGGCGGCCCGATGCGCGCCGTGTTCGAGACGCTCGGCGTCCAGGACGTGGTCGCGAAGTCGATCGGCTCGTCGAACCCGTACAACATGGTTCGCGCGACCTTCGATGCGCTCAAGCACCAGGACAGCCCGCGTTCGGTCGCGGCGCGCCGCAACATCAAGGTGTCCACCCTCCAGGGTCGTCGCGTCGGCGGCGATGCCGAGGCGGCTGCGGACTAACCAACGTTTTTCGGAGTAGACCACGATGGCCAAGGACGCCGCTAAGTCCGCAAAGACGATCAAGCTCGAGCAGACTGGCAGCGCGATCCGCCGCCATCACTCGCAGCGTTCGACGCTGATCGGGCTCAAGCTCAACAAGATCGGCCGCACCAGCGAACTGCCGGACACCCCGGCCGTGCGCGGCATGATCGAAAAGGTTCACCATCTCGTTCGCATCGTCGACGAGAAGTAAAATTTGCGCGCATGATCCCGAAAAGTGGATCCCGGTTTTCGGACCAGATCATGCGCAAAACACAAGGAGCAGGGCGATGAAGCTCAGCGATATCGCCGACAACGCCGGCTCGCGCAAGAAGCGCATGCGCGTCGGCCGTGGCATCGGTTCGGGCAAGGGCAAGCAGTCCGGCCGCGGCGGCAAGGGCCAGACCGCGCGTTCGGGCGTGCGCATCAAGGGTTTCGAAGGCGGTCAGATGCCGATGCATCGCCGTCTGCCCAAGCGCGGCTTCAACAACATCTTCCGCGTCGAGTACGCCGAGATCAATCTCGACCGTCTCCAGGATGCGGTCGATGCCAAGAAGCTCGAAGCCGGCAGCGTCGTGAACGTCGAGGCCCTGGTGAAGGCCGGCGTGCTGCGCCGCGCCAAGGGCGGCCTGCGGCTGCTCGGCCGCGGCGAGCTCAAGGCCAAGCTGAACATCGAAGTCCATGGGGCCACCAAGTCCGCGATCGAGGCGGTCGAGAAGGCCGGCGGTTCGGTGAAGATCCTCGCCCCTGCCAAGGAAGAAGGCGAGGCGGCGTAACAACTGCGTCATTGGCCCGCGCCTCGCGGGCCTTTACGCAGGCGGGACGATGGACTTATCGAAGCCGAAGCCCCAGATAATGTCCGGCGTCCGCTAGAATAGCCCGGCCGCGGGTATGACGGCGCAACAGGCGGCGGGAGAAAGTCCAATATGGCCTCAGCAGCGGAACAACTGGCAGCCAATCTCAATTTCGGCGCGTTTGCCAAGGCCGACGAACTGAAGAAGCGCATCTGGTTCACGCTGGGTGCGCTGCTCGTTTATCGGCTCGGAACCTACATCCCGCTGCCCGGCATCGATCCCAACATCTGGGAGCAGGTGTTCAAGTCGCAGGCGGGCGGCATCCTCGGCATGTTCAACATGTTCGCCGGCGGCGGCATCCACCGCATGGCGATCTTCGCGCTGAACATCATGCCGTACATTTCGGCCTCGATCATCATCCAGCTCCTCACCACCGTCTCGCCGCAGCTCGAGGCGCTGAAGAAGGAGGGTGAGGCGGGCCGCAAGACGCTGAACCAGTACACCCGCTACCTCACGGTGATCCTGGCCGCATTCCAGTCCTACGGCATCGCGGTCGGCCTCGAAGGTGCCGGCAATGTCGTCAGCGACCCCGGCATGTTCTTCCGTCTCTCCACCGCGATCACACTGACCGGCGGCACCATGTTCCTGATGTGGCTGGGCGAGCAGATCACCTCGCGCGGCATCGGCAACGGCATCTCGCTGATCATTCTCTCCGGCATCGTCGCCGAGCTGCCCGCGGCTCTCGCCAACATGCTCGAGCTCGGCCGTCAGGGTGCGATGTCGACCGGCCTGATCCTGGTCGTGATCGTGATGGCGGTCGCCGTGATCGCCTTCATCGTGTTCATGGAGCGCGCACAGCGCCGGCTGCTGATCCAGTATCCGAAGCGCCAGGTCGGCAACAAGATGTTCGAGGGGCAGTCCTCGCATCTGCCGCTCAAGCTCAACACCTCGGGCGTGATCCCGCCGATCTTCGCGTCCTCGCTGCTCCTCTTGCCGACCACGGTTGCGAACTTCAACGCAGGCAAGGGGCCGGAGTGGTTCCAGTGGATCACCACCCAGCTCGGCCACGGCCGTCCGCTGTTCCTGGTGCTCTATCTCGCGCTGATCGTGTTCTTCGCCTTCTTCTACACCGCGATCGTGTTCAACCCGACCGAGACCGCGGACAATCTGAAGAAGCATGGCGGCTTCATCCCGGGCATCCGGCCGGGCGAGCGCACCGCGGAATACATCGACTACGTGCTCTCGCGCATCACCGTGCTCGGTGCGATCTATCTCGCGATCGTCTGCTTGATCCCGGAGATCCTGATCTCCTACGCGTCGGTGCCGTTCTACTTCGGCGGCACCTCGCTGCTGATCGTGGTCAGCGTCACCATGGACACGGTGGCGCAGGTGCAGGGTTATCTGCTGGCTCATCAGTATGAGGGCCTGATCCGCAAGTCGAAGCTGCGAGGCCGCCGCCGCTAAGCCGCGGCGTCCTCCAAGGCGGCGCGCCTGCGCCGTCGATTCGCCGCGCGAGCGACGCGCGGCGCCTTCGGAAGGCGATCGACAACGGTTCGGTCGCGCCGGCAGAGCTGCTCTCGATGCAGCGCAATCACTGATTTCAAAGCTGTCTTGGCGTCCGGGCGTTTGCTCCCTTATGATATGGGTAGCGGTGCGGCGCTGATTATGATTTGCACTGTTACTGAATTTTCAAACACAGGTGCGCGATCTGTCGCTCACCAATCCGGGGGGGCGTACGCAATGAGAATTATACTTCTGGGACCGCCGGGATCGGGCAAGGGGACCCAGGCGCAGCTGCTGGTGCAGCGCTACGGTATCGTCCAGCTCTCGACCGGCGAAATGTTGCGTGCAGCCGTCGCGGCGGGGACGCCGGTCGGGCTGAAGGCCAAGGAGATCATGGCCAGCGGCGGACTCGTGCCCGACGACGTCGTGGTGGGAATCATCTCCGACCGCATCGACCAGCCCGACGCGAAAAATGGATTCATCCTGGACGGTTTCCCGCGCACCGTGCCGCAGGCCGCAGCGCTGGATGATTTGCTCAGGCACAAGCATCTCAAGCTCGACGCCGTGATCGAGCTCCGCGTCAACGAGAGCGCGCTGTTGAGCCGCGTCGAGACCCGCGTCGCCCAGATGCGGGAGCGCGGGGAGGAGGTCCGGCTCGACGACACCCCGGAGGTCCTGACCAAGCGGCTCGCCAGCTACCGCAGCCAGACGGAACCGCTGATTCACTATTATTCCGAGCGTCGGAAGCTATCGACGATCGACGGCATGATGGCCATTGACGAGGTCACCCGTGCCATCCACCGCCAGCTTCTGGCGCTGGGCGCGGTCGAGCCAAAGACCCATGCCCGCAGCGCGGCCAAGGCGGCGCCCGCGAAGAAGGCGGTAAGGAAGGTGAAGGCGGCGAAGAAATCGGCCAAAAAGGCGGCGAAATCGACCAAAAAGGCTGCCAAATCGGCCAAAAAAGCCGTGAAGGGCGCAAAAAGGGCGGCCAGGAAGACGGTCAAAAAGACCGCCAAGAAGGCCGTCAAAAAGGGTGCCAAAAAGGCCGTAAAAAAGGTCACGAAAAAGCGAGCCAGGCGCTAGCGGCGGTTGACGGAAGCCCCCTGAATCCCTTAATAAGCCCCGCATCCAAGTCGGATAGTTTCAAACGATGCCGGGCCCCAGGAAGACCAGGGGTGGGCGTCGTGTTCGCGTTTGTGAACACCTGCCCGAGAAACACAAGCACTTAAAGCCCGATTCCTGACGAGGGATCGGCAACAGGAGAGAAGGCCGTGGCCCGTATTGCCGGCGTGAACATTCCGACCAACAAGCGCGTGCTGATCGCGCTCCAGTACATCCATGGCATCGGCCAGAAGATCGCTGGTGAGATCCTTGAAAAGGTGAAGATCCCCAAGGATCGTCGCGTCAATCAGCTCAGCGACGCCGAGGTGCTTCAGATCCGCGAAGTGATCGACCGCGACTATCTCGTCGAGGGCGATCTGCGTCGCGAAGTCGGTATCAACATCAAGCGTCTGATGGACCTCGGCTGCTATCGCGGCCTGCGCCATCGTCGCGGTCTGCCGGTGCGCGGCCAGCGCACCCACACCAATGCGCGTACGCGCAAGGGCCCGGCCAAGGCCATCGCCGGCAAGAAGAAGTAAGTTTTCGAATCCAATCGCGGCGTGTGGCGATAGGGGAAGCCCGTTCGCCACGCGCCTTTCGTTCCATCAGGTGTAGCCGCTGGCATTACGGCGGCGTTTGAGATCTTCAGGAAAGGTACTCTATGGGCAAGGAAGCCACCCGCGTTCGTCGTCGTGAGCGCAAGAACATCGCCTCCGGCGTCGCGCACGTGAACTCGTCCTTCAACAACACGACCATCACCATCACCGATGCGCAGGGCAACACGATTGCCTGGTCCTCCGCCGGCACGATGGGCTTCAAGGGCTCGCGCAAGTCGACCCCGTATGCTGCGCAGGTTGCTGCCGAGGACGTCTCCAAGAAGGCGCAGGAACACGGCATGCGTACGCTGGAAGTCGAGGTCGCCGGTCCCGGTTCGGGCCGTGAGTCGGCGCTCCGTGCGCTCCAGGCCGCGGGCTTCACCGTCACCTCGATCCGCGACGTGACCACGATCCCGCACAACGGTTGCCGTCCGCGCAAGCGCCGGCGCGTCTGATGCGAAGTTGCGGGCGCTGTGGTGCCCGCGATGCTTTTTTAAGAAGCCGCGGGTTTGATCTGCGGCCTTTCTCCAACGCCAGTATTTGAATTTTTCAAATCGACTGGCCTGTATGGGTGAAACAGTGACGATCCAGAAAAATTGGCAAGAACTGATTCGGCCGAACAAGCTCCAGGTCACGCCCGGCAGCGATCCGTCGCGCTTCGCGACCATCGTTGCCGAGCCGCTCGAGCGTGGTTTCGGCCAGACCCTCGGCAACGCGCTGCGTCGCATCCTGCTCTCCTCGCTTCAGGGCGCGGCGGTGCAGTCGGTGCACATCGACGGCGTGCTGCACGAGTTCTCCTCGATCGCGGGCGTCCGTGAGGACGTCACCGACATCGTGCTGAACATCAAGGACATCTCGATCAAGATGCAGGGCGAAGGCCCCAAGCGCATGGTCGTGAAGAAGAGCGGCCCGGGCGTCGTCACGGCCGGCGACATCCAGACCGTCGGCGATGTCACCGTGCTGAACCCTGACCTCCAGATCTGCACGCTCGACGAGGGCGCCGAGATCCGCATGGAGTTCACGGTCGCGACCGGCAAGGGCTATGTGCCCGCCGAGCGCAACCGTCCTGAGGATGCACCGATCGGCCTGATCCCGGTCGACAGCCTGTACTCGCCCGTCCGCAAGGTCTCCTACAAGGTCGAGAACACCCGCGAGGGCCAGATCCTCGACTACGACAAGCTGACCATGACGATCGAGACCAACGGCGCCATCTCGCCGGATGATTCGGTGGCTTACGCCGCCCGCATCCTGCAGGATCAGCTCAACGTGTTCGTCAACTTCGAAGAGCCGCGCAAGGAAGTCGCCCAGGAGATCATCCCGGACCTCGCCTTCAACCCGGCCTTCCTCAAGAAGGTGGACGAGCTCGAGCTGTCGGTGCGTTCGGCCAACTGCCTGAAGAACGACAACATCGTCTACATCGGCGACCTCGTGCAGAAGAGCGAAGCGGAAATGCTCCGCACCCCGAACTTCGGCCGCAAGTCGCTGAACGAAATCAAGGAAGTGCTGGCCCAGATGGGTCTGCACCTCGGCATGGAAGTGCCGGGCTGGCCGCCGGAGAACATCGACGAGCTCGCCAAGCGCTTCGAAGATCACTACTGAGAATTCGTCGTTCCGGGGCGATGCGCGAGCATCGAACCGGAACCTCGAGATTCCGGATCGTCGCTTCGCGGCGTCCGGAATGACCGACCAGGGCGAACGCAGGCAGCCCACCTGAGCAACATGTCCGACGAACCGTCGCGGCAGTTTTAAGTAAGGACTACACACATGCGTCACGGCAAGGTTCATCGGAAGCTCAACCGCACGGCCGAGCACCGCCGCGCGATGTTCGCCAACATGGCGGCCGCGCTGATCAAGCACGAGCAGATCGTCACCACGCTGCCCAAGGCCAAGGAGCTTCGTCCGATCGTCGAGAAGCTCGTCACCCTCGGCAAGAAGGGCGGCCTCTCCATGCGTCGCCAGGCCATCTCCGAGATGCGCGACAAGGACCAGGTCAAGAAGCTGTTCGACGTGCTGGCGCCCCGCTACAAGGATCGCCAGGGTGGCTACACCAGGATCATCAAGGCCGGCTTCCGCTACGGCGACAACGCCGCGATGGCCGTGATCGAGTTCGTCGATCGCGACGTCGATGCCAAGGGCCAGGACTCCGGTCCGGTGCAGGCGAAGGAAGCCGAGGCGGCGTAAGCCGACTCGCAATCAGCGTTTCAGAAGCGGCGCCCCTGGGGCGCCGCTTTTTTTACATCCGGCAGCCATTTCTCGTGCTGCGCACGATGATGACGAAATCAAACGTGCGATTGCGCAAGGCATCGCGCGCGACGGTCGCAAGCTGAAGCCGCCGATGGCCTATGCTGGCTGCGCCACCATGACGGCCCAGGATCTCGATGCCATCGTCGCGTTTGTCCGGACGCTACCGCCGAAAAGCTCAATCCTCACGCGTCGGTGAGGGACGATTGAAGCTGCGTGTGCAGCGCACGATATCTCCGTCAACAGCAATGGAGATTGACTGATGAAGATCGACCTTTCCGGAAAGACCGCCCTCGTGACCGGCTCGACCGCCGGCATCGGCCACGCAATCGCCAAGGGTCTTGCCGGCTCGGGCGCGAGCGTCGTGATCAACGGGCGTAGCCGGGACAAGGTCGATGCAGCCGTGCACAAGCTGGAAGCGACCGGCGCCAGGGTGCGCGGCATCGCCGCCGACGTTTCGACTTCGGCAGGCTGCAAGGCGCTGGTGGCGGCGCTGCCCGAGGTCGACATCCTCATCAACAACGCCGGCATCTTCGAGCCGAAGGACTTCTTCGAGATTCCGGACGAGGATTGGAGTCGATTCTTCGAGGTCAACGTGATGAGCGGCGTGCGGCTGTCGCGCGCTTACATGAAGGGCATGCTCGAGCGCAACTGGGGCCGCATCGTCTTCATCTCCTCGGAATCGGGTCTCAACATTCCCGTCGAGATGATCCACTACGGCACGAGCAAGACGGCCCAGCTCGCGGTCGCGCGTGGCCTCGCGCAGCTCACCCGGGGCAGCGGCGTCACGGTGAACTCGGTGCTGCCTGGCCCGACCATGTCCGAAGGCGTCGAAACCTTCGTGAGGGATCTGGCCAGGCAGAACGGGCAATCGGTCGACGAGGCCGCCGCCAATTTCGTCAAGCAACACCGCCCGAGCTCGCTGATCCAGCGTTTTGCCAGCGTCGACGAGATTGCCAACATGGTGGTCTATGTCGCCTCGAAAGAGGCATCCGCCACCAACGGTGCGGCACTGCGCGCCGAAGGCGGCATCGTCAATACGATTGCGTAAGAGGGGCGCATGACGGCGTATGTGATTTCCGAAGTCGAGATGCGCGATCTCGATGGTTTCGAGGCCTATCGCGCGCTCGCGGCGAAGACGATCGCGCAATATGGTGGGCGATATCTCGTTCGTGGCGGCAAGGCGGAGCTGGCGGAAGGCAACCTTCCGCCGAGGGCCATCGTCGTCGTCGAATTTCCGTCGATGGCGAGGCTCAAGGAATGGTATGCCTCGCCGGAATACGCCGAGGCGTTGAAGATCCGCGCCGGCGCACTGGAACGCCGGTTGCTGTTCGTCGAGGGCGTGGTTCCGGACTAGCTGGTCTGCCCACTTGCCGCTTTAATTCGGAGCCCGACCGGCTAAAACAGGGGCTCCATGTTCCGTCCCCTCTCGACCCGCCACAAGCGCCTGTTCAGGCTGACGTCTGCGCGATGGCAGCGACGGGCAATCTTTCTGCTCGGGGGGATCGGGGTCGGCGCTGCGGCCGTGGCGCTGGCGCAGCTCGCTGATCTCGCGCAGCACGCCTTTGCGCTCCTGCTTGGCAAGTCGCGCTATGCCGTGCTGGCGGTGACGCCGCTCGGATTCATGCTGTCGGCCTATCTGACCATCCGCCTGTTTCCGAACGCGCAAGGAAGCGGCATTCCGCAGGCGATTGCCGCGCGGCATCTGACCGATCAAAGTGCGCGCGAGAGCCTGGTCTCGATCCGGATTGCAATCGGCAAGATTATCCTCACGCTGTTCGGCCTCCTTTGCGGCGGCTCGGTGGGGCGGGAAGGGCCGACTGTTCAGGTCGGCGCCTCGATCATGTTCGCGCTCGGGCGTGTCTCGCCGCGCCGCCAGCCCGGGTTGATCCTCGCCGGTGCCGCCGCGGGCGTCGCCGCGGCCTTCAACACGCCGCTTGCGGGAATTGTCTTCGGCATCGAGGAAATGAGCCGCGCGTTCGAGACCCGAACATCCAGCCTCATCATCGCGGCGGTCATCGCGGCCGGCCTGACCTCGCTCGCGCTGGCCGGCAACTACGCCTATTTCGGCAGCAGCGCGATGTCGCTTTCGCGTGGCGCCGACTGGCTGGCCGTTCCGCTTTGTGGGGTGGTCGGTGGCCTCGCCGGCGGCCTGTTCAGCCGGATCGTCATCGCCTTGGCGCGCGGTTTCAAGACCCCGCTCGGACGTGCGATCAAGGGCCACCCGCTCTGGTTCGCGTGTGCTTGCGGTCTCGCCGTTGCGATCTGCGGCCTGGTGTCCGGCGATACGATCTATGGCACGGGCTATGAGCAGGTGAAGACGGCGCTGGAGCACGGTACGCCGCTGCCTCGAGATTTTGGCGTGCTCAAGCTTCTGGCGACCACCTTCGCCGCGATTAGCGGCATTCCCGGCGGCATCTTCTCGCCCTCGCTGGCGGTCGGTGCCGGCATCGGCAGTAACATCGCGGCGCTCTTCCACGACGCGCCGCTCGGCGCGATCATGCTGCTCGGTATGGTCTCGTATTTCGCCGGCGTCGTGCAGGCGCCGATCACCGCCTTCGTGATCGTGACCGAGATGACCGACAATCACGGCATGGTCGTGCCGTTGATGACGGCCGCACTGATCGCGCATTTCGTCTCGCGGATGATCTGTGAGGAGGGTATCTATCACGCGCTGGCAAAAGGCTTTGTCGAGCGGGCGACGCGTTCGCGTGAGGGGGAGTGACGATGAGCCGTTTCTGGAGCAGCTTGACCCATGAGTTGAAGCCCTACGTGCCGGGCGAACAGCCCCGTATGACAGACCTCGTCAAGCTGAACACCAATGAGAACCCGCTTGGTCCGTCGTCGCGTGCGCTGGAGGCGATTCGCGAGGCGGCGGCCGATACGCTGCGTCTCTATCCGGACCCGCAGGCCACCGCGCTGCGGGCGACCCTGGCCGCCTATCACGGCGTGAGCCCCGAGCAGGTGTTTGTCGGCAATGGCTCGGACGAGGTGCTCGCGCATGCCTTCGTCGCCCTGCTGAAGCACGATGCGCCGCTGCTGTTTCCGGATATCACCTACAGTTTCTATCCGGTCTATTGTCGCCTGTTCGGCATCGCCCACGAGACCGTGCCGCTCGATCAGGCCATGCGGATCCGCGTTGCCGACTATCGCCGGCCGGCCGGTGCGATCATCATCCCCAATCCGAATGCGCCGACGGGGATCGCGCTGCCGCGCGCCGAGATCATAACGCTGCTTGAAGAGCATCCGGATGTGCCCGTGGTCGTCGACGAGGCCTATGTCGATTTCGGCGCCGAGACCGCGATTCCGCTGGTCGCGTCCCATCGCAATCTGCTGGTCGTGCAGACCATGTCGAAGTCGCGTGCGCTGGCCGGGCTTCGGGTCGGATATGCGATCGGCGATGCCGATCTGATCGATGCGCTGACCCGCGTGAAGGACAGCTTCAATTCATATCCGCTTGGCCGGCCGGCTCAGGCCGGCGCGATCGCCTCGCTCGAGGACGAAGCCTATTTCCAGCAGAGCCGCCTTCGCGTGATCGAGGGCAGGGAGCGGTTGACCCGTGGACTCAAGGGCGCTGGCTTCGAGGTGCTGCCGTCGCTGGCAAACTTCGTCTTCGCGCGCCATCCCGCGCATCGGGGGGCTGCCCTTGCAGCGGCGCTGCGGGAGCAGGCGGTGATCGTCCGCCACTTCTCCGCACCTCGGATATCGGACTATCTGCGGATCACCGTGGGCACGGATGAGCAGATCGACCCGATGTTGTCGGCCTTGTCCCGGATCATGGGATAACTAAGAACGGTGGGCACGGCGCAAGCGCCTTTGCCCACCTTGCGAGAGACTTGCCTACCACCCCTCCAGCACGATCTTGCCGCGCGACTTGCCGCTCTCGAGCAGTACATGTGCGCGCTTGAGATTGGTGGCGTTGATCGTGCCGAAGGTCTGGTCGAGCGTGGTGCGCAGCACGCCCTTGTCGATGAGGTCGGCGACGTCGTTGAGCAGGTGATGCTGCGCGATCATGTCGGGCGTCTGGAACGAGGAGCGCGTGAACATCGATTCCCAGTGCACCGAGATCGCCTTGCCCTTGAAGGTGCTCATGGTGAACTCAGGAGGATCGTCGATCAGGCCGAAGCGCCCTTGCGGCGCCATCAACTCGGCGATGCCCTTATAGTGCTGATCGGTGAAGGTGAGGCTCGCCACCAGCGCGACCGGCGGCAGCTTCAGCTTCTCGATCTGCTCCCTCATCGGCTTGCCGTGATCGATTACCGCATGCGCGCCGAGATCGAGGCACCATTTCTGCGATTCCGGCCGCGTCGCGGTCGCAACCACGGTGAGGCCGGTGAGCCGGCGTGCCAGCTGGATCAGGATCGAGCCGACACCGCCGGCGCCACCGGTGATCAAGAGCGTGCGCGGATCGACGCTTTTGCCTGGGACCGCACCGAGGCGGTCGAACAGCAATTCCCAGGCGGTGATGGAGGTGAGGGGAAGGGCTGCGGCCTGCGCGAACGAGAGCGATTTCGGTTTGTTGCCGACGATACGTTCGTCAACCAGATGGAATTCCGAATTGGTGCCCTGGCGCAGGATCGAGCCCGCGTAAAACACCTCGTCTCCGGGCTTGAACAGCGTGACCTCGGGGCCGACGGCGTCGACCACGCCGGCTGCGTCATACCCCAGGATCTTGGTCTCGCCTTCGGGCGGGGCGGCGCGCTTGCGTACCTTGTAATCGACCGGATTGGCCGAGATCGCCTTCACAGCGACGCGGATGTCGCGTCCCCTGGGCTCCGGCTTGGCGGTCTCGAAATCGATCAGCGCGTCCCGATCGTCGATCGGAAGCGACTTCCTGTAGCCGACGGCCTTCATGGCTTGTCTCCATCAGATGGCGAATTCGCCTGCCGCTCTAATTGTCGCGCTGGCTCCCATTTGGCAAGTACTGTACGTTTGGGGATATAGTCCCTGTTTGTATACTATTGGGAAAATGCAGATGAAGCGGCGTAATCTTGCCCGTCGTCCGGGCTGCTCGGTCGAGGCGACGCTGGATCTGATCGACGGCAAATGGAAGGGCGTGATCCTCTATCACCTCCAGAGCGGCACCCAGCGCTTCGGCGAACTGCGCCGCATGATGCCCGGCATCACCCAGCGGATGCTGACCAAGCAGCTTCGCGCGCTGGAGGAGGACAAGCTCGTCATCCGCAAGGTCTATGCCGAGGTGCCGCCGCGGGTGGAATATTGCCTGTCCGAGCTCGGCGAGAGCCTGCGGCCGGTGATCGACATTCTCAAGGCCTGGGGCGAGAGCCACCAGCAACGGCTGTCCTGTGCGCCGCCGCCGGTGGTCGTGAAGAAGGCGAAGCGCGCGGCGTGATATCCGGGAGCGGCGTGCCGCTCCCGGAAGAGATCGCCTTAGAACGCGACTTGCGTCCGCATCGCCACCGCATTGAACGTCGACCCCGCGTTCACCGCGGAGACGGCGCTGACCTGCTTGGAGATGTCGCCATGCAGATAGTCGAGCATGAAGCGGACATTGTTGTTGACGTACCAGTTCAGCGCGGCGGTGTAGATGGTTTGCCGTCCACCGGCGATGCCGGCGGCGGTTGCGAGCTGATCGTTCAGGTTCATCGTGCTCACGCGTCCTGCGATTTCCCATGCGCCCCAGCCGCCGCCCGCGAGCGAGAAGGGATTGGCCGGCTTGATGCCGCCATAGGCGGCCGACGCCGGATTGTAGGCACGGTGCTCGCCGGTCAGGACGTACCCGACCTGCGCGTAACCGCCGTCGAACTTCAGGCTCGTCGCGCCAACCGGCGGCAGGCCGGTGTTCGCCGTGCGGTCGACGTTGAACCAGTAATATTCGCCCTGCGCGATGAACGAGCCATAGGTCGCGGCCGCTTCGACGCCATAGACCTGCGCGCCGGAGACGTTGGCGATTGCACCGGTCGAGATCAGCGTCGTCGGATCGATCCGCAACTCCGGCCGGTCGCTGAGCGTGAGCGTCTGGGCCTGCGTTACCAGGTTGCGCGGCGGCTGGATCAGCCATTCCGCGTCGGCGCCGATATGCACGGAGTAGCCGTTGCCGCTGATCGGATTGCCGGCGACACGGGCGACTGCGCCATACTGCTCGCTGGTGCCGGGCGGCGAGACGCTGGACGCCGAGTGGATCTGGCCAGTGGTCGGTCCCGTGACGTAGGCGCCCATCCAGAGCTGGTCATTCCACCAGCGGGTCCCGACGGCCGAGCGGAAGTCGCCGGCTGCAATATTCTGCGCGATGAGACCGGGCGTGGCGCGCTCCATGAACATGATGTCGTTGGAGCTGGTGGATTCATCCATGGTCCAGGCGATATCCATGACGCCGGCCTCGACCGCCATCTTGCCGCCGAATGGCTTGAGGCCGGTGTAGCTCAGAAAGGCGTTTTCGATGCCCGACGTTCCGCCGCCCGGAAGGAAGCCGACAGCAGTGCCGCCAGCCGCGCCGGTGCCGCCAAAACCGTCGGACGAACCGCCGAAGTCGTAGATGAGGCTGTAGTTCCAGTCGCCAAAGAACTTGCCGACGATGCCGATGCGCGCGCGGCGGATGTTCTCGCCGCTGTCGAGCTTTTGCGGCACAGTTGATGCTGTGTCGGGACGGTAATTGTAGCCGCCGACATCCCAGTGCACGCGGCTCGTGATGGCCACGCAGTTCTGGTCGTCGGCCGTGCAGATGGTCGGCCGGTTGTTCGGCATCGTCACCACGACACCGGACGGGGCCACCGGGCCCTTGACCGGAATTGCCGCGTTGGCATTGGCGAGGGCAGCCTTCGCCTCGGAGCGCGCTTCAGCCTTGGCCTCTGCCTTCGCTTCCTGTCTCGCCTTCGCCGTGGCTGCCGTGTTGGCGGCGGTCTGGCTCTGAAGCTTGTCGAGCTTCTGCTCGAGCATCTTCAGCTGCTGTTTCAGGAGTGCGATCTCCTGTTCGCTGTTGCTTGCCGATTGGGCCTGGGCCTGTGAGGCCGCCAGCACGCCGGCGAGACCAATCGCCGTGGCTGCAATTCTCGTCCTGCTCATGTTGTGACTCCATCCTTTGACGAACTTCCCCAAGTCGCAACGGGAGAGCCTAAGAGTGATCGATGACTGCCCCGCGACGGCACGCGCCCGGTTGCGCGGTTCCCACTGATGCCAATTCGCCGCAACCGAATCCGCCATCGCGCAGAATGCAAGATGACGCGCATCATGCCAATCCACCAACCCCTGCAGATCGCGATTTCGCACGCGGGGCTTGCATGCCGGACACACCGGCCAGGAGCTGAATATTGCGGTCCGGCGCCCTTCTATTGGGGAGCGAACGCGCCTATATTCCGGCGTCTTTTCCAAGAGGTAGGAATGTTTCGATCGACCTGGACCGCCGTCGTCACGGCATTGTGCATAGCCTTTTCGGCCCACTTCAATCCTGCTGCGGCGCAGGACCGTCGCGTGCCCTCGTCGCCGGCCGAGCTGCGGCTGTCCTACGCGCCGATCGTGCAGCGTGTGCAGCCGGCGGTCGTCAACGTCTATGCCGCCAAGGTGGTGCAGAACCGCAATCCGCTGCTGGATGACCCGATCTTCCGCCGCTTCTTCGGCGTGCCGGGCCAGCAGCAGGAGCAGGTGCAGCGGTCGCTGGGCTCGGGCGTGATCGTCGATTCCTCGGGGCTCGTCGTCACCAATGTCCACGTCATCGAGGGCGCCGACCAGGTGAAGGTGTCGCTGTCGGACAAGCGCGAGTTCGAGGCCGAGATCGTGCTGAAGGATTCCCGCAGCGATCTCGCGGTGCTGCGCCTCAAGGACACCAAGGAGAAGTTTCCGGCGCTCGAATTCACCAATTCGGATGAGCTGATGGTGGGGGACGTCGTGCTGGCGATCGGCAATCCCTTCGGCGTCGGTCAGACCGTGACCCACGGCATCATCTCGGCGCTGGCGCGCACGCAGGTCGGCATCACCGACTATCAGTTTTTCATCCAGACCGACGCGGCGATCAATCCCGGCAATTCCGGCGGTGCGCTGGTCGACATGAACGGCCGGCTCGCCGGCATCAACACCGCAATCTACTCGCGCTCCGGCGGCTCGCAGGGCATCGGCTTTGCGATTCCGGCCAACATGGTGCGCGTCGTCGTCGCCTCCGCCAAGAGCGGCGGCACCGCAGTGAAGCGGCCGTGGCTGGGTGCGAAGCTCCAGGCCGTGACACCCGAGATCGCCGAGAGCCTGGGCCTGCGTTCGCCAACTGGCGCGCTGGTCGCGAGCGTCGTTCCGAACGGTCCTGCCGCGAAGGCCGGTTTGAAATCCTCCGACCTCATCACCGGCATCGACGGCCAGACCGTGGACGATCCCAACGCGTTCGACTACCGCTTCGCCACCCGTCCGCTCGGCGGCAGTGCGCAGATCGACGTGCAACGCAGCGGCAGGCCGCTCAAGCTCGCGATCGCGCTGGAGACGGCGCCCGATACCGGCCGCAACGAGCTCGTCCTCACCGCGCGCTCGCCGTTCCAGGGGGCGAAGATCTCGACCATCACGCCCGCACTTGCCGACGAGCTGCACCTCGATGCCGACACCGAAGGCGTCGTGATCACCGATCTCGGCGGTGACAGCGCGGCCGCGAATGTCGGCTTCCAGAAGGGCGACATCATTCTGGCCGTCAACAACCAGAAGATGGTCAAGAGCGTCGACCTGGAGAGAGTCGCCAGCGAGCGCCAGCGGCTCTGGCGCATCACGCTCTTGCGCGGCGGTCAGCAGATCAACGTCACGCTGGGCGGATGAGTCCGAAGCGACCACAGGAGACGCCAACTCTCTTTGCCGCGGCGGGGCTCGATCACGAGGCCCCGCATCCGCTGCCGGATCGGCTGCGGCCGCGTGCGCTGTCGGAGGTGGTCGGCCAGGATCACATCCTTGGCCCCGACGGCGCGCTGACGCGCATGCTGGAGACGCGCACGCTGGGTTCGCTGGTGTTCTGGGGCCCGCCCGGCACCGGCAAGACCACGGTGGCGCGGCTGCTGGCGGATGCGACCGACCTGCATTTCGAGCAGATATCGGCAGTGTTCTCCGGCGTCGCCGACCTGAAGAAGGCGTTCGATGCCGCGCGGGCCCGCCGCGAGATGGGCAAGGGCACGCTCTTGTTCGTCGACGAGGTGCATCGCTTCAACCGTGCCCAGCAGGATTCGTTTCTGCCCGTGATGGAGGACGGCACCGTCGTCATGGTCGGCGCGACCACGGAGAATCCGTCCTTCGAGCTCAACGCGGCGTTGCTCTCTCGCGCGCGCGTGCTGGTGTTCCGCTCGCTCGATGCCGCGGCGATCGAAAAGCTGTTCGCGCATGCGGAGGAGGTCGAGGGCCGCAAACTGCCGCTCGATGCAGAGGCGCGCGCCGTCCTGGTGCGGATGGCCGATGGCGATGGCCGCGCGTCGCTGACGCTGGCCGAAGAGGTCTGGCGTTCGGCACGGGCTGACGAGGTTTTCAATGCCGCGCAGTTGCAGGACATCCTGCAGCGTCGCGCGCCGATCTACGACAAATCGGCCGATGGCCATTACAACCTGATTTCGGCGCTGCATAAATCGGTGCGCGGCTCCGATCCGGACGCGGCGCTGTATTATCTCTGCCGCATGCTCGATGCCGGCGAGGACCCGCTGTTCCTGGCGCGGCGCGTCGTGCGCATGGCGGTGGAGGATATCGGCCTTGCCGATCCACAGGCGCTCGTCGTCGCCAATGCCGCGAAGGACGCCTTCGACTTCCTTGGCCATCCCGAGGGCGAGCTCGCCATCGCGCAAGCGGTGGTCTATCTCGCAACGGCGCCGAAATCGAACGCGGTCTATACCGCCTTCGGGACGGCGATGCAGGTCGCAAAACAGGCCGGTTCGCTGCTGCCGCCCAAGCACATCCTGAACTCGCCGACCAAGCTGATGAAGTCCGAGGGCTACGGCGCAGCTTACGAATACGACCACGACGCCCCCGATGCCTTCTCCGGCCAGGACTACTTCCCGGAGGCCCTGGGCCGCCAGACCTTCTACGACCCGCCAGAGCGGGGCTTTGAGCGCGAGATAAGGAAGCGGCTGGATTACTGGGCCAAGCTGCGCAAGGAGCGGGGCGGCTCGCGCTAAAGCATGATCCGGAAAAGTGCGTAGCGGTTTTCCGAAAAGATCATGCTCAACAATAGCCTAAGGCGCGATGACGATTCGTCCTCATCTCGTCGCGCTTTAGAAGGGCCATTTCGTCGTGACGAAAGGCCACTTTTAGGGTAGGCAGGCAGCCATGAGCCGCCGCATCAAAAGAACCAATCAAGAGCCCCGTTCGCGCGACGAGCGCAAGGATTCGCGTCCATTCAAGGCGCGTAGCACGAAGAAGACGGGGCCTCGTCCGGCGGCCAAGCCGGGCAGCAAGCCGCCGCGCTTTGCGGCTGAGCGCACTGAACGGCGTCCGCCCAAGGCGGAAGCGGAGAGGGCCGTGCCGGCAAAGCCGGTTGAGGCGCTGCTGCCGACCAAGGTGCAGACCGTCACCGTGACGGCGGACGAGAACAACATGCGCGTCGATCGTTTCCTCGAAGCGCGCTTTCCCGGCCTGTCGTTCTCCCATATCCAGCGCGTCGTCCGCAAAGGCGAGCTGCGCGTCGACGGCAAGCGCGTCGACAGCAAGGACCGGCTGGAGGAGGGGCAGAGCGTCCGCATTCCGCCGCTGAAGCTCGACGCACCAAAGGTTGTCGGCGAGCTTTCGGAGGCCGCGCAGAAGACGCTGAAGGCATTGAAGGAGATGACCATCTACGAGGACGACGACGTCCTCGTGCTGAACAAGCCCGCCGGCCTTGCCGTGCAGGGCGGCTCGGGCATGACCCGCCACATCGACCAGATGCTGGAGGTGATGCGCGATTCCAAGGGGCAGAAGCCGCGCCTCGTGCATCGCATCGATCGCGAGACGTCAGGCTGTCTGCTGATCGCCAAGACGCGCTTTGCTGCCTCGCATCTGACCGGCGCCTTCCGCTCGCGCTCGGCGCGGAAGGTGTATTGGGCGCTGGTGCCAGGTCTGCCGAAGCCGAAGCAGGGGCGCATCTCGACCTTCCTTGCAAAGGAAGAGAGCGAGGACGACACCATCATGCGCATCGCCCAGCACGGCGACGAGGGCGCCAGCCACGCGGTGACCTATTACGCGGTGGTCGAGACCGCCGGCAACAAGCTGACCTGGGTATCGCTGAAGCCGGTGACCGGCCGCACCCATCAGCTGCGCGCCCACATGGCGCATATCGGCCATCCCATCGTCGGCGATCCCAAATATTTCAACATCGAGAACTGGCAGCTGCCGGGCGGCCTGCAAAACCGGCTGCATCTGCTCGCGCGCCGCATCGTCATCCCGCATCCGCGCGGCGGCGTGATCGACGCCACCGCGCCGCTGCCGCCGCATATGCAGCAGTCGTGGAATCTGCTCGGGCTGGACGCGAGCCGGTTCGATCCGATCGAGAACGCGCCGGAGGAGTAGGATTGGGTCGACGGTGTCGTCGCTTCAATTCCGAAACTGCTCCAGAAACATCCGCAATGAGTCATGCGGGCTCTCGACGTCGGTGATCAGCCAGCCCTCCGGCTCGTTGACCAGGATGAAGTTCAGCCTCACAGGCCGGCCGCGATTGTCGAAACTCGCCGCGACATAGGTCTTGTCGTATTCCTTGCGGATGATTGAGATCGCGACCGGGCCGAGCTTCCAGCTCGGGCTCTGAACCAGGAAATCGTAGGGCTCGCTGCGCGGCGCGGACCACGCTCTGCGCAAGGAGGGATCGAAGAATTGCCGGGCCGTGGCATCGTCCCGCGGCAGGCCCCTGGAGAGTTCCGGCACGCCCTCGCCATAATGGGCGTAGACGTTGCGGATCAGCGATTCCGGGGTGCGAAAGCCGGCCTCGGCTCCGGCCAGCCAAAGCCCGGCGAACAGGGCCACGATGCCCGCAAGTTCCCTCATGCCCGCTCGCTTTATCGGCCGCAACTCTTAGCATAAAATCTTGGCATAAAATCTTGGCTTAAAACGCGCTTACCTTAAAAGCCTAGCATCCAGTGACCGGGACCGAAAACTCACATGCGCGAATTGTTCGAAGAAGCCGCCAGGCAACCACCGCCGGACCCCCGGGAATCGGCGCGCGCTTCGGCACGGATGCCGCTGCGCAAGCGCTTCTACAGGGAGGCCGGCGTCACCGAGGCCGAGGGCGGCTTTACCATCACGCTCGACGGCAAGCCGATCCGCACGCCCTCTGCACGCCCGGTGGTGATCCCCTCGCGCGGGCTTGCCGATGCCGTGGCCGCTGAATGGGCCGCCCAGGGCGAGGCGATCGATCCTGTCACCATGCCGCTGACGCGGATCGCCAACAGCGTGGTCGAGGGCGTGGTCGACCGCGTCGAACTCGTCACGGACGACCTTGCAAAATACTTCGAGACGGACCTGCTGTTTTATCGCGCCGGTCATCCCGAGGGGCTGGTCGCCCGCGAGGCCGCCCATTGGGACCCAGTGCTGTTTTGGGCCGCCGAGACGCTGGGGGCGCATTTCATCCTCTCCGAGGGCATCACGCATGTGAAGCAGCCCGACGAGGCGCTCCGGGCGGCCCGCAGCGCGCTGCCGGGAGATCCCTGGTCGGTGGCTGCCCTCCACATGGTGACGACCCTGACCGGCTCGGCGTTGCTGGCGCTGGCGCTCGCCCATGGCGCGCGTGACGCCGATCAGGTCTGGGCCGCCGCCCACGTCGATGAGGACTGGAACATCGACCAATGGGGCGTGGACGAGGAGGCGGCCGTCCGTCGCGCCGCGCGCCTCAGGGATTTCGAGGCCGCCGTGGCGGTCCTGATGGCCGTGAACCCGCTCGGGGCCTAAGGTCCTTAACGAGAGGTTTACGAGGGGGCCTTAGGGTGGGAATCGCGTTCCCCGGGCCCTTGAGATGCCGACGCCGATAAGCTCGATCATTCCGGTCAGTGCCGCCAGCCCCGTGGCTGATGCGGCAACGCCCGATCTTGTGCTGCAGGCCGGGAGCGTCGTCGATGCCAGGGTCGTCAGCGTGCTCGCCGACAATCTGGTGCGGATCGCGATCGCCAATCTGTCGATGGACGTGATGTCCGAGGCGTCGCTGACCCCAGGGCAAAATCTCCAGCTTGCGGTCTCGCAAAACGACGGCACGATCAGGCTCGCCGTGGTCAACGGGGCAGGCGGGGCGAGCGCCGATCAGGTGACGTTGACGCCGACGGCGGCGTCGCTGGTCGACAGCCCGTCGCTTGCGCCGTCCGCAATCGCGGTGCGTAACCCCCTGACGCCGGCCGAGCAGGTCGCTGTCACCCTCGCCTCGGCCGAGGCCGTGACCAAGCAGGGCGGCCAGGCGCCTCTATTCGCCAACCTCGCATCGGTCGTCACCGGTAGCGATCTGCCTGAGGGGCTGAAGCAGGCCGTGCTTGATGTGCTGGCACAACAGACGCCGCTCACCACTGCGCTCGATGGCGGCGATATCGAATCCGCCTTCCAGAAGTCCGGACTGTTTCTCGAGGCCTCGCTTGCAGCAGTCGCGACGCCGCCATCAGGTGCGGTGCCCGACCTGAAGGCCGCGCTGCTCGTGTTGCGCCAGACGCTGGCGGCGACGTCAGGCACCCTCGAGCCCCCAGGGCCGCAAGTCGCAGCACAAAGCGCAGCGGTTTCGCTGCCCGCTGCGGCCGCGCCGCGGATCGCAGTTTCGGTCCCGCAAGCGGCAGGCGAGGCCGTGCAGTCAGTACTGCCGACGGTTGACGCAGAGGTTGCTCAATCCGCCCAACTGCCGCGCGAGGCTGCGCTTGCGGCTGCCGTGCTGAAAGACATGGCCGGCGGTGCGTCGCAGGCAACACCGCCGCGGACCATCTCCGCAGGCCTTGCCGCGACCCTGCTGCAAGAGGTCACGCAAAACCTGCCGCGCATGACCGGCAATGTGCCGGGTTCAAATAAAGCAGTGCCTGACAGTCACGCCTTCGAAGCGGCCGCGCGTGCGACCACGCCGCCACCGTTTCGCGGCGCGCTGCCATCGCCGCAGGCCGTCGCCTCGCCATCGCTTGCACCAAACGCACCGCTCGCTGCGACCGTGCATCGCCTGCTCGGCGACACCGATGCCGCGATCGCGCGGCAGACGTTATTGCAGGTGGCCTCGTTGCCCGATCGCGCCGATGCTGGCGGCCATCGCATCGACCCGGCCGTGCCGCAGTGGAATTTCGAGATTCCGTTCGCGACCCCGCA
The DNA here is from genome assembly GCF_030435535.1 of Bradyrhizobium sp. WYCCWR 13022. Taxonomy (NCBI): domain Bacteria; kingdom Pseudomonadati; phylum Pseudomonadota; class Alphaproteobacteria; order Hyphomicrobiales; family Nitrobacteraceae; genus Bradyrhizobium; species Bradyrhizobium sp. WYCCWR 13022. The sequence goes on from NZ_JAUIZJ010000048.1 coordinate 79,463, forward strand.
GGGCACGGCGATGGCGCAGTTCGAGATCTCGCGCGATGGCGGCAACGATCAGGCCGATCCCGCCAAGCGCGCCTGGCGCGCGCGCTTCACGCTCAATGTCGAGCCGAGCGGACCGGTGCATGCGCTGATCACGCTGAGCGGTGACAAGACCTTCGTGCGGATGTGGGCCGAACGCCCGGCGACCGCGCAGCAGCTCCGCGCCGGGATAGGTGAACTCAATCAGGCGCTGACGAAGGCCGAGCTCAAGCCCGGCGACATCATTGTGCGCGACGGCACCCCGCCGCAGCCGGCAACCGCGCGCGCCGGGCATTTCCTGGATCGCGCCACATGAACGACGAATCCAAGCTCGCAATTGCGCTGCATTACGAGAAGGGCAGCGGTGCGCCTGTCGTCGTGGCCAAGGGCAAGGGCACGATCGGCGCCAAGATCGTCGAGATCGCGAAGGCCAACGATATCCCGATCGAGGAGAACGAGATTCTGGCCGGCGCGCTCTCCAAGGTCGAACTCGGTGAGGAAATCCCGCCTGACCTCTACAAGGCCGTCGCCGAAGTCCTCGTGTTTGTGCTGCGGCTTTCGGGCCGCGCGCGCTAGCGATGATCCCTGGCGCGCCTGACGCGCGGGCGCATCACGCCTCGTCGGCCGGCTTCGTCGCCGTCAGCGCCTGGTCGATGGCGAAGCCGCCGATCTCGCTCATCGCCTGCGAGATCACGTCGCCCTTCCGCGCAAAGCCGCTGGAGAGATAGTCGAACTGGGTCCGCGCCAGCCGCAGCACCTCGATCGGCACGGAGATAGCGGTCTCGTTGAACGCGTCGACCGAGGCGCGCAACGTCTCGAGTTCGGTGGTGAGCTTGCCGATATGGCCTTCCGCATCCTGCATCAGGTCGAGCAGCTTGCCGCGCTCGGTGTCGAACGCGGCCCGTTCGGCGGCCGCAGCTGTCGTCGCCTCGGTGAGCTGCGCCCGCAGCGCGGCGATCTGGCCGACCATCGCGTCGGAGGCGAGCTCGGTGGCCTCGCGCAGCTCCACCAGGCGCTTGTTCTGTTCCTGCTGTTCGTGAAACAGCCGTTCGGCCGACATGGCCCGTTGGGTGAGTGATGCAATCAGCGCGGCCGCGCGCAGCAGAATCTCGCCGTTCCGCCCCGACACCATGCTGGCCATGCGCCGCAGGAAATCTGTGGTCTCGGACGCGCTGTTCTGAAGCAGGGGAACGACCGTGGCGGACATGAGGTGATGCTTGCAGCCGGACGTGGTGACCGCCGCCGTACCGACTGAGCTCACGCAACATTCGGCGCCTGATCGAAGCGGTGAGCAAGCCTGAATCGGCAGGCCCGGTCAACCTGTCAGCCCCGACAAAATGGCGGTCATCCCGCCGCCAGTCCGCGCAAGGATCAGGCGTCCTTCTGCCGGCCGATCCGCCCCAGATGGGTGAAGCCGAAGCCGGCCGTATATTTCAGGCCATAGCCCAGGGCCCGGTCGATGCCGATATGGGCGAGCCAGATCAAGGCGATGGACAAGGTGAGGGGCGAGGCGAGGCCGAACCCCAGCGTCATCAGCGTCACCGGCGCCATGTAGCTGTGGGCGGCGTTGTAAGCCAGCGCGCCGAATTTGGCGTCCGACAAATAGGCCAGGAAGCTCAGATCCGGCACCAGGAAGAGCAGTAGATAGACCGTCCAGGAGCCGCCCCAGGCCGCATAGAGCGCCGTCATGCCTGCGAACAGAACGAGCCCCTCGAGCCGCAGCAGAATCCGGACGCCGCCGGTCACGGCGCCGGCTTCAGTCCCTCTCTCGTCCATCGTCGCCTCCGGGCAAAACTTTGCAATTCCTTGCGCTTTCACGCTGCGGCAGGGCAGCCCTGCGGCGCCGAAAGCCGCTTCCCGGCTTGCAAAATGCCGTGTTAGAACCCCGCATCACTTAAGGCTTAAGAACTGGCGGGAGCAAATGAAACATATCCTGGACGCCCTTGAAGACCGTCGCGCCGGCGCAAAGCTCGGCGGCGGGGAGAAGCGCATCGAGGCGCAGCACGCCCGCGGCAAGCTGACCGCGCGTGAGCGCATCGAGCTCTTGCTCGACAAGGGATCGTTCGAGGAGTTCGACATGTTCGTCGAGCACCGCTCCACCGAGTTCGGCATGGAGAAAAACAAGGTGCCCGGCGACGGCGTCGTCACCGGCTGGGGCACCGTCAATGGTCGCAAGACTTTTGTCTTTGCCAAGGATTTCACCGTGTTCGGCGGCTCGCTCTCCGAGACCCACGCGCTGAAGATCACCAAGCTCCAGGACATGGCGATGAAGGCGCGCGCGCCCATCATCGGCCTCTATGACGCGGGCGGCGCCCGCATTCAGGAGGGCGTCGCCGCGCTCGCCGGCTATTCCTACGTGTTCCGCCGCAACGTGCTCGCCTCGGGCGTGATCCCGCAGATCTCCGTCATCATGGGCCCCTGCGCGGGTGGCGACGTCTATTCGCCTGCGATGACCGACTTCATCTTCATGGTGAAGAACACCAGCTACATGTTCGTCACCGGCCCCGACGTCGTGAAGACCGTGACCAACGAGGTCGTCACCGCCGAAGAGCTCGGCGGCGCCTCGGTGCACGCCACGCGTTCCTCGATCGCGGACGGTGCCTTCGAGAACGACGTCGAGACGCTGCTGCAGATGCGTCGCCTGATCGACTTCCTGCCGTCCAACAACACCGACGGCGTGCCGGAATGGCCGAGCTTCGACGACATTGGCCGCGTCGACATGTCGCTCGACACGCTGATCCCCGACAATCCGAACAAGCCCTACGACATGAAGGAATTGATCCTGAAGGTCGTCGACGAGGGCGACTTCTTCGAGATCGCGGAGAGCTTCGCCAAGAACATCGTCACCGGCTTTGGCCGCATCGCGGGCCGCACCGTCGGCTTCGTCGCCAACCAGCCGATGGTGCTGGCCGGCGTGCTCGACAGTGATGCATCACGCAAGGCCGCGCGCTTCGTCCGGTTTTGCGACGCATTCAACATTCCGATCGTGACCTTCGTCGACGTGCCGGGCTTCCTGCCGGGCACCGCGCAGGAATATGGCGGCCTGATCAAGCACGGCGCGAAGCTCCTGTTCGCGTACTCGCAGTGCACCGTGCCGCTGGTCACCATCATCACCCGCAAGGCCTATGGCGGCGCCTTCGACGTCATGGCCTCCAAGGAAATCGGCGCCGACATGAACTACGCCTGGCCGACCGCCCAGATCGCCGTCATGGGCGCCAAGGGCGCGGTCGAGATCATCTTCCGCTCTGACATCGGCGACCCCGACAAGATCGCCGCCCGCACCAAGGAATACGAAGACCGCTTCCTGTCGCCGTTCATCGCCGCCGAGCGCGGCTACATTGACGACGTCATCATGCCGCACTCGACGAGGAAGCGGATCGCAAGGGCGCTGGCGATGCTGAAGGACAAGAAGGTGGAAGCACCGGCGAAGAAGCACGACAATTTGCCGTTGTGAGGGAAGCTAGCCCTGCGGATGCGCAAAACGCTTCTGCTCGGCGCAACCCGCCGACTTAATATTGCGTATTACGGCTGCGCCCAGTTAATCGGCCGTACAACCGGGGTCCGGCATCCGCAATCCCATGACCGAAGACGATCCGACCGACGAAATCTCCGATATCGAAGACCGGATCGAGCGGCTCGCCGAGATCGCGGAGCGGTGCCGAAAGTACATCCTGGCGTCCAAGATCGCGATCGGCGGCGGTGCGGCGCTGCTCCTGGTCACCATCCTCGGGCTGTTTGGATTTGGTCAGACCGCCGCGCTCGGCGCGATCGCGCTGGTGCTCGGCGGCATCGTGTCGCTCGGCTCGAACATCAGCACGTTGCGGCAGACGGACGATGCGATCGGTGCTGCGGAGGCGCGGCGCGCGGCGCTGATTGGAACGATCGACCTGCGTGTGGTCGCCGATACGCCGATGAAGCGGGTGTGACGCGCTGCCTTACGCGGCAGGCTTGAGGCTCAGCACCTGCAACTCCGCGCGGCATTCGGCGGCGAAGGCCTGAAGCCGTTCCGCGGTGTGCTGGTCGAGGATCGCCTTCGCCAGACGTTCAGCACGGGCTACTTGCGCTTTGAGATAGTCGATGCGGGCCATGTGTCACCTTCCGCAGGGATAATTTGAGGCAAATTGCTTCGTTCCAGTGGCCATGAGCCTATGGCTAACCCTGGGTTAATGATGTGCGGTGGGTCACACCGAGCGCGTCGCGTCCGCCGCAGCGAAATGCGCCATCTGGTCGTCCCGCGCTTTTGCGAACGCAGGCCTCGCCGTGGCGCGCGCGACGTAGGCGCGGCAGGCAGGGCTCCCGGCGAGCCCGTCGAAACGTTCGACGATGCGCAGCACGTCCGCCATCAGGATGTCGGCGACGGAGAAGGAGCCCGCAAGCCATTCGCGGTCGGCCAGCACCGCTTCCATGCGCTTGAGGCGAAGCTCGATGAAGTTGTCGAAGAACTTCGATCCCGGCTCGCCCATGAATTTCAGCATCGTCCAGGGAAGGCTTGCCATCTCCACCGAATTGAGCGCGCCGAATACCCATTCCGTCACGTCACTGCGGCCGCGCCGATCAGACGGCATCAGCTTGGTGCTGAGCCCGCCGAGATGCAGCAGGATCGCGCCGGTCTCGAAAATCGAGAGATCGCCGTCGGTCAGCCATGGCGCCTGGCCGAACGGCTGGTGCGCCAGATGTGCTGGGCCACGGTCGTCGAATGGCGTGCTGGCGACGCGATAGGGCAAGCCGGCCTCTTCTAGCGCCCAGCGCACCCTGAGGTCGCGGACATAGCCGCGCGGTGGCGGCGGAACCCAGTCGTAGGTGAACAAGGTGAGGTCGGGCATGCGGTGTCTCCGTGCTGTCTCAGGGATAGGACGGATGGAGGCGGCGCGTTCCGACAGGCAGAGGCGATTTTTTTGCGTGGTGCTACCGGCACGCCGGGTAGCCGAAGCGCCTGACGATTTCGCTTCCCGAGATTGAATGAAAGGCGAAGGTGTCCATGAAATGGTTGCCGGTCACGTATTGGCGCAAGGCGGCGCTGTAGGCGCTGGCCATTTGTTGCGTGCGCGATGGGCTGATGATGCCCTTTTTCCTGGAGCCGCCAAGATTCATGTTCCGTCGCGCGGCGCTCGCGCGAGACGCTGGTGCTGGCGCAGGAGTTCGCGAAATAGCACGCTATCCTGACATCCTTGCAATGAACCTGAACGGGCGATTCAGCGGCAGTTCATGTCATGCCCGCGACACTTCCTCTGCATCACTTGATCGATGAAGCAGAGGATATCTCATGGAGCGCCGGAACTTTTTGAAACTTGCCTTCGGTGTCGCGGCGGGAGCGGCCGCGTTCACCGCCGCCGCACAGGCTGCGCCGCTGGCGCCGCAGGTGCTCGGGAATGGCGGCATGCCATCAGCCAATCCGGACGCTCATCCCGCCGTCACCAGCAGCGAGGAGGCAGCCCAGCTCAAGCCCGAGCAGGTGCATTGGCACGGTCACGGTCACGGCCACTGGCACCGCCGTCACTGGGGCTGGCGCCATCGCCATTGGGGCTGGCATCGTCGCTGGCACCATCATCGGCATTGGCGCCGCTGGTAACGGCGCTGGACTGAAAAGGGGATCGCGACTGCGATCCCCTTTTTTGTCGAGGTCGGGCCTCAACGAAAATGGCCGCGCAGGCTTTTGCCGCGCGGCCATTTCGCGGGTGCGGTCAATCAGAACGGACGGCAGCGGCCGGCGTACCAGCGGAAGCCATAGGGGCACACGCGCGGACGCACGACGACGACCGGCGGGGCGACCACGACCGGAGCGGGGGCGACGACGACATGACCGCGCATCGGACGGCAGCCGCCATAGGCGCCGCGGTACCAGCCCGGGCCGCAACCACCGGCGGCGCTGGCCGCCTCGCTGAAGCCGACGACCGCGCTGGCGAGCATCACGGCGGCAAACAGATATTTCATTTGATCTTCCTTCTCGTCCTTGGGACTGGGCCTGGCGCTTGCGGCGCACAATCAATCAAACCATACGATTTGACATGTTAATTTTTGCGACATGTCGGCACGGCGCGATCCAAACCTGCCAATCATGACCTGAATGCGGCATGAATATTCGCCGCGTGCGGCCTTGCGCGACATGATGGCGCGTGAGCCTCGTCCCGATGAATCGGAACGAGCTCACGAATCTTGTTTGATGCGCTTTGTGGACGCCCGGCCATGACGACTGCGAGAGTTCGCGCGCGATTGCGCACTGTCACGCAACTCGCGCGATCAGTCCTTGCCGTTCCCGAACAGGGCCGCAAACTGCTTCTCGCCGGTGCGCGTAAAGTTCACCACGCGGCTGCCGGGGGTGGCGTCGCGCGCGGCCCATTTCAGCTCGGCGAAACGCTGCATCATCGCGGCGCCAAGCGTGCCGGCGAGATGATGGCGCCGCTCGCTCCAGTCGAGGCAGGCCTTGCAGACCGGCCGGCGCGGATGGCTGAGCATGCCAGGCGAGATCTGCAGATGCTTGGCGAGGAAGCGCTCGCCGTCCGCGGTCAGCTCGATGTCCTGCTTCTTCTGCCTGACGAGGTTGCGCGTCCGCAGGCTGTCGAGCATCTGCACGCCGAGATCACCGGCGAGATGGTCGTAGCAGATCCGCGCGCGCCGCAGTGCCGGGTCCTTCGGCCCGGTGCGCACGCGCATGTGGCCGGTGCGCGCGGCAAGTCCGGCAAGGCCTTCGAGCACGCCGGCGACGTCGTCGTCTGTGAGGCGGTAGTAACGGTGACGACCCTGCTTCTCCGGCTCGACCAGCCCGCCGGCCTCGAGTTTCGCCAGATGCGAGCTCGCGGTCTGCGGCGTGATGCCGGCCTCCTGCGCCAGCTCGCTCGCGGTGAGCGCGCGGCCGTTCATCAGCGCCGTGAGCATGTTGGCGCGGGCGGGGTCGCCGACCAGCGAGGCGACCATGGCGATGTCGGGTCCTGATTTCATGCTTCGATGGTAGCCGAAGCATTGTGGTCGGGCAAGCGCGTAGCGTGGTGCTGCGAATACGTCATTGCGAGCGAAGCGAAGCAATTCAGGTGCTTCAGCGGCGACGGTGTCGCTCGCGCTGCGCAATGAAAACCAAGGAGCCCATCATGTCCGTCACCGTCTTCATCCGCTACCAGCTCGATCCCTTCAAGCGCGCCCAGTTCGAGGAGTATTCGAAACGCTGGCTCGCCATCATCCCGAAATGCGGCGGCGACCTGATCGGCTATTTCATGCCGCACGAAGGCACCAACAACATCGCCTTCGCGCTGATCGCTTTCGAGAGCCTAGCCGCCTACGAGGCCTATCGCGCGCGGCTGCGGCAGGATGCGGAAGGCATGGCGAACTTCCATTTCGCCGAGGACAACAAATTCATCCTCGCCGAAGAGCGCACCTTCCTGCGCAAGGTGGTAGTGTAGGCCATCCAGTCAAGGAGACGCCCATGATCGCCGTGATCTTCGAGGTCTGGCCCAAGCCAGAACACAGTCAGACTTACTTCGACCTCGCGGCCGATCTGAAGCCGATCCTGCAAACCATCGACGGCTTTATCTCGGTCGAGCGCTTCGAGAGCCTGACCGAGAAGGGCAAGATCCTGTCGCTGTCGTTCTGGCGCGATGAGGCCGCGGTGCAAGCCTGGCGCAACACGATGGAGCACCGCCGCACCCAGGCCAAGGGCAGGGCAAAGATCTTCTCCGACTATCACCTGCGCATCGCCAGCGTCGTCAGGGACTACGGCATGACCGATCGCGAGCAGGCGCCGAAGGACAGCCGCGCCGTGCACGACGCGCACTAGGGCTGTCGGGCGCGCACTGGCGCTGCCCACTCAGTGTGCCTATCTCTGCGCGGCCAACAAGGGAGAGAAACATGCATGTGACGACCGCTGACAAGCGCGCGACGTTCAGGAAGATGCACGAGAGCGGCTGCTTCATCCTGCCCAATCCGGTCGATGTCGGCAGTGCCAAGGCTTTGCAGCATCTCGGTTTCAAGGCGATTGCGTCTTCGAGTGCGGGCTTCGCCTGGACCATCGGCAAGGCCGACAATCGCGTCACCGTCGAGGATGTCTGTCAGCATCTGGCAGCATTGAGCTCGTCCGTCGACATTCCCGTGAACGCGGATTTCGAGGGCGGTTTTGCGGTCGAGCCTGACAAGGTCGCCGATCACGTCGAGCGCGGCGTGCGCACCGGCGTTGCCGGCCTCTCGATCGAGGATTCCACCGGCGACAAGGACAAGCCGCTCTATGAGCACGCGCTCGCGGTCGAACGCATCAAGGCCTCGCGCAAGGCGATCGGCGACAGCGGCACACTCTTGGTCGGACGCTGCGAGGCGTATCTCTGGGGCGTCACCGATCTCAAGCTCGTCATCGACCGGCTCACCGCTTACGCCGATGCCGGCGCCGACTGCCTCTACGCGCCGGGCCTGAAGACCCGCGAGGATATCGCCGCGGTGGTGAAGGCCGTCGCACCAAAACCGTTCAATCTGCTGATTGGTGCCTCCGGCCTGTCGTTGAAGGAAGCCGAAGATCTCGGCGTGCGCCGCATCAGCGTCGGCGGCTCGCTCGCGCGCGCCGCCTGGGGCGGCTTCATGCGTGCGGCGAAGGAGATGGCGGAGAAGGGGACGTTCACCGAACTCGCCAGCGGTTACCCCGGCGGCGAGCTCAACAAGATGTTCAGCTAGAACCAGAACAAAGCGGCGGGATCTTTCGATCCCGCCGCTGTCGCATCGTGTTGCAAATCGTTACTTCGCGCCGTCAGACGGTGTCTGCGTAGCCGGCGCGGGCTTTGCCGCGGGCGTATCCGCCGGCGCAGCCGGCTTGCTCGGCGCGGCGCCCGTGGTCACGCCGGGCGAGGTGTTGCTGCGCGGCGTCACGTCGCGCATGCCGGGAGGGGCGGCCGGATTGGCCGGAGCCGTCTGCTGCGCGGTCTGCGTGCTCGGCGTGGTGCTTGCCTGGTTGCTCGTGCTGCTGTTGTTCAAGCCGTAGAACACAGCGCCCAGCACCAGGGCGATTGCCACGGCGAACAGCGCGACCTTGCCGCTGGAGGCGGGGCCTTCGCCCAGTTCGGGATCGGCCTGAAGGTCGGCATCCCGGCGCGCCGCGCGAAGATACTCATCGTCGGCGAGGTTCGAGCGGTACGGATCGTTGGGAAAACGGTCGTCAGCCATCGATTGGATCTCCTCGTTGATTGCGTCCTGACAACCCCGAGGTGCGAGATTCCGTTCCGCGCGCATTATGCTTTCGTCGCATGTTGCCCTCGCGCCAGGAATCGGGAACCTGTTCATGCGGGAACCCAGTACGTAAGTTCCATCGCGGGAGAAGGGAACAAGGCGATGTGGAACCTGCCGCCGAGCGATAGCGTGCTGCATTTCCTCTCTCTGGTCGCGGTGGCCGCGCAAGGCATGACCGCCGCACTTGCGGCGGGACGGCGCAGCATGGACTGGCTTGGCGTCTGCTTCCTCGGCTGCATTACGGCGCTCGGCGGCGGCACGCTGCGCGATCTCTTCCTCGGACACTATCCGCTGGCCTGGGTGCAAAATCCTGTTTACCTCGCGCTCGCCGGCGGTGCCGCTTTCCTCACGATCTTGACGGCCCGCCTCGTGCACCGGCTGAAGATCGCCTTCATCGTGCTCGATGCCATCGGCCTCGTCGTCTTCACCATGGCCGGCTGCGACGTCGCCTGGCAGATGGATGCCTCGCTGCCGATCGTGATCGTCTCCGGCATGGTGACGGGCTGCGCCGGCGGCGTGCTCCGCGACGTGCTCTGCAACGACGTGCCGCTGTTGTTTCGCTCCGAGCTCTACGCCAGCGTCTCGGTGGTGACGGGGTTGTTCTACGCGACCGCCTTCGGCCTGAAGCTCAATGCCGAGCTCTGGACCATCCTGACCTTCGTGCTCGGCATCAGCTTCCGCCTGCTTGCGGTGCGCTACAAATGGGAGATGCCGAAATTCGTCTTCACGGGGGATGAGGAGAAGTAGTTACGGCTGTTGCCCGCGTGCCTTCGCCACCTGTGCCGGCGTCACCAGCGGGCCGGCATTGCCCCAGGAATTGCGGATGTAGTTCGTCACCGCCGCGATCTCCTCGTCGGACAATTGCCTGGCATAGGGCGGCATCTCGCCGGTGTTCGGCGCGCGCGGCGTCGTCACGGTGTGGGCGCCATCGAGGATGATACGCAGGGTCGAGGACGGGTTGATCGATTGCAGCAGCGCGTTCGCCGGCAGCGGCGGATAGATGCGCGGTGCGCCGGAGCCATCGGCCTCATGGCAGGCGATGCAGAACTTTGCGTAGACCGCCTGGCCCGCCTTCATCTCGGCCTCGTCGGGCGGCGTCACGTTGGTCTCGCGGCGCGCCGGCGGCAGGCTCTTCAGGTACAGCGCGATTGCGCGCACATCGGCATCGCTCATCTTCGAGGTCGAGTTGACGATGACCTCGGCCATGGGACCGCCGGCATGGCTTTTGGCGTTGCGGCCGCTCTGCAGGTATTCCGTGATGTCATCCGCGCTCCACGATTGCAGCCCGCTGCGCGCGGCGCCATCGAGGCGCGGCGCGTACCAGCCGCCGATCTCGCTGCCGGCCAGTGCCTGCGCAGTCTTGTCCGCACCGAAATAGTTCTTCGGCGTATGACAGGCGCCGCAATGGCCGAGGCCGGTGACGAGATAGCCACCTCTGTTCCACGCCGCGCTCTTGCTCTGGTCCGGCTCGAACAGGCCGGGCGAGAAGAACAGCAGGTTCCAGCCGCGCATTAGGAAGCGATAGTTGAGGGGCCAGTCCAGCTGCGGTGGTTTGTTGCGGTTCACGACGGGCGCGAGCGTGCCGAGATAGGCGCGGATTGCCAGCGTGTCGTCCTTGGTCATCCGCGTGAAGTAGGGGTAGGGGAAGGCCGGGTAGTAAAGCGAGCCGTCGGGCGCGGTGCCGGTGCGCACGGCACGGGTGAAATCGGCATCCGTCCAGGCGCCGATGCCGGTGTCGCGGTCCGGGGTCAGGTTCGGTGCATAGATAGCGCCGAAGGGCGTGTCGATGCGCTTGCCGCCGGCAAACGGTTTGGCGGGGTCGGCGGTGTGGCAGCCCGCGCAGTCGCCGGCCTCGACCAGCGTCTTGCCGTAGGCGATCAGCTCGGGCGACGGCTCGGCGGCGAAAGCGGTCGTCGCAACCGCACTGCACAAGAGCGCAACAGCCAGAATCGTCCGCATCGAAAGCCTTCCCCTGCGACCATCGGTCGAGTGCCCGAGCATAGCGGCGTCATGTCGTTTCGCGACAGCCGGGGTATGGTGACACAAATTGAAAATCGCCAATGCCTTTCCGGCCACGAAATTGCGTTTTTTTCCCGCCGCCGCCGAAGGTCCAGATTTGTGATGCGCCGCGTTAAATATCCGACATAGAGTGGCAGAGGTGGTCGGCGTGCCCTAGCTAAAAACAACGGGCAGGCAACGGCTTAAGCAGCCAAACGCTCAAAAGGGCGGAAGAGGACAATAATGGGCATCAACCAGGGTCCGATCAGTCTCGATCAGAAATACACCCAGGACACCGGCCATATCTTCACGACGGGCATCCAGGCGCTGGTCCGTCTGCCCATGGCCCAGATTCGCCGCGACCGCGCCGCCGGCCTGAACACCGCAGGCTTCATCTCCGGCTATCGCGGCTCGCCGCTCGGCGGCTACGACCAGCAGCTCTTCGCCGCGCGAAAACATCTCGAGCAGTACAACATCAAATTCCAGCCCGGCGTGAACGAGGACCTGGCGGCTACCGCGGTGTGGGGCTCGCAGCAGCTCAACCTCTCGCCCGGCGCCAAGTATGATGGCGTGGTCGGCATCTGGTACGGCAAGGGCCCCGGCGTCGACCGCTGCGGCGACGTCTTCCGCCACGGCAACGCCGCCGGCTCCGCCAAGAATGGCGGCGTGCTGTGCCTTGCCGGCGACGACCACGGCGCCAAATCCTCCACCGTTCCCCACCAGTCCGACCACGCCTTCATCTCGGCGCTGATGCCGTATCTCTATCCCTCGAGCATCCACGAAATGATCGAGATGGGCCTGCTCGGCATCGCGATGTCGCGCTACTCCGGCTGCTGGGTCGGCATGAAGGTGATCACGGAGACGGTGGAGACCACCGCCGAGATCGACCTCACCGACGAGATGAAGCCCTTCATCATCCCGCCTGACTTCGAGTTGCCGCCCGGCGGGCTCAATCTGCGCTGGCCCGACGACCGCTTCGAGCAGGACCGCCGCCTGCAGGACTACAAGGGCTTTGCCGCGATCGCTTTCGCCCGCGCCAACAAGGTCAACCGCATTACCATGGATTCGCCGAACGCACGCTTCGGCATCATGGCCTCGGGAAAGAGCTATGAGGACGTCCGCCAAGCGCTGCGCGAGCTCGGCATCACCGAGCAGGTCGCCGCCAAGATCGGTCTCCGTCTCTACAAGATCGGCATGCCCTGGCCGTTGGAGCCGGAAGGCGTGCATGAATTCGCCGTCGGGCTCGAGGAGATCTTCATCGTCGAGGAGCGCCGCGAAATCGTCGAGAACCAGGTCAAGCAGGTGTTGTTCAACTGGCGCGACGACGTCCGCCCCCGCATCGTCGGCAAGATGGACGAGCACGACAAGCGCTTCCTGACCTTCGCCGCCGAGCTCAGCGTCGCCTCGCTTGCGACCTCGCTGACCGAACGACTCCTTCGACTTAATCTCAATCCTGAAATCGCGGAGATGCTCCGCGCCAAGGCCGACTGGTTCAACGGCCGCCAGGCGTCCCAGATGATCCCCACGGCGCCCGTCTCCCGCACCCCGTATTTCTGCTCCGGCTGCCCCCACAACACCTCGACCAAGGTCCCCGAAGGCAGCCGCGCGCTGGCCGGTATCGGCTGCCACTTCATGGCGCTGTGGATGGATCGCTCGACCGAGACGTTTACCCATATGGGCGGCGAGGGCGTGCCGTGGGTCGGCATCGCACCGTTCACGAACGAGAACCACATCTTCGCCAATCTCGGCGACGGCACCTATTTCCACTCCGGCCTTCTCGCCATCCGCCAGGCGGTCGCGTCCAAGACCAACATCACCTACAAGATCCTCTACAACGACGCCGTCGCCATGACCGGCGGCCAGCGCCACGACGGCGATCTCTCGCCGCAGCAGATCACTTTCCAGCTCCACGCCGAGGGCATCCGTGAGATCTATCTGGTCTCGGAGAATCCCGATGCCTATCCGGCCAGCACCATCGCGCCCGGTGTGAAGCTGCACCATCGCGACGAGCTGCAAGACGTCATGAAGATGTGCCGCGAATACAAGGGTACGTCGGCGATCGTCTTCGTGCAGACCTGCGCCGCCGAGAAGCGCCGCCGCCGCAAGCGCGGCCTGATGGAAGATCCGGCGCGCCGCGTCATGATCAACCCGGCGGTCTGCGAAGGCTGCGGCGATTGCTCGGTGCAGTCGAACTGCATCTCGGTCGAACCGCTGGAGACGGAGTTCGGCCGCAAGCGCGCCATCAACCAGTCCGCCTGCAACAAGGATTATTCCTGCCTGAAGGGTTTTTGCCCGTCCTTCGTCACCGTGGACGGCGGCAAGCCGCGCCATCGCGCGCCGGCTGATCTGTCCGACATCGGTGCAATTCCCGAGCCGGCCTCGCGGCCGACGCTGGACAAGCCTTACAACATCGCGGTCGGTGGTGTCGGCGGCACCGGCGTGCTCACCATCGGTGCGTTGCTCGGCATGGCTGCGCATATCGAGGGCAAGGCCTCGATGATCCTCGACATGTCCGGGCTCGCGCAGAAGGGCGGTGCGGTGCTCAGCCACGTCCGCCTGTCGGATCATCCGGCCGAAGTGACGTGCTCGCGCATCGTCACCGGCACCGCCGACGTCGTGCTCGCAGCCGACGAGGTGGTGGCGGTCGCCAAGGACACGATCTCGCTCTGCGACACCAGCCGTACCCGCGGCATCATCAACAGCCACGTCATCCCGACCGCGGACTTCGTGCTCAACCGCGACTTCAACTTCCAGACGCGCAAGCTGAATGGCTTGCTGGAAACGGCGCTGCACAAGGACTCGGTCTTCTTCGACTTCACCAAGCCGGCCGAGCAGCTGCTCGGCGATGCCATCGCCACCAACATGATGATGATGGGCTACGCTTATCAGAAGGGCCTGTTCCCGCTGTCGGCGGAATCGATCGAGCAGGCGATCGAGATCAACGGCGTCTCGATCAAGATGAACAAGGAAGCCTTCCGTCTCGGCCGCCTCGCGGTCGCGGACCCCGCGCGCCTCGCCGAGATGTTGAAGGGCACCGACGAGGTTGAGGCGCCCAAGGCGCTGGACGCCATGACGCTCGACGAAATCATCGAGCACCGCGCCAAGCATCTCACCGCCTATCAGAATGGCCGCCTCGCCAAGCGCTACCGCAAGCTGGTCGACCAGGTCCGCGACGCCGCGGTCAAGGGCGGTTACGGCGATGCGCTGCCGCGCGCGGTCGCGATCAATTATGCGAAGCTGCTGGCCTACAAGGACGAGTATGAAGTGGCGCGGCTCTTCACCGACGGTGCCTTCGCAAAGCAGCTCCAGGACCAGTTCGAGGGCGACTTCAAGTTCAGCTTCAACCTGGCCCCGCCCATCCTGGCGTCAGGCGTCGATGCGCTGGGCCGCCCGAAGAAGCGCGCGTTTGGCCCGTGGATGCTGAAGATGTTCGGCGTGCTGGCCAAGTTCAAGTTCCTGCGCGGCACCCCGCTCGACATCTTCGGTCGCAGCGCCGACCGAAAGCTCGAGCGCGATCTGATCGTCGGTTACGAGAAGGACGTCGCCACCGTGCTTGGCCTGTTGTCGCCGGTCACGGTCGACACGTCTGTCGAATTGCTCTCGCTGCCCGACCGCATCCGCGGCTACGGTCCGGTCAAGGAGAAGGCGGTGGCGGACGCGAAAGCCCGCTACGCCCAGCTTGCTGCGGATCTGGCGAACCCGCCGCCTGCGCCAAGGCAGATCGCGGCGGAGTAGGGGCTTTCGGTGGCGTAGCGGATTGCGCGAAGCGCAAACCGCTGGGCGTAACCCACCACTTCGACGTCCGCGTGGAGAGCAAAAAGGTGGGTTACGCTTTCGCTCACCCAACCTACGAATTCTCCTTTGAAATCAACCCCCGCTCTACTGTGCATGGGGTTGTTTTCGTAGGAGGAGACATTTCGACAAAAGCGAAATATTGCTTGCGCCGTCGGGCAAAACACCTTTAGGCTTTCGGCTGTCTCTTCCGTCATCGTGAGCGCCGCGAAGCAATCCAGAAATGCATCAGCGGAAAGACTCCTGGATTGCTTCGCCGCGCTCGCAACGACGGTGAGGAGGCGCACGGGCGCCCCACTTGCGCCGACCCGCTACCCTCTCGCGCGACGGAATATTTCCGCGCTTGCCAATCAGGCCGGTGCGGTTCAGAAAAAAGGGCCAAGAAGAAACGCGAGCGGAGACCTCTGTTTTGACCATCAAGGGCAAGGCCTACATTGCCGGGATCTACGAACACCCGACCCGGCATGCGCCGGACAAATCCACCGCCCAGCTTCACGCCGAGGTCGCCAAGGGCGCGATCGAGGATGCCGGGCTCTCCAAGGACGATGTCGACGGCTATTTCTGCGCGGGCGATGCGCCCGGCGGTGCCTGGCCGATGGTCGACTATCTCGGTCTGAACACCAAGAAGCTTCGTCATGTCGATTCTACCGAGACCGGCGGTTGTTCCTACATCATCCACCTCGGCCATGCCGCCGAGGCGATCGCCGCGGGCAAGTGCTCGATCGCGCTTGTTACGCTCGCCGGCAAGCCGCGCACCGGCGTGATGCCGCCGCGTGCGGCCGGCGCCGAGGTCGATTTCGAATCCGCTTACGGCGCGACCACGCACAATGCCTATGGCATGTGTGCCATGCGCCATATGCACGACTATGGCACCACCTCGGAGCAGCTCGCCTGGATCAAGGTCGCAGCCTCCCATCATGCGCAATACAATCCGCATGCGATGCTCAAGGATGTCGTCACCGTCGAGGACGTGCTGAACTCGCCGATGATCTCCGATCCGCTCCATCGCATGGATTGTTGCGTCGTCTCCGACGGCGGCGGCGCGCTGATCGTGACGACGCCCGAGATTGCCAAGAGCCTGAAGAAGCCGCTGGTCAAGTTGATCGGCCATGGCGAGGCCATGAAAGGACCGCGCGGCGGCAAGGATCTCGACCTCACTTATTCGGCCGGTGTCTGGTCCGGTCCGCGTGCGTTCGAGGAAGCCGGCATCACGCCGAAGGACATCAAGTACGCTTCGATCTATGACAGCTTCACCATCACGGTGCTGATGCAGCTCGAAGACCTCGGCTTCTGCAAGAAGGGCGAGGGCGGCAAGTTCGTCGCCGATGGCAACCTAATCTCGGGCGTGGGCAAGCTGCCGTTCAACACCGATGGCGGCGGCCTCTGCAGCAATCACCCCGTCAACCGCGGCGGCATGACCAAGATCATCGAGGCGGTCAGGCAACTGCGCGGCGAGGCGCATCCGAAGGTGCAGGTCAAGAATTGCGATCTCGCCATCGCCCACGGCACCGGCGGATTGTTGGGCGTCCGCCACGCTGCCTCGACGGCCATTCTGGAGCGCGTGTGATGAGCGAAGCCAAAAAATATCCGGCCCCGGTCACGAACCCCGAGACCGCCGCATTCTGGGATGCCGCCAAGCAGGGCAGGTTCATGATCAAGCGCTGCACCGCCTGCGGCGAAGCGCATTACTTCCCGCGCTCGATCTGCCCGTTCTGCTACTCCGACAAGACGGTGTGGGAGGAGGCGTCGGGCGAGGGCACGATCTACACCTGGAGCCTGATGCGGAAGTCTCCGACCGGCCCCTATGCCATCGGCTACGTCACGCTGAAGGAGGGTCCGTCGGTGCAGACCAATTTCGTCGACTGCGATCTCGAGAAGCTCAAGATCGGGCAGAAGGTGAAGGTGGTGTTCAAGCCGACCGACGGCGCGCCGCTGCCGTTTTTTACGGTGGCCTGACTGCTTTCTTCCTTCTCCCCTTGTGGGAGAAGGTGGCGCGAAGCGCCGGTTGAGGGGTTCTCTCCGCACCGAGAGTCTTGCTGCCGAGGCAACCCCTCACCCAAACGAGTTTGCTGCACCGTCCTCGCAGCCCTGTCCCACAAGGGAAGAGGGCTGCAACCGGCGGTGTCGAAGACATTCGGGAGGAAACAAACAAAATGTCCGCCAGATACGAAGAACTGAAAGGCCTGAAAAATCTCGGCCAGAAATATGCCTATGGCGATCGCGAGGTCATGCTCTACGCCTACGGCATCGGCCTGGGTGCCGATCCCATGGACGAGAACGAGCTTGCCTTCGTCAACGAGGGCACGTTCACGCCGCGGCCGCTCAAGGTGGTGCCGACCTTCGCCTCCGTCGCCGCCTGGGGCTCTGGTCCCGGCGAGATGAAGCTCAACCGCGTGATGGTGGTGGACGGCGAGCGCGACATCACCTTCCACCAGCCGCTGCCGATCGCTGCCAACATCACTGCCGACTCCTCCGTGCTTGAGGTCTACGACAAGGGCGAGGGCAAGGGCGTTGTCATCAGCCATCAGACCGTGCTCAAGAACGAGAAGGGCGACAAGCTCGCGACTCTCGTCGCTTCCCGCTTCGCCCGCGGCGACGGCGGCTTTGGCGGGCCGAGCCTGACCCAGCCCGATCCGCACAAGATCCCCTCGCGCAGCCCTGACAAGACCATCGACATCGTCACGCGGCCCGATCAGGCGCTGGTCTATCGTCTCTGCGGTGATCGCAATCCGCTGCACTCCGATCCCGAGTTCGCCAGGAAGGCCGGCTTCCCGCGTCCGATCCTGCACGGCATGTGCACCTACGGCATCACCTGCCGCGGCGTGCTCCAGACCTACGCCGACTACGACGCGTCCGCCTTCCGCCAGCACGTCGCGCGCTTCTCTTCGCCCGTCTACCCCGGCGAGACCGTGACCATGGACCTCTGGAAGGACGGCAACACGATCTCGTTCGAAGCCAAGGTGAAGTCGCGCGGCGTCACCGTGATCAGGAACGGCAAGACGGTGCTGGGTTAGGCGGATAGAGGCGAAGAAAGAAAAGCGAAACAGGGAGAAGCCACCATGGGACTACTCGACGGCAAGGTTGCGCTGATCACCGGCGCGGGCGGCGGGCTCGGTGAGGCCTACGCAAAGCTGTTCGCGCGGGAAGGGGCCTCGGTCGTCGTCAACGACCTCGGCGGGCCCCGTGACGGCTCCGGCGCGGACAAGTCGATGGCGCAGCTTGTGGTGGACGCGATCAAGGCCGAGGGCGGCAAGGCCGTCGCCAACGGCGCCGACATCTCCACCATGGAAGGTGGGCAGTCGGTGTTCGACGACGCCATCAAGCATTTTGGCCGCGCCGACATCCTCGTCAACAATGCCGGCATTTTGCGTGACCAGACCTTCGCCAAGGCCAGTGAGTCCGATTGGGACAAGGTGATCAAGGTGCACCTGAAAGGCACCTTTTGTTGCACCATGCCGGTGTTTCGCTGGATGCGGGAAAACGGCGGCGGCGTCATCGTCAACACCTCCTCGACATCTGGCCTGATCGGCAATTTTGGCCAGACCAATTACGGCGCTGCCAAGGGCGGCATCTGGGGCCTGTCCAACGTGCTGGCGATCGAGGGCCGGAAGTACAACATCCGGATCTGGACCCTTGCCCCAGGGGCCCTGACCCGCATGACCGCAGACCTGCCCCGCTATAAGGAGAACCCAGGTGCGGCGCTGGGGCCGGACGGGATCGCGCCGGCCGTGCTATACATGGTCAGCGATTTGTCGGGCGACCAGACCGGCAAGGTGCTGGGCGTGTCCGGGCCTCGCGGCGTGCGCGAAATGCGGATGATGGAAATGGAAGGCTGGAGACCGCCGCATACGGGCTGGAACGCCCAGGACATCGTCGATCATGCCAAGGAGATCTTCTTCTCCGAGGAGCAGATCAAGATGGGTGCGAGGCGGTTCTAGCCATCGACAAAGAGAAACAAGGAAGACGATGAAACTCACCGCCGACGCCAAGGGCACCTTCGCAATCGCGCCGACGCCGTTCCACGACGACGGCCGGATCGACGAGCGCTCGATCGACCGCCTGACCGATTTCTACGAGGAGGTCGGCTGCGACGGCGTCACGGTGCTGGGCATCCTCGGTGAGGCGCCAAAGCTCGATGCCGCCGAGGCCGAGCAGGTGGCGGTACGCTACGTCAAGCGTGCCAAGAAGATGCAGGTGATCGTCGGCGTCTCCGCGCCGGGCTTTGCCACCATGCGCTCGCTGGCGAGGACCTCGATGGACGCGGGCGCGGCCGGCGTGATGATCGCGCCGCCGCCCTCGCTCCGCACCGACGACCAGATCGTCGGCTATTTCAAGCAGGCGGCCGAGGCGATCGGTCCTGACGTGCCCTGGGTGCTCCAGGACTATCCGCTGACGCTCACGGTGGTGTTCACTCCCGCCGTGATCCGCAAGATCGTCATGGACAATCCGAACTGCGTGATGCTCAAGCACGAGGACTGGCCGGGCCTCGAGAAGATCTCGACGCTGCGCGGCTTCCAGAAGGACGGCTCGCTGCGCCCGCTCTCGATCCTTTGCGGCAATGGCGGCACATTCCTTGATTTCGAGATGGAGCGCGGCGCCGACGGCGCCATGACCGGCTATGCGTTCCCCGAGCTTCTGATCGATGTCGTCAACCTCTCCAAGGCCGGCAAGCGCGACGCCGCGCATGATCTGTTCGATGTACATCTACCTCTGATCCGCTACGAACAGCAGCCCGGCGTCGGCCTGACCGTCCGCAAATACGTGCTGCAGAAGCGCGGCATCATCGCCTCCAGCGCGCAGCGCAAGCCGGGCGCGACGATGACGGCGACCGCGAAGGCCGAGGTCGACTACCTTTTGTCGCGCGTCGCCCGTTTCGACAAGCGCGCCAATCTCGGCCCGCAATCCAGCGCCGCAGGTTAGTTGAATGGCCGAGACATCAGCATCACGTCCGGCTTCGACGATCCTCCTGCTGCGCGACGGCACCAAGGAGGTCGAAATCTTCATGATGGTTCGCCATCATCAGATCGAGTTCAACTCGGGCGCGCTGGTGTTTCCGGGCGGCAGCGTCGATGCCGGCGATAACGAGATCGTCGCCCGGGCCGATCTCTATTCGGGCGGCGAAGGCCTCGGCGAAGCGGAGCGCGGTTTTCGCATCGCTGCGATCCGCGAGACCTTTGAAGAAAGCGGCATCCTGCTGGCGCGCTCGAACGGATCGAACATACCTGTTGATGCCAAGCGCGCCGGCGAGATCGCCGACGCGCACCGCGTCGCGCTCAACGAGCACAAGATCAGCTTCCTGAGCATTCTCTCCGACAATAACCTTCAGCTCGCGCTCGACACGCTGGTGCCCTACGCGCACTGGATCACGCCGGAGGGCATGCCGAAGCGGTTCGACACCTGGTTCTTCCTCGCGGCGGCGCCGCCTGACCAACTCGGTGCGCATGACGGTCGGGAGTCGACCGACTCGATCTGGCTGTCAGCCCGCGAGGCGGTGGAGGGTGGTGAGAGCGGTCGCTTCAAGCTGCCGTTCCCGACCACGCGCAACCTGATACGGCTGGCCAAGCAGCCAAGCGTGAGCGCCGCGCTCGATCATGCCAGGGGGATGTCGATCGTCACGGTGATGCCGGTCATGACCAAGACTGAGACCGGCCGGCAGCTCAGCATTCCGCGCGAGGCCGGCTATGACGGCGAGGTGTTCGAGGTTGGCGCGGTCGGCTAGAACACTTCGATACCGAGCGAAGTATTACTGACCGCGGGCGCGCTAGAGTCCGTCCATTGCAGAGTGGACGGAGTGCGCCATGGACGCCAGGCAGGACACCAATATCGCCGTCGAGCTGGCGCTGCTGGTCGCGCTCGCCACGCTCTGGGGCGGCTCCTACACCTTCATCAAGCTCGGCGTCGCCACCATCCCGCCGGTCACGCTGATCGCCGCGCGCACGACGGTTGCGGGTCTGCTGCTGCTCATCGTCATGCGGGCGAGGGGCATCGGCATGCCCAGGGACGCCGCGACCTGGCAGCGCTTCGCCTTCCAGGCCGTGCTCAACAGCGTCATTCCCTGGACCCTGATCGCCTGGGGCGAGCGCCATGTCGATGCAGCCCTTGCCACCATCCTCAATTCGGCAGGCCCGGTATTCACGTTCCTGCTTACCGCAATCGTCACCCGCCATGAGGCCACGACTCCGCGAAAGCTGTTCGGCGTGGTTGCCGGCATGGCCGGCATCCTCCTGATCGTCGGCGTCGATGCGTTTCATGACGTCGGCAGCGGCCTCATAGCGGAGGCGGCCATCGTTGCCGCCACCATCTGCTACGCCTGCGCCGCGATCTTCGGCCGCAGCTTCAAGGGCCTTGATCCCATGGCGCCCGCCGCCGGCTCGCTGCTCGCGGGCGCGGCCATGCTGATTCCGGCCTCGCTGATGCTCGAGCAGCCCTGGACGCTGTCGCCCTCGCTGAGCTCCGTCCTGGCGCTGCTGGCGCTTGCGGTGTTCTCGACCGCAGCTGCCTTCGCGATCTACTTCCGCCTGATCCAGACCCTCGGCTCGGTTGGCACGACAGCGCAGGCGTATCTGCGAGTCCCCATCGGGGTCGCCATCAGCGTCGCCTTCCTGGGGGAGACCCTGAGCCGGACCGCCTGGATTGGGCTTGCCTGCGTCGTCCTCGGCGTCGCCGCCATGACGATTCCGGCCGGGCGGGCGGCCGTCGTTAAACCATCATGAAAAACAGCCGCTTCCGGCCCACGGAGGCATGTTCCCCCGGAGGGTCGATACAGCGTATATTGGAGGCGTATGGAGTCCGGTTCCGCCCCAATGCCCGTCGAAACGCCACCGAATCCGCCGCCGAAGCGATCATTTTCGCTATCGATCGGCCAGATGACGTTCGGCAGCTTCATCCTGGTGCTGGCGGTGATCATCGTCACCTCGACCGCCAGCGTGATCGCGATCCGGCATATCGACGCCACCTTCGCCGAACTCCAGCGGCTGCAAAGCGTCGGTGACCTCGCCGAAGACATCGACCGCCGCATGAACGATTTGCGGCTCGCCGCGCGCGACTTCGTCACCGATCCCGGCGCCGGCATCCAGTTCAAGCAGGTCGGCGAGGCCGCCTCGACCCTGAGCGACCTCCTCAAGAAGACCCGCATCGAGCTTGCCCCCGAGCAGCAGGACATGATCGACGGTGTTTCCGAGCGGCTTGCGACGTACCGCAGCGGTCTGGAGCGCATCTCGACCCTGATCGATCGCCGCGCGCAACTGCTCGCCGGGCTGCCGCCGCTGCGCGACCAGTTCGACGCCGCGGTCTCCGAAAGCGGGGATCGTGAGCTCGCCGCACGTCTGTCGGAAGCTCAGAGCCGTATCGCGCTCGGGCTGCTTGCACGCAACCCGTCCGCGGCGGAACAGGCCGCGCAGAGCATGCGGACGATGGAGATCGCCGACGCGAAGTTGAAGTCTGCCGTGAACAATTACGCCGACGCCATCATCGCGGTGGCCGTCCGCGAACGGCAGATCGCCGATATCGACCGCGAGGTGCTGGGTACCGAGGGCCGGCTGATCGGCCGTGTCACTGAATTGCTGCGTGACGTCAGCGACCGCCGTGGCCATGTGCTGTCGCGCGACTTTGCCCGGACGCTTGCCGAGGCGCGCTGGCAGAGCATCGTGCTCGGCAGCATGGGTGTGCTGATCGGCATCCTCGCCGCCGTCTTCGTGGTCGGGCGGACGGTGCGGCCGCTTGCCCAGATTGCGCGCTCCATCCGTGCCCTTGCAGCGGGCGAGAAGAGAACGTCGATCCCCTCGGCCGATCTCAACAACGAGATCGGCGACATTGCGCGAGCCGCAGAGGTGTTCCGCCGCGCGCTGGAGGAGGCCGACACCGCGCGAGAAGCCGCAGTGCGCGCGCTCACCGAGCAGCGGCTGGCCGAAGAAAGCTATCGCAAGCTGTTCGAGGGATCTGTCGACGGCATCTACGTGACGACGCCGGCAGGCGATCTCCTCAACGCCAACCCCGCGCTGGCGCGGATGATGGGCTATGACAGTCCGCAGCACCTGATCGACAGCATCAACGACATCGCCCACACCATCTACGTCCATCCCGAGGCGCGCGAGGAATACCAGCGGCTGATGCATCGCGACGGCATGGTGCGCGAATTCGAATACCAGGTGCGCCAGCGCAGCGGCGACATCCTCTGGCTTTCCGACAGCGCGACCGGGGTGCGGGACGAGCAGGGCAGGATCGTCCGCTACGAGGGCACGCTGCGCGACATCACCGACCAGAAGCGGGCGGAGGACGCCATTGCCGAAGGCCGGCGCCTGCTGCAGCAGGTCATCGATACCGTGCCCGCCGTCATCAACGTCAAGGACCGCGACCTCCGTTACGTCTTGATGAACCGCTACATGGCCGGCATCTTCGGCATCGAACCCGGCGATGCACTCGGTCGCACCACCGCCGATTTGATGTCGCGCTACGGCGCTGCCAAGACCGACGAGAATGACAAGCGCGTCCTCAGCCTGCGAAAGGGTCTCGGCTTCTACGAGGAGGAGTACAAGGACGCTTCCGGCAACATGCGGCAATGGCTGGTCAACAAGCTGCCGTTGCTCGACGCCGAGGGGGAGATCGAGCGGATCGTCACCGTGGCGCTCGACATCGGTGAGCGCAAGCGCGGCGAGCAGGAGATGCGCAAGGCCAAGGATGCCGCCGAAACCGCGCTTCGCAATCTGCGCGAGACCCAGGCCTCGCTGATCGAGGCGGAGAAGCTCGCCGCACTCGGACGCCTGGTCGCCGGTGTCGCGCACGAGGTCAACAATCCCGTCGGCATCAGCCTCACGGTCGCCTCTGCGCTGGAGCGCAAGACGGCGATGTTCAGCGCCGAGGTCGAGCGCGGCGAGCTACGCCGCTCGACGCTCAATGAGTACCTCAACACCAGCCGCGATGCGTCCTCGCAGCTCGTCTCCAACCTCAACCGTGCAGCCGAGCTGATCCAGTCGTTCAAGCAGGTTGCGGCCGATCGCAACTATTCGGACCAGCGCAGCTTCGACCTCGCCGACCTCACCGAGCAAGTGGTGATGAGCCTGCGACCGGGCCTGCGCAAACAGAACCTGACGCTCAACGTGGAGTGCCAGCCCAATCTGACCATGAACAGCTATCCTGGCCCGTACGGCCAGGTGCTGACCAATCTGTTCCTGAATTCGGTGGCGCACGCTTTCCCGGACGGACGTCCTGGCATCATCGACATCCAGGTACGCGAGTCCGGTAAGGACAATGTCGAGGTCATCGTCTCCGACAACGGTTGCGGCATGTCGCTCGACGTGCGCCGCCGTGCCTTCGATCCGTTTTTCACGACGCGACGCGACCAGGGTGGCACCGGCCTCGGGCTGCACATCGTCTACAGCATCGTCACCAACAGGCTTGGCGGACGGCTCGATCTCGATTCCGAGCCGGGTGGCGGCACGCGCATCCAGATGATCCTGCCGCGCACGGCGCCGCTGGAGCAGGCTGCCGAATAGGTCTGTGACTAGACTAGTCGACCTCTGCGAGCTTGAGCAGAGTGGCGCCGAAAATCAGGCTGGCCTTGCCGACCAGCGCCGTGCCGGTCATCTCCGCACGGGTGTCGGTATAGGTGCCGCTGACGCCGATGCCGACCGGGGCCGGGCCGCCGAACAGAGGATTGTCGTCACCGCGCGGCGAGGTGTGCCGTTGCACCAGCACCTCGCCCTTGAAGGTATGGTCGTCCTTCACCACGTAGCTGCCGGTGTAATAGAGGTACGCATCGCCGCCAAGGATCTTGCCGTCGCGAAAAAGAATCACGCCGCTGCCCTTGCCGACTCGTCCATCGAGCAGGCGCACGTGAATCGAATAAAGGCCGTTCTTCATAACGTCCCGTCGGCCGGCCGCCATCGCCCAATGGCGTAGCCGGTGAAGCTTTTATGCCAAAGCGCAACCCCGCGCGCAACGCGGCAGTTTTGCCTGCAACGGTGTCCCATGCCGGCCCGCGAACCGTAGTCGTCCCGGCTTGTCTGTGACGCAGATGTGACGGTCTCATCATGCAGCGAGGCCAGTCGTTGCGAATCAGAGTTGGCCCGCGAAATGCATATTCATTGTTGCACTGGCCGCGGGGTGCTGGAGCAAGACGAACGTGAGCAACTGGATCGATTCCGGCGGCGAAGAGCCGCGTCTGTACAGTGCGTGTCCCACGATTTGCGAAGCGCAGCGACGGCGGATTGGCCGTCCCCCACGGTGGCGAAGCGCGGCTAGCCTTGCTTGCGCGCTGACGCTGATCGCGCTGGTTGCCCCGCTTGGGCACGCACGTGACCGCGGCCAGTTCGTCAACACCAATGCCGAACTGAAGGCCTGGTTCGACGGCTTGCGCAGCGGCAAGGGGCCATGCTGCTCCGACGCCGACGGTTCGGCGATCTCGGACTCCGACTGGGAGAGCAAGGACGGGCACTATCGTGTCCGCGTCCCCCGCCTTGGCTACGTGACGGAAGGCCAACAGCAGGAGCTCGTCTGGGTCGACGTGCCGGAAGAGGCCGTGATTTCGGAGCCCAACCGGGTCGGACGTACCATGGTATGGCCGATCTACGGCTATATGGGCGTCACCATCCGCTGCTTTATGCCCGGTAGCATGACTTAGCCGGAAAGCGGCTCGCCTGCGGTATCAGGTGTATTTCTTGTCGCGCTCGAGCAGCTCGATGGAAATGCCTTCGGGACCGCGGATGAAGCAGATGCGGACCCCGGGCCGGATCGTGGTCGGCTCGCGCGTGAATGCCACGCCCTTCGACTTGATTTCGGCGGCAACGGCGTCGATGTCCTTCACCGTGAGTCCGAAATGGTCGAGGCCCTGATGCGGGTGCGGGGGCGGTGGGTTGACGGCGCTGTCGCCCTCCAGCGGCGCGATGAAGATCTTTGCGCCACCGAGATTCACGTCGATTCGGCCCGGTGCGCGCCCAATCTCGCCACCGAGGATATCGCGCAGCCAAGCCGCAGTCGTTTCCGGATCGGGGCTGCGCAGATGGACGTGATCCCAGGTAACGACGACCGGCATTTCAAACTCCTCCCGACAGGTCTTCGTGATATTGCAGCGCATGTTAGCGGTCCCCGTCGACGATCGCCACCCTGGCTCCTATGCGAGATTCGGGCTGACGAGGGAACTTTGGTTCGTCTTGCGGATTGTAAGATGGAGCGAGTAACGCACCCATGAAAGCTGCGTTTGGCCGGTCCGGACTGGGACGTTTCGTCGGCAACGGCGAGGAGCGGAAATGGTCCCAGCCGGCCGCAAGCATTTGGCTCCAGCGAGGTGTGTTGGGGCTGCTGGCCGCGGGCGTGGTCGGTGCCGTCTGGCTGATGATGCCGGCATCCGAAGGCCATGTTGCGCAAACCGAGCCAGTGAAGCTGGCGCAGGCAAATATTGATCCCGATCCTCCGACGTCAGCCTCGGACACATCCACTGCTGGGATCGTCGGGCCTGACCGGATGAGGATCTCGTCGCAGACTTGGCACCGCGGCGGGCTCGGCTCGAAGGCACTGGT
This sequence comes from Bradyrhizobium sp. WYCCWR 13022, assembly GCF_030435535.1. Lineage (NCBI taxonomy): Bacteria > Pseudomonadati > Pseudomonadota > Alphaproteobacteria > Hyphomicrobiales > Nitrobacteraceae > Bradyrhizobium > Bradyrhizobium sp. WYCCWR 13022. Next base: position 105,976 of record NZ_JAUIZJ010000048.1, read on the forward strand.
GACGTTCACCGTGCGAAATGACAATGATTTTGCCGTAAAGGATGTCGAGATCGTCTGCGCTTTCGCGCGGCGCGACGGCAGCCATCTGACCGATCGCAGCCGCGTCCTGGCCGATACCGTCGGCATGAAGAGCCGCAAGACCTTTGCGCGCGTCCCCGTCGGGTTCGTCAACGTAAACGCTGATCAGGCGAAGTGTTCGCTGGTGACGGCGCGGCGCGCATAAACGGCCGGAGATTCCGCTAGCGGAAAAGTTACCTTGCTTGCCTCCTAGCCAAAAATCTTGGCGTTGCCATTTGAACCAAAGGCGGGGCGTAGGAACCAATTAAAGGATCGCCGGTTAAGGCGAAAAGCCCACGCGGGGATGCGGGGGGCGGAGCGCGGTCAATGCCCATCTTCCGGTATTTCATGTTCGTTGGTGGAGCACTGCTCGCACTGTTGTTTGCAGCTGATTTCATTTGGCCGACGGCGCCGGCTGTGCAGACCATCGCAGCTGCAAGCTATGATCAGCCGCTGATCCGGATCCGGTCGGACCGCCATCTACCCGAACGCGTCGTGCTCGACACCAACCAGCCGACCATTGCCGCGCCGGTGGTGAAGACGGCGGCTGTTGCCGCGCCTCAGCCGACCGCGCAGGCGGACCCATTGGCTGACATGTCGGCGAAGTCGCGGGTGCGCGATACATTCGCCCAGTTCACCCCGATGGTCGACGGCAAGCCGCAGGTCCAGGTTGCCCAGGCCCAGGCTCCCCAGGTTCAGACCCAGATTCGGCCCAAGCGCAGGGTCGCCCGGGCGCATCCGGCGCCGCAGCGCGGCCAGCCGATGATGCTGGTGGCACAGCAGCCCCATTTTGGGCTGTTCAACACGACTTGGTAACAACGCCGCTGCCCCGCTCCAATCGAGGCGGGGAGGGCTTTTTATTGTCGGACCTCTCTGCTAATCCGAACCGATCCGAACGTCATGGCTCAGCTGGCTCGCCAGCGGATGACTGGCGCGTCGGTTGCGGCCCAACGCCGGGGCCAGGGCGCTCGTAGCTCAGCTGGATAGAGCATCGGATTTCGATTCCGAGGGTCGGAGGTTCGAATCCTTCCGAGCGCGCCAGCACTTCTCTTGATATTTTAATAACTTAGGCCGCCCCGCGTTCGTTCTGTTGGCGTCTTTCGTGTTGCGCGTTGCTGCAAACCGAAACAAACAAAATCAACGGGTTACGAACGGCTACCAATCACTCCACGCAACACGGACGCGACACGGCAATTCGCGATCTGTTCTTTGTCAGCCGCATTGATGCCGCCAGGCTGCTGTCCAGCCTTCTGATGCGTCGCAGATTGCGATGCATGAAGTCGTTCTGTAATCTTAATCCACTCCGCGACCTGCTCGTCGGCTCCAGCTAAATCAGGAGCCCAGAAGCCTGGCTTGAATGTCCTCTGCTGCCTTCTGATCGGCCTCCACGTCGTGGAAGAGGTGGCCGTAGGTGTCGAAGGTCATCTGGATCGTACTGTGGCCCATGAGCGTCTGGATCCGCTTCGGGTTCATGCCGTTCTCGATCCAGAGAGAGGCGCAGGCGTGCCGCAGAGAGTGCGGGCCGTACTTTGCAACTTCCTTCATCACCGGTTGCCCGTCTTTTATGACTGGCTCGCCGGCCTCGTTCAGCACAGGCTCCGACACCGTCAGGCCAGCCGTCAGGAAGATCGGGTAGAGCCCGCGTTGGACGATATTCGAGTGCGACTCGACTTTGCCGCTCCCGGTCGGGAAGACTAGTCCAAGCTCGCCCTTCGGGCAGAGCAGCTTCCACTCACGCAGAGCGTTGATGACCATCGGAGGGCAGGGGATTGATCTATACCCCGCCTTCGACTTCAGGCGACCGATCTTGTGGAAGGTATCTGCGCGCTGCGTAACGTTGATTTTCCGATCTTCGAAATCGACGTCAACCCAGCGAAGACCGCGCAGCTCACTGCCGCGCAGTCCGCAGAATATTGCGGTGAGCACAAGCGGGCGCCAGCGACCCGCTGCCTTTGCGATTATTGCCTGAAGCTCGGCCTTGGTCGGAATAACCGGCCGCGGGTCTTCTCGTGTCGATAGATTGAGATCCAGCCCAGCAGTCGGATCGACAGCAGAAAGACCTCGGCGGCGCGCCTCACGGAAGATCGCTCCCAGCGAGCCCACAACGCGGCGAACCATGTCTGGCGACCGTCCTTCATCGCGTAGACGATCGGCAAAGGTGTTGACGGCTGGCGTTGTCATTTCCGCCAGCTTCCTGGCCCCGATGAAGGGGTAGATATGAAGCTCGGTGTGTTCTTCGTATCCGCGGATCGTGGACTGCTCGAGGCCTTTCTCGTTGCTGCGCTTGATCCAGAGCGATCCCGCTTGCTTGACGGTGGGGGATACCCCGGCCGGCGTGTGCAGGCCGCGCTTCAAGTCGTGCTTCGTCTCAACCAGCCAAGCCTCTCCATCGCTCTTGCGCTCGAACAGCTTGGCCCGTCGCTTGCCGGCGCCGTCCACGTATGACGCCTGCCAACGGATCAGACCGGAGGGGAGCTTGCGCTTGCGGACTGTAGCCATTTTCAGTTGCTCCTTTTCGCGTCTATCCGTTCGATAATCCGGCCAAGGTCAATCATTGTGTAGGTATCGGCAGGCCGACGGCTCAAGATCGGCAGAAGTTTCGAGAGCGGCGAACTCGCCATTTGCCACTCGTCCTCCCCCGTCGATCTCATCAGGATCAGGAAGAATGGCTCTGCGTTGGGTTTCTTGAGCTGCTTGCGCGCGAACTCTAGCTCTTGTTGGGCGTCGCCCAACTGGGGAGCAATGGCGACCGCCTTCATACCCGCGGCATCAGTCAGCATTTGCAGCAGAACCGCGCTCTCAACTGAGGCGGCCGAGTAGAGCCGGGCACGTCCGGTACCGGGGTTCAATTGTCCTTCCGGCTTCAGAAGTCGCTCTTTCGTCCAATTCCGAACCCGAGTGACGGCATCCTGGATATCTTCCTCCGGGCGCTTGATGATCGCTGCGATGTCAGAAACCGTAAACATTTGCGCTATCCGTAATCTTCCGTAGCCGATCGCCACGATAAAGATGATTTTCATCCTTGTAAAGGATAAAAATAATCGTTACAACCGTGCATAGGATCAAAATGATCTTTATCGAACGGAGCGGTTATATGGAAGTTGAAATTGCAGACGACCTGATGCTGGGCGCAAAGACAGTGGCCGCCTGGATGGGCCTCCCGGTACGACAGATCTTTTACATGGCTGAGACCGGACAGTTGCCGTTGTTCAAAATCGGCGGCAAATGGGCCGGTCGTAAATCGACAATCGCCGCCCATGTTGCGCGGCTCGAAAGTGCTGGGAGGGCGGCTTGAATGGCAGTTGACGGATTTCAAGCGCAGCCGCCACTCCAGATCGCGACAGTCAAGAAGTCGAGCCGGGAAGAGTTCAGGATCTCGCTGAAGGATTTCAGCGACGGCACAACCAAAGCGGAGGTTCGAATCTTCGAACGCCGACGCGATGGAGATTGGGAGCCCACGCCACGTCACGTCGTCATCGGACGCGATTTTATCGGAGGAGTGGCTGAGGGCCTATTACGGGCGAGATCGCTTCTTGAAGGGGAGATCGCCGCCTGATGATTCCTGGAAAGGAAGACCCCGCAACGCTGGCGGCGTGCGGGGCTCCGAATACTGATCTGGCTGACGGCGCTTCGATCAGTTCGGAATCTAATTCCATCCTGCCGCCAATACAAGCCGATCCTGCAGCCGAACTCGCCTTTGCGCACCAGCTTGCCGCCGTCGTGTTCGGGAGACCGATCGTTCCCGTTGTCGAACGGAAACGGCGCCGCGTGACGTGGAGGCCGGCACGATGAGGGGCGGCAGAAAATCCCGAGATAAGGGCAACCGCGCCGAGCGCGCGATCGTAAGGTTTCTCCAGGAGAGAGGTTTTGCAGCCGAACGCGTTCCGCTGTCGGGCTCGGCTGGTGGCTCATACCTCGGCGACGTGACGGTGCCGGTTCTCGGCGTCGATCGTGTCGCTGAAGTGAAGTGCCGCGCCGATGGCTTCCGCGAGCTCTACAAGTGGCTGGAGGCCCGCGACTTGCTGATAGTCCGCGCCGATCGCCGGGAGCCCTTGGTGGTCATCCCGCTGAAGCTCGCTGCCGACATCGTGGCGAGAGCGGAGGTGTGTAACCGTTACACACCTAAACCTGCGCAATCTGCGCAAGTTTCGGAGGGCTCGCGATGAAGCACGAGCGATTTTCAACATCTCAATCTGAGAGTTTGATCTCCCGCGACCATCTCATGGTCAGCGACACCGAGATCCGCAAGCAGCTACAGCTTGCCGGCCTGCGCTTCATGTATAGCCGCGCAATGTGGCTGGCGCACGAAGCCAAGGTCATGGGCCTCGCCGTAAAGAACGGCAGCATGACCACGGCGGAGCTTGACGCAAGGCTGGAGGAAATTGGCGCGCTGGATCTCGTCTATCCGGAGTTGATGCGCGCATGAAATACGATAACCCGTTCGACGCTCCAATTCCGGCGGTTGCCGTTGACGACCCGTTCCCGCATACCCATCCCGCCGAAGCAGAGGCGCGGTATCAGGTTCATCTGCAGGAAGCGGCTAAAAGGCGTCAACTCAATGCACAAGAACGTCAGATCAATGCGCACGCGGCGAAGCCTGACGGGTTCCCAGATACGTGGCCTGAAATGCAGTCCGCGCCCGCAGAGTGGCCCAAGGACAGCGTTGAGTATTGGAAATGGATGCGGGGAGAGATCGGCCCCCCAGGTTCGGTCGCCGAAATTCAAGCAACGGTATTGCAGCGCCAGCGCACTACCATGTCCGGGTATCGCTTCGTCACCTTTGACGAGATGGACATCGAGCCGCCGGCAAAGAATTGGCTGATCAAGGGCATTTTCGCGCGGGGTGAGACTTCTGCGTGGATTGCGCCACCTGGAGCGATGAAGTCTGCGCTGTTGGCCGAGGCTACTATTTCCGTCGCTGCCGGCCTTGACTGGCACGGCTATCGCAGCAAGGGATCTGCCGGCGTGGTGTATTTCGCGCTGGAGCGGGCCGATCTCGTCAAGCGGCGTCTGCGGGCGCACAAGAGGCTTCTGGGACTTCAGGGCACCCCGATCGCCGTTGCTGGTGGCGTGATCGAGCTGACGCATCCGGAGGCCTTCAAGAAGGTCATAGACACGATGCGGAGCGCCAAGACGGTGCTCAACGCCGACATTGGCATGATCGTAATCGACACGTTCGCCAAGCTGATTGCCGCCGGAGGCGGGGACGAGAACAGCGCGAAAGATCAAGGTGCGGTCTTTGCGAACCTTCAGCGCGTCAAGGACGTCACGGGAGCGCATGTCGCACTGATCGGGCATACCGGTAAGGACGAAAGCCGCGGAATGCGCGGGTCCAATGCTGCGCCTGGAGACTTCGACCTCGAAGTCAGGATCTCGGGTGACGACGTCAGAACGGCGACGGTTACAAAGGCGAACGACGCCCCCGAAGGCCCACTGTTCTCGTTCAAGTCGGAGGTGCATGAGTTCGGCGCCGACGAGGACGGCGATCCGGTCACGGTCAATATTGTGAGCCGTGAGGAGGTCTCGCGTCAAACTGACACAAAACTCTTCGAGCCTAGGCTGTCCACCAATCAGCGCGTCATGTTCCGGCTGCTGGCTGAGGCTGGCCCCGCCGGGCTCAGCGTGCAGGCCTGGAACGATGCCGCGCGAGAGCAGGGCATCGGCAGCAAGCAGCGCTTGTACGAGCTCCGAATGAACCTCAAGGACAAGAAACTGGTCAGGGAATACAACGGCGTCTGGAGGGCGAACGTTGCCTAAACCTCCGAATATAGCCGCGAAGTGGTTGACGCTATCTGCGGCCGGACCACTAACGGCCAAGGCTTGCTGAAGATTTGGGCTGGCCTACTTCTTCGGCCCCGACAGCCCAGGGTTGAATCCCGTTTGACCATAAGATAGCGTTGGCACTTTCATTGAAGGGGTGTCACATGTTTGGTCGAATTTTTGTTGTTGTCGCCGCTTTGCTTATGTCGACTAGCGCATTTGCCGCTAACCGCAAGCCTCAAAATTGTGTGCCAACATCTCGTACTAAGCCTGTTCCGGTGGCTCCTGATCCGCATCGCATATTACGCGGGGACGGAATTTCCGCCCTCGATCTCTATGGCATTACTTTTTCTATCACCGAAGAGCGATACGCAGACTGCCGTATCGCCTCAAGTTATCGCTTCGAGTATACGCAATATAATCACTTCCAACGCGGCAACGGTTACAATCCTGCACAGCCGACGGTTACGTTGACAATGATGTCAGGTGGGAGGGTTCTCGATCAGAATTTTCTGACGGTTGCGCCATCCTTTGGATTCTGCGGTCCGTACGGGACACCTGGACAACATGGTGGCTTCGTTGGACGCCTTGGGCGAAACTTATTCGATACTGTCGATCAAATTGTCCTAACAAGCGATCGGGTGTCGGGAAAGATGGGCAAGTGCTGAGGGGCACTTAGGCACCTCCTACTGCGCGCGTGGGGTAACGAGTAACGGTAACGGTCTCCCCTTATAGGGGGGAGACCCGTTACGTTACTTCGTTACCAAGGTAACGCGTGACCGGCTTCGTTACCATGACGTTACCATTCGTTACCCTTCCTGTTGGAAGGATGCTGGAGCAAAAGTAGAAAAGCCACACAAAGCCACACCACATCGTCCATGCAACGGCGCCTGCCGGCCGTCGCGCCAGCCAATCTTTTCGTGAGTATCGGATTCCATATCCGTACGTCTTCAAATCGGCGAGTCTTCTCAATTACTTGCACGGCGTGTTGCGGCTGTGTTGCGTGCGTTGTAGCCGTTTGTAATCGCGGCGCTTGAACCACTACAATTCATCGCGCATATTTGCGTTGTTGATTTGCTCAACGTGCTCATGGGTCGCGTGTATCGCGCGACAGCGGGCTTCCAGGTTCAACAGGGAAGCACTGCGCATGGGCGAGAAGATCGCCAACCATCGTTGTCAGGTGTGCCGTCATCCGGAGAGGTGGCGGATTGAGCTGCTGCATGCCGGTGGTGCCAGCCTCGATGCCTTGGGAGAGAAGTTCGGCGTCCATCGTGACGCGATCTGGCGCCACTGGACCAGGCACGTCTCCGACGAGACGAAGGCGACCTATCTCTGCGGTCCTGTCCGCCTTGCCGAGCTTGCCGAGAGAGCAGCGACTGAGGGCGACTCGGTTCTCGACCATCTCCGCATGGTGCGCACCGTCCTAACTGGGCAACTGGCTGCGATGAACGAGGCCGGCGATGGCCGCGGCGCCGCCATCGTGGCTGGACGACTGACCTCGACCCTGGAAACGATCGCCCGTGTGACTGGCGAGCTAGGCTCAATGGCTCAGTCGATCAACATCACCAACAATGTTGCCGTACTCGCCGAAAGCCCCGCCTTCCTGAAGATGCAGGCGACGCTGTTGAAGGCCCTTGCGCCTTACGCTGATGCGCGCGCGGCTGTGGTAGCGGCGCTTCGCGACCTGGACGACGGCGGCTTACCAGCGGGCCTGCCAAGCCCGTCTAGCGGCATGGTGATTGATCATGTCGCATAGCCTTGCCGGGAAGCTTGCTGACACGCTGGCGGATGGTGGCTGGCGTTCAAAGGCGCGTCCGTCCCAGCTACCTCCTAGCGGTGACTGGCGCGGGTGGATCATCAAAGCGGGGCGCGGGTTCGGAAAGGGTTGGGCTGGTGCCAATTTCACGAATGAGCTTGCCGAGGCCGGTACCGCATCCCGGATTGCCCTGATTGCTGCCACAGCCGCCGACGCCCGCGACGTCATGGTCGAGGGTGAAAGCGGGATCTTGCGGTTGGCGCCTTCGTGGTTCCGTCCGACCTATGAGCCGAGCAAAAGGCGCATCGAGTGGCCTAACGGAGCCACGGCGCATACGTTCTCGGCTGAGGAAGCAGACCGCTTGCGCGGTCCTCAGTTTGATTTTGGATGGTGTGATGAGTTCGCCGCCTGGCAGAACGTCCAGGCAACTTGGGATATGTTCCAGTTTGGCCTTCGTCTGGGCAAGCTTCCCCGCTTTGTCATCACGACGACGCCGCGTCCGCTGAAGCTCTTGAAAGAGCTGATGGCAATGCCGGACGTGGTGACGACCAGCGGCTCGACTTTCGAGAACGCGGATAATCTGGCTCCAAGCTTCCTCAAGTCGATCCGGGATAGATACGAAGGCACTCGGCTGGGCCGCCAGGAATTGAATGCCGAGTTGCTCGAAGACGTCCAGGGCGCTCTCTGGACACGCGACATGATCGAAAAGGCGCGGTTCACTGGCGCCGTTCCCAATCTCAAGCGCGTGGTGGTCGCAATCGACCCATCCGGCACCGGAGGAGAGAACGACGGGGGCGACGCAGTCGGCGTTGTGGTTGCCGGCCTCGGTATGGACGGGCTCGGCTATGTCCTTGCCGATCGCACTCTCAAGGCATCACCTGCGGCGTGGGGCGCGGCAGCAGTTGCGGCTTACCAGGAGTTCAGGGCTGATCGCATCGTCGCTGAAAGAAACTTCGGCGGTTCGATGGTTGAGCATGTCATCCGCACGGTAAATCCAAGCACGCCGTACCGTGAAGTGACTGCATCGCGCGGCAAGATCCAGCGCGCAGAACCGATTGCTGCTTTGTACGAGCAGAACAGGGTTCGTCACGTCGGCAGCCTCACTGAGCTGGAGGACCAACTCGCCGCAATGACGGGCGATGGATATTTGGGAGACGGTTCGCCTGACCGTGCCGACGCGCTGGTGTGGGCGCTGACCGAGTTGATGACGAGGCCGCAAGCTCCGGGAGCTTCGATGGGCTTCTACCGCCTCGGCGGCGATCCCGAGCAGCGCAAAAGCAACATCGCAGACGGACTGATCACCTCTGGCCCTCTGGCTGGTGGATTTGCAACACGAATGTGAACTGGAGAAACAAATGAGCGTAGCCGAGCAGTTCGGAGTCAAGGGTCGCAGGAAAATCCTGCCGCGAGACGTTCCTGGACGAACGAACCATGACATCCGAATGTGGGATTTGAAATCAAAGCCCGGCTCTACCATCGAGCGCTTGGAGAAGGCCTATCTCGATGCCTTGGGCGCAGTGGACTCTGCGGAGAGCGCAGGCCGCCAACTCTCTGCGGACACCCGTTACACCGAACAAGGCCGACAGGATCAACATCGCAGCCTCATTCTGAACCAGGGTGTTCCGGTATTTCATCAGGGTCGCCGCACGATCTCAAGGGCGAGGCAGGAACTCGACGAGATGCGCAGCCGCCTTCAACTGCCGAAGGTTGATCCCGCCGACGCCGCTGGGGCTATTGCGCGAATGGAAATTCGAACGTGGCTGCGTGGTCTGCCGCAGGGCGAGCGCGACAAGATCACTCGCTCAGAGAACATTGACCCGCAGATTCGTTCCGCGATCATCGAAGCGCCGGCAGTAATGACGGGTGTGGCCGACAGCCATGTAAGTCTACTGAAGGAGAAGGCCTTGCGCGAATTGCACGGCGCTCTCATGGACGAGATCGCCGAACTATCGACCGCAATCGACGTCGCTGCATCGGCCGTGGAAGCCGGCCGCGACAGCGCACGTATCGACACGGGCCTGACCGTCGAACAGTTCGAGGCCGCAGCCGCGCCCATCGAGGCGAAAGAGCAAGTGCCCTGGCTGCGCCGTGGTCGCGTGGTCGATCTTGAGCGCGGTGTCGAGCGAGAACCAACAGCGGACGAACTCGCCAATGGCATCGAAGCGCAAACCTTGGATGAGTTCAACCAACGCAAGGCGGCCTAATCGATACAGAGCGGCCCGCCGAGATCAATCACCCGAACTTTGTTGACCGCGGATGTACCGGCAACGAACCAGAACGAAGGACGATCAGAAGTGTTGAGCAAGCAAGACAAGGCGATGGTGCGGGAGGCGGCTCGGGGCATGAACGGTGCCGATGCTGCGAACTTCGAGGGCGCTGTGATTGCTCGCCTCCAGGAGCTTCTGGACAGCGGCGTCGTCGCGTCGATCGCAAAAAATCACATCAGGGCAGCAATGACCGCAGAACTAGCAAAGGGCAAATAGATGTTTGCTGCCATCATGTTGCGACAGCATAACTGCATCCAACTCGCGACCGATGCCGCGGGGGACCGCTGACTCGTTCCAGAATGACTTCCTTGCCTCCAGCGCAATCTCGACAAGCCGGCGAATGGCCTCGGCGCGCGTAGGTTTGTCGGTCTGGACGACTGCCAAGGAACCCGCCCCCTGCGTTAACGGCAGGGAGCGGGTAGCCAAAAGGGCGCACGAGGGACGGACGCCCGAAAGGGAACAAGCCATTTTCGAGAAAACGCGGCAATATGCCGTTAGTGATATTAGGGACGCTATTGCGGGCTGCATTAATACCGTCCGGCTACCGGCCAGCCCCATTTGCTGCGTCCCAGATTGAGACGTATGGCGCAGCCAATTCCAACGAACGGGGAAAACTTGGCAAATTGACACCTTTAGAGGTACGCTTTGAGTTTAAAGCGTGGGGGTCGCGTTATATGAGTAAATGGCAGGACGATTTGAAAGCGCTCGTCGCTGAGTCAACGGAATTTGTGAAGGCAGTTGATTGGGAGACAAATCGTCCCGCGCCACCCCGAAGAGAGGATGTTGAACGCGTTGGCTTGAAGCCGCTTGATTACGGCAAAGCTGAGCGCGCAGAGATAGCAAGGCGCGTTGAGACCTTCAGGGCGCACCAGGAGCGCTTCGACCGCGAGCGGAAAGAGTTTGCCGCCGCCGCGCTCAAGCGGGCGCTTAAATCCTGATCGTGATAATCGCTGAGTGAGCCGCCCGCCTATCCCAGAACTCGGGTCATGGCCGGGTGCGCTCGGTTCTTGATTTTGAGCCATTCGCTAGTGCGGCCGCCGATATATCGCCGGTCGCGGCGCTTTGAGACGATGCCTTCAAGGCCGAGGTCGCAGGCGGCACGAAATAGGTCTGGTCCGATCTCGCCGCTTTCAAATGGCGCGATGAAGATGCCGTCCGGCCGGCCGCGCAATAGCCGGGACAGTTGGGTCTTGCGCATCTCTAGCGGCAGCTCGCGGAGATCCTCGCCGAGCGCGAGAATATCGAATGCGTATAGTTGCACCTCGTCGTCGTGCTTGCGCGAGTGCAGGGCGTTGAAATCGGAGACGCCGTCGACGCCCAGCACGACAGCTTCACCGTCGACGATGAACTGTTGCTCGCGATTGCGCAGCGCGGCCTGAACAATCCAAGGGAAACGGTCGGTCCAGTTATGGCCGTTTCCGGTGATCAGGCGCACCTGGCTCCCGTTACGTTCGAGGCGAAGACGGTATCCGTCGTATTTGATCTCGTGGAGCCAGTCAGGTCCCACTGGGACGGCCTTGGCTGCGGTTGGCAGGCAGAACTCGAGTGCGCGGTGCATGGGAACAAAATAGTCACGCGGCTGCGAATATGCGAATCTCGGTCTCGTTTTAGCGTCGGGAGCTTCGTCCCGCGCGCGGTCTGGTTGGTGGAGATTGGCGCCATAGGTTCGTCGGTCTCACGCCACGCACAACCCGCGCGGGCGCCGAAGTCCTTCGAGGCGGTTGACGGCCCCGGCTTCAGGGGGGCTTTTGAGGTTAGGCCGGGGCCGCTCCGCCAGCCCGGCGGCGGGCCAGCGCTGGGATAATTCGGCAACCGGTTCCGCGTTCCTATTTGCGGTCACACGCGGCCAATGAACGCAAAAACGCCGCCCGCTTGAAAAGGTATTGCGAGCGGCGCCTATCCAGCCCCGAGGGGGATGATGCAAAACCCCGGTGACCTTTGGTCTGCACGAGACGTGCCAACGTTCATGTCTCAATCTGGGATATCTTGGGAGATTTACGGGTGGCGCCGGGCCTTATCAATGCCCAGGTCGCCCGCCTTGAGAGTTTCGGCGCAGATTGAGCCGAAACCTTTCCGGTGATCTTGATCCACTCCGCCATCTGCTCATCGCGCTCAAGCTTCGAGAGATCAGCGCGGCGGAGATGCGGTGGCGCTCGATCGAATATCTATCGCAACAGCGCTCGGCTGGAGGCTTAGTCCGGCCATACCTTGGAATTGCGCTCTGCTGCTCGCTAGCGACGCTCGACACCGCCATGATGAGCACTGCGCCGCCGCGGTTGGGAGTGCCTAAGGAAGGGTTTGAATTTCCGACTCAGGTCCATGTGCTCGATGCGTTCATCCATCAATTTGTTCAATTTCTTGTCCTGCTGAGTATCTCTCTTATGGAGCCTGCGATACAGGTCATAGGCAACGAACGTTAGGACAATCGCAGCGCCCGCAAAATAGTAGATTAAGGTTTGGTGGAACACGGACACTGCGCTGCCAGTTTGATTGGGCGGGAGCGCGGCCGGCGTTCTCATCACAGATAAAAGCCATATGTCGAGCTGTGATGCTCGAAGTGTGCGCCTGTATCTGGGGAATAGCGAGCTGTTTATTTCAGGCTTAAGAATGCGGGCCACGCCGCCGACCGGGACAGCGAGGGTACAGCTCCTATGGATCGAAACCGAAAACGGCTCCGAGCGTGATCCGGGGCTGGCCGGGAATTCGCTGGAGCCGTTTCGGGGCAGCCGAATCAAACGGCGCGCACTCGCTCAGCATTCCTCATTCTCAGATTTTGCGCACTAACATATGATCCAAAAATTGGCCCCAGCTCGCAGGGTCAGAAGAGCTGGGGCCAGTGGGGTCTGCCCTTCATGGCGGCGAAGGGCGAAGGGAAAACTTGGCAGTCCGTCGACCGTTCCTATGACCACTCGTAAATTTCCCAGTGGACCAATTTCGGTTTTGCAGCGCGGAAACTTTGAGCCAGATCAGATCGTTTTCGTGCGGTCTCGCCATTTTCCCGCCATGGCTCATTTCGTCTTCACTGTCCGAATACGACGCTGAAGGTCCAGCAATGGTTGGATGACGACGACGACGATGCACCCGCGGATCGGTATGAGGCGATCGCCTGCCCAGCTTGCGCGAAGGTCCACTTCATCAATCGGAGGACCCGTAAGCTGCTGGGAGAACAGTAATGCCGCCTCGATTCAATCAAGGAACGTTAGCCGGCGTGGGGCTGCTATTCATCGCCGGGTTGCTGCTGAGCGCCTTTTGGGCGCCTCAGTAAGAGCAACCTAACATTTGTTGTATTGCCCCTGGCTGGGCGGACGGCCCCGCAATGCCTGAACAGAGGCAAACGAGCGCCGTGGAATTTACGGTCCGGGCTCGTGCGGACTAGCCGAAAGTCGCCGACACGCTTAAGTCGCAGCGATAGATGATCTTCATTGTGCAGCCACCTATGGCTTTCGTCAAATTCCCAAAGACCCACACCGGTTCTCACCGAGGCGTTCCTTACGTCTTGACACGCGCGAGTCCTGATCGCTGGCAATACTCACTATCCCTCGGGGAAACGGAAAAGACCGGCTCCGTGAAAGCAAAGCTCGGATTGTTGGCGGTCCGGCGCGTGCAAATGCTAATTGATCGCCTGCAAAGGACGGCGGAAGGATGAATTATTTGAGCAGATCTTCGCCGGGCGGCATCAGCTTCAAATACGTTCCGCTTTCATGCAGTTCTAGCCAGCCTTGCTCTACAGCGTACTCGATGCCGGCGCTAAACTCAGGCCCGGTGGCTTTGCAACCGTCTTTCGATAGGAAGGACGCGTTGATTTTCTCGATGTGAATGCGGCCGTCCTGAACCGCCTCTATCGTCTTGGTCAATTCGATCAGCTTGCGAGCCGCGGCCTCGGGGTCGGAATAGGGACGCTCGCTTTTCATGTTCATGGATCAGCCCCAGCCAAATTGATGGCCGATCGTATAGGCGATTCTCAATTCACAGCCGGCTGTTCTTTCTCCGCACGATCGCTTGCTCGGTGCCGTTGCTGCCGGCGACAATGTTGGACCCGCGCGTGCCGCAAGCCGTGCAGACGAACCGCGGCTCAAGCTGTGAAATCCGGATCTCGTCCGGCCATCGGTCAACGTATTCGGCTGAGAGCTTGATATTGTGGCTGCACCTGTAGTCCTCGCAGAACACAATCAGGTCGCGCACGCCCGTTGATCGTAAGTCACCAAGCGTAATCTTGAGCGGGCGGCCGTCAGATTCGGTTGGGTCGATGTGTCGCGTCTGTCTGGGCATCGCGCTATCGAAGCGCGAAGCCGGCGAGAGTCAAATTATCGATTACTTGTAGTTCGGACAACCGGCGAAACACCGCCGGTCGTGGGTGTGGACACTGTGGCTAGTTGGGCACGAATTTGGCTGATACGATTGTCTTTCCGTCAGTAGTCGGTTCAACGGAATACTCAGAAGAAAAATTGAAAGTTCGATTCCCGCGTAACACAACATAGAGAACGGCAGCGCAATTCACACCATTACCTATCGTACCGCGCTCTCTAAACGAATCCATATCTAGAATGAGGGGCTTTCCGGCTATTTTTATTTTGCGGATTGCATCTAAATCCGCTCCAGACCCTCCGCTCCGGAGCAGTAAATCGATCGGATCAACAGACAGGCTGATAAAGGTCGCGAATTTTTGGTTGGCGAGATCTTTAACAGTCTCAATCGTTTCACGTTGGTCGCATTATGGTCGTCGACTTGACCAAATGGCCGTTATCCCGGAGGCGGAATCCGGCCGGCGCAATGCCGCAACGAGTTGATACCCGATCAGCGCAGAGAGCACGCCGCCAATATAGGCGAGCGCGACAACGATCCGGGTTGCGCGGTCCATGATTCAAAAATCCCTGAAATAATACCGGGATCGTATCGCAACCTAGAGGCGTGGAAAAGCCTCTCCCAAGCGGTCTTTTTATGCAACGTAGTACAAATCTACTTTACCTTGAGCCCGCTCTCCAACAGCCGGCGGATGGCCTCCGGCCGTCCGGGCAAGTCGTCCTGCTTACGGCGCCAATCATCGAGTTTTCTCAAGGACTGATCATCAAGACGCACGCCAATAAGAGTGCCGATCCCGGTCTTGGGGCGGCCTCTTGATTTTTTGTTATCAGATATTGACGGCATGGCAGTTATCGTGTTATCAAAAAAACAAGCCAGACGCAAGGCGGCAACCTCGCATCTGGCTCTGACCAAACGATCTGCTGGAGCAAATCAAATGGCTAATTCAGAGAATACCACGGTTCCCCTTTATTCGCTCGTTCGTTGCTGGAAACTGCGTCGGATCTTCTGGCAGGCCTCCCGCGAGGCTGGCGACGAGTTCGCTGTCCCTGTCGATCGTCCCAAGGTTCTCGACGGCGGCGCCGCCGAGCTGATCCCGACCACCGGCCGCCGCGTCCTGGTGGAGGCGTGACCCATGAAGCACGTTACGCCCCCCACGGGGGAGCCTGTAGAGGCTCCAGCGCCGTCTCCTGAGGAGTTGACCTCGCGGCTGATGAGACAGGAGCGCGAGCGGCAGAAGGCTCTCCGCCGAGTCCGGAAGATGCGTGAGAAGGCATCGGCTGAGATCGAGCGCCTGATCGGGTTTCTCGATGCCTCCGATCCTTATGCCAGCACCGAACTTGAGGAGCAGATAGACGACGGGCGTATCGATGATACCGAGCTTGAGCCTTCGCTCGGCAGCCGCGACCGTTCCGTCGATCAGACGCGGTGGGGCGGGAGTGGCGGATCAGATCTCCTGCTCATTGATTGCGAGCGGGACGACGCAGACGACGAGCCGTCCCTGGGATGGGCTCCGGATGAACCGGCCCATGGGCGCTACGCTGGCGTCACGCCAAGCGCCGTCGATATCGAGGAGCAGTGCGACGACGAAGGGGTGTCGGTATGAGCACGATCAAAGCCCAAAGCGACCTTCTGGACGTCGCCCAATACGCGAGCGACATCTTCAACTATTCCAGCCTGCTCGGCGTGGTCCTGGCGGGGCCTGACGCAGATACCGTGATCGACGGCATGCACACCATCATGCTGGAGATTAGGGAAAGCGCACGCTGCATTCAGGCGATACTGGACCGGGCGAACGAACGCCACCTCGACGCCGACGGAGCAAGCCAATGAGCAACGTCATCGACTACGGCTTGCCCGACGTCTTCATCTGTGAGCTGACGAAGATCGAGCCCCTCGGCACCAATAATCGCAGGCTCGTCTTCACCGTTCCGAGCCCGGAGTTTCCGGATCAGCGGCAGATTGTCGCCCGCATCATCGTGCCGACCGATTATCTCGTCACCCTCGGAGCGCTGATCTTGGGACACAATGGGGCGTCCCCATCAACGCAATACCTCGCCGCGTTCGATCCAGCCGGCGAGCCGAACTGATAAAAAGGCCTGCCGGCTCGACGCCGGCGGGCTTGCCACCCTTCACAGAGCGGTGTCGAGCGGAATGACGCAAATGGCGGCACCATCATCATCGATTACAAAGATGGAGTATCTTTTGCCTACCAGTTCTGGTCGGGTCTCGCGCAACGAACGAGCGAGCTTGGTCGCCTCTATTTGCGCTTCCGTTTCGCTAGGCAAATCATGCGCTCCGAAGTCCGAAACGAAATGCGCATCAATAAGCTTGTAAGTAAAAAGAGGCATCGGGATTGCCCGAAATAGTGCGAATAGCAAAGCCCCTGCTGGACTAGCCAAGCAGGGGCTCGCGGATGGATGGCGCGAGGCTCGCGTATGAGGTGTCGCCCCAAGGACCCGCATTACTGAAACAAACGACCGGCTCAGTTGGCTCGCCGAAATATTGTGCAAGCCGCGCAAATAAAAGGCCCGGCGCTCTTTCTCGAAGAATCACCGGGCCTCGTCCGATCCGCCAGGAGTCGGCTTTTGCAAATCGCGTGCCTTACCACGAGGGTGGATGCTGAATGCCTCGGCCTTACGAAAGGCATGTGAGAACGGCTAGAGCCACGTCAGCGACGGTTTCTCCCGACACCATCATAACGAGCAATCCAAAGCCGGCGGCAGCGGCTACTAGCTTCAATGCGAGCATGATCATAATCCCCTTTAGTCCAATGAGGGGACGCTAGGCCGGCTTCGTTTCAGGGATGCTTCGAGGCGTCAGAGAAATGGCTTCGTGCCGCCAGCAGCACCGTTGCAACACAATCAAGGCAAGTCGTTGAAATCACTTGCTATCGATCGGATTTCGATTCCGAGGGTCGGAGGTTCGAATCCTTCCGAGCGCGCCATTTGCCGGCTGTCCAGCCCGGAGACATGGGTAACGGAACGTACCTAAGACATGGGTGACAACCTCGTGCCGAACGGGTTGTCGAGGGGGTGCAGGGTTTTCTGCTCCAGGTCGAAGTATCCCAAATCATAGTGCATGAAGCTGACGAGCCAAATGCCCTCGTCGACTTCCCGGATTCCGAGTTTTTGGCCTGCGAGCACGAGCGAGATGTTGATTTTCTTGCGATGCAGGTAGAGGCGACCGCAGGATGTGATGACGACGTCTCGATCGTGGAAGGGATAGGTCAATTCAGGCAGGCCATCGTAGCGACGGGTTGAGGCTGTGAAGAGGTCTGCCGGGCGCCTCATGTCGAGAGCCTCGTGGGGGCGCTCCTGATTGAACTCGTGCAGGAAGCTGTCGAAGCGATCCTGCTGCTGTAAGCTGTTGAATCCCGGCGGCCGGGTCGCTTCCTTCTTGAGCGTGAGGTGCATGCGCTCATGGCGGCCGTTCTGCTGGGGATGGCCTGGCTTGATGCGCTCGATCGCAATGCCGAGCCTAAGCCACCACACCGACAGCTTTGAAAGGTTGAACAAGGCATTGGGACTGGCAAAGGGCACGCCGTTGTCGGAGCGGATGGCGTGCGGCAGGCCGCGCTCGCGGAACAGCCGCTCAAAGGCTGTAATGGCAGGGTCTTCGCGCGTTGAGTCCAGCGCTTCACAGAGTAGCAGGAAGCGCGAGGCATGGTCGGTGACGGTCAGCGGATAACAGTATCGGCCATTGCCGAGCTTGAACTCGCCCTTGAAGTCGGCGCACCACAGATCATTGGGGGCTGTGCCCTGCGACAGCGGCGTGCCGCGCGCGCGGTGGCGCGGCCCGCCGCCGCGCCTGACCAAGCCGTGGCGGTCGAGCACCGCATGGATAGTGCTCTTGGCCGGAACCCTGACATCACCGTCGAGCCGCCTGACCAGGAGTTCGCGGATCTTGCGCGCACCCCAATGCGGCTTCTCGGCCTTGAGCTGGACGATCAGGGTCTCGATCTGGGTCGGCAACTGGTTGGCATAGCGGACCGGCCGCCGGGAGCGATCGCTCAGCGCCTCGAGGCCGTGCTCCTTGTAGCGGTCGAAAATCTTGTAGCCGGTCTTGCGGGATATGCCGAACTCCCGGCAGACCTCGGTCATGGCTTCCCCATCCAGAAGCCGGGCAACAAAACGCAGGCGCTCTTCCATCACCGAACTCGCTTTCCACGGCATCCACACCTCCCGCAGAACAAAAGCGGAAAGTGTAACCCATGTGTCCGGTACGTTCTGTCACCTATGTCTCGGGCCGTTCAGGCCCAAGGCCATCGGGGCGGGCCGTTCGGAGCCGTACGCCCTCGGGTGCGATCCCACGCAATCGGTGCGGCTTTTATCAGTTCGCGTATTGACGAGTTTGCCGCGCCCGCGCCAGCGTGTCCGAGGGCGCTTCGTGGAAGGTGGCGCGGTAAGCCGCAGCAAACTCGCCGAGGTGGTGAAAGCCCTGGGCGCGCGCGCATGAGGCAACCGACACACCACCGCTCCGGAGAAGCTGTGCGCGGGTAGCCCACAGCCGCTTCAGGCGGATGTATTGATGCAGGCTCATGCCGCGTACTTTGCTCACCGCGCCGCTCAGAGTCCGGACCGAGACGCCGAATTTGCCGGCGAGATCGGCGGTGTAGATCGGCGCGGTCGGATAGGCCGTGACATAGTCGTCGATCAGCTGCACGAGCCTTGCCGATCTCGCGCCCGCGCGCGGCGCGCTGCGCTCGGACAGTGGGTCAATCTGAAACAGATCGTCGAGGGCGAGCAGCAGGCCCTCCTGGAGATGGGTTGCGACTTCGGAGGTTTCGAACCGGTGCGGCTCGATCGACGCAATCCTGAGAATGTCTTTCACAAGCTCCCGCGCGTAGAGGTGAGCGGCAGTGTCTGCGACGCGAACCCGCAACGCGTCGGGCCGATCGAACCAGCCGCGATCCTTCAGTGTTGGCGGGAACATGAGCAACGCATGATGATTGATCTGAGGCTCGACGAAATGGCAATGGTGGTTGCCGCGCAAGCCGATGAAGAAGCGGGAATCGATATCCATTCCGCTCGAGCTGGCGCGCAGATCATCGCTCATCGGCAGGATCACCATGCCGCCCGGCGCGCGGTAGGTGGTCTCGAGGATGCGCGCGAACGACCTTGCGACGATGATCCGGCACGCCGGCAGGTTCACGATCGCTCGTGCCGCGGCGAAATTGGCGACGTCGAGGGGAATGCTCCGGGAATCTTCCAACGTTTCGGCCGGTCGAAACGCGTCGACATCGGTAAACCGTGTGAGCTGGAGTGCGGAGGAGGGGGCGAGAGCGTCGAAGAACATGCGTCTGGCCGTATGCTGCAATGTAACAATAAAATGAAACGTCGGTACGTAGCCATCAATGGCGAAATGTAGCGACTGAGTAAACCGGATTCCTGGCCGTAGTATTGCGGACATCATGCCACGACGACCGAAGGGTCGCTGTCAGGGCCAACGGTCTCGGTTCATCGGCTGGCCGGTGGTGAGGTCGATGAAATGGAGTCTCGTACAGGCAGGGCAGGCAAAGGACTCAAAGCTTTGTCCCTCACGCTCTTGCCGCTTCTCGAGATGGGTCTGCACGTTCATGCCCGTCTGCGGGCATCGGAAAACAATCAAATCGGCCATCAAGACAGAATGACGACACGGCAAATTTCAGCTTTGATCCAGATCAGTTTTGGAATTGCTCCAGCCTGATGGCCAGTGGCGGCACCGTGATCTCGCAAAAGCGAAGGGGCCCGAGGGGCCCCTTCAAACTTCACCAGCGGCGATAGCCGTAGTGGCGATAGCGCGGGCCATAATAACGCGGGCCGTAGTAGCGCGGCGGTCCATAATATCTGGGACCGTATCCGTAGCCGTAATAGACGTTCGGCTGCCACCAGCAGCGTCCCCAGGCGTCGCAGACCGTGCGGACCTGCTCGACGTTTGAGACCTGCGGAGCCGCAGGCGCCGGGGCAACGGGCATGGCTGACGCCGATGCCGTGAGGGCACCAAACAGGAACGCGGCGACGAGGCCGATCTTAAGCTTCATGATGTCTTCCTCCGCTTACGCAATACAGAATACCGAAATTGTTCTGATCAAATTGTGGCAGAACCGAAATGTAATGCTGATGAACAAACCTTCAGCCGGCCGGCCGTAACCCTGATCAGGCGCCGTCCAACTATCCCGGGCCTGCGCCGATCGCCAAGGGATTGCCAAGGGATCGCCAAGGGCGCGGCGTTCACCGCCATCGTTGATCTTGCGCAATTCGCGGGTCGGGCTTCCTTCGTAGTGTCATCTTTGTTGTGGGGCGTGTTTCGAGGAGTTCGAAGCGTGCGCGACCGGCCACGACACGCCGGTGGACGCTACGCCCGCAGATTGTTGGGAGCAGTGCAATGAACAAGATGAGGATCCATAAGGGCGACTGGCTCGTCGTGTGCGACGGACGCAAGGCGCTCATCCTGGAAAATCTCGGCGATGAGATGTTTCCGAACCTTCACACCAGAGAGGTCCGTGAGCAGGCCAATCCGTCAACGGCCGCGCAAGGGACCGATGCTCCCGGCAGGCTGCATGCATCGGTCGGCGGTGCCCGCAGTTCGACGGAGCAGACCGATTGGCACGACGAGGCCGAACGCACCTTCCTGCGTAGTCTCGCCGAGCGGCTCGACGCCGCGCTCAGCGCGGGGGAGACCTCGGGCCTGACCATGGTGGCCTCACCGCGCGCGCTCGGCATGATCCGCACCGACTATTCGGACGCGGTGCGCAAGGCACTCAGGGGCGAGATTGGCAAGGATCTCGTCAAGCTGCCGGTCTACGAGATCGAGAAGCAGTTGCTGCTGTCGGGAGCCATCGGATAGGACTCCCGCCGGCAAAGGACGTCGCTCGCGCGGCACCCCCCTAGTAGCAGGGGTGCCGCCGGCGGTCCTGACCGACATAGGCCGCTGCGCTCTGGTAGCAATGGCTGGTGGACGGGCCGTCGTAGAAGGCGAAGGTGCCGGGGGTGATACCCGGGCCGTAATTGTGCAGATAGCTGATCGGGTAGGGCAGCGGATTGGCGTGGTAGCGGTGGTACCGGTGATGCACCCGCGCCTCCGCGAGGCCAGGGGCTAGGATTGCCGCCGACAGGGCAGCAACCGCGGCTACAAGCTTCAACTTGCTCATCTCGATTCTCCGGAACCTGCGCGAATAGCTCCGCCATCTATAGCCATTTCGGCTCGCGAGGGCACCCGTTCCGAGCCCCGAATTCGGAGCCAATCCGGCAGATTCCCGGGGAGGTGTGACAGAATTGCCGGGATTGGGGTCGGAGCCTGCCTATTTTTGGCCTTTTCGGGATGCTTAACGAATTCCCCACACAAGTATGGCCAAAGAGAATCGGGTCAAAGATTCCTCCCGCCGGCTCTTTGGGGTTTCATTGGGGTGCTCTTCGGGGCCGGTCCGTTCCTGCAAGGTTCTTGCCGTCAAGCTGTCATGCGCATCACGCTCTTCAGCCTGCTGTTGCTCTTCGTCGCTGCCGTCGCGCCCGCGCGGGCTCAGTTGCACATCACCCGCGACCACGGCGGCTATGTCGAGGAGTACAAGGCAAAGTACAAGCGCGTCCGGGACACCGGCGAGCGCGTGATCATCGATGGCATCTGCAACTCGGCCTGCACACTTGTGCTCGGCATCGTGCCG
This sequence comes from Bradyrhizobium sp. WYCCWR 13022, assembly GCF_030435535.1. Classification (NCBI taxonomy): domain Bacteria; kingdom Pseudomonadati; phylum Pseudomonadota; class Alphaproteobacteria; order Hyphomicrobiales; family Nitrobacteraceae; genus Bradyrhizobium; species Bradyrhizobium sp. WYCCWR 13022. Next base: position 127,757 of record NZ_JAUIZJ010000048.1, read on the forward strand.
CTGAACAAGATTTGCGTGACGCCAAAGGCGAGCCTTGGCTTCCACCAGGCCTATTACGACAAGGCCTTCACCTTCGGCATCAAGGTCACCAGCGCGGAGGGGACGTCCGATCTGATGTCCTACTACCCCGATAAGGTGAAGGACTGGATCCGCCGCAATGGCGGGCTCACGACCGACATGAAGAAGATCAAGAACGGGGTCGAACTCTGGAAGATCATCGATCCCTGTCCGGAAGAATGGTGATCGGCTGATCCGGTCAACCGCGTCCGTCGCAGCGCAGCATCAGAAATTCGCATTGCCGCACAGTCCCTCGCTCGGGCAATGAGGGGGCAATGAATCATAATCAAGATCAATTGGCCGCGCGGGCTGCGCCGGTGCTGTTCGTCCTGCTCTGGAGCACCGGCTTCATCGGCACCAAATACGTCGTCAACAACGCCGATCCCTTGACCTATCTCGCCATCCGCATGGCGCTGGTGGTTGGCCTGATGGCGATCATCGCAGGCGTCGCCCGCCCGAAATGGCCCGATCGCGCCGGCATCGCGCACAGCGCGGTCGCCGGCATTCTGGTCCACGGCTTCTATCTCGGCGGCACCGCGATCGCGATCGCGCACTCGATTCCGGCGGGCCTCTCTGCGCTCATTCCGGGCTTGCAACCGATCCTGACTTCGACCATTGCCAACCGTTGGCTCGGCGAGAAGGTGACGCCGGTGCAATGGGGCGGCCTGCTGCTGGGGCTCGGCGGCGTGGCGCTGATCCTGCACAATCGCCCGATGACTGGAGAGGCCGGGCTGGGCTGGCTCGCCTCGGTGGTCTCGCTGATCAGCATCACGCTGGGTACGCTGTATCAGCGGCGCTACTGCAACCACATCGACTGGCGCGCCGGCAATCTCGTGCAATACGTGGCGGTCACGATCTTTTTCACGACCGGCGCCTTCCTGTTCGAGGGTCGGGTCGTGCACTGGACGCGCGAATTCGTGCTTGCGCTCGCCTGGCTTGCCGTCGCGCTCTCGATCGGGTCGATCGGGCTCTTGTATTGGTTGATCCGCCACGCCGCGGCGACGTCCGTTGCGAGCCTGTTCTATCTGGTGCCTGCGGTGACGGCGCTGATGGCCTATCTGCTGTTCGGCGAGAAGCTTGATGCGCTGGCGATCGCCGGCATGGCGATGTGCGCAGCCGCAGTGCTCGTGGTCAACCGGCGCTTCGGCGCGTAGGGGAGGCTTGCCGGAACACATCCCTGACGTGCAGCATCCTTCGTGTTAGGCTGACCGCATTTCAGCGGCCTTTCACACGGTGATTTGCATGAAGAAGGCGAAGCGTGCACTGCTCGGCATGTCGATGAAGCCTGTCCGGATTGCCTGCATCAACTACGCCAGGGAGTCGATCAGCGACCGCGACATGAGCCGGCTCACCGCGGCGCTGCAGAAATGTTACGACAAGCATTTCCTGCCGGTGTGGGGCTATCCGGTCGACCTCTATGTCACGCGCAAGGCCAAAGGCACCGACTGGCAATTGGTCTATTTCGACGATGCCTTGCACAAGAACATGCTCGGGCGCCACGAACTGACCCATCGGGGCCAGCCGATTTCGAAGATCTTCGTCAAGGCACTGGGTGAGGAGCCGATCAGCGTGGCAGCCTCGCACGAGCTGTTCGAGATGGTGCTCGATCCCATGGCCAATCTCTGGGCCGACAAGAACCCGAACACCCAATACGCCTATGAGGTCTGCGACGCGGTGGAGGAGGATTCCTTCGACGTCGACGGTCTGCCGATGTCGAACTTCGTCTACCCGTCCTGGTTCGAGCCATTCAAGCATCCCCGCGGCACCAGGTTCGACCACAAGGGAACGCTGAAGGCGCCATTCTCGATGACCGAGGGTGGCTACGTCATCAAGAAGGTCAACGGCAGGAAGGTGATCAAGGCGTTTGGGTCACCTGCGAAGCGGCGGCGTTTCAACGCCGAAGACCGGCGCGGCCATCGCAGCGAATTTCGCGATCCGAAGGGAAAGCACCATCCGGGGCGGCGCGCCGCGAAGCGGCGCGGGTAGTGAGGGAAGCCTCCGGGCGCCCCCGCACCCGGAGACTGTCGCGCGTTGCGATCAGCGCTTGGCCTTCTTGGCCTTCTTTTTTGATTTGGCAGCTTTCCTAGCCGTTTTCTTCACGGACCTCTTGGCCGCTTTTTTCGACGACTTCTTTGCAGCCTTCTTGGCTTTCTTCTTGGAAGCCTTCTTCGGCGCGACTTTCTTCGCGACCTTCTTGGCGGCCTTCTTCACCTTTTTCACGGCGGTGACGGCGGCGTCCTTGGTCGCTTCCACGGCGGTGGAGATCGTCTCCAGCGCCTGCTCGGTGATCGGCTTTTCGTCGTCCATATCGTGTCCCCCACGGTTTGCATGGAGCGATGACGATAGCGGGTTTCATGATTGTGTCAAAGCAACGCTCAACCTTTGCGGATCTTTGCGTAAGCGGCGAGCGCGCGCTCGCGTCCCTTGGCGTGATCGACGAGCGGTTGCGGATAGCTCTTGCCCAGCGTCACGCCCGCACTCGCAAGCTCGATCGGCGTTGCCTGCCAGGGCTGGTGGATCAGCTTCGCCGGCACGTCTTTCAGCTCCGGCACCCAGCGCCGGACGTAGGTTCCGTCAGGATCGAACTTCTCGCCCTGGAGAACCGGATTGAACACGCGGAAATAGGGTGCTGCGTCGGCGCCGCAGCCGGCGACCCATTGCCAGTTGGCCGGATTGCTGCCGGCGTCCGCGTCGACCAGCGTGTCCCAGAACCAGGCTTCGCCGTCGCGCCAGTCGATCAGCAGGTGCTTGACCAGGAACGAGGCGACCACCATCCGCACCCGGTTGTGCATCACGCCGGTATGCCAGAGTTCGCGCATCCCGGCATCGACGATCGGATAGCCGGTGCACCCGCGCTGCCAGGCAGCGAGCGCCTTCTCGTCGGGCTTCCAGGGGAAGTCGTCGAAATTGGTTTGCAGGTTCTCGGTGGCGAGGTTTGGATGATCGTGGAGCAGGTGGCGGCAGAACTCGCGCCAGCCGAGTTCGCTCAGGAACTTGTCGACACCCGGGCCGATCGCTGGGTTCTCGGCCGCTGCGAAGCGTGCGGCGTGAAAGATCTGGCGCGGGCTGAGTTCGCCGAACCGCAAATGCGGCGAAAGGCCCGAGGTGCCCTGGCGATCGGGCCGGTCGCGATCGCCGACATAACCGCGCGCGGTGTGCTTGAGGAAGTCGCGCAGGCGGGCACGGGCGGAGGCTTCACCCGGCGTCCAGGTCTTGCGCAAGCCGCCGGCCCAGTCGGGCTTGCTCGGCTCGAGCGTCCAATTCTCCAGCGTATCGCTGGCGAGCTTCGGCGCCGGGCGCAGCTCCTTCGGCGCGGGCAGCGGCCTGGGTGGGTCGCCGAGCGACAGCACTCGCCGCCAGAACGGCGTGAACACGCGCAGGCCCCGGCCTTCCTTGTTGCGGATCGCGGAGGGGGGGACCAGCAGATCGCCGGGAAGGCTTTGCGAGTCCACGCCGAGCTTTGCCAGCGCCGCTTCGAGCTGTTTCTCGACGGCCTGATGCGGGGCTTGAGCGACCGTATTCCAGTAGACAGCACAGGCCCCGCTCTCGCGCGCCACGTCAGGGATCACCCGGGCCGCCGGGCCTTTGCGCAGGACAAGCGCGCCGCCGCGGGTTGCGATCTCGGCGCCGAGCGCGCACAGCGACTGCGCCAGCCACCAGCGCGCCGCGCCGCCCGGTGCACGTCCGGCCGCATCGTCGAGCACATACAGGCAGATCGTCGGCGCTCCGGTCCTGGCGGCGGCGTGCAAGGCGGGATGGTCGGACAGGCGGAGGTCGTCGCGGAACCAGACGATAACGGGTGGGGGGCTTGTCGGGGGCAGGGAATGTCCTCGTCTACGTTCTGGAAACCATGCCGCGAGTGTGTCTGTGAACGACCGTTAATGGGGTCGTAAGCGGATTGCATGATTATGCAGGAATCCCGGGGGTAGTTCCAATCATGACCAACCTGTTAACGGCGAAATTTCTGCCGCAGTTCAAGCTGGGCACCAAGGCCGTCCTGTGTGCCGTGCTGCTGATTGCGATGAACACTGCATTGGTGGTCGGGGCCGGCTACTGGTCGCTCACCTCTGCCTTCAACGATCGTGCCCTGCGCGACATCGAGGTCAGCCTGCGCACGCTGGCGCTGGCCTTCGCCGAGGTCGTTCCCGACGCGAAGATCACGATTCGGGATGGCGCGGTAGCGCGCGCCGAGATCGCCAAGATGCCTGACTTCAGGGATCACGCCATCGTCGATCGCGCGGTGTCCTATGTCGGCGGCAATGCGACCCTGTTCGTGTTTGACGATGCGAGCGGGCAGTTCGTCCGCCGCTCGACCAACGTGAAGAAGGAGAACGGCGAGCGCGCCGTCGGGACCCAGCTTGCCGCCGACCACCCGGCACAAGCCGTCCTGCGACGCGGCGAGGCTTATAAGGGGCCGGCTACGCTGTTCGGCAAGTCCTTCATGACCGCATATTTTCCGATCGCGGATGCGACCGGCAAGGTCGTCGGCATTCTCTATGTCGGCATTCCGATGGCGCAGTACGAGAGCATGCTTGGCCAGGCCATGTCGAGCATGGCGGTCGCGGCCGGCATCGCGGCCCTGCTGGTCCTGGTGCTCACCATGCTGGTCGTCCGCCGCATCACCAAGCCGCTCACCTCGGTCACCCGCTCGCTGACGGCGCTTGCCAACGGCCAGAGCGATGTCGCGATCGATTGCGAGGACCGTGCCGACGAGATCGGTGAGATCGCGCGTACGGTTGCCGTGTTCAAGAGCAATTCGCTGGAGCGGGCGCGGCTGCGCAGCGAGCAGGCGGAAGCCGCGGCTGCCGCCGTCGAACAGCGCAAGGCCGACCTTCGCAACTTCGTTGCCGAATTCCGCGGCGGTGTCGGCGGCATCCTCGACAAGGTGCTGCATTCTTCCGGCGAATTCGAGCGCGTGGCGCGGCAATTGACCGACACTGCGCGCTCCACCGCTGACCTGTCGGCGAAATCGGCCGGCGCGTCCGAGCAAGCTTCCGACCACGTCCGAGCGGCGGCGTCAGCGTCGGATGAGCTGTCGCAGTCGATCTCCGAAATCACCCGTCGCGTGCAGGAATCCAACGCGATTTCCGCCGAGGCGGTGCAGCAGGCCGAGGCCACCGACCAGCGCATCGCGAAGCTCTCGGAAGCCGGCGCGCGCATCGGCGACGTCGTCAAGCTGATCACCTCGATTGCCGAGCAGACCAATCTCCTGGCGCTGAACGCGACCATCGAGGCCGCGCGCGCGGGCGATGCGGGCCGTGGCTTTGCGGTGGTGGCCCAGGAGGTCAAGACGCTCGCCGGCCAGACCGCGAAAGCGACCGACGAGATCTCGACCCAGATCGCGAGCATGCAGCTTGCGACCGAGGAGTCCGTGACCGCAATCAAGGCGATCACCGAGACCATTGAGCGCATCAGCGGCATTGCGGGCTCGATCTCGGCTGCGGTGGAGCAGCAGCGCAGCGCCACCCACAGCATCGCGGCCAGCGTTCGCGCCGCGGCCTCCGGCACGGCCGACGTCGCCGTCAATGTCCGCCATGCAGCCGAGGGCGCGAGCGAGACGGGCGAGACCTCGAGCCGGATGTTTGCCTCCGCCAAGGCCCTGTCGGGCGAGAGCCTGCATCTGAAGGCCGAGGTCGACGGCTTCCTCGACCGCGTGCAGGCGGCTTGATCCCGGACTGGCGGACTGAAACCATCAGCCCGCCGTGACGTAACTGACGGCATGATGAACTGCCCGCAAAATGGCGGGCAGGGAGGCCGCCAGTGAACCGCATCGCCGTGCTTTACGTTGCAACCCTTGTCGTCCTGATCGGCCTGGACATCCTGTTCCTCGGCCTGATCGCCAAGGGCTTCTTCACCGCTGAAGTTGGCGACATGCTGGGCGAGCTGAAGCCTTTGCCCGCGATCCTGTTCTATCTGCTCTACGTCGTCGGCATCCTGACCTTCGTCAGCGGCGCGACCGGCGCAACCGCGCAGTCAACGCTGTTATACGGCGCGCTGTTCGGGCTGTTTTGCTATGCGACGTTCGATCTCACCGCGCTGGCGCTGCTCAAGCACTGGAGCTGGCCGGTCGCGTTCCTCGACATCGGCTGGGGCGCGGTGGTGACCGCGGTCTCATCGACCGCGGGTCTGTTGGTGGCGGATCGTGTGACTTGAGACCGTCATTCCGGGGACGGTCCGCAGGATCGAACCCGGAATCTCGAGATCCCGGGTTCGATGCTGGCGCATCGCCCGGGATGACGATTGATCATTTGGGCTGCGGCACGATGCGGATATAGGGCTTCGGCTCCTTCCATCCCTGCGGATAGATCGTCTTGGCCTCGTCGTTGGAGACCGAGCCCGCGATGATGACGTCGTCGCCCTGCGACCAGTCGGCCGGCGTTGCGACGCGATGCTTTGCGGTGAGCTGGAGCGAGTCGATCACGCGGAGGATCTCCTGGAAGTTCCGGCCCGTGGTCATCGGATAGACCAGCACCAGCTTGATCTTCTTGTCCGGCCCGATGATGAACACGTTGCGGACGGTCTGGTTGTCGGCCGGCGTGCGGGTGAGGGGATCGCCCGAGGTCGAGGCCGGCAGCATGCCGTAGAGTTTGGAGACGTTGAAATCGGTGTCGCCGATCATCGGGTAGTTCGGGGCGGCGCCTTGCGTCTCCTTGATGTCCTCCGACCATTTGGAGTGGCGGTCGACCGGATCGACCGAGAGGCCCATCAGCTTGACACCGCGCTTGTCGAATTCCGGCTTCAACTTGGCGAGAGCGCCGAGCTCTGTCGTGCAGACCGGCGTGAAGTCCTTCGGATGCGAGAACAGGAGCGCCCAACTGTTGCCGATCCAGTCATGGAACTTGATCTTCCCTTCGGTGGTCTCAGCTTCGAAGTCGGGGGCGGTAGCGCCGATCGGAAGTGTCATGGTTTGACCTCATCACATTGAAATTGCTTGAGAATTACTGTCAGGCCGTCGTGCCCAATATAAGGGCTTGGCGACCTCAAGTGAACGGCAACTGAACTGCTTGAAGTAAAATGTGAATTCCTCCTCTGAAGGGCTGATTTCCGAGCACGTTTTTGTTACGGGGGCGCCTGCGGCGAAACATCTTCACCGGGGCTTCACGGTGTCGATTGCCCCGATAATGCCTTTTATGACCCGCATCACGCCCGCCCGACGCTCTCCGGAACCGAAATGGTCCTCGCAGCGACCAATCGGCAACCATTGAGAAAAGTCGCGATCCCCATATCGAATCATTAACCACCCCTTTACGCCAGCATGAAAATGCTGGTCGATCAGAAGAAATCTGGAAGTGAGCTATGTCCGCCGCACTGCCCAAGTCCGCTGAAAAGTCCATTGAGTCGTCGTCCCTCGAACCGTCCTGCCGCGATACCGCAGCCCATGCCCTTGCCGTCGTCCGTGACGGCGTGATCACGGGCGAAGGCCCGACCACCAAGGGCCGGGTGCACTTTTCCCGCTCCATCGATGCCGATGACACCGCCTGGTGCAAGCGCATCCTGACCGCCGCCGCGGTCAACGACCAGCCGGTCAGCCGCGCCGAAGCCGAGGCGCTGTTCGAGATCAACGAGGCTGCGACCGAGCGCGCCGACGGCGGGCGCTTCGACGATTTGCTGGCCAAGGCCGTCGCCCATTACGCCGCGAGCGCCTCTGGCCTGAAGGTTCCCTCGCGCAGCGTCGCACTGGCGCAGGACACCGACATCGAGAGCTGGGCGCCGTCCTATGCCTCGAAGGTCAAGAGCGAGATGCTGGAGTGGATCGCCGGCCAGATGCGCGGCAAGCGCCAGAACAACCGCCGCCTGATGGCGCTGGTGGCGACCTTCCTGGGCGCCACCGCGCTGCCCTTGGCGGGCCAGTTGCCGAACGTGTTCGACATCGGCATGTAAGGACCAAGACATTCGCGCGCCCCTCGCGGGGGCGCGAGAAAAGCGGCGGGGTTATTTCCCCGCCGTTTTTTGTTTGCCGGCGTCCGGCTCCAGGCCCAGCGTGCGGCCGGGGAAACCGGCGGCGTCGAAATAGCGCTGGCTGCCGACACGCTGGACGTTGAGCACGGTTTCCAGACCGTTCTCGGACTTCTTCTTCGACTTTTCGACGGACTTGAAGGCCTTCGGCACGATGCCGTTGGGCAGGGCCTCGGACATCACCCGGCCGACCAGACCGCCATTCCGCGAACCGCGCAGGCCGAGCAGCTGGGCCGCCGTCATGCCGACGTCGGCATTGCTCACCGGCAGCTCGTCGACATAGCCGGCTTTGAAGTCCGGACCGATCGCAGCCATGAAGTTGTAGGTGTCGCCGCGGCTGAAGCTGCCATGCATGCCCTGGCCCTGGCGCAGTACGGTGTCGGCGACCTGCACCGAGCAATTGGTCGGCGCCTCGCCGCATTCGCTGGCGTAGGAGCGGAAGTTGACCACGATCGCCGGTGTCGGCGTCGCTGCCTTGCCGCGCAGATTGATGCTCGACAGCGGCATGGTGCCGGGGAAGCGGCCGAGCTGATCGTCCACGAACAGGCCGGAGACGTAGTCCTGCTCCATCAGCGCCTTGATGGTCCTGGCCGCCAGCTTCTTGTCCTTGCTCGGCAGGTAGATCAGGTCCGAGCCGCCGTTGGTGGCGACGACGAGGTCGGGCTTGGTCGGATCCTTGCCGAGGACGCCGTTACCGGCCTTCGGATGCGCGTTGCCGGTGACGGCCGCATTCTTGTCGTTGGGATCGAACAGCGGCAGGTCGAGCGCCTTGGCGAGGTCGAGAGCGACGAAGCCCATCGGCAGGAAGTCCTTCGGCGTGTCGCCATAGCTGACTTTGGCCGAGGGGCTGGTCTTGCTCTCCTTGGAGATGGTCGAGAAGCCGTGGTCGGCCTGGATCATGATGTTGGTGTTGGCGGCAAGCCCGAGCTCGTCCAGCGCCTTGCGGATCTGGGCGAGGTTGTTGTCGACGTTCTTGATGCTCGCCATCGTGCTCGGGCCGTTGATGCCCGGCAGGATCTGATTGAGGCTGTCGCCCTGGTTATGCTGGGTGCCGTCGGGATCGCGCGACCAGAACACCAGCACGAACGGCTTGTTGCGCGCCTTGAACATCGGCAGCACGACCTTGGTCGCGACGTCGGCGAAATAGGCCTGTTGCACGACGTTGGCCGTCGTGGTGCCGGGCGTCTTGGCGTCACCCGCCTTGGCGTTGTCGCCGCGGCTCGGAGCGACGAGGGGCAGGCCGGCCTTGGTCAGGGCGTCCTTCATCTCGTCCGATAATGTCACGCCGGCCTTGCCGCCGGTGGAATCGTCGATGACGATCGAGTGCTTGCCCGGCTTCTCCGGATGATCGGTGTGGTCGAACTGAAATGTCGGGCCGACCTTGCCGATCGCGGCCGTGCTCAGGCCCTTGTCGCGGGCCATCTTCAACACGGTTTCTTCGTTGAGATAGTCGCCCTTGAAATGCTCGTCGACGTCGCCGAGCACGGCGTCGTTCTCGATGAAGGGGACCACGGTGTCTCCGGCGGGTGCCGAGGTGTAGTTGGTCCAGATCGTGTTGGAGAACACCCCGGTGTCGCCGAGATAATGGCCGGTCGACATCGCCGAGCCGTTGGCCATCGTGAAGGTCGGGAACAGCGAATGCGAGTTCTTGAAGTTGACGCCCTTGTCGCGGACCTCGGCCATGGCAGGCGCGGTCTCGGGAGTGATCTTCAGCGCGCGCAGCCCGTCGGGAATGAACAGGATCAGGTTGCGGGGCGTGTTGTTCTCAGCGGAGGCAAATCCGGTGGACAGCACTGTCAATCCGGCTGACAGCAACACCAGTGAACGGCGCATCAAAATCTCCTAGCGGTGAGGCGGCTTGGCCGCCGAACCGCGGCCCCCGGCAATCGTTTAGTTTTGCTGTGTGACGGTTTTGTTACAAGAGCGGATCGGCATGCAGAAGTGACGGGGAGGCGGCCAGGCATCCTCGGATTCGTCATTGCGGGGGCGGACAGGCGGCACGAGACCCAGTTCAAGGTTAGACATGGATAATCATCCTCGCGGCTTTATCCGCCCGAGCTTTGCGTTGTCGCCTCACCCTCAAATGAAAGAGGGTGCAGGGAAGACCGGGTGCCGGCTGGCACCCGCGGTCCACTGTGCGATATCTGCGCTACGAGAGGCTGCACAGCGGCATACAGGTGAAGCCAAACATCCGGCCTTCCCTGCGCAGTGGTTTGACGGCTTATGTCGCGATCTCCCCGGGGAGCGATGCACTATTGCCCCCGTCGCCCTGCAGATGGCTGATGTGTGCGTCCGGTCGGACATCGCACATCACCACAGGACTTGGCGCACAGGCTCCGGGCGCCAGGACCACACGATTTTGCCGTACGCGGATCACACCGGTCGTGTGCGCGATGGTCTTGCTCACGGTTGCCCGCCCTGCAAAGCCCTTCGCGCCGATGAGACCCACGCCCACCACGGCCCGGCCCGCGTCGTGACGATCGCGATACGCCCCTCTTCCAGGGGCCGGGTTGCGCGACACATACGCCGTTTCCGAATTTCGGTAAAGCGGAATATTTTGAGCGGCGGTCTCGACCAATGGATGGCGTGTTTTGCCCGTTGGGCACCGCAAGGGGTTGTAGCCCGGATGGGGATTCTCGCGGCACGGGCAGCGGCCCCGGATTTCGCTGGCTTCATCCGGGCAACGGTCGCCGGAAATGCCGGGCGTTCTGCCGCAGCCGGTTCCCTGTTAATCCCGTGCCTTAACCAATAATTAATTATACGTTTGCGGGCGGGCGACAGGGCGGCCTAGCGTGCGGTGGGGAGCCGCAATTTGCGAAGCCAGACGAGTTGGTGCGTATCATGATGTCCAGATCAGTTGGGGCGTTGTTCGCCTCTCTCAGCGCAGCCGCGCTGCTCCTTGCCGCCAGCGATAGTTTTGCACGACCGGGCGGCGCCGCCCCGCATGGCATGGTGGCCGCCGCCGCGCCGCCGGCCGCGGCACGACCGTCGATCTCGGCGGGTGCGCGGTTCCGCGGCCGCGGCAATCGCTTCAACAATCCCTGGGTCTACTGGCCCGGCGGCGGCGGGTTCTTCTACGACGGCGCGAGTCACAGCGAACCTTTCGTCGATGCGGGGCAGCCTGTCACCAACGACGTTCGCTATACCTACACCTACGACGTTCCCTGGGACTGGGCACACCGCTTCCCGCCGAACGTCGTGCCATCCGACCGGCCCTATGTGTCGAGCTGCCCGACGGAGCAGGTGACCGTCCCCGGCCGTGGTGGTGTCGAGCACACCGTCAACATCACGCGCTGCTACTGAGCAGCGCGCCGGGTTTCACCGAACGCTACAGGATGCCTGCCGCGGCTGCCTCGTCGCGGTCCGACTGTTTCTGCCTCACATTCGCCAGCTCGCGGCTGCAAGCCACAAACGCGTTTGTCCCCGGGCGCAGCCCGAACTGACCGCAGACATCCCGATCCTCATTGGCAATGACGCGCGCGAGCTCCGCCTCGGCGGCGTCGCGCATCGCAGACGCCGAGACGAGCGTGTGCAGCCCGAGCGCCGTCACGACCGCAAGCAGCAGCGCAGCCGCGATCCCGAGGCGCTGGGTGTCGTCGGTCGTGTGTTGAGAGGGGCGGGCCTTGGTTCTGGCTTCGGTCATGAAATCCTCTGGACGGAAAATATCGATGGTCGGAAAATGACGTTCGCGCCGGCCGGACAATTCGGCGGATCGAACACCAATACACGCTGCATCGCAGCGGGCACGTGAAACAGATTACAAATCTCAGGCAGCATGGGCCGAAATTAAAAGTCGCTATCAACCCAGTTCAAAGCTGGTTACCCCGAACACGCGGTCGAGCCGCAATGACGCGATCGGTCCGGTGTACATTCGCGCCGTTTCGAACGTCGGCTTCAGCCTGAGGGATTCCGCAAGCGCCATAGCATCGCGGTTCATCGCGGGGATGTCGAGCACAATCTCGTTGCTTCCGGGACTCGCCAGCAAAGCCTGCAATACGGCCTCCGCCGAGGCGCGATCATCGGCCACCAGCGGGCCGATCTTGCGACCGCTCCGGCAGGGGCGGATCACGCCCCACGCGGCAAGCTTGCCGTCGCGCAGCAGTGCACGGCCGACGTGTCCCGGTGCGTTGATCCAGGCGCGCAAAAAGGCCGGGCGCGGGGCCGGGAAGACGGTGGCGTCGTCGGCTTGCACGAGCGCAAACGGGATTGCGTCGAGCGCAACAACTGCGGCGGGCGGCTTCGGTGGCGCGGCAACGATGCCACCGCAGCGGATATTGGCATAGGCCAGCTGGAAGCCGGACTTCCTGTAATTGTCCTGCTGGGCGACGACGCCGTCGAGCCCGATCACGCGCGAGCCTGCATGCGCGATCGCGGCGTTCCAGATGCGCAGGCCATGGCCTCTGCCGCGAAAGCCAGCGCGCACGATGTAGAACCCGAGGAACGCGAAGCGCTCGTCGTAGGTGACGCAGGAGACGGTTGCGACCGGCTCGCCGTCGATCTCGCCGACGAAGAAGCCCCGCGTATCGGGGATCGCGAAGCAGGCGGCATCGGCAAGGCCGGGATTCCAGCCCTCAGCCGCGGCCCAGTCGATCGCGACGGAGATCTCGTCGGGTCGCAAATTGCGGATCTGCAAATCGCTCATGTCGCGTCGCCTCGTGGCTATGGGCCTGTTGGCAAGTCTGGTTTGCGGGCAAGTGTGGCGGTAGAAGGCCTGACGACAGGCTGAGCCTCAACACACTATCACAGGGATATCCGGTCATGGCAGCAGAGAAGGTCGCACTCGTCACCGCAGGCGGCAGCGGCATGGGAGCAGGGGCCGCGCGGCGGCTCGCAGCCGACGGCTTTCGCGTCGCGATCCTGTCGTCCTCCGGCAAGGGCGAAGCGCTCGCGACCGAGCTCGGCGGGTTTGGCGTCATCGGGTCGAACAAGTCCAATGACGACCTCAAGCGCCTCGTCGACGGCGCGCTGGCGAAGTGGGGACGGATCGACGTGCTCGTCAACAGCGCCGGCCACGGACCGCGCGCGGCGATCACCGAGATCACCGACGAGCAGTGGCACCTCGGCCTCGATACGTATCTGCTCAACGTGATCCGTCCGGTCAGGCTGGTGATGCCGGCGATGCAGGCGCAGAAGGGCGGTGCCGTCATCAACATTTCGACCGCCTGGGCGTTCGAACCGAGCGCGATGTTTCCGACCTCGGCGGTGTTCCGCGCAGGCCTTGCCGCCTACACAAAAATCTTCACCGACACCCATGCGGCCGACAACATCCGCATGAACAACGTGCTGCCGGGCTGGATCGACAGCCTGCCGCAAACCGATGCGCGCCGCGACAGCGTGCCGTTGAAGCGTTACGGCAAGGTCGAGGAGATCGCGGCGACGATCTCGTTCCTGGCCTCCGACGGTGCGGCCTACATCACCGGGCAGAACATCCGCGTCGACGGCGGATTGACGCGCTCGGTTTGATACGCCGGCCATTCGAGTCGCGTTTTCTTTGTCTCGTTGTCTGATGCGACACGGCGCTGCATCGCGCGTCGCCGCTGAAGGATGATGCGTGGCCCCGGGGTCACACTCGTCATCCGTTCGTACGATGTTGCGCGCACATTGCGTCACAGTCCCTGCGAACTTCGCCGCAGCCCAAGACGCCGCGCGAGGTGCTGCCTATGCCTAGCCCGTGCCGGAAACACCTGGCGGTGCATGTGAAGACGCGCGTTTCGATCGCGTGGGGCAAGGAGACTGGAATGAAAAGGTTTTTGCTGGCGGCTGCGATGGCCGTGTTGGGCACCGTGGCCGCGCAAGCCGCCGACCTCGCGGCGCATTACACCAAGGCGCCGATGATGGCGGCCGCCTATAACTGGACGGGTTTCTACGTCGGCGGCAATGTCGGTGGGCAGTGGGGCAGTGCTGATGCCGCGACCACCACCCTCGACCCTCCGGTCGCGTACTTCGCAAATTCGAGCGTGCCTGCCATCGCAGCGGTCGGCGCGCAGCACGTCAACTCCTCGAGCGTGACCGGAGGTTTGACCGCCGGCTACAACTGGCAGGTCAACAGCGCGGTGTTCGGCCTCGAGGGCGACATCAACTATTTCGGCTTCAAGGGCAGCGCGACCGGTTCGGCGCTCTATCCTTGTTGTGCACCGACGGGCTTCACCGTCAACTCGCAGGTCTCGGCCGACTGGCTCGCAACGATCCGCGGCCGCATCGGCTTCCTCGCAACGCCGAGCTGGCTGATCTACGCCACGGGCGGTGCGGCGATTGCCGACGTGAAGGGCAATTTCAACTTTTCCGACACGTTCGCAGCCGCGACCGAATCCGGCGCGATCCGCGATACCCGCGTCGGCTGGACCGCAGGTGTCGGCGGCGAATATGCGGTCGGCAACGGCTGGTCGCTCAAGGCCGAGTATCTCTATGTCGATCTCGGTCGCGCCAGCATGACCAGCAACAATCTCGTCGCTGGTGGGCCGCTGCCGGCCCAGACCTTCACGCATTCGTTCGACATCAAATCGAACATCGTGCGCATCGGCGTGAACTACAAGTTCGGTGGGCCCGTGGTCGCCAGATACTGATCCCGGTTTAGATGTGGCGAGGAAAGCCCCGGCCCGGCCGGGGCTTTCTGTTTTGGGAGGGCCGGGGCAGCCCAATTCACATTTGCGCGTTGTGGTTCCATTGCTGTGGCCTTGCTTCGTTAGCCGGATGGAGCGTCAGCGAAATCCAGCGAGATGATTCCGCGAGGCGATAATCCCGGATTGCGCCTTGCTCCGTCCGGGCTGCGAAAAATAGTTATCTTTCTGGCTAACAATTGTTGACGCCGGATCGCGGTGGCCCTATAGTTAGCTTCATGGCTAACCAATTACCCCAGCTCGACCAGGTCTTCTCGGCGCTCGCCGATCCCACGCGGCGGGCCATCGTGATGCGGCTGTGTGCCGGCGAGGCCTCGGTCGGAGAACTCGCCGAGCCGTTCGAAATGGCGCTGCCGAGCTTCATGAAACACATCCATGTGCTGGAGACGAGCGGGCTCGTGCAGTCGGAAAAGTCCGGCCGCGTGCGCACGTGCCGCCTCAGTCCTGAGGCGCTCGTCGGTGCGGAAGACTGGTTCCAGCACCAGCGCGCGATCTGGGAAGCGCGGCTCGACCGCTTCGAGGCCTATGTGATGAAGCTGAAGAAGGAGAGGGCGGCCGCCCGGCGGCCGTCCAAAACGACCGAGAAGACCAACAACAAGCCAAGCAAACGAGAAGGTACCTGACGATGACGAATGCTGCCAATGCCGCCCTGTCGCAATGGTCGATCGACCGCGAGATTGTGATGTCGCGCGTGATCGACGCGCCGCGCGATCTGGTGTTCGAGGCGTGGTCCGATCCAAAACACCTGCCGCAATGGTTCGGGCCGAAAGGGTTCAAGATCGAGACCTTCGAGATCGACGTGCGCGTCGGCGGCGTCTGGCGCTTCAACATGATCGGCCCCGACGGCACCGTCTATCCGAACCGCATGCGCTTCCGCCGGATCGAGCGGCCGAAGCTGATGGAGATGGACCACGGCGACGACCAGGACGACGATCCCAGCATGTTCCGCTTCATCCTGACCTTTGCCGAACAGAGCAATGGCAAGACCGTGCTGATGATGCGGCAACTGGCATCGACCTCGGAACAGCGCGACCACATGATCGGCTTCGGCGCCGTCGAATACGGCTACCAGACGCTCGACAAGCTCGCGGCCTATGTCGGCGGTCTGAAGAAATAAAAGCTGCGCATGTTTCGGGGGGCGCCACGCGAAGTGGCGCCTCCTGAATGAGTTTGGAAACGCAGGCGTCTTTGCAATTATGACACTGCGCGTGCGAATTATGACAGTGGCGTCACGCAGATTTTTGTCGCGCCGTGCGTAACATTTATGACAGAATTGCTACCGTTGGATGTCATCTCGACTACAGCGGAGCTCATCATGTTGCAGTGGCAGGCCCGGTCAAATCCCCTCGCGTGGTGGTGGGGGTCCCTGACGCTTGTCAGTGCGGCGAACATTCTCGTCTGGTTTATGCTGTACCGCGAGTTCTATCCGAGCGTGGCCGGCAGCGTCGGCGGTGGCTCGGACATCGGGCTGATGTTCCTGTTGTGCGCGGGCTATGTGTTCGGCTGCGCCTTCCGCTCGGTGCTGCCGCGCGCCGACGTGCAGCGCATCTGCCTGTTCGACACCTGGCTCTCCAGCGTCTTCATCGGGCGCACGGTCGCGACCGTGGCAGAGGTGTGCTTCGCTGCGCAATGGGCGATCATCCTGCATCAGCTCGGCAAGATGACTGGCGCGCAGACCGCGGTGAACATTGCGCTCGTGATCGTGCCGATCATCATCGTCGCCGAATGCTTCTCCTGGTATGCCGTCGTCACCACCAACTTCCTCTTCAACGCGATCGAGAACTCGCTGTGGGCGGTGACGTTCTTCCTTGCCGGCATCGCCCTGTGCCGTCTGATGCCGGAATTCCAGGGACCGGTGCGCTGGGCGCTGGTCGCCGGCATCGTCGGCATCGCCTGCTTCCTCGCCTTCCTCGTCACCGTCGACGTGCCGATGTATCTCAGCCGCTGGCGGGCAGGGCATGCCGAGGGCAATAGGTTCCTCGGCTTCCTCGAGGGCCTGCATGACGTTTCGACGCGATGGGTGGTGACCCACGACATCGCGCACTGGAAGGGCGAGCTGACCTGGATGTTCCTGTATTTCAGCGCCGCCGTATGGTCGAGCCTTGCGCTCTGCGCGCTCTACGCCATGGAAGGCTATCTCACGCGGTATCTGGCGTAACGGCTACTTGCCGACCAGGCTGCACTTGCTGCGGTCGAGCGGGCGGAAGGCCTGCTCGGGCGGGATGGTCGCGACCAGCTTGACGAAGTCCCACGGGCCCTTGGATTCCTCGGGCGTCTTGACCTGCACCAGGTAGAGATCGTGCACCATGCGCTGGTCCTCGCGGATGTGGCCGTTGGTGGTGTAGGCATCCGACACCGGCGTCGCTTTCATCTTCGCCATCACGGTGGCGCTGTCGTCCGAGTCCGTATCCTTGACGGCTTGCAGATAGTGCCGCACGGCCGAGTAGACGCCGGCCTGGATCTGCGAGGGCATCGCCTTGCGGCGCGCATAGAACGCGTCGGAGAATTTTCGCGCGGCCGGCGAGACGTCCTCGAAGAACGAGGTGACGATCAGATCGCCGCGCGTCGCCTTCAGGCCAACGGCTTCGATGTCGACGTTCTGGAACGACATCGGCACGATCTTGATGCCCTGGTCGGCGAGGCCGAATTCCTCAGCCTGCTTGATCGCGGTGGCGTTGTCGCCGGCGACGTTGATTGCGAGGATCTTTGCGCCCGAGGACTGGGCCTGCAGCAGGAACGACGAGTAGTCGGGCGTGCCGAGCTGGGCCTTGACGCTGCCGGCGACCTTGCCGCCGAGCGCGGTGATGCGGTCGCGCGCGGTTGCCTCGATCGAATGGCCGAAGGCGTAGTCGCCGGTGATGAAGAACCACGGCTCCTTGCTGGTCTGCATGACGCCGGAGACGACGGCCGTCGCCGTGGAGTAGGCGTCCTGGGTCCATTGCACGCTCGAGGGCGCGCAGGCCTCGTCGGTGAGCTGGTTGGCGCCGGCGCCGGAGACGAGGAATATCTTTCCGTTGCCGCGCACCAGCTCCTGCACGGCGAGTGCCGCGCCGGAGCTGCCGCCATCCGCGATCGCCTGTACGCCGTCGCTGAACCACTTTCGCGCCAACGAGGCAGCAAGGTCCGGCTTGTTCTGGTGATCGGCCTGCAGGATCTCGATCGGCTTGCCGTTGATCTTGCCGCCGAACTCCTCCGCCGCCATCCGCGCGGCCTCGACCGAGCCGGGGCCCATCGCGGTCGCGAAAATCCCGTTCATGTCGGTGAGGACGCCGATGCGGACGGCGTCGCCCTTGATCTCGGCGCGCGCGGTGCCGGCGAGCGCCAGCGAGATCAGCAGGATGGCGGTGGATGTGGTGCGGAGAGTAGCCATGGCGTTTCCTGATTTTATCGTTGGTTTGATGGCGTTGGCGGTCAGGCCGCCTCGGCGACGACCTTGTTGCGGAGCGTTCCGATGCCGGAGATCTCGACCTCGACGGTGTCGCCGGGACGCATCCACAGAGGCGGCGTGCGCTTCAGGCCGACGCCGCCCGGCGTACCCGTCACGATGACGTCGCCGGGGACGAGGGGGCAGATCGTCGAGATGTAGGCGATCAGGTCGGGGATGCCGGTGATCAGCAGATCCGTGGTGGTGTTCTGCACCACGGCGCCGTTCAGGCGCGTCTGGAGCGTGAGCTTCGACGGGTCGGGAATCTCGTCCGTCGTCACCAGCCACGGGCCAAAGCTGCCGCTCTCCGCAAAGGTCTTGCCGGAGAGGAACTGGCTGGTGTGGCGCTGCCAGTCGCGGATGCTGCCCTCATTGTAGCAGGCGTAGCCGGCGATGTGGTCGAGCGCGCGGCTCGCCGGAATGTGCCGGCCCTGCTTGCCGATGACGAGCGCAAGCTCGCCTTCGTAATCGAAATCGTCGCTCACCCTCGGTTTCACGATCGGTTGAAGATGACCGACTTGGCTGCAGGGGAAGCGGACGAACAGCGCCGGCTTCTCGGTGACGGTGCGGCCGGTCTCGGCGACGTGGTCTCGATAATTCAGGCCGACGCAGATGATCTTGCCGGGATCGGGGATGACGGGCGCGAAGCTGATGCTGTCCAGCGGATGATCCGGCGCAGTGGATGCGAGCAGCTTCGTCGCTTCGGTCACGCTGCCCGCTTCGAGCAACTGCCGCAGCGTTGCGCATCCAGCCATGCGTTTGCCGAGATCGACGACGCCATTGTCCCTGACGGCCCCGAACGAGGCGCGGCCGTCGACGATGAAAGAGAGCAGCTTCATGGGATATCCTCGAGAGATGTTCGGTCAGGCCGCGGACGGCACGTGGGTGGGAGGCGTGATTGCGGCGATGAGCCGGTCGAGTTCGGCATCGTTGCGGGCGGTGCCGCGGATGTAGCGGTCGGGGCGAACCAGCGCGGCGGTGAGGCCGTGCTCGCGCAGCCAGGGGCCGATGCCTTGCGCATCATCGCCGGTCAGGATTTTGATCCCCGCTTGCGAAAGCGCGGGATGCGCGGCGCTCTCGACCAGCAGCACATGGCTGTAGCCGATCAGGTCGTCGCCGCGGCTGCCGTCCTTCAGCATGAATTGCGGCGCGAGATGTCCGGTGAGCGCGAGCTCGCCGAGCGCGAGCCCGGGGCCGAGCAGGGGCTTTTTCACCTCCAGCTTGACCGGCGCGTTCTCGCGCGCTTGCCCGGCGGCAAGGCCCGCTTCGATCGCCTTGGTGTTGATGACACCGCCCAGGCGGATGGCGAGCTCGATGAATTCGCGCACATGCGGCTGCCGTTCGCTTTGATAGGTATCGAGCAAGCCAGGCGCGGCATCACCGCGGATGACGGCCGCGAGCTTCCAGGCGAGGTTGGCGGCATCGCGGATGCCGGCGCACATGCCCTGGCCGAGGAAAGGCGGGGTCTGGTGAGCTGAATCGCCGGCCAGCAGCAGCCGGCCGTTACGCCATTGCTGTGCGATCACGGAATGAAAGGTGTAGACCGCCGCGCGCTCGAGCTCGGCATCCTCGGGCGTGATCCAGCGGGACAGCAGCTCCCAGACCTTTGCGGATTGAGCGACCTCGTTCGAATCCTCGTCAGGGAGAACCGTGATCTCCCAGCGCCGCCGCGTGCCGGTGCCGCGGACATAGGTCGCGGGACGCCTGACATCGCAGTGCTGAAGGCTGTAGTCGCCGAGATCGTCGCGCGCGCGCTTGAGCAGCACGTCGATCACCAGCCAGCGCTCGTGAAAGCCCAGGTCGTCCATGCCGGAGCCGATGAAGCGGCGAACGATTGACCGAGCCCCATCGCAGCCGATGACGTAACCGGCGCGAACTTCGCTGAGCTTTCCGTTGGAGATATCCTCGTAGCGGATGCGCACGCCGGTCTCGTCCTGGTCCAGCGCGAACACCTCGCAGCGGCTGCGCAAGGTGACGTGCGGCCAGCGCGCGAGGCCGCCGATCAGCGCGTCCTCCAGATCGGGCTGGTGGAAGCGATAGCTGAGGTTCCAGCCCATCGGCGTCAGCGTCTGCGGTCGCGACCAGTCCAGCAGCATCTTGCCGTCGGCGTCGAGGAACAGCATGCCGGGGCTGAGGATGACCTGCGGCAGGATGGCGTCGGCGAGGCCGATGGTCTGGAACACGCGCATGCATTCGTCGTCGAAATGCACCGCGCGCGGCAGATGATAGGTCCGCGCCTCGCGCTCCAGCACCAGCGTCCGCACGCCGCAGAGGCCGAGCAGATTGGCAAGCGTGGCGCCGACCGGGCCACGGCCGACGATCACGACGTCAAACTCTTCAGGAGCGGATTTATCTTGCATGGGGCTATCTCTTCCCCATCAGGTGCCACCGCTTCAACGGCGCCGGCCGAAGTGTCCGCCCAGCGGACGACCCTAAGTCTCGACCGGAATGGCCGCAGCCGTCTCCTGAAGCTGGCTGACGAACTGCGCCATGGCTTCCTCGATCCCCAGCGCCGAGCGGATCCAGATGATGGAGATACAGCCGTAGACCGCGCCATTGCGCACGATGGGAACGGCAATCGACGCCGTCTTCGGATTGTATTCGCCCTCGCTGCGGGTCGCGTAGCCGCGTGCTTGAGTCTCGGCGATCATCTGGTCGAGGCGGGTCCGCTCGAGGAAGGGGCGGTCGTCAGCTTCGTCGATGCGGCGCAGATGGCTGACGATGAGATCGCGTTCGCGCACGGGGCAGGCGGCGAGATAGGCCCGGCCCGCGGAGGTCCGCAGCATCGGCAAGCGCTTGCCGATCATGCCGCGGTCGATCGACAGCGGGCTGCGCGAATGCGTGGTCTCCTGCACCACCATCGCCGCGTTCTCGTAAGTGGAGAGATCGACCGGCCAGACCAGCGTCTTGCTCAGCTCGGCGAGAAAAGGCGCGGCCGCCTGGCAGATCACCACGCCGGGGTCGTAGCCGTCGCCGAGGCTCAGGGCGAGCCGGGTGACGCGAAAGCGGTCGTCGCTGGCGCTGCGGGCGACATAGCCGAGTTCCTCCAGCGTTTCGAGCAGGCGATAGACGGTGGGGCGGGGCAGGTCGAGCGCGCGGGCGACGTCGCCGGCGCGGATGCCGCCGGAGCGGTTGACCTCCTGCAGCACGTCCAGCCCGCGCTTGAAGGCGCGCACGCCCTCCGACTGCCGCGGCTGGCCGTTCCGCGTCCGCTCCTTGGACACTTCGTATTTCCTCCCTTGTGGCCGACGGCTTCGCGATTATCGTCTTTGCGAACGCGAAGCGATTGCGGGACGCCACCGTAGGATTGCGCGCGGCCTGTATCAAGCTCGCCGCAATGCGGCGAAGGCGATGCCCTCGGGAGGAATTCGATGGAAATCACCGCGCTCGGCTATATCGGCATCAATTCGTCGCAGCTCGACCAGTGGGGCCAAATGGCGACCGGGCTGCTCGGCATGCAGCAGGTCGATCGCGGCGGCAGGATGCGGGCATTTCGCATGGACGATCGCAAGCAGCGCCTGATCGTCGACGGCAGCAGCGATGCCGGCCTTGCGGTCATGGGCTGGGAAGTTCCGTCTGCCGCCGAGCTGGACCGGCTCGCGGCGCGACTGGAAGGCCATGGCGTCAAGGTGACGCGCGGCTCGCGCGCACTCGCCGACGAGCGGCACGTGGCCGAGCTGATCACGTTCGCGGATCCCGCCGGAAACCGGCTGGAAGCGTTCTGCGCGCCTGAGCTTGCGAGCGAACCCTTCAGACCCGGTCGGCCGATCTCGGGCTTTCGCACCGGCGCGCTGGGCATGGGGCACGTCGTGCTCAATGTCGAGGACGTCGAGCCGCTGGTGCCGTTCTATCGCGACGTGCTCGGCTTCCACGTCTCCGATTTCGGGCTGAAGCCTTACGGGCTCTATTTCTTCCACGTCAACGGCCGGCACCATTCCTTCGCAATGGTCGGCTCGGGCCGCAAGGCGCTGCATCATTTCATGGTCGAGCTCGGCAGCCTCGACGATGTCGGCCAGGGTTACGATCTCGCCCAGCTCGAAGATGGCCGTGTCGTCTATACGCTGGGTCGCCACACCAACGACCACATGACCTCGTTCTACGTGAATACGCCCTCGGGCTTCTTCATCGAATATGGCTGGGGCGGACGGATCATCGATCCCGAGACCTGGCAGCCGCACGAGACGTTTGATGGCCCGTCACTATGGGGTCACGAGCGTCTCTACATGCCCGACGAGCAGCGCAAGCGCCTGCGCGAGATGCGGCTGGATGCTGCGGCCCGCGGCGTCCGCGTCGCCGATCCGCGCGTGCCGCCACTGAACTGCGCGTGGCTGGACTCGGTGGTCGCGCGCGAATGATCCGCGGCCACGCGGCAATGATCTGACACTCAGGGAAGGACAATATGCTCAGGACTCTCCTGCGGGCAGGCTTCGTGCTGCTCGCGTTCAGCACGGCTGCGTCGGCCGAACCGATCAAGGTCACGCTGCTCGGCACCGGCGTGCCGACACCGCGGCCGACGAGTTTCAGCGCCTCGACGCTGGTGGAGGCGGGGAGCGAAAAGCTGCTGTTCGATCTCGGCCGCGGCTCGACCATGCAGCTCTACAAGCTGAAGATTCCGCTCGGCGCGATCACCGCCAGCTTCCTCACGCATCTGCATTCCGACCACATCGTCGGCCTTCCTGATATGTGGCTCACAGGTTGGCTCGCCACGCCCTGGGCCTCGCGCAAGGGGCCGATGAAGCTGTTCGGGCCCAAGGGCACCGTGGCGATGACGGAGAACCTGACCAAAGCCTTCGCCGACGACATCCGCATTCGTATCGACGACGAGCATCTCGATCCCAAGGCGGTCGAGTTTGCCGCAAAGGATGTCGAGCCGGGACTTGTCTACGACAACAACGGCGTCAAGGTCACCGCGATCGAGGTCAATCACGGTGAGAAGATCAAGCCGGCGTTCGGCTATGTGATCGAGTATGGTGGGCACAAGGTCGTGCTGTCGGGCGACACGAAGTATGACGAGCGGATCGCCAAGGCAGCAGCGGGTGCCGATTTGCTGATCCACGAAGTCGCGGTGATCGAGCCGGAGCTGCTGGTCAGGAATCCTGTTTACAAGGACATCCAGGCGCACCACACCTCGCCCGAGGAGGCCGGCCGCATCTTTGCCTCAGCCAGGCCGAAGCTCGCGGTCTATTCCCACATCGTGTTCGGCACGGTGAAGCCCGGACCCGATATTCCGGAGGAGCCGCTGATCGAGCGCACGCGCACCGCCTACAACGGACCGTTGCTGGTCGGTCGCGACATGATGTCGTTCAGGATCGGCGACAACGTCGAGGCGTCCGCGCCTGATGGCACGAAGCTCGTGCCGTAACGCGGGCGCTCAAGCGTCGCCGAGATCGAGCTGCGTCAGGATTCCCTGTCGCAGCGCCAGCCGGACCAGCTCGATGTCGGAGCCGACGCCGAGCTTGTCCTTGATCAGCGAATGCAAATTCGCGACCGTCTTCGGGCTGACATGCAGCGTCTCGGCGATCTCCTCCGTCGTGTTCTCGGCGAGCAACAGCCGCAGCACCTCGAACTCGCGCGGCGTGAGCACGTCGGCGGCGGAGCTCTCGCCGCTGATCCGGCTGAGCGCCAGTTCGTGGTCGATATCAGGGCTTATCGCGATCTTGCCGGCGAGCACATCCATCACCGCGCGCACCAGTGTCTCCGGAGGACTGGTCTTGGTGACGTAACCTCGTGCGCCGGCGCGGATGGCCTGGACGGCAAAGCCGGCATTGTCGTGCATGGTGAAGACGAGGATCTTTGCCGCCTTGTCCCATTGCCGGATGCGCCTGACGGCCTCGACGCCGCCGATGCCGGGCATGCTGAGATCCATGATGACGAGATCTGGTGCCTCGGACTTGAAGAGGCGATAGGCCTCCGCGCCGTCGCCGGCTTCGGCGATGACGCGCAGGCCCGGCTGCTTCTGCAACACGGAGCGATAGCCTTCGCGGACAACCGAGTGGTCGTCGACCAGTAAGATGGTCGCGGTCATGCCGCGTGCTCCAGCGCCTGCGGACCCGCGGCGACAAGGGGAATGACGACGCGCAGTGCGGAGCCGCCGTTGGCGCCGGCCTCAAAACTCAGATGGCCGCGCAGGGCTGCGACGCGTTCGCGCATGCCGAGCAGGCCCATGCCGGCTTTTGCGGCGGGATCGGTCGAGCGGCCGTCGTCATCGACGGCGAGCGCGATTTCGGCCGCACACATCGACAGTTCGAGGTTCACCTTGGTGGCGCCGGCATGCTTGGCCGCGTTGGTGAGCGCCTCCTGCACGATGCGGTAGAGGTTGGCACTGATCGTGGCCGGCAGCGTCCCGAACGAGCCGTCGAAACGGATCGAGAAGCGCGTCTCACCGCGGCTGCGGCCGTTCCACCCGGCAACGAGGCCTTCGAGGCTGGCGACGAGGCCGAGCTCCTCGACATCAGGCGGGCGGAGCCGGAACAGCGCGCCGCGCAGCGTCTCCATCATGCCGGTCGCGGTCCGCGCGATCCCGTCGCATTCGCCGAGCAGGGAAGGGCAGTCCTGCGCGGCGGTCTGGCGGGCGGAGGCGGCGAGCGCGCGGATCGCGGCCAGCGACTGGCCGAATTCGTCATGGAGCTCGCGGGCGAGATGGCGGCGCTCCTCGTCCTGGAGCGCGATCAGTTTTCGGGTCAGCTCGGCGCGCTCGGCGAGTGCCGTGTCGAGGCTTTCGGCGAGATGATTGAAGACGTCGCGCACCGCGGAGAGCTCGGCGAGATCGAATGGCGGCAACCGCGCGGTGAGGTCATTGGCGGCAATCCGCTCCAGGCCGGCGCGGATCATCCGGGTCGGGCGCAGGGCGCGGGCCAGCGCGGCGTAGACCAGGACGCACAGCAGCGGCAGCGCGATAGCCAGCGCCAGCATCAGGCGGCCGGCCTCGTGCCAGGCCTCCGCCATCCGCACAGCCGGATCGACCGAGACTACGGCCTCACCCAGCTTTGTCCCGCGCAGGATCACCGGCCGCGCCGCCTCACGGCCGGGGTCGAACAGGCCATGATAGAACGCCGTGAAGATCTGCGGCGGCGGGTCATCCGCGACAGGCGCGCCGCTACAGAAGCGCTGCAGCATCTCGCCGCTGACGCCACGGAAGGCCAGGCACAGGCCGGGCGTCATCACATAAGCCGAGACGGGGTCGAGGTTGGGAAAGTCCGACCGGGGGTTCGCGGTCCAGAGCACCTTGCCCTGTTGAAGCTCCAGCGTCTTTGCAACGATGGCGGCGATGCCGTCGATGCGCGCATGGGCTGCGCGGTCGGCCGTGATGAGAAAATAGGCTGATATAGCGGTGAAGCAGGCGGCCGAGACGGCAGCCACGCGCAAGGTCAGACGGACCTTGAGATCGAATCTCGGGCGGTTCCACATCAGCGGGCACCTGGGGCGAACGGTATGTCGCCTGCGCATTAAAGGGCAGAACGCTGCCTGCGCAAAGCGGCACTCTTACCGCGCTGCAACGTCGTGAAATTTTCCCGGGACCAGCCGGGAGCGCCACGGCTGCGGTGCGTAATGCGTCCGCCTAGTTTGCGGCCTTTCCGTCATGCGAGGCCCGCGATGCACCGTACCCGCTCGTTGCTGTCTTTCCTTGTTCTTCTTGCGGCCGGGCTGAATGGCCGGGCCGTCGCCGCCGAGACCACCATTGCGCTCGACGATTTCAGCTACACTGACACCTCGGCCGAGCCTGTTGACCAGAGCGCCGCTCATGAGCGGCGGCTGCAGGCGTTCATGGTCGCGCTCCGGCGAGACATCGCCGCCGACCCGCGCTACCGGCTTGCGCCGTCGGTGCAAGAGGGGGCGGCGTTCAAGGTGATCGGCGGCATCCAGAAGACCAGCACGCTGGTGCAATGGGCCAAGGTCGCGGTGATCGACGTTGGCGCCAGGAAGGTCGTGATGGACAAGCTCTATACGTTCCGAGGCGACAACGACGAGTCCTGGGAGCGCGCGGAGGTCTTCGTCTCCCGCGAGGTCATCGCGGCGTTGGCGCAGCCCTAAAAGGTCAGCTGCACCTTCATCGACTGCGAGCGGTCGGTAGCCAATTCAAAAGCCGCGACCGCGTTCTCGAACGGCATCGTCGCCGTGATCAGCGGCTTCACGTCGATCAGGCCTTCGCCCATCAGCCGCACCGCCAGCTCGAATTCGGGGTCGAAGCGGAAGGTGCCGCGGAGCTGCAATTCCTTGGCGACGATCGAGTTGATCGGCAGCGTCATCTCGCCGCCGAGGCCGAGTTGCACCATCGTCGCGCCGGGGCGGAGCACGTCGAGCGCGGTACGCAGCGCGGCCTGATTGCCGGAGGCTTCGAACAGCGTGTCGAACGCGCCCTTGCCGGCGCGCCAGGGATCGAGCGCGGCGGCATTGGTCGCGACATTGATGGCGTGCGTGGCGCCGAGCTTCCTGGCGACTGCGAGCGGGGCGTCGGCGACGTCAGTGACAACGATCTCGGACGCACCACCGAAGCGCGAGACCAAAATCATGAGAGCGCCGATCGGGCCGCAACCGGTGATCAGCACGCGCTTGCCGAGCAGGGGCCCCGCCTGCTTGCCGGCGTGCAGGCACACCGCGAGCGGCTCGGCGACCGCGGCCTCCGCCAGCGACAGCTTGTCGGAGATCGGCACCGCCTGCGTGGCATCGACCGTCATGAACTCGCGAAAACCGCCCTGCACATGGGGAAAGCGCATCGCGCTGCCGAGGAAGCGCATGTCGAGGCATTGGTTGCGCATGCCTTCCTGGCAATGCAGGCATTGGCCGCACGGTTTGCTCGGATTGACGGCGACGCGGGTCCCGGCCTTTACGCTGGTAACGCCATCACCCACGGCCGCGACCACGCCGGCGATCTCATGCCCCAGCGCCATCGGTTGCTGGATGCGCACCACGCCGAAGCCGCCATGATGGTAGTAGTGCAGGTCCGAGCCGCAGATACCGCCATTGGCGATCTTGACGCGGACCTCGCCCGGGCCGGGCTCCGTGTCGGGGTAGTTGTCGATCCGGAGGTCTTTCGGGGCGTGGATGACGACGGCGCGCATGGGCTTGTTCCCTCGTGTTCGCGATTACATCGCGGCGATCATGCCGCCATCGACATAGATGATCTGGCCGTTGACATAGGTGGAAGCATCCGAGGCGAGGAAGATTGCCGCACCCACCAGCTCGTCAGGCTTGCCCCAGCGCTTGGAGGGGATGCGGCCCATCAGCCAGTTGTTGAAGTCGGTGTTGTTGACCAGCGCCTCGTTCATGTCGGTCAGCATGTAGCCGGGACCGATCGCGTTGGCCTGGATGCCGTGCTGGGCCCATTCCACCGCCATCGAGCGGGTCAGGTTCTTGATGCCGCCCTTGGCGGCGGTGTAGGGCGCGATGGTGGGGCGCGCCAGCTCGCTGCCGAGCGAGCCGATATTGATGATCTTGCCGTGCTTGCGCGGGATCATCCGCTTGGCAGCTTCCCGGCCGATCACGAAGGCGCTGGTGAGGTTGGTCTCGATCACCTTGCGCCATTCGTCGGTGGTGAATTCCACCAGCGGCTTGCGGTGCTGGATGCCGGCATTGTTGACGACGATGTCGACGGCGATGCCCTTCTTGTCGAAATCGTTGAAGGCTGCGACGATCGCGGGCTCGTCGGTGACGTTGAAGGCGGCGCCTTCGGCCTGATGGCCGGCGGCGCGAAACTCGGCGACGGCCTGCTCGACGCGCTTGGGATCGACACCGTTGACGATGATCCTGGCGCCGGCCTTGGCCATGCCTTCGGCGATGGCGCGGCCGAGCCCACGCGAGGAGCCGGTCACGAGGGCGGTGCGGCCGGAAAGGTCGAAGAGGGCAGTGCTCATCTCAAAAAATCCTCAAGCGTTGGAGCGGCGCACGATCAGATCAGAGCGCTCGAATACGGCGGGCAGAAGGTCGACGCCAAGGCCGGGGCCTTCCATCGGGAAGACGTAGCCGTCCTTGATGGTGGGCATCGTGGTGACGAGCTCATTGTACCAGCCCTTGTAGAAGGCGCGCACCGATTCCTGGATCAGGGTGTTCGGCTGGCTGAACGACATGTGGATGGCGGCGATGAAGCCGATCGGGCCGATGCAGTCATGCGGCGCGAAGGGGCGGTGGTAGGTTTCTGCCATCGCCGCGATCTTGCGGCCCTCGGTGAGGCCGCCGGTCCAGCACAGATCGGCCATCACCACGTGCATGGCGTCGCGGTCGAGCATGTCCTTGTAGGGGAAGCGCGAGCCCAGCGTTTCGCTGGCGCAGACCCAGACGTCGGTCGAGCGGGCATATTCGGCCAGCGCCTGCGGCGAGTTCATGCGGATCGGGTCTTCGTACCAGGTCGGCTTGTACGGCTCGAGCGCGCGCGCGATCTGCTTGGCGGTTGGCAGATTCCAGAGCGAATGGAGTTCGACCATGATCTCCATCTTGTCGCCGACGGCCTTCCTGATCTTCTCGAACGGCTCGATCGCCTGCTTCATCTGGGCGGCGGTGATGTAGAGACCCTTGTTCTCCTGCGCGGCCGGATCGAACGGCCAGATCTTCATCGCCGAGATGCCGCTTTCCAGCAGGCTTTCGGCGAGCGCATCCGCGCGGTTCATGAAGCCGTCGAGGTCCTCATAGGGACCCTTGTTGGCCCCGAGATTCCAATTTGCGACCGGGCTGATATTGGTCGAGCGGACATATTGCGTGCCGGCGCAGGTGTTGTAGATGCGCTGCTTGTCGCGGCAGAGGCCGCCGAGCATCTGGTGCACCGGCTGATTGCAGACCTTGCCGAACAGGTCCCACAGCGCAATGTCGATCGCCGACGCCGCGCGGTATTCGACGCCGGTCGAGGACTGCGCCATCGGCAGGTTCAGCATGTCGCGATGGATCGCTTCGATGTGCAGGGGATTGCGGCCGAGCAGGCGGCCGGCAAAGGTGTCGTGGATCTGCGCTTCGACCGCGCCGGCGCCATAGAAGGTCTCGCCGAGACCGATCACGCCGCTATCCGTGTGAACGCGCACCCAGATGACGTTGGAAAATTCCTCGGTGCGCAGCGTCTCGATCGACGTGATCTTCACGGCAGATGTCCTCCCGTCACAGGCGCCTCGCGCCGGTCTTGTTCATTTTGCACCGCAGCACGTTGCGGGCCGTCGGGGGGAGTCTTACGCCTGCTTGTAATATATCACAACATGTTTTAAGGGTGCCACAAACAAGCGCCGCCTTGCGAACGACAGCGCGGGCGGACGGGAGGCAAACATGGCACGGCGCAAGCGCGCGCTCGAGGTGGTGAGACCAGAGGACGACGGCGAGGGCAGGCCCTCGCGGCGCAACCGTCTCAACTTCTTCGAGCTGGCCTATCAGAAGATCGAGGAGCTGCTCGTTCATTGCGAACTCAAGCCCGGCCAGTTCATGACCATGCTCGAGTTGCAGCAGATCACGGGCTTCGGCCGCACGCCGGTGCATCATGCCGTCAACCGCCTCTCCGCCGACACGCTCATCATCATTCGTCCGCGTCACGGCCTGCATATTGCGCCGATCGATCTGGCGCGCGAGCGCATGCTGCTGGCCTTGCGCCGCGACATGGAGCGATTCGTCATTCGCCTCGCGGCTGATCGCGCCAGCCTCTCGCACCGCAATCAGGCACTGCACATCGAGCGTCTGCTGCGCGAGCGCCGTGCGACTTTGACCCTCGACGAGTTCAACAACATCGACCGCCGCATCGACGCGCTGGTGCTCGAGGCTGCGGGCGAGCCGTTCCTGGTGCACACGCTGCGGCCGCTGCACACGCTGTATCGCCGCATCGGCTACATCCACCACCGCTTCATGCCGGGACAGACCGATTTGTCCGGCACGATCGATCACCATCTCGCCATTCTCTCGGCCGTTGCCGGCCGCCGCGTCGAGGACGCGGTGAAGGCGAGCGATGCCCTGATCGACTTCATGGATTCGATGTTTGCGGGCATGGAGGCGGGGATCGATCCGCGCCTGCTCGATTGCAGCATCGAGCCGCTGCTCGGCACATAGCAGGACTAGGCGCCTAAGAGTTTTGAAGAAGGGACCAAACATGTCGACGATGGCCATGCCACAACCGACCGCGAGCGAAGCCGCGGTCCGCTATCTCATCACCAATTACAGCCCCAAGGGCAACAAGGTCGGCTGGCTGATGATGGCCTCGATCCTGGTCGAGGCCTGGGATCTCTACTCGATCGCCTTCGTCCTGATCTTCATCAAGGAGCAGTACAATCCCGATCCACTGATGCTCGGCCTTGCCGCGGCCGGCACGCAAGGTGGTGCGCTGATCGGCGCGCTGCTCGGCGGCTGGCTGTCGGACAAGATCGGCCGCCGCGTGATGTTCCTGGTCACGATGGTGATGTTCATCGTGCTGGCGCTGGCGCAGGCCTTCGTGCCCAACGTGACCTGGCTCATCGTGATCCGCTTCCTGCTCGGCGTTCCGCTCGGCTCCGACATCTCGACCGGCTACACCTACATCATGGAATCCATGGCCAAGGGTGAGCGCGAGGTCATGGGCAACCGCTGGCAGTTCATGTTCGCCGTTGGCGAAGTGCTGACCATCGGCGTCATCGTGATCTTCCTCCTGCTCGACATCAACCACGAGACGCTGTGGCGCGTGACGCTCGGCCTCGGTGCGCTGCCGGCGCTGATCATCCTGGTGATGCGTCACGACGTGCCGGAAACGGCGGTCTGGCTGGTGCAGAAGGGGCGTTATCGCGAGGCCAAGCAGGTCGCGCGCGAGATGTTCAACGACGATCTCGCCATGCTGCCCGACCAGGACGTGGTGGTGCCGAAGGTCTCGACCCGCGCCTTCCTCGCCGACCTCAAGCAGGACCCGATCCGCTGGCGTGCGACGATCTACGGCTGGATTGCCTGCTTCGTGCAAGCCAGCGAGTTCTCGACCTTCGCGTTCTATCTGCCGGTGCTCTTTGTCATGGTCGGCGTGTCGAGCGTGCTCGGCATCAATCTGGTGACGATGGCGCTGTTCTCCTTCGCCGCCGTGTCGGGCTGGGTCGGTCCGCTGCTGACGCCGAAGATCGGCCACCGCGGCATCTCGATCGCGGGCTTCTCGATCGTGCTGGTCTCGCTGCTGGTCGCGGCTTTCGCGCTCTATACCGACAACAAGATCCTGCTGCCGTTCGCGGCCGCCGCGATGCTGTGGGGCCATTATTGGGACGCGTCGAACTGCATGACGATCCCGACCATGGTCGCCAAGCCGAAGTACCGCGGCACCGCCAGCGGCTTTGCCTACATGTTCGTGAAGCTGCCGTCGTTTCTGGCGATCTTTCTGTTCCCGACGGTATTCGCCGCGATCGGGCAGGCCAATGCCACGCTGATGGTCGCGATCTTCCCGCTGATCGGGTTGTGTGCGGCAATCTTCATCCTGCCGGAAGTGTACGGCTACGAGAACGACTGATCTCGCAAGTTACCTGATCGCGGCAGCCAAGGCCGCGATCAGGGCCGGCGGCGTCACCAGCATGCCGAGCTTGAGGAATGGCCAGGCCCCGACCTCGATTTTCTCCCGCCGCAACGCGACCAGCCAGAGGATGGTAGCGAGCGAGCCTGTCACCGACAGGTTGGGCCCGAGATCGACGCCGATCAGGATGGCGCTGACAACGGGCGCGGGCAGATGATCGCTCGCGGCCACGGAGCCGGCGACGAGGCCGACCGGCAGATTGTTGGCGATGTTGTCGGCGATGGCGGTGGCGATACCGACGCTCCAGGCGGCTTTTGGGGCTGATTGCGCGACAGCCTGATGCAGCAGTGCGCTGAGCTGGCCGATCACGCCGGTCTTGATCAGTGTCTCCACCATCACGAAGAGACCGCCGACCAGCGGCAGCACGCTCCAGGACACGCCCTTCAGCACGGGCAGCGGCGATTGGCGGCTGATCAGCAGCACGATCGCGGCCGTGACCACGCCGCAGATGAAGGTCGGCAGGCCCAGTTGCTTGTCGAGCGCGGAGGCCGTGACCAGCACGACACCGATGGCGACGATACCGACGGCCGTCAGCTTGCCGCCGCGGCCGAGTTTGGGGTGTGGCACGCTACGCGCGATCGATTCTTCCTTCAACGCGCGCTGCTGGGTCAGGCGAAGCACGATATAGGTGAGCACGATCGAGGCCACTGAGGGCAGGGCGAACAGGCGCAGCCATTCGCTGAGCTGCGGCATGCGTGCGCCGAACACGACGAGATTGGCGGGGTTGGAGATCGGCAGCACGAAGCTTGCGGCGTTGGCGATGAAGGCGCAGACGAACAGATAAGGCAGCGGCTTTGCGCCGGCCGCGCGCGTGGCTGCATAGACGGCGGGCGTCAGCACGATCGCGGTGGCGTCATTCGACAGCAACACGGTCACGACCGTGCCGACGATGTAGATCAGCAGGAACAGCCGCTGCGGCGAGCCGGCGGCATATTCCACCGCAAGCGCGGCGAGATAGTCGAACAGGCCTTCGAGCCGGGCCAGTTCGGCGATCAGCATCATGCCGATCAGGAACAGGTAGACGTCGATGCCCTTCTCGGTGCCGAGAAGCGCATCCTGCCACGACAGGAGACCGAGCAGCACGAGCGCGCCGGCGCCGAGCACCGCCCAGATCGCCTCGGGCAGGCGAAAAGGGCGGATGATGACGCAAGCAGTCGCGACGACGATGATGCTCCAGGCCCAGATGGCGTCAGATGGCACGTTCAATCCTTAGGATGGAGTGAGTTCATTCGGCAGCGATAGCGGAAGCCGATCCCGCTGTCTTCCCCCGTGGCCGCGGACCGCCATCGGCGATTTGGCGCGTCTCGGGCAAAGCGAGGAGGCAGATGACGGCGCCGATCACTGCAACCGCGCCAAGCGTGATGAAGGCTGCGCTGTAGCCGGCGCCGACCACGACGAAGCCGGCCAGTGTCGTCGACAGCGCGGCGCCGATGCTTGCGCGATGTTGAAGCGTCCGGTGTTGCGCATGAGATCGGCGACGATGACGGGGAAGATTGCGCCAAAGATGCCGGCGCCGACGCCGTCGAGCAACTGCACGCCGACCAGCCAGAACGGATTGTCCGAGAGCGTGTAGAGCGCGCCCCGAACGGTCAGGATCAACAGTGCCGCGAGGAAGAAGCGTTTGTGGCCCCAGCGGTCGGCTCGCGCGCCGACCAGCATTGCGAACGGGACCATCACGATTTGGGCTGCCACGATGCAGGCCGACATCAGGCTGGTGCCCATGTTCTTGTCCTGGAGGGCCAGCTTCTGCCCGACCAGCGGCAGCATTGCTGCATTGGAGAGGTGGAACAGCGCCGTGCAGATCGCAAAGACGAGCAGGGGGCGGCAGGTCAGGAGAACGCTAAGCCCTGACGGCTGTTCGCTATGCGTATCGGCCTCGTCCAAGCCGCGGGCGAGGTCGTGGTCGATGGCTCGTTCCGGGATCGCAAGGATGCTGATGAGGCTCGCGATCGCCATCGCGCCAAGCAGATAGAACACCACGGTCGGGCCGAACCAGTAGGCGGACACGCCCGCGAGCCCGGCCGCGACGGCGTTGCCGGCGTGATTGAAAGTCTCGTTGCGGCCGATCCTTCGGGTGAAGGCGGCATGACCGAAAATGCCGAGCGAGACGGCCGCGATCGCCGGCGGGAAGATGACGGCGGCCGCCTGTGCGACGCCTTGCGAGATCGCGACCGGCAGGAACGTCGGAAACAACGGCAGCGACAGCGACGCCACCGTCACCATGATGGCGGCGACCGCCATCACCGTCCGCTTCGCACGCGTCGCATCGACCAGCGCGCCGGCCGGCGTCTGCGCGACGATGCCGGCGATGGTTGCGATCGACATCACGAGACCGATGCGCGCCTCGTGCCAGTGCTGCTCCGTGAGGAGATAGACGGCGAGATAGGGGCCGAGCCCGTCGCGGACGTCGGCGAGGAAGAAGTTGGCGGCATCCAGCGCGTGGCCGGCCTGCCTTGCCTGATCGGGGTTTTCGCTCGACATTGGTCTCTCGATCGAGGCAGGGAAGCGCCCCGGCAGAAACCGATCTCACATCAGCTTTGTTCCCGGCTTAGAACTTCACGGCCAGGAGAACGGCGCCCGCACCGATCATGGCGATGCCGACCCAGCCTTGCGCCGTCGGCCGTTCACCGAGAAAGACGAAGGCGAATAGCGCCACCAGCACGACGCTGAGCTTGTCGATCGGTGCCACCAGCGTGGCTGGCCCGAGCTTCAGGGCGCGGAAGTAGCAAAGCCACGAAGCGCCAGTGGCGAGTCCGGACAGCACCAGGAACGACCAGGTCCTCGACGACACCGCCGACGGCACCGCGAACTGCCCCGTGAAGAACAGCAGCACCGAGAAGGCGAGCAGCACCACGATGGTGCGGATGAAGGTGGCGAGGTCGGGATTGATGTTCTCGACACCGACTTTTGCGAAGATCGCGGTCAGCGCGGCAAAGCAGGCGGAGAGCAACGCCCAGGTCTGCCAGGCGGAGAAGAGGGCGGGTTTCATGTGAGATATCTCTTACCTTGCCACCGACAGCTTCTCCGTAATCGCCTTGCGCAAAATGCGCGAGAGCGATTCCACCGAATACGGCTTCTGGATCAATTCAAATCCGCGATGGGCGTTTTCGGCGAGCACGTTGCTGTAGCCCGAGGTGAGGACGACGGGGAGGCCCGGATAGCGCTCGCGGATGATGCCGGCGAGCTCGACGCCGTTCATGCCGGGCATGATGACGTCGGAGAATACCAGATCGACCGCGAACTCGTTCTCGCCGAGGATGGCGAGCGCGGCGTTGGCGTTGGCGACACGGCGGGTGACGTAGCCGAGATCCTCCAACAGCTCGGTCGAGAACTGGCCGACATCGTCATTGTCCTCGACCACGAGCACGCGATAGCCGCGCCCGGTGGTCGCGCCTTCGCTGGTCAGCGACGCCGCTTCCTTCTCGGCGGCCGGGCTTTGTGCCTGCGGCAGATAGATCGTGAACTTTGCGCCCTTGCCAGGCGTACTCGTCACCGCGATGTCGCCCTCGGACTGTTTGGCGAAGCCGAAGGCCTGGCTGAGGCCAAGGCCGGTGCCCTTGCCGACCTCCTTGGTGGTGAAGAACGGCTCGAAGATCGCGTCGATGTTCTCGGGCGCGATGCCGCCGCCGGTGTCGGCGACCGAGATCGCGACGTAGTCGCCGCCGCGCGCCGATTGCGCACGCAGGTTCGGGATGCCCTGAACCTTGCGCACCGAAATAGTAAGGCGGCCTTCGCCGTCCATGGCGTCGCGGGCGTTGATGGCGAGGTTGATCAGCGCGGTCTCGAATTGCGCGATGTCGGCGATGGTGAAGCAGTCGGGGTCGTCGATCTCGACGACGATCTCGATACGGCCGCCGACCAGCGGCCGCACCAGCTGCGCCACGCCCTCGACCTGGCTGCCGACATTGAAGATCTGCGGCTTCAGCGGTTGCCGTCGCGCGAAGGCCAGCAGCTGCGCGGTCAGTTTTGAGGCGCGCTCGACGGTGTCGGAGATGGCGTCGACATAGCGGCGGCGGCGCTCCTCCGGCAGCTCGCGCCGGCGCAGGAAGTCGGTCGCCGAGCGGATGATGGTGAGGAGGTTGTTGAAGTCGTGCGCGACACCGCCGGTGAGCTGGCCGATCGCCTCCATCTTCTGCGACTGCCGCAACGCTTCCTCGCCGCGGCGGCGCTCGGTGATGTCGACGGCCTCGGGCACCGCGCCTGTAATGTTGCCGTGGCGGTCGAGCACCGGGCGCATGCCGAAATCGAAATCGCGCTCGCCAATGGGCAGCCGCAGCCGCATCTCCATCCGCACCGCTTCGCCCCTCAGCACGGTGTCGAAGGCCTCGCGCACGGCGGCGCTCATACCGTGGGTGGCGGTGAACCAGGGCGTTTCCCAGAACGGCTTCCCGATCACGTCCGCCGAGTCCGCCTCGATGCCGTCCAGGGCGGTACGGTTGGCGTAAAGCAGTTCGCCCTTGAGATTGACCAGGCCCTGATACTGGTTGCTGGTCGCCAGGATCGCGCGTAGCCGGGATTCGTTGGACTCCAGCTCGGCGGTGCGCTCGACGATGCGCTCTTCCAGCGTTTCGTTGAGCTTCCGCAGCTCGATCTCGGCCTGCTTGGCAACGGTGACGTCGTGGGCGACACCGATGAAGCCGATGTGCTTGCCGGTCGGATCCCAGCGCGGCTGCGATTCCGAGCGCAGCCAGCGCCATTCGCCCGAGGCGTCCTTGTAGCGCGCCTCCAGCACGAAGGGTTTGAGCGAGGCTTCGCCCTGAACCGATTGCTGCAGGACGCGCGGCAGGTCGTCCGGGTGCAGGACCTTGCGCCAGTCGAAGGCGATGGCCTGCTCGTAGGGCAGGCCGACGAAGTCGACATAGGCCTGGTTGGCGAAGGAGCGTGTGCGGTCGAGCTTCGTCACCCAGATCGGCACCGGCGCGCTGTCGGCGATCAGGCGAAAGCGTTCCTCGCTCTCGCGCAGCGTCTCGCGCGCGAGCGCTTGGTCGGTGACATCGATATGCGCGCCGACCAGGCGGATGGCGCGGCCGTCGGCGTCGCGCTCGATCTTGGCCACGACGCGGATCCAGCGGGTCTGGCCGTCACTCGGGCGGATGATGCGGTATTCGGCGGTGTAGTCCTCGCTGGTGCCGGCCAGCGCATCGAAGAAATGCTTGACGGTGGCGTCGCGGTCGTCGCGGTGAATGCGGCTGACCCAGTCCTCATGCGTCTCGTCGGCGGCCTCGGGCGGCAGCCCATGGATCATCAGATATTCCGGCGAGCGGCGGTTCTTGAAGCCTTCGCGGAAATCGACCTCGAGTCCACCGACCTTGCCGATGCGCTGGATGCGCGCCAGCTCCGCCTCCCGCTCCTGGAGCGCATGATAGGCGTTGTCGCGCTCGCGCGCGATCTCTTCGAGGTGCTGGCGCAGCCTTTCGGCGGCAAGGGTCTCGGGCAAAGGATCGTTCAAGGCGTCGGCCGTTGTGATGCTGGAGCGCACGTGCCGGTCAGATACTCACACAGACACAGCGTGATAGCCATTGCTCAAAAGGGAATTGATCAGGAAACGCCAGCCGCACCGGGCGTGGCTGGCATGAGCGAACGCGGGAGCTGGCTATTTGTTCCTGAAATTGGAACGATGAGCAGTCGGCGCGCGTATCTGCGGGGCGTCATATTTGATACCAGCAAGACACCCTTTCCGAAGAGGCTAAACCTTGAAGCTCTTTGTCTGCCAGGACTGCGGCAACGTTCTCTATTTCGAGAACCGCGCCTGCGAACGCTGCGGCCACCGCGTCGCCTTCCTGCCGGAGAAGGAGACGATGTCGGCGATCGAGCCTGATGGAGCGGGCTGGAGGACGCTCGCGGACAAGGGCGAACGCCGCATGCTCTGCCGCAATGCCGAGTACGACGCCTGCAACTGGCTGACCGATGCTACCGATACCACCGGCTATTGCCGCGCCTGCCGCCACAACGGCATCGTGCCTGACCTCTCTGCCCCCCCGCAACTGGGCGGTTGGCGCGAGCTGGAGGTGGCGAAGCACCGGCTGTTCTATTCCCTGATCCGCTGGAAGCTGCCGCTCCAGACCCGGCAGGAGAATCCCGAGCACGGGCTGATCTTCAACTTCCTCGCCGACGATCCCAACAGCGGGCAGAAAGTCATGACCGGCCATGACAACGGCTTGATCACGATCGCGCTCACCGAGACTGACACCATCGAGCGCGAGCGGCGCAGACTGGAGATGGGCGAGCCTTACCGGACGCCGCTCGGCCATTTTCGCCACGAGGTCGGCCACTATTTCTGGGACGTGCTGGTGCGTGAGGGCCGCAGGCTGGACGAATGCCGCGCGGTTTTCGGCGATGATTCCGTTGACTACGGCGAGGCGCTGCAACGCCACTATGCCGAAGGCGCGCCGCCGGACTGGCAGCAGAACTACGTCTCGGCCTATGCCACCATGCACCCCTGGGAAGATTTCGCGGAGACCTGGGCGCACTACCTCCACATCGTCGACACACTGGAAATGGCCTCGGAGTTCGGCATGGAGGTGCGCCCGAAGGTCGACCGCGACGGGGAGTTGTCGACGCGGATCCGTTTCAACCCCTACGAGGCGCGGGACGTCCAGGCGATCGTCGACGCATGGCTGCCCTTCACCTTCGCGATGAACAGTGTCAATCGCGCCATGGGCCTGCGTGATCTCTATCCGTTCATCCTGTCACCGGCTGTGGTCGCCAAACTGGGCTTCATTCACAGCCTGGTCCGGGACGTGGCCAAGGACCGGATCAAGGACAGGACCAAGGACGGGACCAAGGATAGCGCCAGGGACGGAAAAGCATAGGCCGGCCGGTGGCTCACCGAGCCTGCCGGTCTTGCGTTGGTACGCCAGAGCGGGGCGGATTTAGACCGTTGCCTCCGGCCGATTTTGCTGTACCACCACAGGATACGGCCCCGTCCCACCGGCCCGCCAACGGCGTGGGGTAGGGTCCCGCCCAAGGGACGAAGCTCAAGACAATCATGTTCAAACGCATCCTGATCGCCAATCGCGGCGAAATCGCCTGCCGGGTCATCAAGACGGCCCGCAAGATGGGGATTCAGACGGTCGCCGTCTATTCCGAGGCCGACCGCGACGCCCTCCATGTCGAGATGGCCGACGAAGCCGTCCTGATCGGCCCGCCGGCCGCGGCCGAAAGCTATCTGGTCATCGAGAAGATCGTGGAGGCCTGCCGCAAGACGGGCGCCGAGGCCGTGCACCCCGGCTACGGCTTTCTCTCCGAGCGCGAGGCGTTCCCGCGGGCGCTGGAAGCCGCAGGCATCGTTTTCATCGGTCCGAACCCCGGCGCGATCGCCGCGATGGGCGACAAGATCGAGTCCAAGAAGGCGGCCGCGAACGCCGACGTCTCGACCGTGCCGGGCTTTCTCGGCGTGATTGAAGACGCCAGGCATGCGGTCAGGATCGCCGACGCGATCGGCTACCCCGTGATGATCAAGGCCTCTGCCGGCGGCGGTGGCAAGGGCATGCGCATCGCCTACTCGACCCAGGAGGTCGCGGAGGGATTTGGGCTTGCGAAGGCGGAAGCGAAGGCGTCATTTGGCGACGACCGCGTCTTCATCGAAAAGTTCATCGTCGATCCCCGCCACATCGAGATCCAGGTGCTGGGCGACAAGCACGGCAACGTGATCTATCTCGGCGAGCGTGAATGCTCGATCCAGCGCCGCAACCAGAAGGTCATCGAGGAAGCGCCGTCGCCGCTGCTCGACGAAGCCACCCGCCGCAAGATGGGCGAGCAGGCTGTCGCACTGGCCAAGGCCGTGAACTACGATTCCGCCGGCACCGTCGAATTCGTCGCCGGACAGGACAAGAGCTTCTACTTCCTGGAAATGAACACGCGCCTCCAGGTCGAGCATCCCGTCACCGAGCTGGTCACCGGCATCGATCTCGTCGAGCAGATGATCCGCGTTGCCGCCGGCGAGAAGCTCGCGCTGGCGCAGAAGGACGTCGCGCTGACCGGCTGGGCCGTGGAGTCGCGTCTCTATGCCGAGGACCCGTTCCGCAACTTCCTGCCCTCGATCGGGCGGCTGGTGAAGTACCGCCCGCCGGCGGAAGCGAGCCAGGACGGCATCACCGTGCGCAACGACACCGGCGTGCAGGAAGGCGGCGAGATCTCGATCCATTACGATCCGATGATCGCCAAGCTGGTCACGCACGCGCCGTCGCGCGCGGCTGCGATCGAAGCGCAGGCGACTGCGCTCGACTCGTTCTACGTCGACGGCATCAGGCACAACATCCCGTTCCTGTCGGCGCTGATGCACCATCCGCGCTGGCGCGAGGGCCGGCTCTCGACCGGCTTCATCGCCGAGGAATTCCCCAAGGGCTTTGCGGTGCGCGTGCCCGAAGGCGAAGTCGCGCGCCGCATCGCCGCGGTCGGCGCCGCCATCGATCACGTGTTGGGTGAGCGCAAGCGGCAGATCTCCGGCCAGATGGGCGGGCGTGTCGTGCAGCGCGAACGCCGTCGCGCGGTCTGGCTCGATCGGCAGGAAATCCAGCTCGAGGTCGCGCGTGAAGGAGACGCCATCGCGATCCGTTTCGTCGATGCCGACGGCAAGGCCGGCCATGCGCATCTGCTGAAGTCGCCCTGGAAGCCGGGCGATCCGGTCTGGCAGGGCACCATCGACGGTCACTTCATTGCGGTACAGACGCGCCCGATCGCCAACGGCATTCGTCTGGCGCATCAGGGCGTCGAGGTACCGGTCTATGTCTGGACCGAAGCGGAAGCGGCCTCGGCACGCCTGATGCCGGTGACGACGGCTTCCGACACCGGCAAGAAGCTGCTTTGCCCGATGCCCGGCCTCATCGTCTCGATTGCGGTGATCGAGGGGCAGGAGGTCAAGGCCGGCGAGACGCTTGCGGTGGTCGAAGCCATGAAGATGCAGAACGTGCTGCGCGCCGAGCAGGACGGCACCGTGAAGAAGATCCACGCCAGCGCCGGCGCCACGCTCGCGGTGGATGCGCTGATTTTGGAGTTCGCGTAAGGCGCTCCGGAGGACAATAGGAGACCCTCACCCTGGGGAGCGCGCCCCTTGGCACGCGTCTCGAAGGGCGAGGCCACCAGGCCGTCATCCTTCGAGACGCGCGCGAGAGGGCGCTCCTCGGGATGAGGAATTGAGAGAGGGCACCATGGCCTTTCGTTCCCGCCGCGAAAAACTGCGCCTCATCCTGTCGGGCGAGACTTGCGTCCATCCCGGCTCGGTCTATGACGCGATCTCGATCCGCATCGCGGAGGACCTCGGCTTTCCCCTCGGCATGTTCGGCGGCTCGGTCGCCTCGCTCGCGGTGCTCGGCGACCCCGACGTCACGCTTATCACGCTCACCGAGCTTGCCGAGCAGATGCGGCGGATGTCGCGTGCGGCGGTGCTTCCGGTGCTGGTCGATGCCGATCACGGTTATGGCAATGCGCTCAACGTGCGCCGCACGGTGCAGGAGCTGGAGACGTCGGGCGCCGCCGGCCTCACCATCGAGGACACGCTGCTGCCGGCGGCCTTTGGCGAAGCCAAAGCCCAGCTGATCCCGCTGGAGGAGGGCGTCGGCAAGATGAAGGCCGCTCTGGACGCGCGCGGCGATTCCTCGCTCGTCGTCATGGGCCGCACCGGTGCGGCCTCGATGACCTCGATCGAGGATGCGATCCGCCGTGCCAAGGCCTATGAAGCCGCCGGCGTCGATGCGCTGTTCTTCACCGGCATCAAGTCGCGCGCGGAACTCGAGGCCATCGTGGACGCGACGCGTCTTCCCATCGTGCTCGGCGGCGCGCCGGATGAGCTGAGTGCGATCGACTATCTCGCGAGCCGGCGCGTTCGCATTGCGCTTCAGGGCCACGCACCGATCGCGGCGGCCATGCAGGCCGTCTACGAGGTCCAGAAGGCGTTGCGCGAGGGCACGTTGCCGAAGGCTCTCGAGGGATTGCCGTCAGCCGAGCTGACCAGTCGTGTCATGCGCGACGCCGAGGTCAGGGCGCGCAGCGCTGACCTTCTCGGATTGAAAAAATGAGCCGGGCAATCCTGCAGGTCATGATCCGCGGCCGCGTCCAGGGCGTCGGCTATCGGGCCTGGGTCGAGTACCAGGCGACCGCGAGCGGCCTCGAAGGCTGGGTCCGCAACCGCAGCGACGGCAGCGTCGAGGCGCTGTTCGCCGGATCGCCGAAGCATGTCGCCGACATGGTCGCGCTCTGTCGCCACGGCCCGCCGTCGTCCCGCGTGGACAACGTCACGAGCGAAACGGCGAGCGTGGATGAACTGAGCCTGCGCAGGACAGGGGAGGCGTTTTCGGTGTTGCCGACGGTGTGAGTGCAGCCTCAAAGAAGGTCCTCATGGCCGGGCTTGTCCGGACAAGCCCGGCGATGAGGCCGTGGAGGCGGTAGTATCACCTCGGCAGCTTCGAAATCGCTTCGCTCAGCTCGTGGATCTCATACGGCTTGCGCAGGATCGGGAAGTCGCCGCGGACGCCGGCGGCGGCTTCGCTGTAGCCGCTTGCGAGCAGGATCGGCAGTTCGGGATGGGTCTGGCGCAGATGATGGGCGAGGCCGAGCCCGTCCATCTTGCCGGGCATGACGATGTCGGAGAAGACAAAGTCGACGCCGTTGTTCTCGAGCTCGCGTAGCGCGGATTCCGCATCCGCAACCCGGCGCACGTGATAGCCGAGCTGTTCCAGCAGGCCGATGCTGACGATGGCGACGTCGGGATTGTCCTCGACCAGCAACACCGTGCCGCTGCCGCGCACTGGCAGCGTCTCAGGCGGTTCGCTCAGTGCGGCTGCGGTCGCGCGCGGCAGCAGGATGGTGAAGGTCGTGCCCTTGCCGAGCTCGCTCGAGACCTTGACCGTGCCGCCGGCCTGATGCGCAAAGCCGTGCACCTGTGACAGGCCGAGGCCAGTGCCTTTTCCGACCGGCTTGGTCGTGAAGAACGGCTCGAAAATCTTGTCGACCACGTCGGAGGGGATGCCGAGCCCGGTATCGGCGACGGTGATCGCGACGTATTCGCCGCGATGGAGCGGATCGTCCAGCACGATGTTATGCGCGCCGATGGTGACCGTGCCGCCGTCGGGCATGGCATCGCGCGCGTTGATGACGAGATTGAGCAGTCCAGTCTCGAACTCCGAAATGTCGGCCTTGACCGGCCAGACGTCGCGCCCGATGTCGAAGGCGAGGCGAACCGCGCTGCCGACGCCGGCATGGAGCACCTCGCGGATCGCCTCGATGCGATCGCCGAAACGGATCGCCTGCGGATTGACGCTCTGCCGCCGCGCAAAGCTCAAGAGCTGCCCCGTCAGCGCGGCGCCGCGCTTGGCGGCGGTCTCGATCGCCAGGATCGCACGCTGGAATTTGGAATCGTCAGGGTCACCCTTCTTCAGAATGTGAAGGCTGCCGCTGATGATCATCAGCAGATTGTTGAAGTCGTGCGCGACGCCGCCGGTGAGCTGGCCGAGG
Source organism: Bradyrhizobium sp. WYCCWR 13022 (assembly GCF_030435535.1). Lineage (NCBI taxonomy): Bacteria > Pseudomonadati > Pseudomonadota > Alphaproteobacteria > Hyphomicrobiales > Nitrobacteraceae > Bradyrhizobium > Bradyrhizobium sp. WYCCWR 13022. The sequence goes on from NZ_JAUIZJ010000048.1 coordinate 170,736, forward strand.
GCGTCGAACTTCTGCGACTCCGCAAGCTGCGTCTGCATCGCCTCGAGCTTGATCTGGGTGTTCCGGCGCTCGGTGATGTCGCGGGTGATCTTGGCAAACCCGACCAGCGCCCCGTCCTCGTAGATCGGGTCGATGATGACACTCGCCCAGAAGAAGGTGCCGTCCTTGCGGACGCGCCAACCTTCCTCCTCGTAGCGTCCCTGGTCGCGCGCGATGCCGAGCGCACGGGCAGGCTTGCCGTTGGCCCGGTCGGTCTCGGTATAGAAGCGCGAGAAATGCTGGCCGAGAATCTCGTCTGGCGAATAGCCCTTGATCCGCTCGCCGCCGATGTTCCAGCTCGTGATGATCCCGTTGGGATCGAGCATATAGAGGGCGTAGTCCGCGACTCCCTCAACCAACAGCCGGAAACTCCGTTCGCTTTCGAACAAGTCTCTCTGTTGACTGGACTTTTTCACCATTCCGGACCCCACCTCGACGGGGGCAAACGTTCCAGAGGGCGTTTGGTTCCAGGTTTCTGGAACGTTTTTAGGCAAATCAAGCAAACGGTATGCAGGAGGCGAGGCGGCGTGACGGCGGTCGACGCCTTCGAGGCGATCCTGTGAGATGTCAGATGGCGGCCACGCCCCGGAACGTCGCGGCTACCGCGCGCAGTGCCGCCAGCTTGGCGGGATCGCTGACCTTCGAATGCAGCATCACCTTCGATCTGCCGAGCTTCGGCAGCTTGTGCGTGGAACCGATATCGATCAGCCCCGGAGGCGCGATCCGCCGTGCCAGCGGCGCCACGGCAAGGCCAGCCAGTGCGGCCGCGACGACCGCAGTAACGCCACCACCGACAAAGCGCTCGCGCCAGGCGATGCCGGCCTTGTCGAGCGCGCGCACGGCGATCGCGCGCACCCCGCAGGGTGGGGCGAGCGTCGCAAGCGGCAGTGCTTCGCCCTTCGGCAGCGTGAAGCGTCGGGAGGCGAACCAGCCGAATTCGTCCTCGGTCAGCTTTTCGCCGTCGCGGCGGCTACCTTCCTGGCGAACGATCACCGCGTCCAACCCACCCGCGTCATAGGCATCCTGCATCTCGCGCGAGAAGCCGATGGTGACGGCCAGAGTCAGGTTGGACGACATCGCATGCAGCCGTTCGAGCAGCGGCACCAATTCAGGGCCCGCCGCATGGTCGGAGATGCCGAGCGAGAGTGATTGCGTGGCGGGTGCCTCACCCGACAGCGCACGGTCGTGAGCTGCCATCAGCGCTCGGGCGCGATCGAGGAAGCTCGCGCCCTCGGCGGTGAGCCGAACCGCGCGCGGCGAGCGTTCGACGAGGCGTTTGCCCAGCAGTGTTTCCAGCCGCTGAAGCTTGAGGCTGACCGCCGCCTGCGTCGTGCCGAGCACTTCCGCGGCGCGGGTAAAACTGTGGAGGTCGGCGACCAGCAGGAAGGCCTTGATGGTGGCGATGTCGAGGGTATCTGTCATTATTAATGGTTATCACTGGTATCATCATATATAAGATATCAAAATGATGGCTGAAGGTCTAGCTTCTCACCAACGCCGCGCAGACAGCGCGACATCTTGAGGAGAGAACGACAATGCCCTTGATCACCGTATCCTATACCTCATCCCGCCAGTCGCAGTCGCTGAAGGCGGACATCGCGAGCGCCGTGTCCGAACTGACCGCAAAGATCCTGCGCAAGGATCCTGAGGTGACCGCCATCATCGTGAAGTCGGTGGACGCGGGCGACTGGTTCGCTGGCGGCAAGTCGCTCGCCGAGCAAAAGCTCGCCAGCTACTGGATCGATATCCACGTCACCGAAGGTACCAACACCAAGGATGAGAAGGCAGCCTATCTCGCTGCGATGTTCAAGCGCATGGCCGAGATCCTGGGACCGCTGCATCCCGAAACCTACCTGCATGTCGACGAGGTCAAGGGCGACGCCTACGGCTTTGGCGGCCTGAGCCAGGAGCGGCGCTATATCGCCGGCAAGCTCGAGATGTCGCTGAAGGCGGCGTGAAGCTGGCAAGCTGCGGGTGAGCCATCTCACCCGCAGCCCGTTTGTCAGCTCGCGGCCCGGAACTGGACTTCGGAGTTGTTCAGGAAGCAGGTCTTGTCGAACAGTTTCAGGTCCAGCGGGTTCGGCAACCTGACATCGCCGAGATCAGGGCAGGGCTTGACCGCGGGATCATAGGACCGGTCGATCTGCGAGATGAACACGACGATCAGGCCCTTGTCGCGCGCGAAGGATCTTAGCGCGCGCACCTGGACTGTGAGGTCAGGGTTTTCCCGCCGCTGGTCGAGCAGTTGCAGATAGTCGATCACGACGACCGTGCCGCGCGGCGCTGTGGCCATCTGCTTGACGATGTAATCGGCGCTGATGGCGTCGGAGCAATCGACTTCGAGCAGCTTGTCGAACTGCGCCGGCTCCACGCCGATCGCGCGCAGGCCGTCCAGCACCTCCTTCTCGGTGTATTCGAGCGAGAAGAAAGCGGCGCGATGGCCTGGTTTCATCGCCTCCACGGCAAGCTCAAGACTCATCAATGTCTTGCCCTGACCGGGGCGGGCGCCGATGAGCACGAGGTCGCCGGACCCGAATTGCGGAAACAGCTTGTTCGCGGGCGTCATCGCCGCAGCCTTTGCCGCGAGCATGCTCCAGGCGGAAAAGCCTTCCGTCGCCGCGACGCGGTCGAGCGCGTCGTAGAGCGGGATGCCGCCCTCGCGGGACAAGCGTTTTGCTTTGCGCTTCAGATGATGGATCGGTGCAGAAAGCTTCATCGTCAGAACCTCCTGATGCGAGCAGAAAGCGCAATCCCTCCTTATGCCCGGTGCTCAAACAGTCGGTCCGATGGCTTAGTCGCCCGGCATGGTCTGTACTTTCCCGGTGGAGGGGGGAGGCGTGGGCGGCACCTGATAGAAGCGTAACCGATTCCGCGCTCGCGGAGAATGCGGTCGGCGTGTCTCCAACAGGAATGAGTCAGGCGGCAGCTTCCGGCGCCAACGCTTTGGTCGGCCCGAACAGCTGTTCAAACGACTGCCGGAGCGCGACGTCGACATCCTCAAGCGTCGCGAGTCGGCCGAGATCGACCAGCGAGGTGACGCCGTAGCGGGGATCGGCAACGCCGCAAGGAATGATGCCGGCGAAATGCGACAGCTCCGGCTCGACATTGATGGCGATGCCGTGGAACGAGACCCACCGTTTCAGCCGCACGCCGATCGCCGCGATCTTGTCCTCGTGCTCGGGTCCCTTGTCCGGCCGCTTCACCCAGACGCCGACCCGGTCCTCGCGCCGCTCGCCGCGGACGTTGAAGGCGGCGAGCGTCTTCAGGATCAGTTCCTCCAGGCTTGCAACATAGGCGCGGACGTCAGGCCGGCGGCGCTTCAGGTCGAGCATGATGTAGGCCACCCGCTGGCCGGGGCCGTGATAGGTGAGCTGCCCGCCGCGCCCCGTCGCGAAGGTCGGGAAGCGGGGATCGAGCAGGTCGGCCTCCTTGCCGGACGTCCCGGAGGTGTAGAGCGGGGGGTGTTCGAGCAGCCAGACCAACTCCGCCGCGTCGCCCGCCGCGATCGCGGCGACCCGCGCCTCCATTTCGGCCACCGCCTCCGGATAGGGCACCGGCGCGTCGGAGATTCGCCACTCGACGGGCTCGCCGCCTGAGACGGAAAACGACGTCAAATCGAGCTCTTGGCGGGGGTTTTGCGGTGAATTAACCATTGGCTAACCATAACGTGGTGATCATCGTGGGAGCAAATACCAAGTCCCCAGTTGCGGCGGTCCTGACAGTGCCCACACTCGATAAAGTCACCGTGGATCTCATGGTCGTCCTCGGGACGACCACCATGCCGATCCATCAAGTATTACGTCTTTCCCGCGGCGCCATCATCGAGCTGGACGCAACCGAGGCCGACGAGGTCAAGGTCCTCGCCAACAATCTGCCGGTAGCTTCCGGCGTCGTGCTGGTCGATCGCAACCGGATCGCGGTCGAGGTCAAGCAGATGCTGCCGCGGACGCCGGGCACGCGGTAGCGGACCCGGCCTCACCCGATAGGGCCGATCCGGGCGGGGGAGCGAGACTTTCCTGCCAGGCTTGTGGATTTCAGCGTCTTTGCAGGCTTGTATCCCCCTGATGGATTTGTTAGATCGGCGCCGCTGATCCGGCCAGCCGACGACCTCAGGCCGGTATCTTCTTGCGCTCGTGGCGGAACTGGTAGACGCGCTGCCTTGAGGTGGCAGTGGGTAACACCGTGGGGGTTCGAGTCCCTCCGAGCGCACCATCTTCAAATATTATCCCTGGAAGCCGGCGGCCCGCACGGGCCTGTCAGCCATATTCGTCGCCGATCCTGTATTCCCGGTAGATCTCCAGCGGATCGAGGTCGGGGAACAGGCGGCATTTGGCCTGGGCGAGGTGCAAGGTCACCGCGTTCGGCTCCTTGCCGTGCGACAGCATCCTGCGGATGTCGTCCATATGCGCGCTCGGCTGGTGCTTCGCCTCGAGCTGCTCCAGCGCGACCAGGGCGGTCGCAAGCGCCTCGGTCAGAACCCAGTCGTCGTGGCCCGTGATTCCCTTCTTCGACATCGGCAGACCCCAATCCGCAGACTTCAGGCGTGACAGCGGCAGTCTACCGTAGCTTTACGCGAATCTCCATCGAGCAGCACTGCGTGGAACGGAACGGGCGCCTCGCGCACTCGCTTGCATTACGGCGGCGCGTGGCTAAAAGGCGGCGGCGCGCGGGGGATGGTATCTTTGTCGAAACAAAGTTGGCGTAGACGGGCCTCGCGCGACTTCTCGCGGCTGGAGCCAGCATGGTCTTTCTAAGCTTCGTCTACCGCTTCCTGACCAACTTCGCGTTCATGGCGCTGGTCTATTTCAGCCTGAACTTCATGGAGAAGTATCAGAACCGGGCGATCCTCGCGATCCTGGTGCTGGTCTATAGCGGCATGCGCGCGGCCTCGACGCTGCGCGCGTTCTACTTCTTCCAGAAGATCGAGAAGCTCGAGGCCGAGACCAAGCGGCTTCAGGCGCCGATCAATGACGGCTCGGGCGGGACCAACGCGCGCAAGCAGGTCGTGGCGGACGTCGCAAGGCTGCGCCGTGACGGCGAGCTCAAATCCTATATGGACCTGTTCTTCCTGGCGCTGGTCGTGCTGCTGTGCGTGGCCAACATCATGCGGCAGTAAGCGCGCTATTCAGGCGCGCTTCTTGACGCTGGTGGCGAGGCGGGTCGGATGGGACGCCGTACGCTTGGCCTGAGCGGCGGGCCTCGGCCCGGTATGCGCAGCCGTTCGCCGAGCGTGAATCTTCCCAGCCCTGATCGTCCCGGCCTTGCCCTTGCCGGCATGCGGCCCTTCGGCCGCCATCGCGAGTCGCGTCGCGGCCCGCCGCGACAAGGTCGTCGAGAGCAGCACCTCGACCGATCCCTCGGGGATGGCAAAGACATCGCGGCCGGGCGCGGGCAGGGTGGCGGCGATATCGGCCTGCGCGATGGCCTTGCGCGGCAAGACCTGCGGCTGGTGCGCGGTCTGCGCGTTGAGATCGGCGAGGCCTGGGGCCGGCAACGTCGCGGTCTGTGTGAACACGAAGCTTGGTACGGCGGGCCAGCGCGCGATCGGCGTCGTCTCGGTCGGCGGATGCAGCAGCCATTCCACCGGTGTCGTCGGCGTCGCCGGACGGTCGGCCGTGGCGGGCACCACGTGCACGATGCGATAGCCCTTCGCCTTGAGGTCGCGAATGATCTTCGGCAGCGCTGCGACCGTGCGGGCCTGGATGTCGTGCAGCAGCAGGATGCCCTTGCCCTTGGCCTCCAGCCGCTGGATCGCGAGCTGGTAGACGCGGTCGGGCGAGATGTGGCGCCAGTCGTCGGCCGGGAAGTCGGCGCTCCACACCTGGATGCCGCGCGAGATCAGATAATTCTCGACGCCGTCAGCGCGCATCAGGCCGGGAATGCGGAAGAACGGCGCGAGCCTGGAAGGGTCCGTCATGGCCGCCGAGGTCCACTCGATGCCGCCGTCGATCTCAGCCTGAGCCTTCTCGATCGGCATTTTGTTCATCGTCAGCGGATGGTTCATGCTGTGCGTGCCGACGGTATGGCCCGCCGCCACAAGCTTGCGCACGCCGTCCGGATTGGCCTTGGCCTGCTGACCGATGATGAAGAAGGTCGCCTTGATGCACTCGCTCGCGAGGATCTGCAGCACCTGGTTGGAATATTTCGGCAGCGGACCGTCGTCGAAGGTCAGCACCACCTCATGGTCCTTCAGCGGCAGGGTCTCGCGGTACTGCATGGTGCCGATGCGTGGATGCTCGCGCGGATCGACCACGAGCGTGCGGGAGGTGCCGAGCGCATCGGGATGTCCCGGACATTCGGCGGCGAAGGCTGCCGGCGACGCCGTGGTCAGCAATCCCAGGAGAAGGACGGTCCACGATCGCGTCCGAAAAACAGCGCTACTGCCGATCATGAACTCCGTAAGCCCTCATCTGCGACTGTCGCCATAATAGGTCGGAGACATCCGGAAACGGTTCAGGCGCAAGCACCTTCCCGCCGATGATGTCCCTCAATCATTGCATGGCGTAGCATGAACAGAATGTTAATAGGGCTCAAATCACCCCATTTTGGTCAGCCGTGACATTCCGGCATCAACGCGCGTCGGCGTTCTTCCGTGGCGTGTTCGCCGGCACGATGTGGACCACGTGATAGCCGTTCTCCCGCAAATATCTCAAGAAGGCTGGCATCATGGCCGCGGTACGCGCCTGGGCATCGTGGAACAGGATGATACCCTTGCGGGCAGCGGCCACGCGATCGGTGATCAGCTTGAGTTCCTGCTCCGGGGTCATGTCGTTCCAGTCGCTGGCCCAGAAATCCGCCCCGAACACGACGATGCCGCGCTGCTCGAGCAGATCGAGCTGCGCCGGCGTGGACTCGAAATAGGGGAAGCGGAAGAACGGCGTCGACGGGATCGTGGTCGAGACTCCGTGCAAGGCCATCTCGTCGGAGGCGATCCCGTGGTCGATTTCGTACTTCGCCGTATCGGCCGGTATCCGCGTCATATGCGGGTGCGACCAGGTGTGGTGGCCGATGGTGTGACCCTCGCGGGCGATGCGCTTGACCAGATCGGGGAATTCGGTGGCGCTCCGGCCGACCAGGAAGAAGGTCGCGCGCACGCATTCCTGCGCCAGCGCCGCCAGCACCTTGTTCGTCGACGGCGGACGCGGACCGTCGTCGAAGGTCAGCACTACTTCGTGATCGGCGAGGGGAAGTGTCTGCGGAAAGCTCTTGAGGCCGACGCGGGGCGTGGTCTTGGCATCGACGCTCATGACCCTGAAGGTGCCGAGCGCATCGCTCCGCGGGCAGTCCGCGGCCTTCGCTGAGCCGATCGCGGTGAGGGTGGCGAGAGCGAGGCCCATCGTGATCGAGGTCGATTTCGGCCGCTGCATCTTTGCCATTGCACTCCCGATTGCCTTGAGGGTATTGCCTGACCGTCAGCCCAAATCACCAACCTGTCCAACGGCGAGGCGTTCCATGGATGAATATATGGATGGCGCTGCTTCCGCCGAGACATTGGTACTCGACCACGTCCCGATGCGCAATGAAGACGGCGAAATCCGGCAGGAATTCGTCGACGAAATCGCCCATGCGATCGAGGCCGCCGACAGCGCCACGCTCCGCGCCTGCGTTGCCGATCTGCACGAGGCCGATCTCGGTGACCTCATTGCCGCTCTTGCTCCCGAAAACCGCGTTCGCCTGGTCGAACTGACCGGCGCCGATTTCGACTTCTCCGCTCTGAACGAGGTCGACGAGACCGTTCGCGAGGAAATCCTCGACGAACTGCCGCCGGAGACGGTTGCCGAAGGCGTCCGCGAGCTGGAATCCGACGACGCGGTCGAGCTGCTCGAGACCCTCGACGAGGAGGAGCAGGAGGAGATCCTCGAGAAGCTGCCGCTCCAGGAGCGCGTCGCGCTCGAGCGCAGCCTGCTGTACCCGGAAAACTCCGCCGGCCGGCGCATGCAGACCGAGTTCATCGCCGTGCCGCAGGATTTCACGGTCGGTCAGGCGATCGACTACATGCGCGACACGCCTGATCTGCCCGACCGCTTCTACGAGATCTACGTCGTCGACAAGGACCAGCACTGGCTGGGCGCGGTCGCGCTCGACGTGCTGCTCCGCGCGCGCCGCCCGGTACCGCTGACCGAACTGACCGACGAGGATCGCCGCCGCGTCTCCGTCCTGGAGGACCAGGAGGAGGTGGCGCGCATGTTCGGCAAGTACAACCTCGTCGCCGCGCCCGTGCTCGACACCCAGGACCGCCTCGTCGGCGTCATCACCGTCGACGACGTGGTCGACGTCATCGAGGAGGAGGCGGACGAGGACCTCAAGGCGCTCGGCGGCGTCACCAGCGACGAAGAGCTGTCGGACACGTTTCTGACCATTGCGCGCGGCCGCTTCAACTGGCTGCTGATCAATCTCGCCACCGCCTTCCTGGCGTCCTCCGTGCTCGGCCTGTTCGAGGGCCAGCTCGAACAGATGGTGGCGCTCGCCGTGCTGGCGCCGATCGTCGCGAGCCAGGGCGGCAATGCTGCGACCCAGACCATGACGGTTGCGGTGCGCGCGCTCGCGACCCGCGAGCTCGGTGCCTCCAACGCCTGGCGCGTGATCGTCCGCGAGACGCTGGTCGGTCTCGTCAACGGCATAGGCTTTGCCGTGATCACGGGCATCGCGGCGGTCGCCTGGTTCAAGATCCCGGGCCTCGGAATCGTCATCGGGCTCGCGATGATCTGCAACCTCATTGCCGGCGCGCTCGGCGGCATCCTGATCCCGATGGCGCTCGAACGCGTCAGGGCCGATCCGGCGGTGGCCTCGGGCACGTTCGTGACGACGGTGACCGACGTCGTCGGCTTCTTCTCGTTCCTCGGCATTGCGACGCTGTGGTTCGGGTTGAAATAGGTCTCTTGCGGCAACCGCGCTCTCGTGTCCCGGGCGCGCTGCAACGCCCTTGGCGTTGCTGCGCCGAACCCGGACATAGACGGCGGCACGGCGCACCCGGGGCACGAGACCCCCATCCTTAATCCGACCTTAAGCGACCTGCCGCATGATCGCCCGTGCTTGGGGGAATGAGCATGCGCGTGCGGCTGAAGGCGGATGGACGGATCGTTGAGGTGCGGGACGGGCAAGAGTTTCCCGTCCAGCCGGTCCAGCCTGCGGTCGAGGCGTCGCCGGCCGAGGCCGGCTCGCTCGCGGTGCGCGATTTGCGCCGGCGCGCCTGCCTCACCCAGATGGAGTTCGCCGCCAAGCTTGGCGTGCCCGTCGAGACCATCCGCAATTGGGAGCAGGGCAAGCGCGCCCCGCGCGGACCTGCCCGCGCGCTGCTGGCCGTGATCGCACATGCGCCCGACACGGTTTTCCAGGCACTCGCCAAAGCCTGACACCAAGGCCTCACCTTGCGAACCTTCCGTTAGCATTGCGGCTGAAGATCTGGTTTCGCGATCGGCCTCGTCCGTTGCACTCTGGCGGCCCGGGTCCATAATGATGCGAGAGGCTGCCGCAACAGAGAGGATTCCTCATGCGGTTCGTCGAGGCCAATGGCGCGAAGATTCCGGCGGTCGGGCTCGGGACCTGGGAGCTCAGCGGCCGGACCTGCGCCCGCGTGGTCGAGCAGGCGCTGCGACTCGGTTACCGCCACATCGACACCGCCCAAGTCTACGACAATGAACGCGAGGTCGGCGACGGCTTGCGCGCCTCCGGCGTGCGCCGGGACGACGTCTTCGTCACCACGAAGGTCTGGACCAACCATTTCGCGCCCCACGATCTCGAACGGTCGGTCAAGGAGAGCCTGGTTCGCCTAAGGCTTCCAGCCGTCGACCTCGTGCTGTTGCACTGGCCCAATCCGCACGTGCCGCTGGAGGAGACGCTGGGCGCGCTGGCGCATGCCAAGCGCATGGGCCTGACGCGCCACATCGGCGTCTCCAATTTCACGGTGGCGCTGATCGAGCAGGCGGTCGCTCTGTCGGGGGAGCCGCTGGTCTGCAACCAGGTCGAATATCATCCCTATCTCGACCAGACGAAGGTGAGGGCGGCCTGTGACCAGCACGGGATGGCGCTCGTTGCCTACAGTCCGATCGCCAAGGGGCGCATCAAGGCCGACCAGACGCTCGCGGCCATCGGTCGTGCCCATCACAAGACGCCGGCACAAATCTGCCTGCGCTGGCTGGTGCAACAGAATGTGTCGGCAATTCCCAGAACGTCGCGCATCGAGCGCCTGTCGGAAAACATCGAGATCTTCGATTTCGAGCTCTCCGACGAGGAGATGGGGCAGATCGCCGCGCTGGCGAGCCCCAAGGGCCGCCTGACCGATTTCGGCTTCGCGCCGAAATGGGATTGAGGGGGAACCCGGGTATGCTAGGAGCAAAGTGGCAACCCAAGATCGGGCGATGGAACCGCGGAAGATCATACGGCCTGATATTGCGGCGTCAGCGATCGCGCATCTGACGCTGGTGGCGCTGATCATCCTGATCAGCGAGGTCCATCCGTTTCATGCCGCGCCGGCCGAGACCGTTGCGGTCGATATCGTTACCCCGGAGCAGGTGAAGCAGGAGGAGGCCAAGGCGGAAGAGAAGGCGCGGGAGGAGGCGAGGGAGAAGCCGCCCGAACAGCTCCCCGAGTTCAAGCTGCCGAAGCTCGACTTCACCGACAAGGACAAGCTGGACACATCGCCCAAGCCTGCGCCGTCCGAAGAGAAGCCCGCGGAGAAGGCGCCACTGCAGCAGAGGCAGCAGCCTCGGCCGCCACAGGCGGCGAAGCCGCAAGAGGCCAACGCACAGTCTCAACCCCAGCAATCTCAACCGCAACAGCCACCGGCTGCGATGCCGCAGCCGCAGGCCGCGCCTCCGGCCTACAAGCAACCGGAGCCGGATGTCACCGTCAGATACCATGTGACGCTGGGCCTGCCGCCTGCATTGCCGCCCGCGCCGAAAGACGCTCCCAAGGATGATGGCGGCGATGCCAAGGACTCGATCGCAGCCAAGCTGCCGCCTGAGGTCATTGCCGAGCTTCGCCGTCACCTGAGGAGCTGCTCGAAACTGCCCGCGGGGGTCGCGCCGACCGATGCCGTGCGCATCAGGTTGCGGGCGGTGATGGCCACGGATGGTACGCTGGCGCGCGAGCCGATCCTGATCGAGGCGCCGCCGTCCGCGAAGGGCGTCGCCATCGTGAAATCAGCGATCAGCGCGCTCCAGAATTGCCAGCCCTACAAGATGCTGCCAACGGACAAATACGCGGAATGGAGCGTGATGGACCTTTCCTTCACGCCGGGGGATTTCGGGTCGTAGCCGCGCGAACGGCCCGACGGGCAAAACACCGCCGATGCTGTCAATCCGCGCCGGCGAAAATATTCCACTTTACCGAAATTCGGAAATAGCGTATGTGTCGTCCATCCCGGTTCATCCTTGAGGGGCGATCGTACGTCGTCACGAATTGCGAGCCGGAGTGCGGTGGACGCGGCAGCGTCGTCACGAGAGGGTGCGGGCAGGGCGGGTAGTCCCTGTGAGCCCGAAACCGCGTGCGGACGAGCGGCGCTGTTCAGTTCGTCTCGCCAGCATTCTTGCGGCGCGTGTGCACACGTCTGCAAGACCCTGTGGCGGCAACGGACGCGCGTACGGCAAAACCGTGTGGTCCCGGCCGTCGTCGCTACGGTCAAGCCTGTCGCGGAGATGTGGAGCGTCCAACCGGATCAACCACATCGTCAATTCGCGGGGCGAGGGAGGCCAGAAGGAATTCGGCTCCCGGGAGAGCGCGGCATAAGCCGTCAACCCATCGCGCAGGGAAGGCCGTGTGTTGGGGCTTCACCTGTATGCCGCTGTGCGGTCTTTCACTGCGCTACATTCGCGCAGCGGACCGCGGGTGCCGCCGGCACCCGGCCTTCCCTGCACCCTCTTGGACAAGAGGGCGGAGAGAACAAGCAAAGCTCGGGCGAAACGCGTCGCGAGAGCGCGAAGGTGTGTCTGCGATTCGAAATGCAAAACTGCAGGAGCGATGCCGTTGCCTCGAACTTCGTCATTGCACGCAAAGACGTTGTGGCGAGAGCCGGACTCAACGACGCCGCTTCAATCCCTCGTCACCCGCGACCACCTCCGGCGCCATCGCGGCCCAGGCGCTCGACGCGAACTGCCGCCGCCAGGTCACGACCACCACCGCGGCCGTGGTCACGAACAGCACCCAGGGGCTGACGAACCAGCCGAGATAGCCGAGCGCGAAGAAGAAGGCGCGCTGGCCGCGGTTGAAATGGCGGCCGGCGGATTCGAACACGCGCGAGGTGCGGACGACATGGGCCTCGGCTTCCGCCGTGTCGCGCATGGAGGCCGGCGGCATGCCGCCGAACAGGATCGCGACGTAGTTGAACAGGCGGTATGCCCAGGCGAACTTGAAGAAGGCGTAGACGCAGATCAGCACCAGGCCGACGCATTTCAGCTCCCACAGCGCCGGCGAGGGGCTGAGGTCGATCGGCAGCTTGGCCAGAATGGCGATGGCGTCGTTGGTCGCATGCAGCAGCGCCAGCGCGCCGCCGAGCGCGAACAGGCTGGTGGAGGCGAAGAAGGCGGTGCCGTTCTGAAGCGAGGCCATGATCTGCATGTCGACCATGCGCGCCTCGCGGTCGAGCAGGCGGCGGACCCAGACCTCGCGGTAGCGGTTCATTCGCGCAGACAGGCTGTCGCGGCCATAGGCGGAGTGTTCGAGCGTGGCGGCATAGACCAGCCATTCGACGATGAAGAAGCCGACGGCGGTGATGTCGACCCAATGCCTGCTCATGTCTCTCTCCTCGCGGGCCACACGATTGCCACGCATGGTGGGGTGCGGCAACGATTGATTGGGGGCAGGCGATGGCGCTAAAAGCAGCCGCACAGACGGACTTAGGTAAGGACCAGCGACATGGCAGCGCTCAAGCTCGCGATCGGCAACAAGAACTACTCGTCATGGTCGATGCGGCCCTGGCTCGCGCTTCGCGCCAACGACATCCCGCTCGTGGAGACCGTGATTCCGCTCTACACCGACAATCCCGCGGACAAGGAGCAGATCCTGTCCTTCAGCCGCGCCGGCAAGGTTCCGGTTCTGGTCGACGGCGACATCACGGTGTGGGATTCGCTCAGCATCATCGAATACATCGCCGAACGCTATCCGGAGAAGAAGCTCTGGCCCGACGATGTCGCGGCCCGCGCCTTTGCCCGTTCGGTGTGCGCCGAGATGCATTCCGGTTTCATGGCCCTGCGCGGCGAATGCGGTATGAACCTGCACCGTCCGGTGCGGCCCGTGACGCTGTCGGCGGACGCCAGGGCCAATGTCGCGCGCGTGGAGGAGATCTGGCACACGTGCCGGGCCGGCTACGGCGCCGGCGGGCCGTTCCTGTTCGGTCGCTTCGGAGCTGCGGATGCGATGTATGCCCCGGTCGTGCATCGCTTCCGCACCTATGCCATCGAGGTCACGCCGGAGACCAAGGCCTACATGGACACGATGATGGCAATGCCGGCGTTCCAGGAATGGACTCGCGACGGCATCGCCGAAACGCTCGTCATCGAAAAGTTCGAGAACGTGTAATCACGAATGTGATCGAGCGCGGCTTGACGGCATACCAGCTTGCGGCGCTCAATCCAAGGGAAGACGGGCTCTGGAGAGGGACGACGATGGGAATCCTGGACTCACTCGAAAACAATCCCGCATTGCGCAGCGCGCTCGGTCAGCTCGGCGCCGCGGTTCTGCCGGCCGTGCTGGGCGAGGTGATGGGCAGCAACAACCAGGGCGGCCTCGGTGCGATCGTTGCAAAGCTGCAGCAGGCGGGCTTCGGCGACCAGGTCAAGTCCTGGCTCGGTAACGGCCAGAACCTGCCAATCTCGGCCGACCAGCTTCGTGCCGTGCTCGGCAACGACACCGTCCGCCAGCTCGCCGCCCGCTACAACATCCCGGTCGACCAGCTCGGCGAGATCCTGGCGCAGGAGCTGCCCAAGGCCGTGGACCAGGCGAGCCCGGACGGCCATCTGCCTCACGGCGCCTGAGGGGGAGGTTCCGGCGGGCGTCGCCGGCCGCCCGGTTCCCCAGCTATCACCCTGAAAATATTGCGGGATTGGTGCGTTTGCGCTGGCTGCATACTGCTGGCCAAAACGCCGCATCGCGTGCTATAGGTCGCACCGGGTTTTCAGCCGGTCCGTCGCAGTGGGACCCTGGGCACGGCCGGCGCTGTTTGAGTGATGGAGATGGGCGTTGAAGCATAAATTCCCCGTGGGAACGCGCGTATTGTTCACTGCCAGCAACATCGCGCGCCCGGCTGCGAGTGGTTCGTACGAGGTCATTCGCCTGCTGCCGACGGAAGGCGACGACTGCCAGTACCGGATCAAGAGTTCGACCGAAGCCTTCGAACGGGTCGCCAAGGAAAGCCAGCTCGCGCTCTCGTAATGCGCTGACGGCAGCCGCGCGTTGACATCGCGGACGAATTTGCGCCGCCCGCCGTCAAATGGCCCGCTTCGCCTCGCCAAGGTGAGGTGGGGGCGGTTGCCGACTCGCGGTGCTCGCTTGACCATCAGCTCTCGCGTGGGGGGACATCGCGCATGAACTGGGCATGGGCCTCATCGCTCGACGAAATCTGGCGCTCGCCGGCCTTCCCGATGTGGATGACGCTGGCAGCTGGCGGCTTCTTCGGATTGATCCTGCTGATCACGCTGGTGCGTGCCGAGAAATCGGTCGCCAACGGGGCGCTGACCGTCATCACGCTGCTCTCGATCGGCATCGCGGTGGCCGCGACCATGCGCATCTATGGGCCGCTGGGGCACGATAACCCGATTGCGGAAGTTGGCACGCAAGCCACGGTGACAGCGAGCCTGCCGGCGCTGTCCTGCCTCGACGATCTCGCCGGTGACGCCGTCGCCGCTGGCTGCGAGAAGGCCCTGTTCGGTGCGCCCGATACCGCGGCTGCTGCGGTCGCCTATACGGCGGCCCGGATCGATCGGCTGACCGCGCTCGGCGATGCCGCGACCGCCGACAAGAGCATGACGCTCGACACCAAGGTGCTGCGCAAGTCGCTGGAGCATGATCGCTACGGCCTCGTGGCTCAGGTGCTGGTCGCGCGCGACGGCTGCACCCAGTTTGATTGCGCAGCGTTCCGCTCTCTGACGGACCAGCAGCAGGTTGCCGCCAACATGGACGCGCATCTCTATGATCAGCTGGTCGCGCGCTACGCGCCGACCTGGAATACGCCGGCCGCCGCGCCGGGAGCGCTGCCGCCCAACCCGATCGCTGCGTTACCGCCATCGATGCCGACGGGCCGGCCGACCAATGCCGAGTTCCCGAGCGCCTCGTCGACCCCGCCGGTGAGCATCATGACGCCGGAGCCGCCGACGGCAGCCACGCGGCCGCCGCCGGCCGCCAATGCGGCGGCACCTGCGACGCCTCGTGCTCCGGCCGCGAAGAAGCCCCCGGCGCCGAAGGCTGCGCGCGCGCCTGTTGCTGCGCCGGTTCCGCTGACGCCACCGCCGGGCTCGGTGCCCGCGGCTGCGGATAACAACTAGTTCGGCTTTGAAAAGCTGCGCATGGCCCGCTAATGCTGGGCCATGCCACTCCATCTGATCAAGCTTGCCGTCGGCTGCGACTCCGTCAAGGAATTGAAGGGGTGGATCGCCGAACGGATGCAAACGGCCAAGAAAAAAGGCCTGCCGCAACACCACATCCACATCACCCGCATGGTGCCGAAGCGCGTTGCCGAGATTCTGGCAGGCGGATCGCTCTATTGGGTCATCAAGGGCGAGATCGCCGCACGCGAGAAGATCATCGGCATCGAGCCGTTCCGCGACAAGGACGGCATCGGACGCTGCCGGATCGTCATGCAGCCGAAGGTGATCTCGGTGTCGCCGCGGCCGATGCGTCCGTTCCAGGGCTGGCGCTATCTCGCCGACGATTCGGTGCCGCCCGATCTCGGCAAATCCGCCGCGGGCACGATCGCGGCGATGCCCGAGCCGATGCGGCGCGAGCTGCGTGATCTCGGGCTGCTCTGAACCGCGATATTGTCGATCAGCCGCGCAGCCGGCTAACCTTAACAAGCGGCGGTCGTGGACGCCATGCATCGACATCGGGCACAGCATTCCCGTGCTGCGATGATGTCGCGTGATCGTGGGCTGGATCACAGGCGCAATGTCGCGGCGCGATTCATGATGACCCATCATCGCACGGTGATTTCGTCATCCCGTTACGCATTTCACTTGACCGCAGACGCGGCCAACTCGAAGATATTGTTCAGGGGTGTCGAGGATCGCCATGCTCGTGCAGGCTAGCCAAAGCCAATCCGGCTCGGCGCATGTCGTCGTGCTCGGCAATGAAAAGGGCGGCTCCGGCAAATCGACCACCGCCTTGCACATCGCGGTTGCGCTCCTGAAGGCCGGCCAGCGCGTCGCCACTATCGACCTCGATTGCCGTCAGCAAAGCTTCACCCGCTACATCAACAACCGCTCGGCATGGGCGCGCCGCACCAAGGTCGATCTCGAGCTGCCGGTGCATCGCTGCATCAAGCTCGGCGAGACCATGCAAATCGCCGACAACGAGAATTCCGAGTTCCAGCAATTCATGGAGGCGGTCTCGGCGGTGGAGAGCAGTTTCGACTTCATCGTCATCGATACGCCCGGCACCGACAGCTATCTGATGCGGCTGGCCCATTCGATGGCCGACACGCTGGTTACGCCGATCAACGACAGCTTCCTCGATTTCGACGTGCTCGGCACCGTCGATCCCGCCAACTACGCCGTGACGGGGGAAAGCCATTACGCCGAGATGGTGCGCGACGTCAGGCGCAAGCGCCGCCAGCTCGACGGCTCGACCACCGACTGGATCGTGGTGCGCAACCGCCTGTCGATGCTCGGCTCGCGCAACAAGCAGCTCGTCGCCGAGGGGCTGAAGGACTTGTCGCTGCGGCTGGGCTTCCGCTACGTCGACGGTTTCGCCGAGCGCGTCGTCTATCGCGAGTTCTTCCCGCGCGGCCTGACGGCGCTTGACGAGATCGACGAGGCCACGCTCGGGATGCGGCCCAATCTCGGCCATCTCACTGCGCGGGAAGAGGTGACGAGCCTGCTGCGCCAGCTCAAGCTGCCGCTCGATGAGCGCGGCCGTCGACGTGCGGCAAATCGCGCGGAGTGGTTCAGTCAGGTCGACAAGCCGCTCGAGGTTCACGACATCCTCGGGGCCTAGGCGGTACGCTGCTACTTCCGATCGATGATGGCGGCCGGTCCTCGAGGGAACCCAACGCCGCCCCAAGTCGTTTTCACCCGGCATTCACCGCGAAATTGAATCCGATCGTGACGGGTTGCGTCGGATGCTCATCTGCATCCGGACGTAGCGGTACCATAACAGGGTGCCCACCAAACGTGTGCGTCGCACAATGAAAGGGCTGCCGGATCACAATATTTAGCCTTCCTGTCACGCTGCTGTGACATATATTAGGGAATAGGCGACCAGGGGCCGGAGAGCCCCGGAAGAAACACGATTTTCAACAGGGATTCAGGCCGCAAGAGCCTGAGGCTGAGGACGAAAATGAAGCGTGGAATTGCCGTTCTGGTTTCTGTCGGAGCCCTCTGCGGCGTCGCCTATTTCACGGCGAGCAAGTGGGCCATCAAGCACGAGACCATCACCTTCTATGACGCCTCGCGCGACAATCGTCCCGTGCCTGTCGACATCGCCATCCGTCGCGACAAGGAAATGCAGGCCAACGCCGGCATGATCACCCTTCCGGTTGCCGTGATTAATCACGGCAACACCGTCAAGAACACCGAGTATGGCTTCCTCGCCAACATCTTCGCTGCGCGTGGTTATCTGGTCGTCAGCCCGCAGCACGATTTGCCGACCGACCCGCCGATGGTGACCAAGCCCGGCGAGCTCTATGTCGGCCGCCTGCCGCAGATCCTGCGCGGCGTCGCCAACATCCATCTGGCGATGCAGGAGATGAAGAAGGTTCAGCCCAACGCCGACTACTCCAAGGTGACGATGGTCGGTCATTCCATGGGCGGCGACATCACCATGTATTTCGCCAAGCAGTACCCGGATGAGGTCAAGAAGGTCGTCACGCTGGACAATCTCCGTGTGCCTTTCGTCACTGCGGGCAAGTTCAAGATCCTGTCGTTCCGTTCTCATGATCCGCAGTTCAAGACCGATCCAGGCGTGATCCCGACCGACGAGGAGTGCGAGAAGGCCGGTATTGAGGTTGTGAAGACCAACTTCCAGCACAACGACATGCGCGACACTGGCCCGGATGACGCCAAGAGCTCGATCCAGGGCATGCTCGATAAATTCCTGAGCGACACCGACAGTGCGATCGCACCGGTCGATACCCATTCTGCTCCGCCCAAGATCCTCGAGCCCGGCCCGGTCGCCCTGATGGCGCCAGCCAAGAGCTGATCTGAGAAGAGCTGACTCGCTCGACATAGCTCGAAATGCCTCTCAAAGCCTCCGCCGACACCTTCGGCGGAGGCTTTGCACATTGACCGGGCAGGGCGCGCTATCCACATTGGTGGCGTGACACCGAGTGTGATCCCAGATGTCCGGCGACCCCATCAAACCGCGCAATAGCGATGCCGTGTCGGCGAGAGCCGAAGGTGACGGCGCACTGCCGCAGGCAAAGACCTCGACCGCGGAGGACGTCGCCGCCTTCGTCGCCAAGGCGCATGCGCTGTCGCCGCATGCACCCGGTGCGAAAGGCCGCTTGATCTTCGCGCTGGATGCGACGATGAGCCGGCAGCCGACCTGGGACATGGCCTGCGCGCTTCAGGCCGACATGTTTCGCGAGGCCGCAGCGCTCGGCAGCCTCGACATCCGGCTCGTCTATTATCGCGGCTTCAACGAATGTCGAGCGACGGGATGGATTTCGGACAGCGGCAAGCTTGCGACGCTGATGAGCAAGATCGATTGCCGCGGCGGCGACACCCAGATCGGCAGGGTGCTGACCGATGCGCGGCGCGAGGCGGTCGCATCGGGCGTGCGTGCCGTGGTCTTCGTCGGCGACGCCATGGAAGAGAAGGTCGATGCGCTCTGCGCCAAGGCCGGCGAACTCGGCATGCTGAAAGTGCCGGTGTTCCTGTTTCAGGAAGGTCATGATGTGGTCGCCGAACACGCGTTTCGCGAAATCGCACGTCTGACGGGCGGCGCCTGGTGCCGGTTCGATCCGGGCGCGGCGGCGCAGCTGCGCGAGCTGTTGCGCGCCGCCGCGGCCTACGCTGCCGGCGGTCGCGAGGCGCTGTTGAAATTGGCGAAGACGGCGAGCGGCGCGGCGCAACTGATCGGGCAGATGAAGTAGTGCGTCAAGCCGGCGCGGCCTGCGCCGGAGGCTGAGCCGCGACCGGCGGCAGCAGGCGTCCCTGCACAATCGAGCGACTCGGCCCGCGCGAAAATCCAACGCAGCGCGAAGAGAGCAATCAGCGCAGCCCAGACGACGGAGGCGAGACCGAGAATGATTTCACCGACGATGGCGGGCAAGTGCCAGACCTAGTGCGCAGCGCGCCAGGCAAGGGCAAGACCTGCAAGGCCAAGCACGATACCGAAGAACGCGGCCGGTACTATCGGTGGCTTGAACACGTTGCTCATCGTTCCCTCGAAATCCTCACCATCACCCCTGCGATAATGATGCGACCTCCGCTACCGCCGACAGTGACGGAATTGAACCTCTCGTGTCACCTTCCGATCGTGGACTGATGGAAGGACAACATGCTTTTTGACAAGAGGGCGACTATATTCCGGCCATGACCCTGATCGCCGGCGTTGTGGCCGTTATCACGCTTTATCTGTTGCTCCAGATGTTCCGCGCCGCGAATCCGGCGGCGTTGGCGCGGGCCATCAAGGTCGGCGGCGGCGTGGTCGCGCTCGCAGTGGCTGCCTTCACCGGATTGAGGGGCGAACTGGCGGTCGCGATCCCGCTCGGAATATTCGGGGCGGGATTACTCGGCTGGACGCCGCTCGCGAATGCGGGGTTCGGGAATATGGGGGGGCTGTTTGGCGGTGGCGCAACGCGCCCGTCCGGCCAGAGTTCGCGCGTGCGCTCGCAATTCCTGGACATGCGGCTCGATCACGAGTCAGGCCAGCTCTCGGGCGAGATCGTCGCCGGACCTTACGCCGGACGCAGCCTCGACGAGTTCGATCTCGCTAGCCTGCTGGCGATGGTCCCGGCGTTCGACGCCGAGAGCGTGGCCCTACTCGAAAGCTATCTGGACCGCCGGTTTCCCGCCTGGCGTCAGAACGCGCAAGGCAACGCGGCAGGGGGGCAACGCCGCACGACGGCGAGCGGCAAAATGACGGCGGAGGAAGCCTATCAGATCCTTGGCTTGCAGCCGGGAGCGGGGCGCGACGACATCAGCCGGGCGCACAAATCCCTCATGAAGAAACTGCATCCCGACCAGGGGGGCTCGACGTACCTCGCTGCCCGGGTAAACGAGGCCAAGGATACTCTGCTTCGTACGCATAACGGCTAACTCCGGCACCACGCCACAAACGCCCGTACCGTGTAAGCTCCGCTTGCTCCGTTTGCCGTCGCCCGATGCCCGCCATTGTCGGCGTGGTCGATCCCTTGAGCAAAGTTTTAACCGTAAATTCTTGACGAGAGGTTGTCGCGGAACAGCTTCCCGCGCCACGGCATCCCCGAAACAAAAATGCCCGCGCAAGGCGCGGGCATTTCGGTTTGGAAAGGCCGGGAGAGCTCAGTTGCGGACGGTCATGCAGGAGATGTCGGCGCGCTTCAGCGTCCGGCACACTGCCTCGGCCTGGTCCCGCTCGAGGCCGGCGAAGCGGGCGCGGTAGAGCTTGCGATTGTCCCTGGCGACGACAGGCTCCGTGAACGGGTCGGCCTTGCTGAGCAGGCCTCGGGCCGAACTGCGGGCGGTTTCGATGCGCTGCTGGGCCTCGCTCTCGCTCTCGAGCGCGCCAACCTGGACGATCCAGCCGCTATGGGTAACAGCGGGCCTGGTCGTGGCGCTCATCTGGAGCGGCTGCGGTGCCGGATCGGCCGAGGCAAGCCTGGCGACGGGAGCGGGCGCCGGGGAAGCGGCCGTGGCCGCCGGGAGCACCCCGAGGATGCCCTTGCCGGTGCCGAAGCCTGCGGGCTGCTGCGGCATTTCGGACGGGGCGGGCTCCGACCTGTTGATGACGTCGGCCCGGGCGACTACGGCGCCGGAGGTCTCGGCGACGTCGTTGCGGGGTGAAATCGTGTTGGTGACCTGCGGGGCGACCTGGGTCGGGGCGGCGGAGGCAACCTTCACTGCGCCGGCCTTGACCTGAACCGTCTTGACCCGGACCGGCTTCATCGGCTCGGACGAACCCGGAATGAGGGAGAGCGGCTGGCTCGAGATCACGCCATTGGTAAGCGGCGCGGGCTCGATCCTGGACTCCATCGGCTTGGCTTCAGGCTTGGGCTGGACCGGCGGCATCGCGGCCGTCGCGGCGGCAAGGGTCGCCAGGCGCGAGGGACGCGGCGCGGCTGCCTCGGGGGAAGGAGCGGCCGCGACCTGAACCGGCTGAGCGGGGCGGGCCGGAATATCCGACGCATCGGCGACGTCGGTGTTGGCGTCTGCGCTATTACGCTCGGTCACCGCGGCGACGGTGTGGGTGGTCGCGCCCTTCTCGAGGTTCTCCGCGAGCAGGTTGCGCATGATGGCATCGCGCGACCCGCCGCTGCGGCCGCCCAGCACCACGCCGATCAAATGGCGGTTGCCGCGGCGCAACGAGGTCACCAGGTTGAAGCCGGAGGCGCGCGTGTAGCCGGTCTTGATGCCGTCCACCCCCTCGACGCTGCCGAGCAGGTGATTGTGGTTGCGGATCTGCTCACCGCGCCAGGTGAAGGAGGTGGTCGAGAAATAGCGATAATAGCGCGGGAAGCGCTCCTGGATGGCGCGGCCGAGCGTGGCCTGGTCGCGAGCGGTGGTGACCTGTTCGTCGTTCGGCAGTCCATTGGCGTTGCGATAGACCGTCTTGGACATGCCGAGCGCGCGCGCCTTGCGCGTCATCATCGCGGCGAAATCGTCCTCGTCGCCGGCGATCGCTTCCGCGATCACCACGGCCGCGTCGTTGGCCGAGCGGGTGACGAGGCCCTTGATCGCGTCTTCCACGCGGATGGTCTGGCCGGCATGCAGATTGAGCTTGGTCGGATCCTGGTCGGCGGCGTGCTGGGACACCGGCATCTCGGTGTCGAGCTTCATCTTGCCGGACTCCAGACGCTCGAACAGAAGATAGAGCGTCATGATCTTGGTGAGCGAAGCGGGATGGCGCAGCCCGTCGGGGTTGTTCGACTGGAGCACCGCGCCGGAATTGCCGTCGACGATGATCGACGCGAATTTCGGGCTGGAGCTCTCGGACGCTTCGCGCTGCACCCGGTGGTGTGCGTAATGGCGCCGATGGCGCCGCGCGTCGGCTGCATCGGTCGTGAAGATGACGGCAGTTGTGACCGTGAGAAGCCCGAAAACGCCGACCCGCGCCAAGCGCGAGGAAGACCAGTTGTTACGAAGCATGGAACCCCGTCCCCGTTTGTGACTTGATCACCGGCTCGTGAGGCGAAATTGTGCCCTGCGGACCCGGGATCATTACCTGCTCATGCTGTCCCTCCGCTGGTGCTCACTGCGGGGGACGTTGGGCCTGAGCCGCTGTTCTGGCTAAGGTGATGTTCTCAAACGGCTTTTGACCGTCTGCGGAAGGTGAACACGTCCAGGGAATCAGGGTAGGGTGCCGCGGTTTCCAAAAGCTTAAGGAACCCTTGCGGGAAAGCCCGGGAATCTCCGTAACTTGCATCGATTTTTGTGCGACGCACAAGATTCTTGACTTTTTTGTGCGTTGCACTAATTGTGGGCAGAGTCAGGGAGCCGGGGCTTCCGGACACGAGCCAGGGAAAAGGATTTCAAGATGTTCAAGGTTGAAGACTTCCAGAACTACGGGAAAGAGCATTTCGAGACGTGCGTTGCGTCCGCGACCTCGGTGCAGCACGGCCTCCAGGCGATCGCCAGCGCTTATGGCGACTACACCAAGAAGTCCTTTGAAGACACCAAGTCGTTCGTCGAGAAGCTTTCCGGCGTGAAGTCGCTGGACAAGGCGATGGAAGCCCAGACCGACTTCGCCCGCTCCGCCTACGAGACCTTCGTCGCGGAATCGCAGAAGATCGCCGGCCTCTACAGCGACCTCGCCAAGCAGGCGTTCAAGCCGGTCGAGACGGTCGTGTCGAAGTTCACGCCGGCCGCGCAGTAATTTCTAAACTCCTGGAATCAAAAAGCCCGGCTGAATCAGCCGGGCTTTTTTTCGTTTGTTGCGATGGCTTCGATCAGCGTGCCACGCGCAGCTTCGACAGCGACGTGCCGATGCTCTGGAAAACCGAGACGGTCTGGTTGGCCGACGTGATCAGGAAGAACTTGTCGGTGCTGCTCGCGCAATATTGCATCACGCTCGAGGTCGGATCGGAGCCGGTGTTGACCTGCACCGTGTAGATCGTGATGCCCTGGGCTTTGATGTTGTCGCACAGGATCTTCTGCCGTGCGTCGATCGAGCCGTTGAACTGGGTGTTGCCGTTGCCGTAGGCCGGCCAACGATCTTCGGTGTTGAGGCCGTCCGACAGCAGGATGATCGCCTGCTTGTAGGTGTAGTTGCTGTCGAGCGCAGGCGCATTCATCGGCGAACTTTGCTGAAGCGTCATCCACGCCCATGCCAGTCCGATCGGTTGGTTGGTACCGCCGGTGGGCTGCATGTTGTTGATCGTCGTCTTGATCGACGTCCAGTCGTAGCTCAGCGGCATGATCGGCTGAAGCTGGGGGCTGTTGCCGGTCTTGCAGTAATATTCGCCGTTTTCATAATACTCTTCGGCCGGGAACAGGGTCGCGACGTTGCTTGTCGTCGGCGTGGTGCTCTGCGTGTCGTAGGGCTGGGTGCGGTCGGTCACGCAGCCGGTCCAGGTGTTGTGGTTGGCCGGCGTCCAGGTCGAACTGGTGCATTGGCCCCAACTGTTGCGCGCAGTGCAGGTGCTGGTGCCGTTCGCAGAATTCCAGTCCGTCCAGTCGAGCCATGACTGGCTGTAATTGGTGCTGCCGACATTGACGTCCTTGGCGAAGGGGACGACCGAGATGTAGATGTCGCCATTGGTCTTCGCGAGCGTGCTGAGCTGGTCGACCAGGTTGCTGGCGGCGGTGCGCAGGGCGCCGATCTTCCCGCTCTGGGCCATCGAGCCGGTGTTGTCGAGTGCCATGGCGACGCGCATCCGCGTCATGCCCCAGGCACTGGTGGACGACGTGTTGATGTCGAGCGTCGGGTAGCCGGCAATCTTCATGAAAGTGGTCGTGAAGTTGCCGTCACCGGTGACCTGGATGGTCGAGCCCATGGACGTGCTCGCGGTGTAGGTCGCGTTAACCGTGACGTTCGGCAGTGCGGAGGTGTCGGTGAACAGCGCGTTGAAATAGGCGGTCGCCTTCGTGCTGATCTGCGCCGTTGTGATGGCGCCTGATGACAAGTCCTTGGACAGCATCAGCGCGGTCGAGTCGAGCGCTGCTTGCATCGAGGAGCGGGCCTGCACGGCGCGACTGTAGTCGACGGCCGCGCCGACGAAGCCCAGGATCGGGACCAGCGCGATGGCAAAGATCACGGCAATGTTGCCTTGCTCGGCCCCGGCGAAGCGGGCGAGCTGTCGTCTGGTGCGGCTGACAGCGGGCAAGCAAGACATGGCGATCCCCGAGATCTGTGATTTTGCCCGATTTCACGCCACATCTTTCAACGGCGGGTAAATTGGGCCGTAGAAAAACGGAGGAATCTCGCGCCGAACCGCCCCGGCCATGTCCGTGTCGGGTTCCTGGTCAACACGGTCTGAACAGGCTGACCGGAAATTTTTGTCAAATCGGTCCGGATTGATTAACCTTGATCAGGATCGCCCGGATCGGGAATCGGGACCGCCGCGGCCGCATTGGCTGGACCTTTGCACGCTTGCGACGAGCCGGGGGCAGGCCCATATTCCCAGTAATCGATCCGGTGCCGACCGGACCGATGGGAAGCGGCGATCCAACAAGGCGGCGCGCCAGTGCGAGGTCCCGGAAGGTGGGGCTGCGCGGCAGACTGTCATACGCTTCCGTGGGGAATTTGAACGCCTGAGCCATGCCGCAATTGTCTTCCAGACTCGACCTGTCCGCGGCCGCCGCCGCCCACGCTCCCCGGATGAGCAATGACGAGAACCGTTCCGGAGGCCCGGCGGGTCCGAACACGTCGGTCATCACCAAGGTCAAACCGAAGACCAAGCGGCCGAACCTCTACCGTGTGCTGATCCTCAACGACGACTACACGCCGATGGAATTCGTCGTCCACGTGCTGGAGAAGTTCTTCCAGAAGGACGTCGAGGCAGCGACCAAGATCATGCTGCATGTCCACCATCACGGCATCGGCGAGTGCGGCGTGTTCACCTACGAGATTGCCGAGACCAAGGTGACGCAGGTGATGGACTTTGCCCGCAAGCATCAACACCCGCTGCAATGCGTGATGGAAAAGAAGTAGGGCACGCCAAGGCACCTTCGAAGCCGCCCCTTGCGCACATGGCACAGTGTGATCGTCGCGTGATCTGTTGGCGTGGCGTCGATGACCATCGGCAAAACTACGGAAATCCGCGCCGGCGAGAATCCGTCTAGGAATCCTGCCCAAATCGGAACGGGTTTTGCATCGAAAATACCGCAGGTGTGTCGCTGCCGAGTCGCGGAACCGGTCTTTCGCCGCGATCTTGTATAACTATATGTGACAAAGGTTGTTGTTGCCTGACCGGGCGATGACGATCATGATGGTGGGGGCCATAGAGGACGCGAATGCCGACTTTTTCCCAAAGCCTTGAACAATCCCTGCATCGTGCGCTGGCGATCGCCAACGAGCGTCATCACCAATACGCGACGCTCGAGCATCTCCTGCTTTCCTTGATCGACGATTCCGACGCAGCCGCCGTGATGCGCGCCTGTAGCGTCGATCTCGACAAGCTGCGCACGAGCCTCGTCAATTATCTTGAAACCGAATTCGAGAATCTGGTGACGGACGGCGCCGATGACGCCAAGCCGACCGCCGGTTTCCAGCGCGTGATCCAGCGCGCGGTGATCCATGTGCAGTCATCTGGTCGCGAAGAGGTGACCGGTGCGAACGTGCTGATCGCGATCTTCGCCGAGCGCGAAAGCCATGCCGCGTACTTCCTGCAAGAGCAGGACATGACGCGCTATGACGCCGTCAATTACATCAGCCACGGCATTGCCAAGCGGCCGGGCGTCTCCGAGGCACGACCCGTGCGCGGTGTCGACGAGGAGACCGAGACCAAGGGCAACGAGGACGCCAAGAAGAAGGGCGAGGCGCTCGAGACCTATTGCGTCAACCTCAACAAAAAGGCGCGTGACGGCAAGATCGATCCGGTGATCGGGCGCAATTCCGAGATCAACCGCGCGATCCAGGTGCTGTGCCGCCGGCAGAAGAACAATCCGTTGTTCGTGGGCGAGGCCGGCGTCGGCAAGACCGCGATCGCGGAGGGCCTCGCCAAGCGTATCGTCGACAGTGAAGTACCGGAGGTTCTGGCGGCTGCGACCGTGTTCTCGCTGGACATGGGCACGCTGCTCGCGGGCACGCGCTATCGCGGCGACTTCGAAGAGCGTCTCAAGCAGGTGCTCAAGGAGCTCGAGGCGCATCCCAACGCCATCCTGTTCATCGACGAGATCCACACCGTGATCGGTGCGGGCGCGACGTCGGGCGGGGCGATGGATGCCTCGAACCTGCTCAAGCCGGCGCTCGCCTCGGGCACGATCCGCTGCATGGGCTCGACCACCTACAAGGAATACCGCCAGCACTTCGAGAAGGACCGCGCGCTGGTGCGGCGTTTCCAGAAGATCGACATCAACGAGCCGACGGTCGAGGACGCCATCGCGATTCTCAAGGGCCTCAAGCCCTACTTCGAGGACTACCACCGGCTGAAATACACCAATGAGGCGATCGAGGCTGCGGTGCAACTGTCCTCGCGCTACATCCACGACCGCAAGCTGCCCGACAAGGCGATCGACGTGATCGACGAATCCGGCGCGGCGCAGATGCTGGTCGCCGAGAACAAGCGCAAGAAGACGATCGGCATCAAGGAGATCGAGACCACGATCGCCTCGATGGCGCGGATCCCGCCGAAGAGCGTGTCGAAGGACGATGCCGAGGTGCTCAAGCATCTCGAGCAGACCCTGAAGCGCACGGTGTTCGGCCAGGACAAGGCGATCGAGTCGCTTGCGGCATCGATCAAACTGGCGCGTGCCGGCTTGCGCGAGCCGGAGAAGCCGATCGGCTGCTATTTGTTCTCGGGCCCGACCGGCGTCGGCAAGACCGAGGTCGCGAAGCAACTGGCGGCGACACTCGGTGTCGAGTTGCTGCGCTTCGATATGTCCGAATACATGGAGCGGCACACCGTGTCGCGCCTGATCGGTGCGCCCCCCGGCTATGTCGGCTTCGACCAGGGCGGCTTGTTGACCGACGGCGTCGATCAGCATCCGCATTGCGTTGTGCTGCTCGACGAAATCGAGAAGGCGCATCCCGACCTCTACAACGTGCTGCTCCAGATCATGGACCACGGCCGGCTCACCGACCACAACGGCAAGCAGGTCAACTTCCGCAACGTGATCCTGATCATGACCACGAATGCGGGCGCGGCGGATCTTGCCAAGCAGGCGTTCGGCTTCACGCGTTCGAAGCGGGAAGGCGACGATCACGAGGCGATCAACCGGCAGTTCGCGCCGGAATTCCGCAACCGCCTTGATGCCATCGTCTCGTTCGGCCATCTCAGCGTCGAGGTGATCGGCACCGTGGTCGAGAAGTTCGTGCTTCAGCTCGAGGCGCAACTCGGCGACCGCGACGTCACCATCGAGCTGTCTGAGCCCGCCAAGACCTGGCTGGTCCAGCACGGCTATGACGAGCAGATGGGTGCTCGGCCGATGGCTCGCGTGATCCAGGAGCACATCAAGAAGCCGCTGGCTGACGAAGTGCTGTTCGGCAAGCTCAAGGGTGGCGGCCACGTCCGCGTCGTCCTGGTCAAGGACGAGGCCGACGAGACCAAGGACAAGATCGGTTTCGAGTTCGTCGAGGGCCCGGTCACGCCGAAGCAGGAAAAGCTGCCCGGCACCCGCAAGCGCCCGCCGGGCAAGCCCAACAAGCCGGGCGGCCCCGGCGGCTCCAAGGGGCCGACCTCGAAGGGCCCGCTGGTCAAGGCTTGATCCGCGCTTCATGAATCTAAAAAGGCCGGCTGAAGAGCCGGCCTTTTTGTTTATGCCCTGTCATAAACTGAGGACGCTATTCGCCCCGCAGGCGCTGGTCGTCCTGCACGCGGACATGTTCGGCGCCGCGCGCACCCGCGGGCGACAGCCGCAGCATGCTCAGCATCGCGCCGCAGAGGGCAAATCCGACGCCGGTGAGAAGCGCGATCCGCGTTCCCTCAACCGGGTAGCGGCCGAGGAAGAGCGCGACCAGCGCCGCGCCCGTGGTTTGGCCGAGCAGGCGCGCCGTGCCCAGCATGCCGCTCGCGCCGCCGGCGCGGTCGCGCGGGGCGGCCGCGATCATGGTGCGATTATTGGGGGTCTGGAATAGACCAAAGCCGAAGCCTGCCAGGGCCATTCGCCAGACCACGTCGAGCGGCGTCGGGCTCACAGGCAGGAAAGCGAGCGAGGCAAGGCCACAGGCGAACAGCGTCAGCCCGACGCCGCCGAGTAGGCCGGCCGGATAGCGCTCGACCAGGCGGCCGGCGAGGGGCGCTGCGCACGCCACCGCGATCGGCCACGGCGTGATCAGCCGGCCCATATGCACGGCCGAATAACCGAAGCGGCTCTGGAGGTAGAAGGGGATCGCGACGAAGGCCAGCATCTGCCCGCAGAACGAGGCGATCGAGGTCGCAATCGACAAGCCGAACACCGGAATGCGCAGCAGGTCGACCGGCAGCAGCGGCGACTTCATGTGCGTTTCGCGATAAATGAGCAGTGCGCCGGCGACGATCGCGATCGCGAACTGAACCAGGCAGGTGACGGCCGCCTCGCCATGGCCGACACTGTCGATCGCGGCGATGCCGACACCAAAGGTGATTGCCGAGAGCCCCGCGCTCTGCCAGTCGAAGGAATGGCTCGCAGCTGTCGTATGTGGCAGGCTGCGTAGGCCGAACACGAGCGTGATCACGCCGAGTGGCACGTTGATGGCGAACAGCCAGGGCCAACTGCCGACGGCGAGGATGCCAGCGGCGAGCGTCGGGCCGACAGCGGCGGAGAAGGCGACGACGAGCGCGTTGAGGCCGATGCCGCGGCCGAGCAGGCTGCGCGGATAGGTGAAGCGGACCAGCGCCGAATTGACGCTCATGATGCCGGCCGCGCCAAACCCCTGGATGATGCGTGCGATCGTGAGCAGCGGCAGCGTATGTGCCAGCGCGCAGAAGGCGGATGCGAGCGTGAACAGCACGAGTCCGACCAGATAGACGCGGCGATAACCTACGATCTCGCCGAGCGAAGCCAGCGGCAAGAGCGAGATCGTGATTGCAAGCTGATAGCCGTTGACGATCCAGATCGAAAAGGCCGGGCTCGCATTCAGGTCGGTTGCGATCGTCGGCAGCGCGACATTGGCGATAGCGCTGTCGACGACGGCCATGGTGATGCCGAGCGCAATCGTCAGGATTGCCTGGTTGCGCTGTGGCTGCGGCAGGCCGTCGGCATGCTCGATTGGGACAGACATGGTCAAAGCGCGCTTGATTCGAGCTGTGAGTATCCCCTCGATTAGGAAATTGCTTCGACCATCGCAACCCGGCAGGACACGGGCGGTTCCTGTGCCTTACGCAGGTCGCCCGGCGCTCCGGGCATGGATCGGCGCGCTGTTCGTGCGCTCACCAGCGCGCGGTCGCCTTGCCGTAGATATAGAGCGCGACCAGGCCGAGTGTCACGACCGTCGAGAAGATCAGGATGCGGCGATCCCAATCGATCCGCGTCCGCTCAGCGCGGTCGAGATTGAGGGCCGTGAACAAGGCTTTCATGGCAAATCGGCGCATCGGGCTGCCTCGCAGGCGGCACGATGCCACGATCTGCATCGGCCGGATTGATGCAGCTCAAGCCAGCCCTTGCGGGCGCGGTCAATCACACCGGCGGTGGATTGCGGTCGGAGAAAGTGCCGCGCTGGTGCCAGTACGGATAGGGCAATGTCACCTTGCTCGCGGCATCGAGCTTGTTGATCTGGTCCTTCGACAGCGACCAGCCGACCGCCCCCAGATTTTCGCGCAGTTGCGCTTCGTTGCGCGCGCCGATGATCAGCGTCGAAACGCTCGGACGCCGGAGCAACCAGTTCAGGGCGATCTGCGAGACGCTCTTTCCGGTCTCCTTGGCGACCTCGTCGATGGCGTCGACGACGCGATAGACGTGTTCGTCGGGCACGGGTGGTCCGAAATCGGCAGTCTGCGGCAGGCGGCTCACTTCAGGCTTTGGCTGGCCGCGGCGGATCTTTCCGGTGAGGCGGCCCCACCCGAGCGGCGACCAGACCACGGCGCCAAGTCCCTGGTCGAGACCGAGCGGCATCAGCTCCCACTCATAGTCGCGCCCGACCAGCGAATAATAGGTCTGGTTGGCGACATAGCGCGGGAAGCCGTGCTTGTCGGCAACGCCGAGCGATTTCATCAGGTGCCAGCCCGAGAAATTCGAGACGCCGACATAGCGGATCTTGCCGGCGCGCACGAGTACGTCGAGAGTGGCGAGCACCTCCTCGGGCGGCGTCATGGCGTCGAAGCCATGGAGTTGGAACAGATCGATATGGTCGGTGCCGAGCCGCTTCAGCGAGCCGTCGATCGCCGCGAGCAGATGCTGCCGCGACGAGCCGATGTCGTTGAGGCCGTCGCCGAAGCGGAAGGTGGCCTTGGTCGAGACCAGCACCTTGTCGCGGCGGCCCTTGATGGCTTCGCCGAGGACGCGCTCGGATTCGCCGAGCGAATAGACGTCGGCCGTGTCGAACATCGACACGCCGGCTTCCAGGCAAATGTCGAGAAGGCGCCGCGCTTCGGTCGCGTCGGTCGTCCCCCATGCCGCGAGGCGACCAACACCGCCGAAGGTGCCCGTGCCAAGGCTCAAAGCGGGCACCATGAGGCCGGACCGGCCCAAGCGTCGGTATTCCATCGAACTGCTCCTCGTGGCCGGCGGTTGATTGGCGCGACCTTGGGTGCCGATCGTAATGCAAGCAAGCGCCTTGTCCTATTGCGTGCTGACATACCCGCCTTGCTCGGGAATGGCCTGGCCGTGCAGACGCATGTCGTCGAAGGCTGCATCCTGCGACGCGCGAGTACCTTCGCCTGAGGCAAAGGCTCCAAAGGTGGCTGGCCGGACTGGATGTCAGTGCCGCAATTGGCTCTGCCTGAAGTCGCGCGGTGACATCCCGAAATGCTCACGGAAGACGCGGCCGAAATGCGAGACGTCGTTGAAGCCCCAGGCAAACGCGATCTCGCTCACGTGGCGATGAGCGAGCAGGGGCGAGGCGAGGTCGCGCTTGCATTGCGCCAGGCGCTCGGCAAGCACATGGCGCTGGAACGAGGTGTCCTCGTCGGCGAGGAGATCGTTGACATAGCGCGAGGAGATGCCGAGCGCTGTGGCGGTCTCAGCCAGCGAGAGATCGGGATCGGCGAGGCGCGCACGGACATGCGCCTTGAGCCGGTAGAGCAGGGCGGAGCGATGAGTCGAGGACGGCAGCGATGTCGAGCCGAGCCGCTCGCTCAGTGCCATCGCCAGCAAGTCGACGGCCTGCTCGGACAACGCGGCGGCGCTGTTCGGAGCAAGCCGGTCCGCGCTCTGGCAGAGCCTGAAGATGAAATCATAGGCCAAACGCTCGACCGGCATGTCGGCCCCGAATGTGATCGCGGTGAGTGTCTCGGTGCCGCCGAGCCGCCGCTGCAGCATCTCGCGGGGCACCTTGAAGATGGTCTGCGAGAACGAGTCCTTGAATTTCAGCTCATAGGGACGCGTAGTGTCGTAGAGCGCGAACTCGCCGGGATGGATCACGGTGTCGCGACCGTCCTGCACCACACCGCCATCGCCGCGATTGCCGAGGGCGACCAGAACATAATCCTGATCCGAGCGGGCGATGCGCGAGGGCGTGCGGAAGACGTGCTGGCGGTCGGAGCACACTTCGGAGCAGACGGCCTTGCCGAGCGGGGCTTGCGTGACCGAGCCATGAAAGGCGCTGCCGAGGTCGGACTTGCAGTCCAGCCCGACGAAGACGTCGCAGACGATATCCTGCCAGAGGGCGAGCCGCCGATAGCCGGGGCTGCCGTCGGTCGTGAACTGGATTGTCATCGGCAGGCCTCCCTTTCACCTCGGGCAAAACCGCATGGTGGCGCAGATCCAGCCTGACCGCAGGCAAGTTCCGTACCGGGGCGCGATCCCCTCCAGTCGAGTTTTTGTTCCGCCGTGGTCGAGCGCGCGGCCGCCCGGCTTGGCCCAATAGACTGCATCGGACGCGGTCTTGGATCAACCGGCAATGGAGGCGGCAATGGGCATCGAACATCCGAAATACAAGGTCGCGGTGGTGCAGGCGGCACCCGCCTGGCTCGATCTCGACGCGTCGATCGACAAGTCGATCGCGCTGATCAGGGAAGCCGCCGAGAAGGGTGCCAAGCTGATCGCGTTTCCGGAGGCTTTCATCCCCGGCTACCCCTGGCATATCTGGATGGACTCGCCGGCCTGGGCGATCGGCCGCGGCTTCGTGCAGCGCTATTTCGACAATTCGCTGTCCTATGACAGCCCGCAGGCCGAGCGGCTGCGCGAGGCCGTGCGCAAGGCCAAGCTCACGGCCGTGATCGGACTGTCCGAGCGCGACGGCGGCAGCCTTTATCTGGCGCAATGGCTGATCGGCCCCGACGGCGAGACCATCGCCAAGCGTCGCAAATTGCGGCCGACCCATGCCGAACGCACGGTCTATGGCGAAGGCGACGGCAGCGATCTCGCGGTCCATGCCCGGCCCGACATCGGCCGCATCGGTGCGCTGTGCTGCTGGGAGCATCTCCAGCCGCTGTCGAAATACGCGATGTACGCCCAGAACGAGCAGGTGCACGTGGCGGCGTGGCCGAGCTTCTCGCTGTACGATCCTTTCGCGCCGGCATTGGGGGCCGAGGTTAACAACGCCGCCTCCCGCGTCTACGCGGTCGAGGGCTCCTGCTTCGTGCTCGCGCCTTGCGCGACGGTGTCGCAGTCGATGATCGACGAGCTTTGCGACCGGCCCGACAAGAATGCGCTGCTGCATGTCGGCGGTGGTTTCGCCGCCATCTATGGACCCGACGGCAGCCAGATCGGCGACAAGCTCGCGCCGGACCAGGAGGGCCTGCTGATCGCCGAGATCGACCTCGGCGCCATCGGCGTCGCAAAGAACGCAGCCGATCCGGCCGGGCATTATTCGCGGCCCGACGTCACGCGTTTGCTGCTCAACAAGAAGCCCTACAAGCGGGTCGAGCAGTTCGCGCTGCCGGTCGACACCGTCGAGCCTGCCGACATTGGCGCGGCAGCGAGTTGATCACCGAGATCGAGGGGAGGACATGACCATGGAATCCGCAATTCCCGCGTATCTCGAAACCCAGCGCACGCGCCACAAGCGCGTGCCTGACGATTACCAGCCGCCATATCCGTCGTTTGTGGCGCGCTACAAGCCCGGCGTGAGCCGCGTCGTGATGGCCTATTTCGGCGTGCAGTACCGTGGGGCCGCGCAGGCGGCTGCGATGCAAGCGCTCGCCGAAATCGCCGGGCTGTTTGCCGGCGAGGGCGGTCCCACGCACTGGGATCGCGCACACTATGTCGATCAGGTTGGCCACGGGAACACAGTCTCGGTGGCCTATTGGGACAACATCGCGCGCTTCGACGCCTGGTTTGCGCCGGCACGCGAGGCTTGGACGGGAAGGCAGCGCAACGGCATCGGCACCTTCGTCGAGATACTACGACCCGCTGTCGCGCGGCACGAGACGCTATTCTCCTCGCTCGGCAGGCCCGAAGGTGTCGCGGCGATTGCGGACGGCATGAGCGGGGAAGTGCAGGAGCACGCGTATTGGGGCGGCATGCGCGATCGCATTCCGCTGTCGCAGACCGATCCGATGTCGCCCGGCGGCAATCCCGAGTTGATCCGTGACGGTACGCGGCTGCGGGTAAAGGCGAACGACAATCTCTGTTTGATCCGCTCCGGGCAGGATTGGAGCGATACTGAGGCATCCGAACGGAAGCTCTATCTCGACGACGTCGAACCGGTGCTGCGCGAGGGCATGGATTTCCTGCGCGACGATGGGCTCGCGATCGGCTGCTATGCCAACCGCTACATGCAGGTGCTCTCCGCCGACGGCAAGGCGAGTGAAAAATCCTACGGCCAGAGCTGGTGGAAAAGTCTTGCTGCACTGGAGCGATGGGCGGAATCGCACCCGACCCACGTCAAAATCTTCGGCGCGGCGATGAAATATCTGTCGACGCTCGGGCCGTCAGCGAAGCTGCGACTCTATCATGAAGTTACGGTGGCGGCCGCGGATGAGCAGTTCTTCGAATATCTGAACTGTCATCCGAAGACGGGAATGCTTGCGGCGGTCGAGACTGTTACGGCTTAGGCTACGCAATGGCCGAGCAGCTCCGGGTGCGCGGCGCAGATGTGATGCGCGCCTGCGCCTCGCAGCTCGGCCTCGCTGCCATAGCCATAGAGTACGCCGATTGCCGTCATGCCGTTGGTCCGGGCGCCGACCACGTCATGGCTGCGGTCGCCGATCATGATCGCGCTACGCGCATCGATCTTGGCTTCAAGGAGCGCGTAAGCAAGCAGGTCGCGCTTGTCGGCGAGCGTGCCGTCGAGCTCTGAGCCGAACACGCGCTCGAAATACGGCTTCAGGCCGAAGTGCTCGACGATGCGGGTAGCGTAGACGGCGGGTTTGCTGGTCGCGACGAACATGCGCGCACCGGTCGCGGCCACTGCCGCCAGAGTGTCGTGAATGCCCGGATAGGGTGAGTTCTCGAACAGCCCGACCTCGGAAAACCGTTCGCGGTAGAGCAGGAGCGCCTGGTCGGCCAGCGCGTCGGTTCCGGTCAGCGCCTTCAGGCTCGCATGCAGGGGCGGCCCGATGCACCAGGCCAATTCATCCTGGCTCGGGACCGCCTGCCCAAGTCTTTTCAGGGCATACTGGATCGAACCGGTGATCCCGGGCTTGGGATCGGTCAGCGTACCGTCGAGATCAAAATAGATTGTCTGCATTCGGGCCGGGCTCAGCATTGCCAATTCCGGCCGTTGCTAGTTGCCTTGGGGCTCGAGTTCAAGAGCCGATATTGGGAGCGACATGGCGTTCGTCCGGGCTCAGAAGCTGATCTGGTGGGGGCTCGCTGTGGCGTTCGTTTTCACGCCGGCGCTTGCCGAGGATGCTCCGGTCCCTCCTACCCAGCTTGGCCCCGAGGCGCCGGCAAAACCGGCAGGGGGCGAGCCTGTGCGCGAGAGCGACACGCGGGAGTCGATCTGCCTGATCGTGGAGGCGGCCGCGCGCGATGCCAACCTGCCATTGGAATTCTTCGCCCGCGTGATCTGGCAGGAGAGCCGCTTTCAGGCCGATGCGGTCGGGCCAATGACGCGCAGCGGCGAACATGCGCAGGGCATCGCGCAGTTCATGCCAGGCACCGCGAGCGCGCGCGGATTGCTCAATCCGTTCAATCCGGTGCAAGCGCTGCCGAAATCCGCCGAGTTCTTGAACGAGTTGCGCAACCAGTTCGGCAATCTTGGTCTCGCCGCGGCCGCCTATAATGCCGGTCCGCGACGGGTGCAGGAATGGCTCGCCGGCACCGGTGGCATGCCGGACCAGACGCGCAACTATGTCTACGCCATCACCGGTGCGAGCATCGACACATGGGCCAAGACCGGCGGCACCGGCAAGGGGCCGCCCAGTTCACCGCCGACGAGTTGCCGCGATCTCATGGCGCTGTTGAAGCGCGCACCGAACCCGTTCGTCGCCGAGCTCGAGCAGCATGTCGAGCTCGCCGCCGCCAAGATCTGGGGGGTGCAACTCGCCGCCGGCTTTGACCGCAACAAGGCGCTGGCGATGTATTCCCGCGCGGTGACGCGCCTCAGCAGCGTCATCGGCGAGCGCGATCCCAGCCTGTTGAGCTCTGTGGTGCGCAGCCGCGGTTCGCACGCGTTCTACCAGGTGCGCATTGGGGCTGACACGCGAAGTGAGGCTGACGATCTCTGCAACCGCATCCGGAAAGCAGGCGGGGCCTGCTTCGTGCTCAAGAACCGGGGCGTGAACGGATAAGGAGTGCCGAGCGCATGCCAGCCCCGCCGCGGGCTTCCTTGACGCGGCCGCTCGCATTGCCCGTTATGCAGGCACGATTCCGCAACCCTCGGCCGAGCTCGCGTGGCGCTTCCTCCGCTCGATTCCCCTCAATGGCAAAGTCCCTGGCGCGCCTTCGCCTGGGGACTGCGCTCGATCACGCAGACGATCCTTACGCTCGTCCTGTTCGCGACCTATCTCGGCATCGGCGCGCTCGCTCACGACACCCATTTCAGCCTGCTCTGGGCGCTCTGCTCGACGCTGTTCGTGTGGGCAGGACCGGCGCAGATCATTTTGATCACCACGCTCGGCTCGGGCGCGACCATCGTCCAGTCCGCTATTGCTGTCACCGTCAGCGCTGTCAGGCTGTTTCCGATGGTGGTTTCGGTGCTGCCGCTGATGCGCACGCCGACGACCAGGCGGCGCGAGCTGTTCTTTGCAGCCCATCTCACGGCGGTGACGCTGTGGGTCGAATGCCATCGCTTCCTGCCGCAGGTGCCGCGCGAGCGACGGATCGCCTTCGTCAACGGGCTTGGCTTCGGTCTGGTCTCGGTGTGTCTCACCGCCAACACGGTCGGCTATTTCCTCGCCGCCAATCTGACGCAGTCGCTGGGCGCTGCGATCCTGCTGCTGACGCCGTTGTCCTTCCTGTTCTCGACCGCGCGCAACAGCCGCGAGGTCGCGGACGTGGTTGCGCTCGCGCTCGGGGTTCTGCTCTATCCGCTGGCGGCGAGGATGAACTCCGGCCTCGACATCCTCGTCAGCGGCCTTGTGGCCGGCACGATCGCCTATGGCGTGCATTGGTGGCGCGAGGTGCGCGCATGAGTGCTGCGCAGCTCATTGGCGACTGGCAGGCGCTGGTCGTGCTGTTCGTCGCCGGCGTCATTCCCAACCAGATATGGCGCATGCTCGGCCTGTGGTTCGGCGGCGGTATCGACGAGGGCTCCGAGCTGCTGGTCTGGGTGAGGGCGGTCGCGACCGCGATCCTGGCCGGCGTCATCGCCCAGATCGTGGTCCAGCCGCCCGGCGCGCTAGCCAGCGTGCCAGACGTCCTGCGCTATGGCGCGGTGGCCGCCGGCCTCGTCGTATTCCTTCTGACCCGGCGTTCGATCTTCGCGGGCGTCGTCGCCGGCGAAGTCTTCATGCTGGCCGGCAAGTGGTGGTTGGGCTAAAACCGCCAGCGAACAGCCAAGGAACTGGAAATATGGTTCGCGAAAACGAACTCCGCGAGGGCGAGGTCGCCATCGGGCTGCCACCCGTGGAGGACGCCGGTCTCGTCTTCATCGGCCGCATCCGCACGCCCTGGACCTCGCGGCTGGAGACGCCGCGGCAGGGGCGCCAGGACGGCCCGATCTGCCGCCTCGAGATCTTCGAGCCGTTCGTGCCGGCCATCAAGGGCGTCGATTTCTACAGCAATCTCGAAGTGCTATATTGGCTCGACAAGTCGCGCCGCGACATCGTTCTGCAGAGCCCGAAGAACAACGAGAAGACCCGCGGCACGTTTTCGCTGCGCTCGCCGGTGCGGCCCAACCCGATCGGAACGTCGATTGTGAAACTGGTCGGCATCGAGGGCAATACGATCCTGGTGCGGGGCCTCGACTGCCTCGACAATACGCCGCTGATCGACATCAAGCCCGACCGCTGCGAGTTCACCCCGCTGGCTGCGCCGCAGCCGGGGGATTTTCAGACTGAATGACGATCAGCCCTTCAACGCTGCGATCAGCTTGGTCGCGTTCTCTTCCAGTACCTTGACGTCTTCCTTGCGGCTCGCGGGCGGCAGCATCGCCACGCCATCGTGGCGGGGCAGGACATGCATGTGGAGATGAAACACCACCTGTCCGCCGGCGGCCTCGCTGAACTGCTGCACGGTGATGCCATCAGCCTTGAAGGCCTTCATCGCGGCAGCCGCGATCTTGTGCGCACCGCGGGCGACATGGGCGTAGTCGTCCGGCTTGACGTCGAGGATGTTGCGGGCAGGGGCCTTCGGGATCACCAGCGTGTGGCCAGGCACCCGCGGCATGATGTCGAGGAAGGCGAAGACATGCTCGTCCTCGTAGACCTTGTGGCAGGGAAACTCGCCGCGCAGGATCTTTGCGAAGATGTTGTTGGGGTCGTAGGCGGTCATGGCGGGCTCCCAGAAATTTTGCGCTTACTGTCACCAGCGACGGCGAACCGTCAAGGCGCCTCGTCGACGCCTTTCCGGAACGGGCCGAGCTCGGCGAGCTCCCGTCCAGCCTCCGCGACATAGGCGCGTTCGCGCTTGAGGTAGTCATCGATGGCGCGGCGCAGGCCGGGATCGGCGATGAAATGGGCCGAGTGCGTGGTCCGCGGCAGGTAGCCGCGCGCGATCTTGTGCTCGCCCTGCGCGCCGGCCTCGACATGCGTGAGACCGTGTTTGATGGCGAAATCGATCGCCTGGTAGTAGCAGACCTCGAAATGCAGGAACGGATGGTGCTCGACGGCGCCCCAGTTGCGGCCGAACAGCGTGTCCGAGCCGATGAAGTTGATCGCGCCCGCGATCCAACGGTCGTTGCGGCGAGCCATCACCAACAGCACGTCCTTGCTCATCGTCTCGCCCACCAACGAAAAGAACTCGCGCGTGAGATACGGACGGCCCCATTTGCGCGAACCGGTCTCCATGTAGAATTCGAAGAAGGCGTCCCAGGCGTCCTCCGTAATGTCCTTGCCCGTGAGCCAGTGGACGGTGACCCCTGCGGCAAGCGCGTCGCGCCGCTCGCGCTTGATCGACTTGCGGTGGCGCGAGTTCAGCGTCGCCAGGAAATCGTCGAAGGTTTCAAAACCCTCGTTGCGCCAGTGGAACTGCTGGTCGGTGCGCTGGAGGAAGCCGTGCTGGGCGAGCAGCTTCCACTCGGCCTCGCGCGCGAAGGTCACGTGTACCGAAGAGGCCTTGCTGACGCCGCACAGAGCCACCAGGCCGCTCGCCAGCGCCTCGCTGATGCGCTCGCGATCGACGCCATCGCGGACCAGGAGCCGCGGTCCTGTGGCGGGGGTGAAGGGAACCGAGACCTGAAGCTTCGGGTAATAGCGCCCGCCGGCGCGCTCATAGGCATCGGCCCAGCCGCGGTCGAAGACATACTCGCCCTGGCTGTGCGACTTCAGATAGCAGGGCACGACACCGGCGACACGGCCGTCGATCTTGGCGACGAGATGCCGCGGTCCCCAGCCGGTGCGGATCGTGGCCGAACCTGATTTCTCAACAGCGGAAAGAAAGGCGTGCGAGACGAACGGGTTATGGGCGGGCTTTAAGAGGCCGCGCGAGTCGCCGTGAAGCCCGGATGAGGTCCCCAAGCCGTACCCATTGCAGATCTTGCCGGGATTGGCGCAGGCGTCCCAATCCTCCGGCGAGACTTCGCCAATGGACGGTACGGCCTCCAGGGTGATGTCGGATGATGCCATTGCGCCCAAGATCGTGCATTGCAGCAGCGACTTCAAGGGTCGGGAACATCAAGCTTACGGCACGAAGCCCTCAAAGATCATCTGGTCGGCATATTGCCCGACCCGCGTCCGCTGCTCTCCCGTGCGCACGGTCCAGCCCAGCAGGGCGCAGCCGAACACGTTCCGTGCGATCCAGGGGGCCGGCGCCGGAAGGTGATCGACCTTGAAGGCGACGAAATGCGGCTGGGTCCGAAAACCGTGGCGCAGGTACATCATGCTGTCGCGCTGTTCCCGGGTCAGGTGGGCCCAGTATTCATCCTCATAGCTCCGCTGCGCGACGATGCCGCGCGGGCGGTTGGGCAGCAGCTCGCGCAGCGCCAGCACCTGGTCGGGGTCGAAGGACATGCCGACCGCTTGGCCCTGATAGGACGTCAGCACTTCGGCCATCCGCTTCACCAGCTTACGGTCGCCGTCGAAATGGCTCTTCACCTCGATCACCAGCGGCACGCGGCCGGCGACCATGGTGCAGAGGTCGCTGAGCGACATCATCCGCTCGGGCGTGTCTTTGAACGTGACGGCCTTCAGCTCCGCCGCGGTTTTTGCGACCACCGGGCCTGTGGTCTCGGTGAGGCGGCCAAGCGCATGGTCGTGATGCACCATGGCCTCGCCGTCAGCCGAGAGCTGGATGTCGACCTCGATCGCAAAATTGCCTGCGATCGCGGCCTGAACCGCGCCCGGCATGTTTTCCACGATGCCACGCGAAATGTCATGCAGGCCGCGATGGGCGACCGGCCGCGCTGTCAGCCAATCCGGAGCACGCACGATGCTGACCTCAGGCGACCTCGAACACGCCTTCGACCTCGACCGCCGCATCCGCGGGCAGCGAGGCGACGCCGACGGTGGTGCGGGCGTGGCGGCCCTTGTCACCGAAGGCGGCGACCATCAGGTCGGAGGCGCCGTTCAGCACCTTCGGCCCGTCCAGGAAGTCAGGCGCCGAGTTGATGAAGCCGCCGAGGCGCACCACGCGCGTGACCTTGTCGAGGTCGCCGATGGCCGCCTTGACCTGTGCGAGCAGGTTGACTGCACAGCCGCGTGCAGCCGCCGCGCCGTCCTCGAGCGAGACGCCGGCGCCAAGCTTGCCCTTGGCGATCAGCTTGCCGGCGGGATCGAAGCAGACCTGGCCGGAGATGAACAGAAGATTGCCGGTGCGCACGAACGGCACGTAGTTGGCCACGGGGGTGGGGGCCTCGTGCAGCTTGATGCCCTGTTCCGCCAGTTTCTGCTCGACCGTGCCCGCCATGTTCGACCTCGTTGTCCAAAATCAGTTCAAGAATTCATCTGCCCTGGCGCGTCCTGGGGACGCCGGGCGGCGCCCTGTTTCGCCCATCGTGCGGCCACATGCAAGCAACCGGCGGGGACTTCGATCTGTTGGGGTGGGGCGGGCGGTTCACGGCGAGGGCCGCAACTTTACGTGAAACGGCCTCAGTTGCGGCGCAATAGAACGGTCATTAAAATGTCGAATCTGCGCTCTCCCTAGGACGCATCCTCAAGGAACAGACATGGTGCACCTTTTCCGGACTTCGCTCGGTGTGATGGCGCTCGCGGCGGCGGCTTTTGCCCCCGGCTGCGGGGCGCAGGCGGCCAGCGGTCCGTTCCTCGCGCACCAGGCGCTGTACGACCTGAGCCTGGTCAAATCGCGCTCCAACTCGATCAACAGCGCGCGCGGCCGCATCCTCTACAATTTCACCGGAAGCTCCTGCGAGGGCTACACCTCCGAATTCCGCCAGGTCTCCGAGCTCGACAGCGGCGAGGGCAAGATCACGCTGAGTGATCTCCGCTCCAATTCCTGGGAGGATGCCGCGGCGAAAAGCTACCGCTTCAAGATCGAGACGCGGATGAACGATACCCAAAGTGGCCTCGTCGACGGTTCGGCGGAGCGCGACGGCGACCACATCAACGTCAAGCTGAAATTGCCGGCGCCGAAGAAATTCACCCTCGACGGCAAGATCGTGTTTCCGACCGAGCAGATCCGGCGCATCATTGCCGCCGCCAAGGACGGCAAATCGCTGCTGGAGCTGTCCGTCTATGACGGCTCCGACGATGGCCAGAAGGTCTACAACACGCTGACCGTGATCGGTCAGCCGATCCCCGCCGACCGCACCGCATCGCCCGATCCGTCGACGTCGGACGAGCACATGAAATCGCTGACGCGCTGGCCGGTGACCGTCAGCTATTTCGACCGCGACGTCCAGCAGAAGGAAGGCGAGCAGACCCCTGTTTACGCGATGTCGTTCGAGCTCTACGAGAACGGCGTCTCCCGCCAGCTCGTGCTCGATTACAACGATTTTGTGATCTCCGGCGTGATGGGCAAGTTCGACGTCAAGGACAGCAAGCCCTGCAATTGAGCGTCGAGGCTGGTCCTCGGCACCGTCTTTCGCTACGCTCGCTCCCAATCACAAGCGTCGGGAGCCAGCCCATGCCCAAGCTCGATCATCTCCGCCCCAGCGGCCTGCATCACAATCCCGCTTATTCCCACGTCGTCACCGCCTCCGGAGCGCGAACGATCTACATCTCCGGCCAGGTGTCGGTGGATGAAGAGGGGCGGATCGTCGGCGAGGGCGATATCGCCGCGCAGACCACGCAGGTGATGCAGAATCTCGGCCACGCCCTGAAGGCGGCCGGCGCCACCTACGCCAACATCGTCAAGATCACGACCTTCGTCGTCGGCTACAAGCCGGAGCTGCGCCCGATCATCGGCAAGGCCCGCTCGGTCTTCTTCGAAGGCATGGAGCCGCCGGCCTCGACCCTCGTCGGCGTCTCCGCGCTCGCCGCGCCGGAATGGCTGATCGAGATCGAGGCCATCGCGGTCGCGGATTGAGGTGGCCTCGCCACGAAACATCGAAAACAACCCCATGCACAGTAGAGGCGCGTTCGAAGGGTAGACGTCAATTTCGTATTTCACGAATTTCGTTTGACGCGTCGGGCAAAACAGTGGCACTATGCCAAGCTGGCGTTTTTCGAAGGGGGCTAGGGCGATATCCCCACCAGCAACGCCATCGCTTCGTCAGCCCGGTCTACGGGCACGAAGAG
The DNA here is from genome assembly GCF_030435535.1 of Bradyrhizobium sp. WYCCWR 13022. NCBI lineage: Bacteria > Pseudomonadati > Pseudomonadota > Alphaproteobacteria > Hyphomicrobiales > Nitrobacteraceae > Bradyrhizobium > Bradyrhizobium sp. WYCCWR 13022. The sequence goes on from NZ_JAUIZJ010000048.1 coordinate 213,481, forward strand.
GTGGTCATGATGGAAGGCTGACACGGCGTTGACGCTGATGCCGGCTGCAGCGAGACGCGCGGTAATCGCCGCCAGGAATCCCACGGCGTCGAGTGCGGAGTGGACCTTCAGCGTGATCAGGCGCGAGGCGAATGCGTGGTTGAGTCCTGCCGCCTCAGCCTCTTCACGCGGAACGACCAGCGTCGTTCCTTCCTGCTCGCGGAACGTCAGCAGCGGTTTGAGCGCTGCCGGAATGCGCGCATCCGTCGCGATCGTGCAGAACACGAAGATGCTCGGTTGCATCTCGGCCTTCACGTTCTTCAGCAGCGCGGTGAGATCGCGTTCGGCTGGCATGGTCGTTACCTCTCGCGAAATTCCTCACTCCTGCGCCTTCTCAGGTCCCTCATACGCGATGCCGCGGATCACGGCGGCATTGCCGAATTTCTTGCGCAGACTGTCCACGGCACGCTCCGCATGCGCTGCGCGGCGGTCGAGCATGTCGGTGTCGTCGGCGGGGGAGCCTTCGCGTAATGCGCTCACGCCGGCGCCCATCAGGCGGAAGGCAGTGCCGTCGATTTCTTTCGCCAGCATCTCGCGGCAGATCGAGAAGATCTTCGCGGCAAGCTGCGTCGGCGCCGCGATCGACTGCGACCGCGTGCGCTGGCGGAAATCGGCGGTCTTCAGTTTCAGCGTGACGGTCGAGCCGGCCAGCTCGCCGCTCTTGAGCCGAGTCGATGTCTTCTCGCACAGCCGCCACAGGATTTTCTCCAGTGACGCGAAATCGCGGATGTCGGTCTCGAACGTGGTCTCGCTCGAAATCGTCTTGGCGCCGCGGTCGGCCTCGACGCGGCGATCGTCGATGCCGCGCGCAAGGCGCCACAGCCTGCGACCGTCGCTCGGAAACTGCCGCATCATCTCGATCTCGTCGGCCTTTTGCAGGTCGGCGATGATGCGGAAGCCGCGTTGCATCAGGCGCTCCTGCGTGGCCGGTCCAACACCGAAGATGAAGCCGACCGGCTTCGAAGCCAGCATCGTCAGCGCTTCCTCCTGGTCGAGTGCTGCGAAGCCGCGGGGCTTGTCGAGATCGGAGGCGATCTTTGCAAGGAACTTGTTGCAGGAGAGGCCGACTGAGACAGAGATGCCGATCTCGCGCTCGACGTCGCGGGCAAAGCGCGCCAGCACTTTTGCCGGGATCATGCCATGCACCCGCTCGGTGCCGGAGAGATCAAGGAAGGCTTCGTCGATCGAGAGCGGTTCGACCAGCGGCGTCAGCGCCTGCATGGCCTGTCGCACCTCGCGGCCGACGCGCACATACTTCGCCATGTCGGGCCGGATCACGGTCGCATGCGGGCAGGCCTCCAGCGCCTTGAACATCGGCATCGCCGAGCGCACGCCATAGGTGCGCGCGATGTAGCAGGCCGCCGACACCACGCCCCGTTTGCCCCCGCCGATGATGACGGGCTTGTCGGCGATGTCAGGATTGTCGCGCTTCTCGACCGTCGCATAGAAGGCGTCGCAGTCGATATGGGCGATGGTGAGCCCGGCGAGCGCGTGGTGGCGGACGAGGCGAGGGGAGCCGCAGGCGGAACAGCGTCGCCCGCCCGGGTTCTTTGCGCCGACATCCAGATCGGCCAGACAATCCCGGCAGAAGCAGCGGGGACCGGCCGCCTCCGGGGTGCTCACGGCACGTCGCGCTCCCAGGTCCGGTCGCCGAGCGCATCGCCCAGCACCTGCCGCGCTGCGGCAACGTTGGTCGGGTGCAACTCCGTGGCCTTGGCAAACGCCTTCACGGTGTCGTCATCGCGCAGCACGAAATCGAGCACGCTGAGCAGGAAATTCGGGTCCGAGGCGGCGTTCCGGAGCGTCTCGGGGCCGACCCCTGTCTCAGCCAGGAACAGGCCCAACCTTTCAGGGTCGCCGGCAACGAAGGACAGCGCCTGAATCGCAACGATTTCAGCGACTTCGCGAGGGTTGTGAACAGGCTTTTTCAACGGCCCGGTTTGCCTTTCCGTTAACTTTCGGTGTCTACTTTGGACTATGCCCGAGTCTCGAGACTGAGTCTTGGGCTTGAGTCTTGCTGGCCCGGACAAGCAACTGGAAACCACATCGCTGAAAGTGGCCCCTCGGGTTTAACGAAACTAGAGCGAATCTGAGGCTAGTTTGAATCCAGTTTTCGAAGCGCCGGAGAGCGGCGTCTGAGGCGCTATGGCTAAGACCGTCCTGATCGTGGAAGACAACGAGCTCAACATGAAGCTCTTCCGCGACCTGTTGGAGGCGCACGGCTACCAGACCTCGGGCACCAGCAACGGCTACGAGGCGCTCGACCTCGTGCGCAAGATGCGGCCTGACCTCGTGCTGATGGATATCCAGTTGCCGCAGGTCTCGGGGCTCGAGGTGACTCGCTGGATCAAGGACGATCCGGAGCTGCGCGCCATTCCCGTCGTCGCGGTCACGGCGTTCGCCATGAAGGGCGATGAAGAGCGCATCCGCGAGGGCGGCTGCGAAGCCTATTTGTCCAAGCCGATCTCGGTCGGCAAATTCATAGAGACGGTCCGGCGTTTCATCGGATAGGAAGTGAGTTCACAGTGTCCGCGCGTATCCTTGTGGTCGACGACGTTCCTGCCAACGTCAAGCTGCTGGAGGCCCGTCTCTCGGCCGAGTATTTCGACGTGATGACCGCCTCGAACGGCACCGAGGCGCTGGCGCTGGCCCGCCGTGCCGAATGCGACATCATCCTGCTCGACGTGATGATGCCCGACATGGACGGCTTCGAAGTCTGCCGCCGTATCAAGACCGACCCGGCCACGCACCACATTCCCGTCGTGATGGTCACTGCGCTCGACAGCCCCGCCGACCGCAATCGCGGCCTCGAAGCCGGCGCCGACGATTTTCTGACGAAACCCGTCTCCGACATCGTGCTGATCGCGCGCGTGCGCTCGCTGACGCGGCTGAAGATGATGACCGACGAGCTGCGCATGCGCGCCATCACCTCGCTCGAGATCGGCATGCAGGCGCCCGAGCGCAGCGCGGTCGCCGACACCGGCAGAGGCGGCCGCATCCTGCTGGTCGACGACCGCGAGTCCTCCTATGAGCGGCTGGCCACGATCCTCGCCGCCGAGCACACCGTCGACGTCGAGCCCAACCCGACCGAAGCGCTGTTCCATGCGGCCGAGGGCAACTACGATCTGCTGATCGTCTCGCTCGACCTGAACAATTTCGATGGCCTCAGGCTTTGCAGCCAGGCGCGCTCGCTGGAGCGCACCCGCCACGTGCCGATCCTCGCGATCGCCGAAGCGGAGAACTCCACGCGGCTGCTGCGCGGTCTCGAGATCGGCGTCAACGACTATCTGCTGCGCCCGATCGACAAGACCGAGCTGCTGGCGCGCGCCCGCACGCAGATCCGGCGCCGCCGCTACACCGATCATCTGCGCGACAACGTGCAGAACTCGATCGAGATGGCGATCACCGACGCGCTCACCGGCCTGCACAATCGCCGCTACATGGAGAGCCATCTGGCGACGCTGGCCGAGCAGGCCTCCACGCGCGGCAAGCCGCTGGCGCTGATGATCCTGGACATCGACTATTTCAAGTCGATCAACGACAATTACGGCCACGACGCCGGCGACGACGTGCTGCGCGAATTCGCGGTGCGCGTGCGCAAGTCGATCCGCGGCATCGATCTCGCCTGCCGCTACGGCGGCGAGGAGTTCGTCATCGTGATGCCGGAGACGGATCTCCATGTCGCCGGCATGGTTGCCGAGCGCCTGCGCCGCTCGATCGCGGGCGAGCCGTTCGCCGTCCACAAGGGCACCAAGCGCATCGAGGTCACGATCTCGATCGGGCTGACGACGCTGGAGCAGAAGGGCGAGGCGGTCGCCGACGTGCTCAAGCGCGCCGACACCGCGCTCTACCGCGCCAAGCACGATGGCCGCAATCGCGTGGTGTCGCAGGCGGCGTGAGCCTGCTCGCGCAACTGGCTCCAACGTGGGGCTTGGGGCCATAACCGTTCCCTAAACTCCGCTGTCATTCCCCGCGAAAGCGGGGAATCCAGTACGCCGCGGCGTCTCGGCTCGAACCTCACCGTCTCTGGGATACTGGATCACCCGCTTTCGCGGGTGATGACACCGAGAAGTGCGGCGACAGTCATGATTGCGGCGCGCGCTTGCCCTTCATAAGCACAGGCTTCGCCGCGTCACCCTCCACATCCACCCCCGCATTCCGCAGCAGCACCATCGCGGCTTCCTTGGCCGCGCGCGCCATGGCGGGATCGTCGCGTACCAAATCCTGAGCGATCGAACCATCGACAAGCAGCACCAGCTGCGTTGCGAGCGCATCGGCATCCGCAACACCCAGCTCGTTGAGCCGCTCGCGAAACCAGAGGCGGCGGCTTTCCTTGAAGGCGACGGCGATCTTCTTCACGGTGCGGTCGGAGGGGCCGAGTTCGGCGACCGCATTCACGAACGGGCAGCCGCGAAAATCCTTTGCCGCAAAGCGCCGCTCCAGCGAATCGAAGGTGCCGAGAATCTGCTCGGCCGGCGGCTTGTCCGAGGGGCGCGCGTGGACGAAGCGGCGTTCCAGATAAGCCGCGATCAGCGCGTCCTTGGATGGGAAGTGGTTGTAGAGCGTGCGCTTGGAGATGCCGATCTCGGCCGCGATGGTGTCGACGCCGACGGCGCGAATGCCTTGCAGATAGAACAGCTTGTCGGCGGTCCCGAGGATCCGTTCCTTCATGTCGGATTTTTCGGCGGACGGCATAACACAGACCTGTGTAACAAGCGCCTTGACAGCGCCCGCTACCTATAGACTAATTACACAGGTCTGTGTAACCAAAATCGACTGATCTTGCGGATGCCGGCGCGCGCCCCGCGCCCAAGAGGGAGACAACAATGCCCCTGTTTCAGATCCTGCGCCCGACATTGCCGATCCTGATCGGCGCCTCGATCATGCTGACGCTGAGCATGGGGCTGCGGCAGTCGCTCGGCATCTTCATGCAGCCGCTGACGCACGACATCCACCTCTCGGTGTCGGATTTCACGCTGGCGCTCGCCGTGCAGAATCTCGCCTGGGGCTTTCTGCAGCCGCTCGCCGGCGCGATGACGGTGCGCTTCGGCTTCCGTCCCATCATGGTCGCAGGCGCGCTGATGTACATCGCGGGCCTTGCCTTGATGACGACCGCGAACGGTCTCGTCGGCATCATGATCGGCGCCGGCGTGCTGATCGGTACCTCGCTCGCCTGCACGGCGAACGCGATCGCGATGTCGGTGGCCGCGCGCGCAGTGCCGGCGACGGTGCGCTCGACCGTGCTCGGCCTCGTCTCCGGGGCAGGTTCGCTCGGCGCGCTGCTGTCGGCGCCGATCGGGCAGGTGCTCAACGAGGGTTTTGGCTGGCGCATCGGCCTTGCCGGCTTCGTCATCATGTCGGCGCTGATGATCCCGGCCGCCTTGTATGCCGGCCGCGTCGACAAGGTGCCGCTGCCGAAGCCCGCCGCCGACGAGATCGGCGATGCCACGCCCGCGTCCGTCGCCAGGTCGGCGTTCGGCAATGCCTCCTTCGTGGTGATGACCTGCGCCTATCTCGTTTGCGGCATGCAGCTCGTGTTCCTCACCACGCATCTGCCGTCGTACCTGGCGATCTGCGGCCTCGACCCGATGCTCAGCGCGCAGACGCTCGGCATGATCGGCGGCTTCAATGTGCTCGGCTCGCTGTTCTTCGGCTGGGCCGGCCAGCGCTGGAACAAGCTCGCGCTGCTCGGCGGCATCTATGTGCTGCGCTCGCTGGCGCTCGCCTGGTACTTCATGCTGCCGGCAACGCCGTTCTCGACGCTATTGTTCGGCGCCATCATGGGCTTCCTCTGGATGGGCGTCGGCCCGCTGGTCGCAGGCGCCGTCGCCGAGATGTTCGGCCTGCGCTGGCAGGCGATGATCCAGGGTCTCGCCTTCATGAGCCACCAGATCGGCAGCTTCCTCGGCGCCTACGGGGGAGGGCTGATCTACGACGCGCTCGGTTCCTACACCATGGCCTGGCGCATCGGCGTCGCGCTCGGCCTTGCCGGCGGCATCGTCCAGGTCGCGTTCGCACTGATCAGGCCTTCGCAACCGCCGGCGCCGGTGTTGCGGACGGCGTAGGCGGGCCGATCGCGACGACCAGATGCAGCCATTTGTCTCGTAACCCTCGCGGGTTATGATAGCCCAAGCTCCGGGTGGGCTCATGCAATGACTGTAAGGTCTGTCGACAATTGGCTACCTGCCGCCGCGCGAGCAGCCGCGGTCGACCGCAGGCTGATGGCAGGCGAGGCGCTGTTTCGATGCGGCGACAGGACCGAGGGACTTCTGGAAGTCCTGGCGGGACGCGTTCGGCTCACGCGGACCGATCGCTCCGGCCGCGAAGTCGTGTTGCACGTGGCTGATCCAGGGGAGACCTTGGCCGAGGCATCATTGTTTTCAAGACAGTATCATTGCGATGCAATCGCAAGCACTGACGCAATTGTGCGGCTGTATCCGAAGCGCGAAGTGTTGGCCGCGTTCGAAGCAAATCCGAAGGCCAGTCAGGCGTTCTCGGCGACCTTGGCCCATCAGGTGATGAACCTGCGCACCCGCATCGAGCAGCGCAATATCCGTTCGGCAGCGGACCGCGTCCGGCACTTTCTCGTGCTCAACGCCGGCGCAGACGGTCGTACGGTCGAGTTGCCCGGCACCTTGAAGGACCTTGCCGGTGAACTTGGTCTAACCCACGAGGCCCTCTATCGGACGCTGGCGAAGCTCGAGCATTCAGGCGAAATCAAGCGTAGGGGGTCGAAGATCACTATCGCTTCAAGCATATGATTGAGATCATATGCTTGTAGGGGCGTGGCTGTTAAAAAGCAAAAAGGGGCGCACGCAGTCGAAGAGGTCCTCATGACGAAATTTCCCTGGAAAGCGGCCATCACCGTATCGGCGATCCTTGCTGCCACCGCGTACGCCTTTGCCCAGATGCCGCCGGACGGCGCGATGGGCATGCATGGCCACATGCAGCAGGGTGGAACGATGGACCAGATGCATCAGCAGATGATGCAGCGCGGCGGCGCCGGCAACCATAGCATGATGCACGGCGCGCAAGCTGGCCCAACAAGTATTCCGACCAGCTCGGGGCAAGATGCTTTCGGTGCGATCCAGGAGATCGTTCAAATGCTGCAAGCTGATCCGAAGACGGATTGGTCGAAGGTCAACATCGAGATGTTGAGGCAGCACCTCATCGATATGAACGAGGTGACCCTACATGCCATCGCTACCCAGCGCGACGTGAACAACGGTATTGAAATCAAGGTAACCGGCGAAGGCCGTGTGCTGCCGGCGATCAAGCGGATGGTTCCTGCGCACGTGACCGAGTTGCGCGAGATGGGCTGGAATGCAAAGAGCGACGATTTGCCGGATGGCGTCACTCTCACTGTGACAGCGAGCGAAGCGCAGCCCCTGATCAAGCTGAAGGCGCTCGGCTTCATGGGAATCATGGTGCAGGGCAGCCACCATCAGCTGCATCACCTGATGATGGCAGAAGGCCAGTTCGTTCATTGAAGGCGCGTTTTCAACATTGAACCTGTGCGGGATATCGGCCCACAGGTCCGTGGGTCGCCAGCGCGTGAGGACCGTTTCGTATCTGCGGTCCTGGTGGCTTGACCATCCCCGAGCCGCTCAGGTCCGATGTTGCGGACGGCGTCGGCGAACTGTGATGTACATCACGAAACTTGCGCGACTTCTTGCGCATTGTGATCGCCAGACTCAATGTTAGGGTCGGTTTTTATTGGCGATTTGGAATTTTGGGGATGCGCTTCCTGGTTGGCCTTTTCGTGTCGGTCTGGCTCGTTCTGCCGACGACACCAGCGTTGGCGGACAAGCGCGTCGCGCTCGTCATCGGCAATTCGACCTACCGCAACGTCGCCAAGCTCGGTAATCCCGTCAATGACGCGGCCGCCGTTGCGGCGATGTTCAAGGCGGCAGGGTTCGATTCCGTTGAGTCCAAGCTCAACGTGACCGTCAGCGAAATGCGCAAGTCGTTGCGTGATTTCGGCAATGCCAGCCGCGATGCGGACGTCGCCGTCGTCTATTATGCCGGTCACGGCATCGAGCTGGACGGCACCAATTATCTCATCCCGATCGACGCCACGCTCGAGACGGACACCGACGTCCTGGACGAGACGCTGTCGCTCGACCGCGTGCTGGTCGCGGTCGAAGCGGCCAGGCAATTGCGGCTGATCATCCTCGACGCCTGCCGCGACAATCCCTTTGCGAAGAACATGAAGCGGACGATGGCCTCGCGCGCGGTCGGCCGGGGTCTCGCCAAGGTCGAACCGACGAGCCCGAATACCGTGATCGCGTTCGCCGCCAAGGCCGGATCGACGGCATCCGACGGCACCGGCAAGAACAGCCCCTTTGCAACGGCGCTGGTGGAGCACCTCGCCAAACCGGGCCTCGATCTGCAAAGAGCATTCCGCTATGTCCGCGACGACGTTCTGAAGGCGACCAACAACACGCAGGAACCGTACACGTACACGTCGCTTGGCGGTGATGACGTTCCCCTTGTCGCCGCCGCTCCGGCAAAGCCTGTGGTTGCCGCGCCTGCCGCAGCGGCCCCGATTGACCAGAGCGCGACCATGCGGCGTGACTATGAGTTCGCCTTGCAGGTCGGCACAAAACCGGCGTGGGACGCTTTCATCGAACAATACCCGACCGGATTCTTCACTTCGCTTGCGAAGGCTCAGCGCGACAAGCTCGCGGCGGAAGCGGCGCAGATCGAAGCCACCAACAAGGCCAACGCCGCGCGCGAAGAGCAGGCCCGGCTCGCTGCGGAGGGCGCCAAAGCCTCGGAGCAGGCCAAGGCCGCCGAGCAGGCCAAAGCCGCCGAACGGGCACGGATCGCAGCGGAAGCGGCCAAGAAGGCCGAGGACGCCAAGCTCGCCGAAGCCGAACGTGTCAAGGCTGCCGAAGCCGCCAAGGCGCAGGCCCAGGAGGCTGAACGCGTCAGGGCGCTTGAAGCGGCCAATGTCACGCGAGAGGCGAAGCTGGTTGCCGATCAAAAGGCCAGAGACGAGCAACTGGCGATCGAGCAAAAGGTCAGGGAGGACAAGCTCGTCGCGCTGACCCCGCCTGCCGACAAACCGGATCTTGCGGCTGAGGCTGATCTTCCGCGCGCGCTTCAGGCAGAACTTCGCCGCGTCGGCTGCAACACCGGTGCAGTCGACGGCAACTGGAATGCAGCCGCGCAGCGGTCGCTCGATCTCTTCAACAAGCACGCCGGGATGAAACTCGACGTCAAGACGGCCAGCGCCGATGCGCTCGATGCCGTCAAGATGAAGCCGGGTCGGGTCTGTCCGTTGGTTTGCGATCACGGGTTCAGGGCCGATGGCGACCGCTGTACGAAGATTACATGCCGGGCTGGATACGAAGTCGGCGACGACAACACTTGCGAAAAAATCGAAGTGAAGAAACCGGTGGCCAAGCGCGACGATCGGAAGCGCGAATCGTCAGAACGGGCCAAGACGGAGGCGTCGCCTGCCAAGCCGCAGGCTTCGGGCCAGATGTATTGCGGGGCGGCCGGATGCCGCCCGGTGGCCAAAGGGTGCCGACTGGATACTGCAGCTCGCAACGGCAATATCGTGACGTCGCCTCGCGAGATCTGCGATTGAGCGGCCGCGAATGCTTTGCGCGAAACTACGGCACGACATTGCCGGTTGGCTCCAAGCCAGCGGCTACGGTCAAATCGTCCTTCATGGCCTCCGCAGTCGCACCTATCGCCGACGCGGGTTGCGGTCCGGATGAGGCGGCAGCTGCGGCACGTAAGGGTTTTGCAGGCACATGGCGGAAAGGCCCGCAGCGCTTGCTCGACACTCATCCCATGAACGATAGTCGCACGAAATCCAGGTGACGCCGCCCCATTCCCACCTCTGAAGGCACACCGGATAGTTTCCGCCGAAGCGCTGAGCTGCCGCCGGAGTGGGCGCGGACATGGTGATCCACAGGATGAGGAGACAGGGAAGCGCGCGCATCATGATCAGTGTGTCCTTCGCGGCGCCGGCTGCTTGAACCTGACGCGCGGATTTATGTCGCAATAGGTGTTCCATCGCCCGGACGCCGAGGCCAGGCACTGTTCTCGTGTCGAATACATGCACTCGCCGGGAGCGCCGAGCCCTCCGCCAAAGACGCACCAGGGATAGTCGCGCTCGGCGTGCGCTGCGGGAGCAAACCCGATGAGTGTAAGGACGAGCAGTAGGGCGAAGCGCATGCGATCCTCCGTCATGTCAGCCGACGGCGCCGGACAAGCTGGGGTCTGGCAGGATAACCCGTCGCTGATTGTCGCTCAAGAATTGTTCCCCTAGAGGCAAACGCGGCGGCTGCCAGAGCGCAGCCGGCGAGGTCTTTCCGAATTGCTTGGCCGCGGTGGGCCGGCGCTCTCTGCGATTCATGAATGGTGGACGATGATGCGAATTAGCCTCGCAACAAAAGGCGGTGAGGCTGCTTCGTCCAGCCGCGCCAGGATTTCACGAGGCTGACGGCCCGTTGAGCGTCCGGGACTGGGGGCCGAACGAAAACGGGGCCCGAAAGGGCCCCGCAAAAGTCTTCAGCTTGTCCGCGATCTCACTTGATCTTGGCTTCCTTGAATTCGACGTGCTTGCGCGCGACCGGGTCGTACTTCTTCTTGACCAGCTTGTCGGTCATGGTGCGCGAATTCTTCTTGGCGACGTAGTAGAAGCCGGTGTCGGCCGAGGACACGAGCTTGACCTTGATGGTGACCGCTTTGGCCATGTTCTGAACCTCAGAATATTGGGGAATCTGGAGCCGGCCAAATGGCCCGCGTTGGCCGGCAACCTAGCCAGAAACCGCCTGATGTCAAGGTTTTACACCCCGAAAACCACTCAAATCGGGCCCTTTACGCCTCGAAGAAGCGGTTTTTCGGCCGGGGAAGGCCCAGATTCTCCCTCAAAGTGGCTCCTTCATACTCTTTCCGGAAAATCCCGCGCCGCTGCAGCTCCGGCACGACCTTGTCGACGAAATCGTCGAGGCCCGCAGGGACGAACGGGAACATGATGTTGAAGCCGTCGGAGCCGCGCCCGACCAGCCATTCCTCCATCTGGTCGGCGATGGTCTTCGCGGTGCCGACGAAGGACAGCCCGCCATAGCCGCCGACGCGTTGGGCCAACTGGCGCACGGTGAGCTTGTCGCGCCTCGCGAGATCGACCATGCGCTGGCGGCCGCTCTTGCTGGCATTGGTCTCGGGGATGTCAGGCAGTTGCCCATCGGGATCGAAGCCGGAAGCGTCGGTGCCGAGCACGACAGAGAGCGAGGCGATGGCGCTCTCATAGTGCACGCGGCTGTCGAGCAGCGCGCGCTTCTCCTTGGCTTCATCGACGCTGTCGCCGACCGCGACGAAGGCGCCGGGCAGGATCTTGAGGTGTTCAGGGTCGCGGCCGATCTTCTCCATCCGGCCCTTGATGTCGGCATAGAGTTTCTGTCCGTCGGCGAGGCTGCCGCCGCCGGTGAAGACGGCCTCTGCCGTCTCGGCCGCGAGCTGCTTGCCGTCCTCCGATGCGCCGGCCTGCACGATCACGGGCCAGCCCTGCACGGGGCGGGCGATGTTGAGGGGGCCGCGCACCTTCATATACTTGCCGACGTGGTCGAGCACATGCATCTTCGACGGCTCGAAGAAAAGCCCGCTCTCGACGTCGCGCACGAAGGCGTCGTCGGCGAAGGAATCCCACAGGCCCGTGACGACGTCGTAGAACTCGCGGGCGCGCTTGTAGCGCTCGGCGTGCTCCATGTGATCGTCGAGGCCGAAGTTCAGCGCCGCGTCGGGATTCGAGGTGGTGACGATGTTCCAGCCGGCGCGACCGCCGCTGAGATGGTCGAGCGAGGCGAAACGGCGGGCGACGTGGTAGGGCTCGTCGAAGGTGGTCGATCCCGTCGCGATCAGGCCGATCCGCTCGGTGACGGCTGACAGCGCCGACAGGAGCGTGAACGGCTCGAACGAGGTCACGGTGTGGCTGCGCTTGAGCGCGTTGACCGGCATGTTCAGCACGGCGAGGTGATCGGCCATGAAGAAGGCATCGAACTTGCCGGCCTCGAGCTTCCGGATCAGCTGCTTGATGTGGCCGAAGTTGAAGTTGGCGTCGGGCCAGGCCCCGGGATAGCGCCAGGCGCCGGTGTGGATGCTGATCGGGCGCATGAACGCGCCAAGCTTGAGTTGCCGTTGTGCCATCGCGCCCAAAATCCCGTTCTGGTGTTCGTTGGGCAAAGACATAGGCAGCCTGCGGAACTCCGCCATTGGGGGAGGCGGGAAGAATTTTTTGTTTTTCGCGGGCACTTCAGCACAATCGCGTCATACCGGGTCGGCACGTTGTGGCGAGGCGGTCGAACCAACCTGGGGCTCGCGCCGACCAAGCCAGGACTTCGCTCCCGAGGAGACCTTTCATGACCAGCGCAATGACGGTAGACGGCGGCATCGTCCGGATCGACCGGCCGATGCCCTGGTTCGGCCGGCTGCTGTCGCTGCCGCTCTTGGCGGCGAGCGCCTTTCTGCTCTGGAATGTCGCGCTCGGCCTGCGCCAGGATTTTTCCGGCTTCGGCAGGCTCGCGGACGACCTCGTGCCGGTGCTGGTGTTCACGGGTCTCGGCCTGCTCATCGGCATTCCCGGATTGATCCTGCTGACGTTCCGCACCTTCGTCGTGCTCAACGAGACGCTGCGGCAGATCGTGATCACCAGGCAGTTCGGCCCGCTGAATATCAGCAGGTCCCGCGATCTCGCCGATTACCACTTCATCAGCATCACCGACGACTATGATCCCGCGCTGACGACCTACGACGTCAATCTCTGCGGCAACAAGGGCATCGAGCCGATCACGCTTGTGAGCTTCACCAAGCGCGCCGAGGCGGACGAACTCGCCAGCGAAATCGGCCGCGTCCTGAATCTGCCGGCGCGCGACTATGTCGGCACCGAGCCCGATGACGACGACGCGCGCTGATCAGCTCAAAATATCCTTCTGCATCTTGCCGCCGTAGAAATGGAAGAACGGCACCGGCGCATCGTGGCGCAAGGGGCCGGTGGCGAGGCGCGAGTCGAGCTCGTTGAGCACATTCCGCGTCATGGGATGCAGATCTGCGAGCGGCTTTGAGCCGAGTTCGACCCAGACCAGTTCGACCAGTTCCGCATCGGCATGGATGACGCCCTCGACATGATGGGTGATCGCCGATGCATCTGCCGTGAAGAAGCGCGTGTCGAAGCGCTTGACGCGGCCGGGCGGTGTGATCGCGCGCGCGATCAGGAACAGGCTGGAGGGATCGGGCAGCAGGCCCGCATCGGCGAACGGCTTCCAGGGGCCTTCGAGCCTCGCCTTGCCCTCGCTCTTGCGCCCGAGGCAGAGGCCGGTTTCCTCGCAGGCCTCGCGGATCGCGGCAATCGCAAGCGACTTGGCGCGCGAGGCCGGCGTCTTCGGGCTGCCCTTGGCGAGATTGGCTTCGAGTTCGGTGGTGACGGGAGCCGCGACCGGCACGCGATGATCGTCCTTGTCGACGCGGCCTCCTGGGAAGACGAACTTGCCGGGCATGAACACGACCTTGTCGTGGCGCTTGCCGACCAGCACCTTCGGGATACTGCCGCTGCGATCGACCAGGATCAGCGTCGCCGCATCCCGGGGCCGGAAATAGGGATGGTGGTCGGCTTCCTTTTCCTCGTGGACCTTGGCCTTCTCGGCCGTCTGCGCCGTATCGCTCATATCCTCACCCAGGCTGTTCTTGCTTATTGTGCTTACACAGGCGGAATACCATCCGGCGGGTTGTCGTCAAACCCGTGCATGCGCAGAGCCCATTGCAAGCCGACCACAGCTCCCTTGACCGGCTGCAGCAGTCCGAGCGATGCAAAGAAGGTGAAGGGCAGGTAGGCCACGAAGCTGAGCCAGACCGGCGTCGTGTAATTGGTCTCGATCCAGAGGATCGTCGGCACCACGATGTGGCCGACGATGACGATGACGAGATAGGCCGGCAGATCGTCGGCGCGGTGCGGTGTGAAATCGAGACCGCAGGACGCGCAATTGTCCGCGGTCTTCAGGAACGCGCGGAACAGTTTTCCCTCGCCGCAGCGCGGGCAGCGGCCGCGAAAGCCGCGCTTCATTGCCGCCCAGAGGTCGCGCTTCTCGACGAGGCCGGTCTCGCGCGTCCAGATTTTGGGGGCCGTGCTCATGGTCACCATGCCTTGCCCTTCTTGCCTTTACTCTTGCCCTTGTTCTTTCCTTTGCCCTTCTTGCCCGGTTTTGGCTTCGGCGGCTTGCGTTTTTTATCCGGGCTGCGGCCGGGATGGGCCTTGAACGAGGGGCGACGTTGTGGACCTGATAGCCTGCGGTCGCGCGGCGCGGTCTCGCTGGACGACGACAGCAGCTCGAAACGCAGCGCGCCCGCGACGGGAGCCGCCTCAATCAGGCGGACGTCGACGACGTCGCCGAGTTGGTACATCGTGCGGCTGCGCGTGCCGATCAGCGCGTGGCGGCTCTCGTCATAGTTGAAATATTCCGTGCCGAGGGATCGGATCGGGATCAATCCGTCGGCGCCGGTCTCGCTCAGCTTCACGAACAGGCCGGCGCGCGTGACGCCGGAGACGCGGCCCTGGAAGCTCGCGCCGATGCGGTCGGCGAGATGATGCGCGATCAGGCGATCGACGGTCTCGCGCTCCGCCTTCATCGCGCGACGCTCGGTCAGCGAAATATGCGCGGCGACTTCGCTCAGGGTTTCCGCCGTCTCGCTGTCGGGCAGGGCGCCTTCGCCGAGCCCGAGCGCGCGGACCAGCGCGCGGTGCACGACGAGATCGGCGTAGCGGCGGATCGGCGAGGTGAAGTGCGCGTAGCGGCGCAAGTTCAGGCCGAAATGACCATAGTTTTCCGACGAATATTCCGCCTGCGCCTGCGCGCGCAGCACGACCTCGCTCACCAGCGGATAATAGTCGTGACCCTCGAGCTGGGCCAGCACGCGATTGAACAGGGTTGGGCGCAGCGCGCCTGATTTGGCGAAGGGGACGTCGAGCGTCTCCAGGAATTCCGAGAGCGCGTGGACCTTCTCCAGCGTCGGCTCGTCATGCACGCGGTAGATCAGCGGGAGCGATTTCTTCTCCAGCATCTCGGCCGCCGCGACGTTGGCGAGGATCATGAACTCCTCGATCAGCTTGTGCGCGTCGAGACGCTCAGGCACGACGACGCGGGCGACCGTGCCGTCGCTCTTCAGGAGGATCTTGCGTTCGGGCAGATCGAGATTGAGCGGATCGCGCTCGTCGCGGGCGCGCTTGACGCAGGCATAGGCCGCGTAGAGCGGCCTCAGGATCGGATCGAGCAGGGGGCCGGTGGTATCATCGGGCCGCCCATCGATTGCGGCCTGCGCCTGCGCATAACTCAGCTTCGCGGCCGAGCGCATCAGGATGCGGTGAAAGCTGTGCGACTTCTTGCGGCCATCGGGGGCAATGATCATCCGCACCGCGAGCGCGCCGCGCGGCTCGCCCGGCACCAGCGAGCAGAGATTGTTGGAGATGCGCTCGGGCAGCATCGGCACGACGCGATCGGGGAAATAGACCGAGTTGCCGCGGTCGAGCGCGTCGCGGTCGAGCGCGCTGCCCGGCCGGACGTAGAAACTCACGTCGGCGATGGCGACGTCGACGATGAAGCCGCCCTTGTTGTTCGGATCGGGATCGGCCTGCGCATGCACCGCGTCGTCGTGATCCTTGGCGTCAGGCGGATCGATGGTGACGAGCGGCACGTCGCGCCAGTCCTCGCGTCCCTTCAAATTCGCAGGCTCCGCCGCTTCCGCATCGCGCTCGGCGGACGAGGAGAATTGCAGGGGAATGTCGTGGGCGTAGATCGCGATCAGGCTGATCGCCTTCTCTGATTTCACCGAGCCGAGCTTCTCTTTCACGCGGCCTGAGGCAAGGCCGAAGCTGCGCGTGCGGACGATATCGACGCTGACGAGATCGCCGTCCTGCGCACCCCTCGTGTCGGCCGCGGCGATATTCAGCTCGCGGTCGGCCATCTTCTTGTCGACGGGCACGAGCCGTCCACCGCCTTCGGGAAGCTCGCGGAACACGCCGAGGATTCGGCTCTTGGCCTTGTCGAAGACCTTGATGATGCGGCCGCGATAGGCCGGGCCTTCGTCCTCGCCGGTCCGTTCGACCCGCAGCAGCGCACGGTCGCCGACGCCGGCGGCGGTGCCCGGCTTGGGTCGACGCGGCATCTCGATGAAGATCTTTGGCGGCTCGCCGTTTTCGACCTCGTCCCATTCCGTCGGGGAGGCGATCAGCTCGCCGTCGCGATCGCGCCCGGTGATGTCGGCGACCAGCGTCGGCGGCAGGCTGTCCGGTTCCGAGACCGTGTGGCGTTTTTTCTTGATGGTGCCGTCATCGGCGAGCTCGCGCAGAATGCGCTTGAGCTCGATGCGATCGGCGTTCTTCAGGCCGAACTCGCGTGCAATATCGCGAGTTCCGACCTTTCCTGGATGTGCCTTGATAAAGGCGACGATGGCTTGCCGGTCGGGAAAGCCACGGTCATTCTTGCGTTTCACTTAACCTCTAATTGGTGCCGGCACTCTTCTTGGCCGGAGCCTTGGCAGCGCCACCTGATTTGGTCGCCGACGTTTTGGCCGTCGACGCCACGCCTGCGCGCGCCTTGCTGGTGGATTCAGTTTTGGTTTTGGCCGCCTTCTTGGCGGCCGGTTTCTTCTTCGGCGCGGCGTCGTCGCCGTCCGCGGTCTTCGCTGCAGTCTTCTTGGCCTTGGCCGGCTTCGCCGCCTTCTTGGCTTTCACCTTGCCGCCGCCCTTGGCCGCACGCTCGTCGATCAGCGCTATCGCCTGAGCCAGCGTCACCGTGTCCTTTTCGAACTCGGCCGGGATCGTCGCGTTGACGCCGCCCGCGGTGACATAGGCGCCGTAGCGGCCGCTCTTCACGGTTACTGTGCCGAGCGAGGGGTGATCACCGAGCGCCTTGCCGGGATCGGCGCCGAAGCGGCGGCTCGGACCCTTGGCGACCTTTTCCGCAATCAGCGTCACGGCGCGATTGAGGCCGATGTCGAAGACTTCATCGCCGGCTTCGAGGCTGGCATAGGTCTTCTCGTGCTTCACGAACGGCCCGAAGCGGCCGAGGCCCGCCGTGATCGGCTGGCCGGTCTCGGGATGCTTGCCGATCTCGCGCGGCAGCGACAACAGTTTCAGCGCAAGCTCGAGCTCGACATCGCTGGGCGAGGTGCCCTTGGGGATGCCCGCGCGCTTCGGCTTCTCGCCTTCCTCATAGTCCTTCTGCTCGCCGAGCTGGATATAGGGGCCGAAGCGGCCGGCCTTCACCCAGACATCGCGACCCGTCTCGGGATCCTGGCCGAGCGAACGGTCGGCGGTGGTCTCGCTGTCGGCTGCGAGCTGGCGGGTGTAGCGGCACTCCGGATAGTTCGAGCAGCCGACGAAGGCGCCGAACTTGCCGGCCTTCAGATTCAGCCGGCCGTTGCCGCAGCTAGGGCACTGCCTGATGTCGCCGCCATCCGCGCGCGGCGGATAGATGTGCTGGCCCAGCATCTCATCGAGCACGTCGAGCACCTGGGCGACGCGCAGATCCTTGATCTCGTCGACGGCGCCGATGAAGCCGGTCCAGAAATCCTTCAGCACCTGCTGCCAGGAGATCTCGTTGTTGGAAATGCGGTCGAGCTGCTCTTCCAGATTGGCCGTGAAATCGTAC
This sequence comes from Bradyrhizobium sp. WYCCWR 13022, assembly GCF_030435535.1. NCBI lineage: Bacteria > Pseudomonadati > Pseudomonadota > Alphaproteobacteria > Hyphomicrobiales > Nitrobacteraceae > Bradyrhizobium > Bradyrhizobium sp. WYCCWR 13022. The sequence goes on from NZ_JAUIZJ010000048.1 coordinate 231,177, forward strand.
TCGACGTAGCGATTGAAGAAGCTTTCGAGGAACGCGACCACGACGCGACCCTTGTCCTCGCCATGCAGACGCTTCTTCTCGAGCTTGACGTAGCCGCGATCCTTCAGAACCTGGAGGATCGAAGCGTAGGTCGAGGGACGGCCGATGCCGAGCTCTTCCATCCGCTTGACGAGAGAGGCTTCCGAGAAGCGCGGCGGCGGCTCGGTGAAGTGCTGGGTGACGGATAGCGACTGCCGCTTGATGGGCTCGCCCCGGTTCATCGCGGGCAGGCGGCGGGAGTCCTCGTCCTCCTCGTCGTCGCGTCCTTCCTGGTACAGCGCCAGGAAGCCGTCGAACTTGACGACCTGGCCGGTGGCGCGCAGTTCCAGCGTGCGGCCGCCGGCTTTCGCCGTGATGTCGACGGTGGTGCGCTCGAGCTCGGCCGATTCCATCTGGCTCGCGATGGTGCGCTTCCAGATCAGCTCGTAGAGCCTGGCCTGGTCGGCATCGAGCTTGCGGCTCATGCTGTCGGGGCGGCGCGAGAGGTCGGTCGGGCGAATGGCTTCGTGCGCTTCCTGGGCGTTCTTGGCCTTGGCCTGGTACTGGCGCGGGGCTTCGGGCACGTAGGCGTTGCCGTAATCCTCGCCGATCACCTTGCGCGCCTGGGTGATCGCTTCCGGCGCAATCTGCACGCCGTCGGTACGCATATAGGTAATGAGTCCCGTGGTCTCGCCGCCGATGTCGATGCCTTCATAAAGGCGCTGCGCGATGCGCATCGTGTGCGCCGGGGCGAAGCCGTATTTGCGGCTGGCTTCCTGCTGCAGGGTCGAGGTGGTGAAGGGCGCCTGCGGGTTGCGGCGAGCCGGCTTGGCGTCGACCGCGGTCACCGCGTAGGTGGCCAGCTCGAGCGCCTTCTTGAAGTCTTCCGCTTCCGCGCCGGTGCCGATGTCGAGCCGCTGGATCTTCTTGCCGTCGGCACCGACGAGGCGCGCCTCGAACGCATCGCCGCGCGGTGTCAGCAACGTCGCGATCAGCGACCAGTATTCGCGGGCTACGAACTTCTCGATCTCGAGCTCGCGGTCGCAGACGAGGCGCAGCGCCACCGACTGCACGCGGCCCGCCGAGCGGGCGCCCGGCAGCTTGCGCCACAGTACGGGGGAGAGCGTGAAGCCGACCAGATAGTCCAGCGCGCGTCGCGCCATATAGGCGTCGACCAGGGCGCCGTCGATCTCGCGCGGATGCTTCATCGCATCCGTGACGGCCTGCTTGGTGATGGCGTTGAACACCACGCGCTCGATCTTCTGATCCTTGAGCGCGCGCTTCTCCTTCATCACCTCCAGCACGTGCCAGGAGATGGCCTCGCCCTCGCGATCAGGGTCGGTCGCCAGAATCAGGCGGTCGGCACCCTTCAGGGACCTGGCAATATCGTTGAGGCGGCCAGCCGCCTTGGGGTCGACCTCCCAGATCATCTTGAAATTGCTGTCGGGATCGACGGAACCGTTCTTCGCCGGCAAGTCCCGGACATGGCCGAACGAGGCCAGAACCTCATAGGACGAGCCCAAATACTTGTTGATCGTCTTGGCTTTCGCCGGCGACTCCACAATGACGATATTCATGTAGTTCCAGTGACTTACGGGAAAATCTTGGGCCGAAATCGACAAGATTCGGGTCGGCCGTTCCGACCCGAACATGGGTGGTGAGGCGGGTCCTGTCAAATCGAAGGGTGTTGAAAGCCCGCGGATTGAGAAAAGTTTCATATCGAGAAAGTTGCGAAATACCACCTTGGAGTTGTGGCCGGTGTCGGCGTAATGTTTCCGCGGGGCATGGGATTCGGGTGGGGCTGGTGGCAAAGCCAGGGAAGAAACGCGTGCGCGCCGCGTCGGGCGCAGAAGCACGTTCGCGCAACGAGGAACCGGGGGAAGGCGGGGTCGATGAAGCCGTGACCTTCATCGCCGAGCAGGTGGGCGCCTTACGCAAGCTCGCCGAGCGCCACAAGCTGGATGTGCTGCATTATCTCCTGGGAATGACCAAGCTCGAGGCCGACGAGCACCTGCGGCTGCGGAGCAAGCGCAAGCTGTCGTGAGGATGGCTATCGGGGAAGGTGCGAGCTCTGGCCGCGATGACGGGGCAGGAGATGCAGTCATCGTTGTCCAACTGGCGTTCGGAAGGCAGGTTTACGTATCCGTTACGCGATAGACGCACGCGGCCCCTTCCACCCCCCGAAGCGGTGCATCGAACGCGACGACATCGTGACCAGCGAGAAGCTGACTTACCCCCGGTGCCGAGTAGAGCGCCTCCGAGAGGCAAATTTCGCCGGGGCCGGCCAATGCCTGTACACGTGCTGCAACATTCACGGTCTGCCCGAAATAGTCGAGATTTTCGTTCAAGGTGACCGCGATCGATGGTCCGCAATGGGCGCCTATCTTGAGGATGATACTGGGATCGCCGTGCTCTGCATTGTAGCGCTCTATATCCGCCAAAATATGCAAGGCGGCCGAGACTGCATCGGGCGGACGGGAGAATACGGCCATCACGGCATCGCCGATCGTTTTGACGATCGCGCCGGAATGCTGCTGCACGGTTGAGCCTAGCAGAGCAAAGTGCTCGCGCACCAGCGCATAGGCATTGAGGTCACCTAGTCGCTCGTACATGGCGGTCGATCCCTTGAGGTCCGTGAACAGCAAGGTGACCTGCCTGATGCCGAGGCCTTCCTTCTCATCGACACGCTCGGACCGGAACAGACGTCGGAAAGTCTGTCGGGCAAGCAGCATGCCGCCCGACAGGTAGGGATCAAAGTCGAGCGCCGGCTTGACCGTCTGCGCCAAAATCTCCGGTGGCCAGTTGATGAGAAGCAATGAGCCGCGTGTGGCGGAGCAGTTCTCCACCTCGACCACCGCCGGTCCGGGCGGCACGGCCGATGCGAGCGGTAAAAAGCGGCGTCCGTCATATTTCACGGACAAGCGCGTCGGTATCGCCGCAGTGTCGCCAGTCACATTGACTGCGAAGCTGGCCTGCGTCTGCACATTGACCCCGGAGAGCGCTCCGGGCGCGAGTTCGACCGGGAGCGCCGTCGTCGAGCCCGGAGGCAAGAACGACATGCCGCGAGCAAGGCCGCGGAGGACATCAAGAAAGCGGGTCGGCTGACCGGGCAAGCGCCCGTCGGCGAGAAAGCGGGCCTTCCAATGGAAGTCCTCGACTGAGAGCTGTTCGAGGTCGTGAAACTGAAGCCTTCGAAGCTGCGGAGACACCGTGAAAGTCACTTCGATGAAATCATCGAGGTCGGTATCGCCGCTGACGTCGCACAAACCGCAGACATAGTGGGTCTTCAGGGTCCGCAAGGCACCAAAACTGTCCAGCACCATGCCGGATTGGGGGCAGACGACATCCCAACTCATGTCGAACAGGCCGCTGCGTGCTGCATGGAGAAACAGGTCGATGCTCTCTGCTTCGCTGATGGCGCGGTCGCGGGCAAAGCCAAGCGGATTGACGCGGTAGAGAGAGAGAGATCGTCGCCGCCCCGGATCAGGCTTTCGAATTTGGAGATGACGCGCGGGCTCCAAGACCGGGCCTGCTCGACCTCGATCATCTTGCTTTCGAGGAGCCGTTCTTGAACGTGATGCATCTTCCCACCCAGGTCATCGACGAGGTTGAACGGGACGTCACGCGTCAGCAAAAATGGCAGCTGCTTCCAGCAGTTCTAGAGTAGCATAAAACCCAACGGGACAAATGCATCCTTGAGTGCACGTCGGGAGTGCTCCGGCCCCGTGCGCGTGCTTTTGCGCGGACGGCCGGGAGCCGATGCGCACGCAGCTATCCTGCCGCGCGCCGGCGCGGCGCGGGCCTCGGTTTCAGTATGGTGTCGGCGGGACTGAGCAGCCGCCCGTCCTCCGCGTGCATTTCGAGCTTCCTGACCGGGCGGCCCTTCGCGCGATCGACCAGGATGGTCGCGATCTGCTCGGGATGGTCGTCGAACTCCTCGCTCCATTGCCGCAGCGCCACCAGGATCGGGAAGGTGCCGCGGCCCTTCGCCGTCAATACATATTCAGAATAAGCACTGCCGTCGGAGGCGGGGGCGGTTTCCAGGATGCCGTGGTCGACCAGCGATCGCAGCCGCGCCGACAGAATGTTCCTGGCCATGCCGAGCTTGCTCTGAAATTCGCCGAAACGGCGCACGCCGAACAGCGCCTCGCGGATGACCAGCAGCGACCACCAGTCGCCGATCGCTTCCAGCGATCGTGCGATCGGGCAGGCATCGCCCTCAAAGCTCGTTCGTTTCACCATCGTTCCGGTCCTGTCGCGTTCGCACGATTTCGGCGCCGATCACGCGGATGTGTGGTTGCATCATAAAACCATATGCCCTAGATGGCAACATAGTTTTATCATGCAACTACTGGAGGCGAGCGTGAGGCTGAAGAACAAGACGGCACTGATTACCGGCGGCAACAGCGGCATCGGACTGGCAACGGCAAGGCTGTTCGTGGCCGAAGGCGCGAAGGTAATCATCACCGGGCGCAACAAGGAGACGCTGGAGGCCGCCGCGAAGGAACTCGGCCCGAACGCGATTGCACTTGCGGCTGATGCCACCGACATCGCCGCGACCGAAGCTGCGATCAAGAAGGGCACCGACAAGTTCGGCAAGCTCGACATCTTGTTTGCCAACGCCGGCATCCCCGGCGGCACGCCGCTGGGATCGGCGACGCTCGAGGTGTTCGAGAAAGTCATCAGCACCAATCTCACCGGTGTGTTCTTCACGGTGCAGTCGGCGCTGCCTTATCTCAACGACAACGCCTCGATCATCCTCAACGGCTCGGTGATTTCAGTGCTCGGCATTCCCGGCTATTCGGCTTACGGCGCCGCGAAGGCCGGCGTGCGGGCGATGGCGCGGATCATGGCTTCGGAACTGTCGCCCCGCGGCATTCGCGTCAATGTGGTCGCGCCGGGTGCGATCCGCACGCCGATCTGGGGCGCGGCGATCGCAACACCCGAAGCGGAAAAGGCGTTCGAGAAGCGCATCGCGCTGTCGACGCCGCTCGGCCGGATTGGTGAACCCGATCACATTTCGAAGACGGTGCTGTTCCTTGCGTCTGACGATGCCGCGCATGTTCAGGGACAGGAGATCTTCGTCGATGGCGGAGCGGTGGCGTCTCCGAGCGGAGCGCCGATCTATCGCGGTTGATCAAATGCTCTGAGAATTGAATCGGCCGGCGCCAACTGAAACGGTTGCGCCGGCCGGTTCCCTCGTCTTGCAGGACGTATTTTCTGAAGCCTGCGTGATACGTTGAACCTTCGCTTATGCTGCCAAGACTTTTCTACGGGCGTGGGGTGATAAGACCCATTTAAGGGAGCCCGTTATGCCGAAACCAGCACGCATTCTTGCTCCGATTTCAGAACCGCGTATCTACACCGAACATTCCGCAGTTCCGGCCAAGCATTCCGACATGTCGGAGTTCATCGGGGTTGCCATCTTCTCCGGCGTCGGGCTGCTCGTGTCGCTCGTTGCCGTGATCCTGGGCATGCAGGGTTCCTGGTTTTAGCTTTGTCGATCTTGCAGCCGCCGCCGGGGGCCGGCGGCGGCTCTCGCCGGTGTAGCGTTACGCCGCGCGCAAACTGGTGGCCGCCTGGAGCGCGCCGGCCAGCGCTTTCTCGCGATGCTCAGGGCCAACCTGGATGCCGTCAGCGACGATGAATTCGGGGCTCGTGATGCCCATGAACGCGAACACGCCGCGCAAATAGCTTTCGAGATGCTCCAGCGCGGCGGCAGGCGTACCCGCACCGTAATAGCCGCCGCGCGAAATCGCGAAGATCACGCGCTTGCCGCCGGCAAGGCCCTCCGGGCCGCTCGCGCCATATTTGAACGTCTTCCCCGCCACCATCACGCGGTCGATCCAGGCCTTGAGCTGGCTCGGGATCGTAAAATTGTACATGGGCGCGCCGATCACGACGACGTCTGCATCGAGGAACTCATTCAGCACGGCTGCGCTTGCCGCGAGATCGGGTGCGAGTTCCGCCGGCGCGGGCGCGCCTTGGGCGGCCGCGAGGTGCGAGCCGGAGAGGTGAGCCAGCGGGGTCTGGGTCAGATCGCGATAGGCGACCTCGAGCGAGGGCGTCGCCTGCCCGAGGCGGTCGACGATGGCGGCAGAAACCTGTCTGGAGACGGAGTGGGGGCCGAGGACGCTAGAGTCGATATGGAGGAGTTTCATTGGGGTCACCCATGGTATAGATTTGTAACCCGCACTACATGAGTGACTGGCGAAACCCCCGCAAGAACGCACTTTTTTGAGCCATGGGCACATCTTTGAGACCTGCACACATCGATTTTCCTGCTCCAGCGAGACCCGATCCGAACCATGCGGACTGCCGTGGGGTGGCTTCCGTGCTGTCCCGCGTCGGCGACAAGTGGAGCGTGTTCGTCATCATGATGCTGAGCGACGGGCCGAAGCGCTTCAACGAGCTCAAGCGCATGATCAATGGCATCTCGCAGCGGATGCTGACCTTGACCCTGCGCGGGCTGGAGCGCGACGGCCTCGTCACGCGGACGATCTTCCCGACCATTCCGCCGCGCGTGGATTACGAGCTGACCGATCTCGGTCGCGGGCTGTCGCAGCCGGTCGAGGCGCTCGGCAAATGGGCGAAGGACCATCTGGTGCAGATCGAGGCGGCACGCTCGCAATTCGACGAGCGCAACGATCGTTAGATCAGCGACACCAATCCGCCACCATGACGCTCGAGCTTTCCGGCGAGTTCGAGCTCCAGCAGCACCGTGCGCACGATCGCGGGCGAGGCGCCGGACATCCGCACCAGATCGTCGATCGTGATGGGGGCAGGGCCGAGCAGGCGCGTGATCTGATCGCGGTCGTGGCCTTGCGGGTCGCTCTCGAACGGTTCGCTGTCGGGCTCGCCCATCGGATGCATCAGCGGCCGCTCCATGATCGGCTGAACCGCGTTGATGATGTCGGCGGCTTCCGTGACGAGTGTTGCGCCCTGCTTGATCAGGTCGTTGGTGCCGGCGGCGCGCGGATCGAGCGGCGAACCCGGGACGGCGAACACCTCGCGGCCCTGCTCGGCCGCCATGCGCGCGGTGATCAGCGAGCCCGAGCGGTGCGCGGCCTCCACCACGACCACGCCGAGCGCGGCGCCGGAGATAAGGCGGTTGCGGCGAGGAAAGTCGCGGGCGCGCGGCTCGTGGCCGAGCGGCATTTCGGAGACCGCAGCGCCCGTGTGGTCGAGGATCGTCGTGAGCAGGTCGCCGTGCTCGGGCGGATAGATGCAGTCGTGTCCGCCGGCGAGCACGGCGATCGTGCCGCTCGCGACGCTGGTGCGATGCGCGGCCTGGTCGACGCCGCGGGCAAGGCCCGAGATAATGACGAAGCCGGCCTCGCCAAGCTCGCGCGCGAGCTGGCCGGCGAATTTCAAGCCCGCACCGGAAGCGTTGCGCGAGCCGACGATGGCGATCATCGGCCGCATCAGCGTTGCGACGTCGCCGCGCGCGGCGAGCAACGGCGGCGCATCGTCGATCATCGCCAGCCGCGCCGGATAGCCGTCCTCGCCGGGCGCGAGCCAGGCGATGCCGAACTGGCGGCTCGCGGCGAGCTCGGCCTTCGCCTCGTCCGCGCTGCAGATGCGCCCGGATCGTGACGCGCCGCCGCGGCGCGCCAAGTCCGGCAGTCGCTCCAGCGCGGCCCGCGCCGAGCCGAAATGATCGACCAGCGATCGGAATGTACGCGGCCCGACATTGTCGGAGCGGATCAGCCGCAGGCGGTCGATCCTGTCGGCCTCGGTCAACTCTGCGCTTCTGTTGATGGCGTCCACTGCGTCTCCTTGTGGGCGCAGCATGAAGCAACCTGAGGGCGTGGGCAACCGCGGCGTGCGCTTGCGCGGCCTCGCCCCGATGCTAAAAGCGATGCCAATAAGAAGGATTTTGCCATGATCTCGCTTGCCGACCTCCAGCGCCGCATCGAAGCGGGGGAGCTTTCGCCCGATGACGCCGTCGCCCAGTCACATGCGGCGATCGAGGCCCGGGAGAAGGACATCCGCGCCTTCGTCCGCCACGACAAGTCGGCGAAAGCGCAAACTGCCGGACTCCTGCGCGGCATCGCCGTCGGCATCAAGGACATCATCGATACCGCCAATATGCCGACCGAGATGGGCTCGGAGATCTATCGCGGCTGGCAGCCGCGCGCGGATGCGCCTGTCGTGATGATGCTGAAGCGGGCGGGCGCCACCATCATCGGCAAGACCACGACCACGGCGTTCGCCTCGCGCGATCCGACCCCTACGCTCAATCCGCACAATCCCGGCCACACGCCGGGCGGCTCGTCCTCGGGCTCGGCGGCGGCCGTCGGCGCCGGCATGATCCCGCTGGCGCTGGGCACGCAGACCGGCGGCTCGGTGATCCGTCCCGCCGCCTATTGCGGTGCCGCCGCGATCAAGCCGTCGTTCCGCATGCTGCCGACGGTCGGCGTGAAATGCTATTCGTGGGCGCTCGACACGGTCGGCCTGTTCGGGGCGCGTGCGGAGGATCTCGCGCGCGGACTTCTGGGAATGACCGGCCGCACAGAGTTCGCAGGCATCGCGCCGGCGAAGTCACCGCGCATCGGCGTGGTCAGGCAGGAGTTTGCGGAAGCCGTGGAGCCGGCGGCGGAAGAGGGCCTGCTGGCCGCGATCAAGGCGGCCGAGAAGGCTGGCGCCAGCGTACAGTCGATCGACCTGCCCGAGGCGGTCAAGGAGGCCTGGCGCATCCATCCCATCATCCAGGATTTCGAGGCGCATCGCGCGCTCGCCTGGGAGTTCGACGAACGCCATGACGAGATCGCGCCGATGCTGCGTGCCAGCCTCGATGAGACGGTCGGCCTGACGCCGAAGGAATACGACGATGCGCGCCGGATCGCCCGCCGCGGCCGTCGCGAGCTCGGCGAGCTATTCGAAGGTTTCGACGTGCTGCTGACTTATTCGGCGCCGGGCACCGCGCCGGCCAAGGAGCTCGCCTCGACCGGCTCGCCTCGCTACAACCGGCTGTGGACGCTGATGGGCAATCCTTGCGTCAACGTGCCCACGATGAAGGTCGGCGGCCTGCCGATCGGCGTGCAGGTGATCGCGCGCTTCGGCAACGATCCGGGCGCGCTGGCGGCTGCGTGGTTTCTGGAGAATGCGCTGGCGAGGTCAGGCTAGCGCGGGCTCGGCTGCAGGCAACGCGCGTTGAGCCTCGGCGTCCGTTGCGCCGAGCCAGCGTTCGGCGGCTTCGCGGCCGCTCCGGTGCAGCGTGCGGATGAAGCCGCGGCCGAGATCGGTCGATGAACGTTGCGCGAGGCCCTCGATCGAGTCTTCGGCAGCGATTGTTGAGAGCCGCAGCGTTGGCGCAGCGTTTGGCCGCGCCCATTCGATCGCTGCGATCTCGGCCTTGAGCGCGGCATTGGCCGCGATCTGGTCGAGGCGGCGATCAATCGCGGCAAGCGTGATCGGAACAAAGCTGTCGCGCGTGGGCGTGACCTGGATGAGCAGCAGGTCGGCGGTCGTCGATTGTTGCGCCAGCCTGATCAGCGGCGGATTGCCACCGAAGCCACCATCCCAATACGCCTCGCCGTCGATTTCGACGGCGCAGTGAACCAGCGGCGGGCAGGTCGAGGCGAGCGCAACGTCGGCGGTGATGGCGTCGTTGCCGAAGACCTGCTGCTGCCCGTCGCGGATGCGCGTCGCCGCGATCAGGAGTTTGGGGCATTTTGGGTCGCGCAAGGCTGCAAAATTGATGTCGCGCGAGAGGGCTTGGCGGAGCGGGTCGAGATCGAACGGATCGAACTGGCCCGAGCGCAGCGTCGGGCCGAACGCGACGGAGCTTCCGGCCGGCGAGAAACCGCCGACCAGCATCAGCGAGCGGAACGAGGCTTCGTGCATCAGCCGGAGCCAGAACCGGTTCAGGCGATTGCGGGCACCTTCGCGGCCGCCTTCGGCAAGACCGCCAGCGAGCAGCAGCGCGTTGATCGCGCCGGCACTCGCGCCGCTGATCGCGTCGAATGCAATGGATGGCTCTTCAAGTAGCCGTTCGAGCACGCCCCAGGTGAAGGCGGCAAACGTGCCGCCACCCTGGAGCGCCAGCGACAGTTTGCGCGGCGGCCATTGAGTGGGGCGAGTCGGCTCGGCGGGCTCGGCCGTCGCGGCCACCGGCGCATGCGCTTGCACGGAGGGGGCCGGCGGCGAAACGGGAGCAGGTTCTGGCGCAGCAGGCGGCGAGGGCACGTCGGACCAGATGCTGGTCGTCAGGAGCAGGCGGCTTGCCGCAGTCTCCTGCGCGCCTTCATCGTGCGTGCCGTCAATCGTCTCGCTCATTCTGAGCAACCGCGTAACGCCATATCCTGTGCCAGGATGACAGGCATGGAACCGGTTCGCCACTGCCACCTGCCAGCCGGACGGAAGTTGCGAACAGCATTTGGGCTATAATGCGAAAGGCCGGCGGCGGTATCCGTACTTTTTCCGGCTTCTGGCTTTAGGTCTTCTCGCCGATGCGGCCTTCTTTTCCTGCTTGCAGCCGCTTGATGTTCTCGCGGTGCATGTAGAACAGCAGCAGCGTCAGCACCGCGAACAGGGAGGCCAGTGCGAGGTGGCCGAACCACCACAGGAACAGCGGCGTGATGAACGCCGCCACCAGCGCCGAGAGCGAGGAATAGCGGGTGGTGAAAGCGGTCGCCAGCCACAGCAGGCAGAACACGGCGGCGCCCGGCCAGAACAGGCCGAGCAGGATGCCGATATAGACGGCGACGCCCTTACCGCCCTTGAATTTGAGCCAGACCGGGAAGAGATGACCGAGGAAGGCGCCGAGGCCGGCCACCATTGCGGCATTGGGGCCGGCGATGTAGCCCGAGATCACGACCGCCGCGGTGCCCTTGAGCGCGTCGAGCAGCAGGGTCGCCGCGGCGAGGCCCTTGCGGCCCGTGCGCAGCACGTTGGTGGCGCCGATATTGCCGGAGCCGATCGAGCGCAGATCCTGCGTGCCGGCGAGCCTGGTCAGCACCAGCCCGAACGGGACAGAGCCGAGCAGATAGCCGATGACGAAGGCCACCGGCAGGAATGCATCAAACCCCATGTCTGTCTCTCCCCACCTCAGACATGCTCGTACACCGTGCGCCCGCCGACGATGGTCCTGACCGCGCGACCTGTAAAGCGCGCTTCGTCGAACGGGGTGTTCTTGCAGGGCGATTTGAGGTCGGCGGGATCGACCACCCAGGGCACGTCGGGGTCGATGACGACGACGTCGGCCGGCGCGCCGGGGCGCAGGGTTCCGCCCGCAAGCCCGAGCAGTTCAGCCGGCCGTGTCGACATCGCGCGGATCAGCGTCTTGAGATCGATCTCGTCATTATGGACCAGCCGCAGGCCCGCTGGCAGCATGGTCTCCAGACCGATGGCGCCGGGGGCGGCTTCCGCGAACGGCAGGCGCTTGACCTCGACGTCCTGCGGATTGTGGTCGGACATGATGACGTCGACGAGGCCGGACGCCACCGCCTCCACCAGCGCGCGGCGATCGTCCTCGGTCCGCAGCGGCGGCGACAGTTTGAGGAACGAACGATAGGGGCCGATGTCGTTCTCGTTCAGCGCAAGATGGTTGATCGAGACGGAGGCGCTGACGGCAAGGCCGGCATCGCGGGCGCGCTTCAGGATCTCGAGCGACTCGATGCACGACAGCGACGCCGCGTGATAACGGCCGCCGGTCAGAGCGACCAGGCGCATGTCGCGTTCGAGCATCACGGCCTCGGCGGCCTTCGGGATGCCCATCAGGCCGAGGCGCGAGGCGAACTCGCCCTCGTTCATCACGCCTTCGCCGACCAGATCGGGGTCCTCGGTGTGATGCACGATCAGCGCGTCGAAATCACGGGCGTAGGTCAGCGCGCGCCGCATCACCTGCGAATTGGTCACGCTGCGGTCGCCATCGCTGAAGGCCAGGGCGCCGGCGGCCTTGAGCAGGCCGAACTCGGTCATTTCCTCGCCGCGCATGCCCTTGGTCAGCGCGGCCATCGGCTGGATGTTGACGATCGCGGTGTCGCGCGCGCGGCGCATCACGAAATCGACGGTCGCCGAATTGTCGATGACCGGCGAGGTGTCGGGCTGGCAGATGATGGTGGTGATGCCGCCGGTCGCGGCTGCCTGGCTCGCGGAGGCAAAGGTCTCGCGATGGCTGAAGCCGGGCTCGCCGACGAAGGCGCGCATGTCGATCAGGCCGGGCGCGACGATCTTGCCCGAACAGTTGATGACGTCGGTTCCTTCGGGGACGCCGGCGGCTCCAATGCCGCGGCGGGTCTCGCGGATGATGCCGTCGGCAATCAGGACGTCGCCGGGGCCGTCGAAATCGCGGGACGGATCGACGACGCGAGCGTTGGCGAGCAGGATCGGGCGGCGGTCGGTCAGCATGGGCATCACGCGTTCGGCAGGTTACGGGCGAGCGCTTCCAGCACCGCCATGCGCACGGCAACACCCATCTCCACCTGTTCGCGGATCAGGGATTGTGCGCCGTCGGCAACCGCAGTGTCGATCTCGACGCCGCGGTTCATGGGGCCGGGATGCATCACCAGCGCGTCGGGCTTGGCGTAGCCGAGCTTCTTCTGGTCGAGCCCGAAATAGTGGAAATATTCAGAGGTCGACGGCACGAAGGAGCCGTTCATACGCTCGCGCTGGAGCCGCAGCATCATGACGATGTCGGCCCCGTTGAGGCCCTCGCGCATGTCGCGCGCGACCTCGACGCCCATCCGCTCGATGCCGGGCGGCAGCAGCGTGGAGGGGCCGACAACGCGGACGCGGGCGCCCATGGTGTTGAGCAGGATGATGTTGGAGCGGGCGACCCGCGAATGCAGCACGTCGCCGCAGATCGCGACCACGAGGCCTTCGATCCGGCTCTTGTTGCGGCGGATGGTGAGCGCGTCGAGCAGCGCCTGGGTCGGATGCTCATGCGCGCCGTCGCCGGCATTGATCACGGAACCGTCGACCTTGCGGGCCAGCAGTTCCACGGCGCCGGAGGCATGATGGCGCACCACCAGGATGTCAGGGTGCATGGCGTTGAGCGTCATCGCGGTGTCGACCAGCGTCTCGCCCTTCTTGATGGACGAGGAGGACACCGACATGTTCATGACGTCGGCGCCCAGCCGTTTGCCGGCGAGCTCGAACGAGGACTGGGTTCGGGTGGAGGCCTCGAAGAAGAGGTTCACCTGCGTCCGTCCGCGCAGGACGGTGCGCTTCTTGTCAACCTGGCGGTTGAGCTCGACATATTCTTCGGACAGGTCGAGGAGGCCGGTGATGTCGGCCGCGGAAAGGCCCTCGATGCCCAGCAAATGCCGGTGGCCGAGGACGAAGGTCGATTTCGATGTCATTAAAAGCAGAGCTATAGGGGGGGATGGCGGGGGGAGCAAGGCCCAATCCGCGGCAGGCGAGTTATCCCCTGATCTGTCGGTTCTGCCGCCGTAAAAAGGGCGTGGATGGCCGGGACATAGGCGAGCGGAAGCGACGCCGTCCTTGCAGACGGCTATTCCCGGGGCGTGACCATGCGGGGGGCATTCCGTGAAATCAATTCGAATTGCAACAGTACTGATAACGACCGCTTCCGCCGCCCACGCCCAATCGCTCCCCGGCGGATTCGTCTATCTGCGCGATGTCGATCCCAGCATCATCCAGGACATCCGCTACGCCACCTCGAGCAATTTCGTCGGCCGTCCGCTCGCCGGCTACGGCGCGGGCGAATGCGTGGTGAAGCGCGAAGTCGGGTTGCGGCTGAGGGCGGTTCAGCAGGATCTCGCCGCGCAGTACCTGTCGCTCAAGATGTTCGACTGCTACCGCCCGGCGCGCGCCTCGCTCGACATGGTGAGGTGGTCGCAGAACGGCCACGAGACGGCGGCCGACCGGCGCTACAATCCGCGGATTCCCAAGACAGAACTGTTTCGCCTCGGCTATATCGCGAGCCACTCGCAGCATTCGACGGGGGCCGCGCTCGATCTCACGCTGGTCGATCTCAAGGCGGACAATTCCGCCAAGATCGATCCCTCGAAGGTCTACGCCGATTGCACGGCGCCGGTCGCGGAGCGGCTGCCGGAAGGCAGCGTGGATATGGGCACGGGCTATGATTGCACGGATGTAATGGGGCATACCGCAGCACCATCGATCACACGGGATCAGCGCGCCTGGCGCAAGCGGCTGGTGGCTGCGATGGCGAAGCAAGGCTTTGTGAACTATTCGAAGGAGTGGTGGCATTTTTCCCTGCCGGGGGCGGGCGGGGCGGCCTATGATTTCCCGATCCAGCCGCGACGGAACTGATTCCGGCCCGAGACACGCCATGACCCAGCCGAGTTTCGCAACCCACGAGGTCTTCAACCAGTCGCCGCCTTTCGAGGATGTCGACCTGTTCGCCGTGGACCGCCCGCTGGTCGAGGCAGTCAAGGCCAATGGCGGCGCAGCGGCAGAGCAGGAGCTGTCCGAGTTCGGCAAGCATTGGGGCTCCGCGGCGATGGCCGATCGCGGCCGCGTCGCGAACGAGAATTCGCCAAAGCTGCGCACCTTCGATGCCAAGGGCAATCGCCGCGACCAGGTCGAGTTTCACCCCGGCTATCATGAACTGATGGCGCACAGCGCGCATGCCGGCTTGCACAATTCGACCTGGACCGCGGACGGGAAGCCTGCCGGTGGTGCCGCCGAAGTCATCCGCGCCGCAAAATTCTACATCGCCTCGCAGGTCGAGACCGGTCACCTCTGTCCGATCACGATGACGCGCGCCTCTGTTGCTGCCTTGGCGATGCAGCCGGACGTGCTCGCGCGCGTGATGCCGGTGCTGTCGACCAGGAGCTACGATCCCAGCTTCGCGCCGTGGTGGGAGAAGCGCGGCATGACGCTCGGCATGGGCATGACCGAGAAGCAGGGCGGCACCGACGTGCGCGCCAACATGACGCGCGCGGCGCGCGACGGGAACGCCTACCGCATCACCGGCCACAAATGGTTCATGTCAGCGCCGATGTGCGATGCGTTCCTGGTGCTGGCGCAGGCCGAGCAGGGACTGACCTGCTTCTTCATGCCGCGCTTTGCGCCTGACGGATCGGTCAACGCGATCCAGTTCCAGCGGCTGAAGGACAAGCTCGGCAACCGCTCCAATGCGTCCTCGGAAGTCGAGTTCGTCGGCGCCCATGGCGAACGCGTCGGCGAGGAGGGCAAGGGCATCCGCACCATCATCCAGATGGTGCAGCTGACGCGGCAGGATTGCGCGATCGCCTCGGTGGGCCTGATGCGCTCGGGGCTCGCGCATGCGCTGCATCACGCCCGCCACCGCAGCGTGTTCCAGAAGCATCTCGCCGATCAGCCGCTGATGCGGGCTGTGCTCTCCGATATGGCGCTGCATGTGGAAGCTAGCACCGCGCTGGTGATGCGGCTCTGCCGTGCCTTCGACCGGACGCCGCACGATGCGGCGGAGGCCGCCTATATGCGGCTGTTGACGCCCGCGATCAAATACTGGACCTGCAAGAGCGCGCCGCCATTCCTTTACGAGGCGATGGAGTGCCTCGGTGGCAACGGCTATGTCGAGGACGGCATCCTCGCGCGCCATTACCGGGAGGCGCCGGTCAATGCGATCTGGGAGGGTTCCGGCAACGTGATGTGCCTCGACGTGCTGCGCGCGCTCTCGCGCGAGCCTGAGGCGGCGACGGCGGTGCTGCAATCGCTCGCAGCCGAGACCAAGGGCCTGCCCGGGGCAGGTGAGGCCGTCGCGTTCATCGGCAAGACCTTCCGCCGCGCCGATGGCGAGCGCGTCTCGCGGCTCGCAGTCGAGAAGCTGGCGCTGCTGGCCGCGGCCGCCGCGCTCAACGGTGTCTCACCTCACAACGCGGAGCTCTTCGCGGCAACACGTCTCGCCACCAATCACGCCAGCATGTACGGCGCAGTGGAGCTGGAGAGCGGCGACGTGCGTGTGCTGCTGGAGCGTGCGCTGCCGTGAGTGTTCAAAACGAAAGCCTCCTGATGGATTCCCTCAATCCCGACCATCCGCCGCCGATCGTGACGCCGGCGCCGCCGCGCGTCTGGAAGTTCTGGGGCACGGCGCTGTGGGGCCTCTTCATCTTTGCCGCGATGTTTGTCGGCCAGATCGGGGCGATCCTGCTGCTGGTGGCGATGCGCGGGTTGCCGTTCGACATGGCCTCGATCCAGCTTGTTGGGAAGGAGCCGCAAGCGCTGGCGTTGTCGGTGATCATGGGCCTGCCTGCGACGCTTGCGGCCGTGTGGCTCGCTATCCGCCGCATCAAGAAGGCGTCTTTCGTCGACTATCTCGCGCTGCGTTGGCCGACCTGGAAGCAACTCTTGCTCGGTGCTGCCGGTCTCATTGTGACCGTCTTGGTCTGGGAGGTGCTGTCGCGATCCCTCGGCCGCGAGGCCACGCCGGGCTTCATGACTGATCTGTTGAAATCCGGCCGCGACAAGGGCGCGGCTATGCTGCTGTTGTTTGCCTTCAGCGTGGCAGCGCCGATGTCGGAAGAGGTGCTCGCGCGCGGCTTCCTGTTCCGCGGCTGGTCGGCGAGCTTCCTGCGTGTGCCCGGCGCGATCATCCTGTCGTCACTGGTGTGGACGGCGGTGCATCTGCAATACGATTTTTACTTTCTCGCCGAAGTGTTCTCGATCGGACTGTGGTTCGGCTACATGCGCCACCGCGCCAACTCGCTCTGGCTCACCATCGTGCTGCATGCGCTGAACAACATGACCGCGGTGGTGCTGACGATGTGGCTGGGGGAGTGACGGCGGAATTCGCTCGCGAAGGGCCGCCGCTCATCAAGCGGCTGGTCGTCTTGCCATGCCATATGATAGGTGGAACCAGGTCCGATCGTCGCGGATAGGTTGTTCACTTATGTCAGAGCTCCCTCATTTTCCGTCAGCCATGGGCTCGCCTCGGCCTCCAAGGACGTGGGATTTCATGGAGACGCTGCTCGTTGCTCTCATCGCTTATGCCGTTCAAACTCTGACATTGAAATTTGCCCTGAACGCGATGTGGGACTTGCGCCAAATCGTGACGCAATTCTCGTTGGCACAGGTGCGGGTAGGGTTTGCCGTTATTTTCGCGTGTCCGACAATGGTCGTGTTCTGGATTGCGACACGCATGGCCAACCAGAGGTTCGCTGACTACCTCGCTTTGAGCTGGCCGACTTCACATGAATTGGTAATTGCGCTCGCTCTCACGGCGGCACTTCTCTTGGCTGAATCTCTCGCTTGGCCCATTCTCAATAGATGGGAATTGACTGCCTCCGATCATTCTTTCTCGAGCTCGCCGGACGGATTGCTGATTTACTTGATGGGCGGGTGCATTGCCGCGCCAATCACGGAGGAGCTCGCCTTCCGCGGCTTTATCTTTCGCGGTTGGTCGCAATCATTTCTGCACCCACGAGGTGCCATCGCACTGACGGCCGTCGCGTGGGCATTACTCCACACTCAATATAATTGGCTCGGCCAGGCTTCGGTGTTCGCCGGCGGGTTGCTCCTTGGATACATACGCTGGCGCAGCAATTCGACTTGGCTGACTGTCATGATGCATTCGGGAGTCAACATCATCATGTTCCTCAGAGGTGGTGTCTACGTCTAGCGCTCACGCCACCAGCGCGATCGCAATCGGCATGGTGATCACCGCCAAGATCGTCTGCAGCGTGATGATCTGCGCCAGCAGCGGCGCGTCGCCGCCCATCTGGCGGGCCAGCACATAGGCGCTGGGTGAGGTCGGCACCGCCGCGCAGATCGCGACGATCGCGAGGCTGTCGCCGGAGAGGCCGAACCAGGCGGCCAGCGCCAGCGCAAGCACGGGCATCAGCACCAACTTGAACGCCACGCCAAGCGTCACACCTACGCTCGGGCGGAGCAGGCCCTTGAGTTGCAGGCCGGCGCCGGTGACGAGCAGGCCGATGGCGAGCGAGGAGCGACCGAGCGCGTCGGCCACCTCGTGCCAGATTTTTGGCAGCGGCAGATGGATCACGTTGATGACGAGGCCGATGACGCAGGCCCAGATCAGGGGATTGCGGATCACGGTCATGGCGATGGCGCGCGCGGACTGCTTCTCGGGCGACGCATATTGCGCGAGCACGGCGACGCTGAACACGTTCACCAGCGGAATGATCGCGACCATCGCGACGGAGGCGAGCGCCAGCCCGACGTCGCCGTACAAATTGGCGGAGACGGACAGCGCGACATAGGTCTGCCAACGTGTCGCGCCCTGGAAGATCGAGGTGAAGGCGGGGCCGTCGATGCCGAGCCGCGATAGCGCCGGCCGGAGCGCAAGGCAGAGCAGCGACATCGCCAGCGCCGACAGCAGCAGGGCGCCGCCGACGCCGGCGACAGGCACTTTTGAGAGATCAGCCTTCACCAGTGTCTGGATCAAGAGCATCGGGAAAAGGACAAAATAGGTCAGCCGCTCCAGCCCGTGCCATTGCGTGTCGAGCCGCATCAGGCTGTGCCGGAGCACGACGCCGAGCACGATGAGGATGAAGACCGGCAGCAGCGCCGCGATCACGACGGCCATGGATCAGCTATTTCCTGATGCCGTGCGCAGATTGGTGAGCCGGTCGAGCGCGCCTTGCAGAATGAAGATGGCGGCGTGCTCGTCGATCACCTCGGCGCGCTTGGCGCGGCTGACGTCCATGCCGATCAACTCGCGCTCGACCGCTGCGGTCGAGAGGCGTTCGTCCCAGAGACCGATGGGGAGTGGGGTCAGATTGGCGAGATTGCGCGCAAAAGCCCGGGTCGACTGCGCGCGCGGGCCCTCGCTGCCGTCCATGTTGATGGGGAGGCCGAGCACGAAGCCGACGACCTTGCGCTCGGTGGCGATCGCGAGGAGGCGGGCTGCGTCCTGCTTGAACTGCTTGCGCTGGATCGTCTCGACACCGGTCGCCAGCCGCCGGTCTGGATTGGACACGGCAACGCCGATGGTTTTGGTGCCGAGGTCAAGACCGATCAACCCGCCGCGTTCGGGCCAGTGGGTTGCAGCATCGACGAGGGGCAGGATAAGAGCCGGCATGGCACTAGCGCATATCATGCGCCGCGCCGCGGAGTGAACCCGTAACGATGGATGCACTGACACTATTCGGCCTGTTTGCCGTGACGGCGATGCTGGTCTGCTATGCCTTTGAGGATCGCAGCCCCTGGTTCGTGTTGTTGTTCGCGGCCTCTTGCGCGCTCGGCTCGGCCTACGGATTCATGCAGGGCGCCTGGCCGTTCGGTCTGATCGAGGCGATCTGGGCTTTCGTGGCGCTGCGGCGCTGGTGGATCAGGCCGCGATGATCTCGTCGTCCTTGGTCAGGCAGGACAGGAAGCCGCTCAGCGCGCTGGTTTGATGACCGGCGCGGCGCTGGATGAACAGCGTCTCGACGCGTCCATGCGACGGGCTCAGCGCGTGCATCGTCACGCTGCCGTTCATCGTGCTGCGCTCGACGACCGCGCGGGGCAGTAGTGTGACACCCATGTCGGCGGCGACGCAGCCGATCATGCCGTCGAGCGTGCCGAGCTCGAAGCGCGTGGCTGAGGGCCAGCCGAACTCGACAAAGATCTGCTCGAGGCGCTGGCGGTAGGTGCAGCCGGTGCGGAACACCAGCGCGGTCGGGCCTGACTCGGGCGTGCCGGCGCGCAACTCGGCGAGCGAAGCCCAGCGCCGCGCGCTGACCAGCACCAGCTCCTCGCGGAACGCGCTTGTCACGGTGAGGTCGTCATGCGCGATGGGGCCGGCGACGAAGGCCCCATCGCGCGTGCCTTCGAGCACGGCGGCGACGAGATCGGCGGTCGGTGAAGTGCGCAAGCTGAGGCGTACGGCCGGGAAACGGCGGTGGAAATCGGCGAGCAGAGTCGGCAGTCGGACTGCGGCCGTCGTCTCCATCGAGCCGATCGCAAGCGGTCCCTTCGCCTCGCCATCATCGCGCGCCGCGAGCACGGCTTCGCGCGATAGCGCGGCCATCCGTTGCGCGTAGGGGAGGAGGCGCTTGCCGGCGCCGGTCAGCGCCATGCCGCGGCTGTGGCGCTCGAACAGCGGCGTGCCGATCTCGGCCTCCAGAGACTTGATGCGCTGGGTGACGTTGGATTGCACTGTGTTGAGCTCTTCGGCGGCGCGGGTGATGCCGCCGGTGCGGGCGACCGCGGCGAAGGTCTGGATGTCACTCAGTTCCATGGCGTCGTTTCGCTTTTGTGATGGCAGCGTTCGCAAGAATTCATTTTTCGAGAATGCTAGTTGCACCTAATCTCCGTGTCCAGAGCGGGAGATCCCATGCCAATCACGACGCCGTTGACGGAGCTTCTCGGGATCAGGCATCCGATCCTGCTGGCGCCGATGGATATCGTCGCCGGCGGTCGCCTGGTGACGGCCGTGAGCCGTGCCGGCGGATTTGGCATTCTGGGCGGCGGCTATGGCGAGAATGCGTGGCTGGTGCAGGAGACGGCGAAGCTCGCGGCATTAGATGCGCCGTTCGGGATCGGCTTTATCACCTGGAGCCTCGCCAAACGCCCCGAACTTCTCGATGTCGCGCTCGCAGCAAAGCCGTCCGCGATCATGCTCTCGTTCGGCGATCCCGCGCCGTTCGCAGCGAAAATCGCATCAGCCGGCGCGCGGTTGATCTGCCAGGTGCAGGACGAGGCGATGGCGCGGCAAGCGCTCGATGCCGGCGCCGATATTCTGGTCGCGCAGGGGACAGAGGCGGGCGGCCACGGCGCCTGGCGCACCACCATCGATCTCGTACCTGCCATTGTCGATCTGGCCGTGGGCCGTGTGCCTGTGGTGGCGGCCGGCGGCATCGCCGACGGTCGCGGTCTCGCCGCCATGATGATGCTGGGCGCAAGCGGCGTGCTGCTCGGCACACGCTTCTATGCAAGCCAGGAGGCCGACGGTGCCGACGAGGCCAAACGGCGCATCTGTGCAGCGAACAGCGGTTCCACGGTTCGCGGCATCATCTTCGATCTCTCGCGCAACAATGTCTGGCCGGCGCCGTTCACGGGACGGTGTCTGGTCAATGACCACGCCCGTCGCTGGATCGGGCGCGAGGTCGAGCTGGTGCAGAATGTCGCCGCAGTCGCGGCGGAGTATGCGGCCGCGAAAGTCTCGGGCGATTTTGATATTGCCGCGGTCATTGCGGGAGAAGCGGTCGGCCTGATCCATGATATTCCACCGGCGGCCGAGATCGTCGAACGGATTGCGTCCGAGGCCGAACAGTTGCTGGCCGGCCGACGCAACTCCATCGCCTCGCTCGCCTGAACCAGGAGAGACCCACCATGTGGCCCGACCGTCGACTGATCGATCTGTTCAAGACCGAATTCCCGATCGTGCTGGCGCCGATGGCTGGTGTGATGGATGCCGAGCTGGTGATCGCGGTGGCTGAAGGCGGCGGGCTCGGCTCGCTGCCGAGCGCGATGCTGTCACCGGAGAAGGCGCGCGAGCAGGTCAACATCATTCGCCAGCGCGTGAAGGCGCCGGTGAACATGAATTTCTTCTGCCACACGCCGGTCGATCTCACGCCGGAGGCCGAAGCGCACTGGAAGAGGCGGCTCGCGGGCTACTACACCGAGCATGGACTCGATCCGGCGGCGCCGATCAATGCGGCCAACCGGGCACCGTTCGATGCCGCCTTCTGCGAGGTCGTCGAGGAGCTGAAGCCGGAGATCGTCAGCTTCCATTTCGGCCTGCCGGAGCAAGCGCTGCTCAAGCGCGTCAAGGCGGCGGGCTGTCTCGTCATCTCGTCTGCTACGACGGTGAAGGAGGCGGTCTGGCTCGAACAGCGCGGCGTTGACGCCGTGATTGCCCAGGGCGCCGAAGCGGGCGGCCATCGCGGCATGTTCCTGACCGACAAGATTGCGGAGCAGCCCGGCACCTTTGCGCTGGTGCCGCAGGTTGCCGATGCCGTGAAGGTGCCCGTCATCGCGGCGGGCGGCATCGCGGACGGGCGCGGCATCGCCGCGGCCTTCGCGCTCGGTGCATCCGGCGTGCAGATCGGCAGCGCCTATCTGCGCTGTCCCGAGTCCAAGGTCAGCGCAGGCGGCCGCAAGGCGCTGGCCGAGGCGCGGGACGATTCCACCGTCATCACCAACGTCATGACCGGCCGCCCGGCGCGCGGCGTGCAGAACCGCCTGATGCGCGAGGCCGGCCCGATCTCGCCGGATGCGCCGCCGTTTCCTCATGCGGCTACCGCGCTGGGGCCGCTCAAGGCGGCGGCCGAAAAGCAGGGCAAGGTGGACTTCACCAACCTGTGGGCTGGGCAGGCCGTGGCGCTGGGCCGCGAGGTCCCTGCGGCCGAATTGACCCGGGATTTCGCCAAATCGGCGCTGGCGCGCCTCCGCCAGATGGCCGGGTAGCGTCCGCCGCCGGTTGCGGCGCAAAACCGGCCTCTGCTATACGGCACATGAGTTTTGCCGTGAGAGGCCTTATATAATGTCCGTCGACGCCGCTACCGTCCGCCGCATCGCGCATCTGGCGCGCATTGCGGTTTCCGAGGACGAGGTTCCGCATCTGCAAGGCGAGCTCAACGCCATGCTCGCCTTTGTCGAGCAGCTCTCGGAGGTCGATGTCGAGGGCGTGGAGCCGATGACCTCGGTCACCCCGATGCAGATGAAGAAGCGGCAAGACGTGGTCAATGACGGCGAGATCGCCGACGATATCGTTGCCAACGCGCCTGCGACCGAAGGTCACTTCTTTCTCGTGCCCAAAGTCGTCGAGTAACTGTTAGGACGCCGTGCGATGTGCCTGCTTTGCGACGATGAGAAGGCCTATCAGGCCTACATGAACTACCTCGACAAGATGGAGCGGCAGGGCAAGGCTGCCGATCCCAATGTCGCCGTCAACGCCGTGCTCGACGAAATGCAAGCCGCCGCGAACGCGGCCGCCAAAAAAGACGACCCGGCCAACGACAAGACCCTGTCTCCGTTCTTCTGCAGCCCGATCAATAAATGACCGATTTGACATCGCTGACGCTCGCCGAGGCCCGCAAGGGTCTCGCCGACAAGACTTTCACGTCGCTCGAGCTGACCGACGCGCATCTTTCCGCGATCGAGAAGGCGCGCGTGCTCAATGCCTTCGTGATGGAGACGCCCGACCAGGCGCGCAGCATGGCGCGCGAGGCGGACGCCAGGATCGCCAAGGGGGACGCCGGCCCGCTCGCCGGCATCCCGCTCGGCATCAAGGACCTGTTCGCGACCAGGGGCGTGCGCACCACGGCGTGCTCGAAGATCCTCGGCAATTTCGTGCCGACCTACGAGTCCACCGTCACCTCGCAGCTCTGGCGCGATGGTGCCGTGATGCTCGGCAAGCTCAACAATGACGAGTTCGCGATGGGCTCGGCGAACGAGACCTCGTGCTTCGGTCCCGTCGGCAATCCCTGGCGACGTGAGGGGAGCAACACGACTCTGGTGCCGGGCGGCTCGTCCGGCGGCTCGGCCTCGGCCGTCGCCGCGCTGCTGTGCATGGGCGCGACCGCGACCGACACCGGCGGCTCGATCCGCCAGCCGGCCGCGTTCACCGCCACCGTCGGCATCAAGCCGACCTATGGCCGCTGCTCGCGGTGGGGCATCGTCGCCTTCGCGTCCTCGCTCGACCAGGCTGGTCCGATCGCGCGCAGCACGCGCGATGCAGCCATGCTGCTGCGCTCGATGGCCGGCCACGATCCGAAGGATACGACCTCGGTCGACATTGCCGTGCCTGACTACGAGGCTGCGATCGGCAAGTCCGTGAAGGGCATGAAGATCGGAGTCCCCAGGGAGTATCGTCTCGACGGCATGCCGGCCGAGATCGAGAAGCTCTGGAGCGAGGGCGCAGCCTGGCTGAAGGCGGCCGGCGCAGAACTGGTCGAGGTGTCGCTGCCCCACACCAAGTACGCGCTGCCGGCCTACTATATCGTGGCGCCGGCGGAGGCCTCGTCGAACCTCGCGCGCTACGACGGCGTCCGCTACGGCCTGCGCGAGCAGGCCAAGAACATCATCGAGCTCTACGAGAATACCCGCGCCGAAGGATTTGGCGCCGAAGTGCGCCGCCGCGTCATGATCGGCACCTATGTGCTCTCGGCCGGCTATTACGACGCCTATTACCTGCGCGCCCAGAAGGTGCGCACGCTGATCAAGAGGGACTTTGAGGATTGCTTCGCCAAGGGCATCAACGCGATCCTGACCCCGGCGACGCCGTCGGCCGCCTTCGGCATCGGCGAGAAGGGCGGTGCCGATCCCGTCGAGATGTACCTCAACGATATCTTCACGGTGACGGTGAACATGGCGGGCCTGCCGGGCATCGCCGTGCCCGCCGGCAAGGATAGCCAGGGCCTGCCGCTCGGCCTGCAACTGATCGGCCGTCCGTTCGAGGAGGAGACGCTGTTCTCGCTCGGCGAGGTGATCGAGCAGGCCGCCGGCCGCTTCACGCCCGCGAGGTGGTGGTGAATGCCGCCGACTTCATCGCAAGCCTCGACGGCGCGGCGCCCGCGCCTGGCCTGACCGCGCCGCTCGCCGGTCTCTGGTGGGCGGCGAAGGGCGACTGGGACGAGGCGCACAGGATAGTTCAGGACGACACCAGCCGCGACGCTGCCTGGGTGCACGCCTATCTGCACCGCGTCGAAGGCGATCTCGGCAATGCCGGCTACTGGTACCGGCAGGCCGGTAAGCCTGCGGCCAAGGATTCATTGGAAGCGGAGTGGGAGCGGATCGCTGTCACGCTGCTCGGGAGCACAACATGAGCACGGCCACGCACAAGCTTCTCAAGGGAGCCACCGGCGATTGGGAGATGGTCATCGGCATGGAGATCCATGCCCAGGTGACGTCGAACTCAAAGCTGTTCTCGGGGGCGTCGACCGCATTCGGCGGTGAGCCGAACACTCATGTGTCGCTCGTCGATGCGGCGATGCCGGGCATGCTGCCTGTGATCAACGAGGAATGTGTCAGGCAGGCTGTCCGGACCGGGCTCGGGCTCAACGCAAAGATCAATCTGCGTTCGGTGTTCGACCGGAAGAACTATTTCTATCCGGACCTGCCGCAGGGCTACCAGATCAGCCAGTACAAGTCGCCCGTGGTGGGCGAGGGCGAAGTTCTGGTCGAACTCGACGGCGGCCGCAGCGTTTCGGTCGGCATCGAGCGGCTGCATCTCGAGCAGGACGCCGGCAAGTTGCTGCACGACCGGTCGCCGACGATGACCAATGTGGATCTCAACCGCTCCGGCGTGGCGCTGATGGAGATCGTCTCCAAGCCCGACATCCGCGATGCCGAGCAGGCCAAGGCCTATGTGACCAAGCTCCGCTCGATCCTGCGCTATCTCGGCACCTGCGACGGCGACATGGAGAAAGGGAGCTTGCGCGCCGACGTCAACGTCTCCGTTCGCAAGCCCGGCGCACCGCTCGGCACCCGCTGCGAGATCAAGAACATGAACTCGATCAACTTCATCGGCCAGGCGATCGAGTTCGAGGCGCGCCGCCAGATCGAAATTCTCGAGGATGGTGGTGCGATCGACCAGGAGACGCGGCTCTACGACCCCAACAAGGGCGAGACGCGCTCGATGCGCTCGAAGGAAGAGGCGCACGACTACCGCTACTTCCCCGATCCGGATCTGCTGCCGCTGGAGTTCTCGCAAAGCTTCGTCGACGAGCTGAAGGCGAAGCTGCCGGAACTGCCGGACCAGAAGAAGGCGCGCTTTGTCGCAGACTTCGGCCTGTCGGCTTACGACGCGAGCGTTCTCGTCGCCGAGCGCGAGAGCGCGGTGTTCTATGAGACGGTGCTCGACAAGCTCGCCGACCGCGCCCGCGACGGCAAGATGGCGGCGAACTGGGTGATCAACGAGCTGTTCGGCCGTCTCAACAAGGAAGGCCGGGATATTACGGGTTCTCCCGTCACGTCCGAGCAGCTCTCAGGGATCATCGACCTGATCGGCGAGGGGACGATATCAGGCAAGATCGCCAAGGATCTGTTCGAGATCGTCTGGCAGGAGGGCGGCGACCCGCGTGCGCTGGTCGAAAGCCGCGGCATGAAGCAGGTGACGGATCTTTCGGCGATCGAAAAGGTTGTCGACGACATCATCGCGGCCAATCCCGACAAGGCCGCGCAGGTGAAGGACAAGCCGCAGTCGCTCGGCTGGTTCGTCGGCCAGGTGATGAAGTCTTCAGGCGGCAAGGCGAACCCGCAAGCGGTCAACGAACTGCTCAAGTCCAAGCTCGGCGTCTGATCTCGCGCGTTCGGACGAGGTGGCGATACGCTTCGTCACCTCGCTTCGCGTCGCGATGCGGCGCTCGCACGCGTCATCGACGGCAATCATCATCCGCTCAAGGGCGCGCAGCGCCACCGAATCGCAGGTCGCGCGATTCGCTCGAAACGGCGACTTGCTCGCGCTCTGGCGAGCGCTTCCGCCGTTAAGCATGAAAATAATTTCGTTGCCAAAACTTCCGACTCAGAGTCCGCGACTCCGTCTCGCGACGCCATCGCGCGCTTCGCGGTGTCCGTCGTCGCGCTGATCGCATGTGGTGCGCGTGCGCAGAATCATCCTTGCTACATAGTGTTTTCCTGCAATCGTTGCGCTCGACGACGTCGATGTTGCGAGATGCATCTGCAATCGCAGACACGTGCCGCTGCCGACGGGCAAATCAAGCGCGGCTGTCGCACGCTCGCCACGTCGTCAACACTTCCTTAAGTGAGAAGATGTTTTTTTCGTCGTGTTGGTGTATTCGGGGTGAGTGCATTCGATCCCCGAATGCGCGCAGCGATTAAAGCCATCTCACACATCGGAGGGCAACATGGCCAAGAAAGCGAAGAAGGCGAAGAAGGCGAAGAGCGCAGTGAAGAAGACTGCGAAGAAGACCCGCAAGGTCGCGAAGAAGAAGAAGTAACTTCGCTTCTGAAGTTGCCGGCTCTTCGTAGCCGGCACGTCATCAGCGCCTTTCGGGGTTCTGGTCGACGATAGAGGGTGTCGGCGAGACATCAGGTCAACGGTCGGATCGTCAGCTTCGCGAGTTCGCTCGTCAAAGTCCGGTCCGGCAGAAGAAACAAGTTTTCTTCGTTCGGTGCGGGTCTCCTTCAAAAGGGCTCCGCAATTCCACAAGCGGCCTTCGGGCTCATTTGGAATCTGGTCCTGACGTGTTCGCCGACGCCCTCGTTCCCTGAGGCCGGGGTATTGCCGGCAATCCCTTTTCCCCACATTGTTGATCTGATCACGACCGCAGCCGCATGATCTCGGCCGAGGTGCTTCGGCCGTTCTGCCCTGAGGCAGGCGAGGGCTGAGGCCCGGTTGCGCGTTGTTTGCGCGACGCTCCTCCATGCGCGGTGTCATCGCCCGGCTCCGACCGGGCGATCCTGTACGCCGAGATGTCAGTGGTTGAATCGATGAGCCGCGGCGTACTGGATTCCCCGCCTGCGCGGGGAATGTGGGCGGACGCGGTGCGCCACCGTGCGCGATGGTTATCGATGTCCTGAAGCCGCAGGGTAAACCGAATCTGACGAATCGCAGAAGTGCCTGCAAATCGTGGACTTCTTCAATCGTCCGCGTTTGCGGCGCGGCCTCGCGTTTACGTCTGCTTCATCGCGATACTTAAACTGCCATTCAAATTTGCCCGCCATCATCGCCTCCAACAAGCCGGCAAACGGCAACGGGCAAGAAGCCCTGGGGATGAGTTGAACAGCGCGCGGCCCGGAAGGGTCACGCACATCAGAGTTGGACGGGAGCCGCGCTCGGGGGAACGAGGCGGCCTAAGAAAAAAAGGGGATGCGTTATGTTTCAGGGTACTTTCGATCTCGAGACGGCAACGCCGATCGATGCAAGCGCGCTGTCGGACGTTCTGTTCGAGCGCGGGATCTACTGGGCGAGCGGCCGCTCCGGCCTCGTCGATCTCGTCGCCGCGCACAAATGGTTCAACCTCGCAGCCCTGAAGGGCCGCAAGGACGCCGTCGCGCTGCGCCAGGAAGTGGCAGGCCAGATGTCGGAGACCGAGATCTCGGCTGCGCAGCGTGAGGCGAGGGCTTGGGTGTCCGCGCACTGAGCCGAGCAGTTCATCCGGCCCGGTGGTTCTACGGGGCGCAGGAATTGCGCTGAATCAAGTTCGCAGGGCGTATCGCCATCTAGACCTGCGCGGCATGAGCGATTCCGACAACAGCGACCCGGGACCGAGTCCAAGACCGCGCGAATGGCTGCCGATTCAGATCGCGCCCGACGATTGCGATCTGGAACTCGGACGGCCGCACAAGTCAGGCATTCTGCCGCTGACCTTTCCATGCCGCCGCAAGGGCGGCGTGTGGTTCAATGTCTGGGCGAACGAGGCCGTGCTGATATCGCCTTCGCACTGGCGGGTCTGGCGATCGCGCATCTAGGTATGCGCACACTTATATATAAGGTGAGCGCGAATCGGGTTGAGATCGGCCGCGCGGAACCTTGCGCCTAGCCTTTGCCCCGACGGCTTTCATATGAAGACACGCGACAGAGCTGGAATCTGCGGCTGGGTGGCGGAGAGAGAGGGATTCGAACCCTCGATACAGCTTGAGACCGTATGACGCTTTAGCAAAGCGTTGCCTTCAGCCACTCGGCCACCTCTCCGGTGCGAGCCTTATGCATCTAATTGCTTGGGCCGGTCAATTTGGAAGCGTGTGTTTTCGTTCAAATATTCCCAACGAATTCCGCATCACTGCGCGCCGATAGAGATGGTTTGCTGTCCGGTTGCGAAACATTGAGTCGAAAGAGCTGACCAGGATCCAGCGCGATTGGAAGAGGCGACGTCGAAGGGGTCGCGCAAAACGTCATCCATCTCGCGTTAAGCGATTGAATTCACTAGAAAGTTCATGCGGAGGCACGGCGCCCTGCAAGGCGTCACACCGGCTGGCTGCTGCGTCCGAGGCTTATGAAGGGCTGTCCGCCGGGCGACGTCGTCCGTGGCCGCCGGCCCTGATGTCCCGATCCCCCGAGCGACTTCAACTCGCGCAAAGGGGCGGCGCTGCGGTGGTCGCGCCGGTCGCTTTGCGTAGCCCCCTGAGATCACCGAGAGTTACGGCGCATTACGCATCCCCCGAGTCGCGCGCATCGATCCCATGATTCGAACGCGTCGGAGCCGGCTCTGTGCGTAAGCCGGCGCGCGTACGGCTGGACCGGGAATTTCGACGGCAAATGGAACCGTTCAGAAAGCGGTAATGAAAACAATGTGTTACCGGCGCAGTTTGATCACATCTGCGTGTTATTTGTGCAACACTTTCAGGGAAACACGCTTCGTGGACCCGTTTCGGAGCGTTCTGTTGTTGTGTGTGCAAGGACGTTCGGTAATTGTGATCGGGCGACGGAGGGGGGCATCCCAAGGTCGTCCCGTTTAGGTCTTTCGCTTAAGTAGACCTAAGCAATGAGGATGCGTTGAATTTCAACGACTTTTCGCGGGTAGCTCAAACGGCTTTGTACAATGGTTTGTACGGGGCCTTCAACTTGGAGGTTTAACATGAAGTTCAAGGGCCTTTTGCTCGGTTCTGCGGCAACGCTGCTTGCCGTTGGCGGAGCACAAGCGGCTGATCTTCCCGTAAAGGCCAAGGCGGTCGAATACGTGAAGATCTGCTCGCTCTACGGTGCGGGTTTCTATTACATGCCGGGCACCGACACCTGTATCAAGCTGGGTGGTTACGTCCGCGCTGACGCCGTTTTTGGTGGCGCTGGAGACTATAACTTCAACGCTAACGGCCCGACGGTCAACGGTGGCTCGAACAACCGTCTGACGAACTACTACTACACCCGCGCTCGTATGGACTTGAACGTCGATACCCGCACGGCGACCGAGTACGGTGTTGTTCGTACCTATGCTGACATGATCTTCAGCTACGATACCGGTCAGGTGACCGGCAGCAGCCCGACGACGTTCGCAGCCGGTGGCGCCACGCTCGGCCTCTACCATGCGTTCATCCAGTTCGCTGGCTTCACCATGGGCCGCACTGTCTCGATCTTCGACGCTCCGTGGCAGAGCTATCCGGCTGGCGGTCCCGATACCATTCCGGGCGGCTCCAACCACGTCACCGGTATCAACCAGTTCGCCTATACTGCTGATTTCGGTCAGGGCATCACTGGCTCGCTCGCCTTGGAGAGCCCCGATACTCAGTCCAACGGTAACGGCAACCTCTGGAACACCGCGGGCTTTGCGGCCAGCAGCGCCGTTAGTGGCGCGGGTGCCATTGTGACCACTAGCGCAGCTACCAATGCCGGCAACGCCCTCATCGCGGGACAGTACGGTGTGAGCTCTGCAGGTGGCACGCGCTCGCCCGATATCATCGGCGCTCTTCGTGTTGACCAAGCTTGGGGTCTTGCCCAGTTGTCGGCTGGCGCCCATGAATTGCATGCTGCCTACTACGGTACGACGGAACCCACGTTCCACCCGTCCGACAAGTGGGGTTGGGCTGTGCAGGGCGCCTTGTCGATCAAGAACATCCCGACTGGCGCGGGTGATTCGATCAACTTGCAGGCCGTCTACACTGATGGCATGAGCAAAGAAAACTTCCAGGTCCTGTTCCCGGCTCAGTTCTCCATCTACAGCGGCTCGGGCATCGGCGCCTACCAGAGCCTCGGTTTCGCGGGCATCGCTGACGGCGTCTTCGGCGCTGGCGGCAGCATCGAGACCGTCAAGACCTGGGGCTTCCGCGGTGGCTACACCCACAACTGGACCCCGAACTGGGCGAGCGCAATCTACGGTGGCTATGCTTCGTTGAGCTACAGCGGAGCAGGTAAGGCTTTGATCTGCGGTAACTTTGTTGCTGCTTTCGGTGCCGCCACTGCGACCTGTAACCCGGACTTCAACTTCGGCGTTATCGGCGTCAACACCGTCTGGACCCCGGTCAAGAACCTGGCGTTCACGGGTGACCTGAGCTGGTCTCGCCTGGATCAGAAGTACTCTGGCACAATCGCGACCCCGGCCGTTTCGGCCATTGCGAAGCCGGCTGCTGTGTATGAGCTGAAGGATCAGAACTCCCTGACCCTGATGCTCCGCGCTCAGCGGACCTTCTGATCTGATCTAACAAATCTGATCGAGAGCCCTCGGCGGGAAACTGCCGGGGGTTTTTTTGTGGTCAGAATGGCTCCGTGTGCAGTCCGTTGGAAGCCG
Organism: Bradyrhizobium sp. WYCCWR 13022; assembly: GCF_030435535.1. Lineage (NCBI taxonomy): Bacteria > Pseudomonadati > Pseudomonadota > Alphaproteobacteria > Hyphomicrobiales > Nitrobacteraceae > Bradyrhizobium > Bradyrhizobium sp. WYCCWR 13022. Next base: position 262,181 of record NZ_JAUIZJ010000048.1, read on the forward strand.
CGTATGTTAACCCGCACATCCCGTATCATTGGGTCTACCCTTCCGAGACATTCACCTGAGACACAAGTAACGTCTCAATAGAGTTGACATTTGAATTTCGAGACGCCAATGTCTCGTGGTCTAAACTCTAATGAGACAGGACTGGCGAATGACCATCATCGGGTACGCCCGCGTGAGCACCACCGATCAACACCTCGACCTCCAAGAGAACGCATTGCGCGCAGCAGGCTGCGACCTCATCCGTTCGGAGAAGCGCAGCGGCACCACCACCACCGGCCGCGCAGAACTTCGCACCGTGCTGGACTTCCTCCGCTCCGGTGACGTGCTCATGGTGACAAGGATCGACAGGCTCGCCCGCAGCATCGGAGACCTTCAGGACATCGTGCGCACCGTGAAGGCGTGTGGCGCCTCGCTGAAAGCTACAGAGCAGCCCATCGACACCAGCACCGCAGCAGGCAAGTGCTTCTTGGACATGCTCGGCGTGTTCGCTGAATTCGAGACCAACCTACGGCGCGAGCGCCAACTGGAAGGCATTGCGGACGCTAAGGCGCGTGGCGTCTACAAGGGCCGCAAGCCTTCGGTGGACGTTGCGAAGGTGAAGGCGATGCACGCGGAAGGCAAAGGACCGTCAGCCATCGCGAAGGAGCTTGGGATAGGCCGCGCCTCGGTCTACCGCGCCCTTGAAGACAAGGACGGCTAAGCGCCGCCCAGCTGATCAGCAGCTAAGGAGCCTCCGGGACGGGAATGGAACCTTTCTTGGAAACTTTGGCCATCCCCGCCTTCGCAAACTCTGGGCTAAAGCCCTCGGCCCCAGCTCAGCTGAACAGGGCAGTGTGCTTCCGTAGAGTACCGACAGGAAAGCCAGGAGAGGTGAAGGAGAACAAGAATACGTGGTAGTTTAGTACCATCCTCCATGTGCCACAGGGAAGGCTGCTGGTGATGGTTTGGTCAAGGCTATGATGGCCCGGACATAGAGCGCGCCAACGCCCCTACGCGATTCCTAGGGTTGTATAGAGGCATTGCTCCTATTCCCTGCGGCTCTCCAAAGCCAGGTTCTCAGCTGTGCGCACATATACGGCGGCGCACTAGCCCAACCATGATCCGGCCCGAGGGGCGGGCTTCACGGCCAAATTCGTTCTCCGTTATAGGCGATGTGCGCTGTGGTCTATTTTCTAGCTAGTAGCTAACCTTCTATCTCTCCCTAGGGGTCTAGGCTCTATGGGTTTGGGGGTAGGGGTAAGGGCGGCGGCATCAAGGCACGAAAAGGCGTTCTCCCTGCCTGCTATTGATTTTGAGGCTAGCACGGGCGGGGATTTGCCCGACGCGGAAATGGCCACCGAAAGCTCCCGTCAACGCCATAGCGCCTTGGCGCTCATACTGTTCGGGAACAATCAGGCTATCATGCACCGCTAAGCTCGGTACGCCATCCCGCATCAGCCCCTGCATAGCAGCGACGATGACGCGGCTCTCTTCAAACATAAGATCAGCCCAAGTGCGGACCCGGCCATCTTTTAGCGGCTGGCCCCATCGGCCCATAAGCGGGTGGTGCTTGGTTATCAACTCGCCTAGCTGCACCGGAGGGTATCGATCGGTGTCCAAAGGATGGCCGTGCTCTAGCTCGTAGTCCTTCAGAATGACTGTAGGCCACTTGCGCAGCGGCCCACTGCTCCCGAATGTCGCAGCCACCCACAGCTTCACGACGGCGCGCGCCTCCTCGCCAAGTCCGGGGATCACGTAAGGGTCGTGGTCTTTATCGAGTTGCACGCCATGCCAAAGGTGGAAGATGGTCAGGTAGCTGGCTCGCAGATCAATCTCGACTACCGGCGAGCCGTTGATGGTCATCTCAAGGCGCTTCTTGCCGGACTGCTGTTAATAGTTTCTGTCTGCTGGTTGGCTGTACAATCGCCCACCCTGATCCCAATTGAAGTTCGCGGCATCGCCGTTCTGGAAGATGCGAACGTAGCCGCGATGTATGCAGCCGCCACCGAAGGTCTGCTGCGCAAGAAACTCATTCAGCACCTGCACCTCCGCTTCCAACTTTAGCGACAGGTCCGTGTGCTCAAACTTCATGACGCGACCTTGGACCTTGCGGCCTGCGTCCCATGTGCTCGCGGTGCGCTTCTGAAGCGGTTGCTTCGGCAAACCATAGTCGAAGTGGTCTACTGCGTTCTCCAAGCTAATGCCGTGCTCGCCTGCCAGCTCTATGAGCTTCGTGGTCGGACGATAGCGCGAAGCCATTCGACGGCTGGCCAACGCCGGTCCGTCTTCGTCAAATCGGACCCAATGGCTAACGACACCGCCATAATGCTCCACAAGGCCAAGCTCTCGCATGGCTTGTTGGAGAGGAACGAAAGCCTTTGCGCCAATCACCGCCCCCGTGAAGCTGTCCTTCTTGAGTGACCGATAAACCCATTTGCCCTCAGCGCTCAGCAGATCAGCTAGGAAAGCCGCGATAGCTGGCTTGAGCTTCTTGCGGTTCCTCTTGGGCTCCCCGAAAAACTCCGTGTGGGCTAGTAGTTGCAGCACCTGTTCGTTGACGGCCTCGGTGAGAGCCTGCGCGGCTGCGGTGCTCGGGTGCCCCTCAAGGGAAGCGAAAGTAGCATCGCGCAGTTCGTCTCCCATAGTTGCCTCGGTCTCCGGGGCAGCGGGCAGTGTGTTCTTCGGCAACGTAGTGTCTTCCCTTCTTCGGCGCACCAAGGTTTCTCATCAGGATACCAAGGTGCGCCGTTTTCCTTTACTGACAGGTCGTGTTCGTCCCGCCGATGCCATTAGGCATGGTGGAGCAGTGAACCGTAGGCGGGTTGATGCTCTGCAATAGAGCGCCCGATTGATTGCGGTCGCGAGCCCAGCAGCCAGCGATGATAACTACTGTTGCTGATGTCCTGTGCGGTCCGGCCACTGACACATTGCGCTCTATTTCGGCAAGCACCATTAGTCGAGCTTGTAGCGAGGAAAGCGCTTCATCGCCTCGGCAAGATCCTCGGGCGTGGGGGTAGTATACCTTCTACCTGTTGTTGGGGGTGCGTGGCCCGTGATGGCGTCGCTGTATCGCTCATCAATGGCAACTCGGGCGGCCATTGCCTTGAAAGTGTGACGCCAGGCATGGTTCGGGCCAACTTCCATGTCCGTTATGCCGAGCGAGCGAACCCAAGTACCCACTTGAGCCCTCATGCGCTCGGCCGGGCTCTGACGTGGGCCACCACTGGCGCGTTCTTTCTTTGGCGTCATATAGAAGAGGGGAGCGCCTTTGGCACTTGCTACAAACTCAACGAAGCCCAGCTCGATCAAGTGCTCATGGAGCGGGACAGTGCGCGCCTTTCGCGTCTTAATTTTCCCTGCGGAAGGTGTCAGTCTCGCGAAATAGACGCCATCTCGCTGTTGAATGTCGCCGGGACGAAGCTGAGTGATTTCTCCGGCGCGAGCGCCAGTATAAGCACAAATCCACGGCACCCATCGACAAGCGCGTTCAGTCAGAGACTTCGTGTCATCGCATTTCAAGGCAGCCGACAAGATAATCTTGACCTCTGCTGCTTCGAAAGCCTTGGTTTCGCGTTCGACATTTTTGCGAGGGACGGTGATATGCACTTGAGGGAACGGGTTGCTATCGACAATCTTCTCCAAGACGCCCCACGCGAAGACCGTCTTGAGGGCCGTGCGCCAAGCCGTCGCGACTGTGTTGGCCGAGCGGTCTTCACTGACCAAACTGTTCATCCAGGCCTTGGCCTGATCGTAACTGATACTCCTCACATCAGGGAAATGCCGACCTGCTTCTTTGAAAACCGTTGCCCAACGATAGACCGTACCTTCGGCAGGCTGCACTGCTTTTGCCCAAGCGCCGAAAAGCTCCATCGCTGTGACAGGCGCTGCCGTGGCGTCCCCTTGCTCGAACTGAGGGAACACCTGCGGATGACTATCCGGCGTGTAGTCTCCACGCGCGAGCGCTTCAAGGCGCTGGAACGCGGGAAGGAGATTGTCGCTCACCGCGTCCACGAACAGGTTCGTTGCGTCGGGGCTTAGTCTCAGGCCGTGCTCAAGCAAGAACGCCGTAGTCTGAGCCTCGATTGCGATTGCAGGGCGCACCTCAGCTCGCACCTCTGGACTGAGTTTCCAGTCCCAATTTGGATCATCCTTTGGTCGCTGCTCATATTCCTCCGGAGCATGGGGGCGAAGCACATCCCAGACTAATGTGTCTCCCAGGTTCCGCCAGTGAGCTGGGGTACGAAGGTCGCGCTCGTGCTTGGAAACGAACCACGCATACCACTTGCCAGCCAGCGCGTAGGCGGCCTGTCGGGTGAGGGGTTGCGCTCCGTTCTTCTTTGCTGCCCGAAGGGCTCCGACGCGGGTTTCGATATCCGCCAGCCACTCGCCGAAGCGCGCTCGGGCTTCATGCTCTGACGCGCCTGCTTCTAAGCGAAACTTCTCTTCCCAAGCATTACCGTACTTTGCGGCGTAAGCAGTTCGAATGTCTGCTGGGATTACCTTTCGGGCCACGTAGGCACCTGTGGAAGTTCGCTTCATTCCAGCCATTAACACAGTCATTTTGTACGATGCCTTGTACCTACAGGCATCCAAATAGCTTTGGCAATCAGTAACTTACTGATTTTCCTTACCTCAGCTCACCGAGCGTTCGGATCGCTTAAGTCCCTCGCGTTCATGCGGGTGTGTCCGAAGACGCGAAGGTGACCAAAGCGGTGATTTAGAGGGGGTTGGGGAATTGGCCGTCCGGGTCAGTGACCTTCCCTGAAGAGCAACTTGGAAGTTTAACATGAAGTTGGTTAAGAGCCTTTTGCTCGGCTCAGCGGCGGGTCTGATCGCCGTGGGCGGAGCTCAAGCAGCCGATCTCCCCGTGAAGGCCAAGGCGGTCGAATACGTGAAGATCTGCTCGCTGTACGGTGCGGGTTTCTACTACATGCCGGGCACCGACACCTGCATCAAGCTGGGTGGTTACGTCCGCGCTGACATGGTTCTCGGCGGCGCCGGAGACTATAACTTCAACGCTAACGGCCCGACGCTCAACGGTGGTTCGAACAACCGTCTGACGAACTACTACTACACCCGCGCTCGTATGGACCTCAACGTCGATACGCGTACCGCGACCGAATACGGTGTTGTCCGTACCTACGCTGACATGATCTTCTCGTATGATACGGGTCAGTGGTCCGGCAGCGCTCCGTCGACGTTTACCGCTGGCGGCGTTTCGCTCGGCCTCTACCATGCGTTCATCCAGTTCGCTGGCTTCACCTTCGGCCGCACGGTCTCGATCTTCGACGCTCCGTGGCAGAGCTACAATGCTGGCGGTCCCGATACCATTCCGGGCGGTTCCAACCACGTGACCGGTATCAATCAGGCCGCTTATACCGCTGATTTCGGCCAGGGCATCACCGGTTCGGTCGCCTTGGAAATGCCCGATACGCAGTCGAACGGTGTGGGTAACCTCTGGAACGTTTCGGCCACCACTGCTAACGCGGCGTTCATCACGGGCTCCTACGGCAACAACGGTTGGGGTGGAACGCGTTCGCCCGACATCGTCGGTGCTCTCCGTGTCGACCAGGCCTGGGGTCTGGGCCAGATTTCGGTCGCCGCGCATGAACTGCATGCTGGCTACTACGGCACGACTGAGCCCACCGGTCATCCTTCCGACAAGTGGGGTTGGGCTGTGATGGGCGCATTGTCGATCAAGAACATCCCGACCGGTGCGGGCGACACGATCAACATGAACGCCGTCTACACCGATGGCGACACCCGCGAGAACTTCCAGGTTCTGTTCCCGCAGACCTTCTTCATGTACAGCGGCACGGGCGTGGCTGGCGCTTATCAGAGCATCGGTTTCGCTGGTATCTCTGACGGCGTGTTCAGCTCTGCTGGCGGTGGCATCGAGACCACCAAGAGCTGGGGCTTCCGCGGTGGTTATACCCACAACTGGAACCCGAACTGGGCGAGCGCCATCTACGGCGGTTACGGTGGCGTGAGCTACACCACCAACGCCAAGGCGACGATCTGCGCTGCCTTTGCTCTGGCTGTCACGACTGCCGGTGCGACCTGTAACCCGGACTTCAACTTCGGCGTTATCGGCGTCAACACCGTCTGGACCCCGGTCAAGAACCTGGCGTTCACGGCTGACCTGAGCTGGTCGCATCTCGACCAGAAGTACTCGGGCGTCATCTCGGGTGCGAACACTGCGGTCGCTGCTGCTGCGAAGCCGGTTGCGACGTATGAGCTGAAGGATCAGAACTCGCTGACCCTGCTGCTCCGCGCCAACCGCACCTTCTAAGTTCGACCACTCCACTCGAGCCCCCGGCGGGAAACCGCCGGGGGCTCTTGCTTTTGGGCGGTACGGCGATCGTCCCGTGTCACACCAATCAGGATGACCATCCACGAGGGCAGGGCGGACGAAGTCGACCTCGTCTTTTGAAACGAAAGAGGCCGCCTCGCGAGGCGGCCTCTTCGATTCCTGTGCCCCGCCTCCCTGGCTTCGGGCCAAGGCTCGGCCGATTGTCGAGGCTTTCGATATCGCTCCTGCTTCGACCCATCCAGGCGGTAAGGTGCAATGCAGCTTCGCTTCCTGTTTCTTGTCCGGAGGCAGCAGATGCTTGGCCCGGAAGCGAGCGCAAGCGAGCCGGCATGAAGCAGCCTCGCGCACCCTGGCCTCGCCGGAAATCGGGGTGAGTGTCTTCCGTCCGAAAGGGAGCGGCTCTATTCGACGCTGCCGACGCCGCGATGCAGGTCGGCCTCGATCTGCAAGCGCGTGCCACCGCCGAAGCGGGCGCGGTAGACCTGAAGATTCTCCATGATCCGCTGCACGTAGTTGCGAGTTTCGGAGAAGGGAATCAGCTCGACCCAGTCGACCGCGTCGACCTTTGCGTCACGTGGGTCGCCGTAGCGGTCGATCCATTTCCTCACGCTGCCGCGGCCGGCATTGTAGGCCGCGAAGGTCATGATGTAGGAGCCGCGATAATCCTCGAGCAGGCCGCCGAGTTCGGCCGCGCCGAGCGTGGCGTTGTAGGACGGATCGTTCTTCAGCCGCGACAGGTCATAGGTCGCACCGTGCCGCTTGCAGACATAGCGCGCGGCATCGGGGGTTACCTGCATCAGGCCATAGGCCTGCGCCGGCGAGACCACGGCCGGATTGAACGCGCTTTCCTGCCGCGCGATCGCGTAGACGACGCTGCGCTCGACCTCGGGGCCGATCTGGGTGAAGTGCGGAATACCGTTGACGGGATAGGCGTAGAAATCGAACGGCAGGCCGCGATTGAGCGCCGCCTTGCCGACCAGCAGCATGCCGCGCGCGTCGCCGTAGCGCTGGGTCAGCTCGCCGAGGCCGGTCAGCGCCTCGGGATCGCCGTTCTCGCCCATGTCGGCAAGCATCGGCACCGCCAGATCGCGCTCGTCGAGCTCGTAGAGCAATTGCGCCGCGCGCACGATCTCCAGCCGTTCGGCGCCGCGGCCGCGCGGCTGGCTGTTCAGCTCGATTTGCGGCAGGCCGAGCTTTGCGCGAGCGAGCTGGCCGTAATAGCTGGTCGACTGCTCGGCAGCACGGGCGTAGGCGTTGCGCGCCTCCTGCTGCCGGCCGGCGGCCTCGGCGGCGCGGCCCTGCCAGTACCCGGCACGCGCGAGCGTGGTTGGATTGACGCTGCCGACGCCGATGCGGGCAAAATGCTGGGCGGCTGCCGCGGGATCGTTGAGGAAGCGCAGCGCGATCCAGCCCGCGGTGAACTCCTGTTCGGTCTTGTAGATGTCGCGCGAGGGCAGGGCGGCGTCGCGCGCGATCAGATAGGCGCTGCGGAAGTCTTCGCTGTCGATCATCTTGCGTGCCAGCAGGCGCCGCTCGATCCACCATTCGTCGACATTGTAGAGCCGGTTGGGGTCCTTCGGCGCCGACAGCATCAGCTGAGCCGCTTCGGGAAACTTCTCTTCGCGGCGCAGAAGCTGAATCTTGCTGAAGATGAAGCCGGGATCGCCGTGCAGCTCGCGCGGCACCTCTTCGAGCAGCGCGCGCGTGTTGGGCGCCTTCCTGAAGGAGGCGATACGGGCCCTGGCGAGCGCGACATAGCCGGCGCCAAGCCGTTTTGCCGCGCGCAGGGCCGCCTCATGCTCGCTGCCATAGAGCAGCGCGTCCATCCGCGCCTTCTGGTCGCCCGGTGTGAGCAGCGCACCGAACTGGTCGAGCGCGTTGTTCTCGGTATCCTCCGACATCGGATCGCTGCGCCAGGCTTCGCGCACCAGCCGCTCGGCATTGGCGCGGTCGCCGCGCGCCAGCATTGCCTTGGCGAGGGCGAAGCGGCCCTTGGCCGAAACGGGGGATTCGTTCTCGAACCACGACCAGGCAACCGAATCGTCGCGCTTGTCGTCCCACATCGCAGCTTCGAGGCGCCGGCGCAGGAAGGTCTGCGACGGCCAGCTTGGATTGGCAGAGAGGAAAGCGCGGTAGCGTTCGACGCTCGCGCCATTGTCCTCGCTGCGCAGGATGATCCATTCCGCGAGTTTTCGCGCGACTGGATCCGAGATCGAATCCGCGTAACTGGTGGCATCGCCCGGTTTGCGCTTGCGCACGAGCTCGATGACGTTCTCCAGCGTGTCCTTGTCGGCTTGCGAGGTCGACGAGGTCGCCGCGACGGCGGCTGGCATGACCGGCTTGCGCGGCGCGGCGTGTTGGCGCGTTGCCGGCGCGAGCACGGGCGTTGCGACAGGTCCGGCCGAGACAGGTGCCGGGGCGGTGTGTCTCACGGTAGCCGTCGCCGCCGGCGCGGCGTGGGAAGCCGACGCGTTGGAGGCCGGTCGCGACTTTGACGCGGAGGCAGCTGCAGGCTTCGGCTTGTCCTTCGCAGCGTTCTTGCTGGCAGGTTTCTTCGCCGCATCCTTGGCTGGCGCCGAAGCTGCGCCCTTGCTCGCTCCCTTGGCGGTCTCTTTGCTTGCGCCCTTGGCTGTGTGCTTGGACGTTTCTTTGGACGTTTCCTTCGCGGCGCCGGTGGCGAGTCTCTTGGCAGATCCCTTCGCCGCGTCTTTCGCAGGCTGCTTGGCGGCTGGTTTCGCGGTTCCCTTCGCTGTTTGCTTTGCGGGTTCCTCAGTCGTCTCCTTGGACTTGGCCAAAGCGACGCAGCCGACCGACAGGCCTGCCATCAGGCACAGCGCCAGACCGGCTGATCGCCATGCGGCACGAGCAAAGGAGGTCACGGCGTTTCGTCGCCCCGAATCAGTCAATTGGCTCAAGACCTATCTGTACAAGATCTGGCTGTATTTGATTGAATATGCGGACAAAATACCAACAGCCGCTTACCGCGGCCGGGTTTGCACCACCACAGCGGCAAAATCGCGGCTTAAACGGTGCGTCACACGGATGCAGGCCTTTTACGGGCGGGTTAGACCCGATAAGAATGGGGCTTGCTCTAAATCTCGCCGCGTACGGAGGAAGTCCATGGCAGCCAAGACGAAATTCCGGGGATCTTTCACCGCCTTGGTCACGCCGTTCAAGCATGGCTCGCTGGACGAAGCGGCGTTCCGCTCCCTGGTCAACTGGCAGATTTCGGAAGGCACCAACGGCCTGGTCCCGGTCGGCACCACCGGCGAGAGCCCGACGCTCAGCCACGACGAGCACAAGAAGGTCGTCGAATGGTGCATCGAAGAGGCCAAGGGCCGGGTGCCCGTGATCGCCGGCGCCGGCTCCAACTCGACCAAGGAGGCTGTTGAGCTGGCCCAGCACGCGGAGAAGGCGGGCGCCAACGCCGTGCTGGTGGTGACGCCGTACTACAACAAGCCGACCCAGGAAGGCATGTATCAGCACTTCAAGGCGATCAACGATGCGATCGGCATTCCGATCATCATCTACAACATCCCGCCGCGCTCGGTGATCGACATGTCGGTCGACACCATGAAGCGTCTGTGGGAGCTGAAGAACATCGCCGGCGTCAAGGACGCCACCGCCAGCATGGTGCGCGTGTCGCAGCAGCGCGCCGCGATGGGCGAGGATTTCAACCAGCTCTCCGGCGAGGACGCCACCATCATCGGCTACATGGCCCATGGCGGCCATGGCTGCATCTCGGTGACCTCGAACGTCGCGCCGCGCCTGTGCGCCGAGTTCCATGCCGCGTGGGCGAAGGGCGATACCAAGGCGGCGCTCGCGATCCACGACAAGCTGATGCCGCTTCACAACAACCTGTTCATCGAGAGCAACCCGGCGCCGATCAAGTACGCGATGTCGCTGCTCGGCAAGTTCGACGAGACGCTGCGCCTGCCGATGGTTCCGGTCTCCGAGCCGACCCGCGTTGCCGTGCGCGACGCCATGGTTCATGCCGGCCTCATCAACTAGGCGGCGTTCGTAAACCTCATCGTCACAGGCAAATCAGGGGGGATCACCGATGCTGAAGGAATTCCGCGAATTCGCGATGAAGGGCAACGTCGTCGATCTCGCCGTCGCGGTCATCATCGGCGCCGCTTTCGGGGCCATCGTGACCTCGATGGTCAACGACATCATCATGCCGATCATCGGTGCAGTCACCGGCGGCCTGGATTTCTCCAATTATTTCATCGGACTTTCCAGCAAGGTCACCGCGACCAATCTCGCTGATGCCAAGAAGCAGGGGGCGGTGCTGGCCTATGGCAGCTTCTTCACCCTGGTCGTGAACTTTGTCATCGTCGCTTTCGTGCTGTTCATGGTCATTCGCACCATGAACCAGTTCAAGCGCAAGGAAGAGGTCAAGCCCGCGGAGCCGCCGAAGCCGTCGGCCGAGGTCGAGTTGCTGACCGAGATCCGCGATCTCCTCAAGAAGTGACGCGCGCGCTTCATCCAATCTGTTAGCGTCGCTGCGCATCCCGATCAGGTTTGTCTGCCAGGTTTTTGAAGGTCATGGCCGATAAGAACGAACGTCCGATCAAGGTCATGGCGGAAAATCGCAAGGCCCGCTTCAACTACGCCATCGAGGACACGATCGAGGCGGGCATTGCGCTGACCGGAACCGAGGTGAAGTCGATCCGAAACGGCAAGAGCACGATTGCGGAGTCCTACGCCGATTCCAAGGACGGCGAGATCTGGCTGATCAACGCCACCATTCCCGAATACCTCCAGGGCAACCGCTTCAACCACGAGCCCAAGCGGCCGCGGAAGCTGCTGCTGCATCGCCGGCAGATCAACAAGCTGATGGGCGCGGTCGATCGCGAGGGCATGACGCTGATCCCGCTCAAGCTGTATTTCAACGAACGCGGGCGCGCCAAATTGCAGCTGGCGGTTGCAAAGGGCAAGAAGCTGCACGACAAGCGCGAGAGCGAGAAGAAGCGCGACTGGAGCCGGGAGAAGGGCCGGCTGATGCGGGCGAGGGGATAGGGCCGAGAGGACGGGATGACGCAGAAGAACCTGCTCGAGGTGGACTGGAGCCGAATTCCTGCACCTGATGACGATGGCGGCGCTGCCCATCTTGCAGGTCTGACGCTGCCCGCGATCAGCCTGCTTGCGACCGACGACACGTCGGTCAATCTGTCGGCGCTACCGGGGCGCACCGTGGTGTTCGCCTACCCGCGCACCGGCGAGCCCGGAAAGATCGGATTGGTCGACGATTGGGACATGATCCCCGGGGCGCGGGGCTGCACGCCGCAGACCTGTGCGTTTCGCGACCTGTTCGCCGAGTTGAAGGCCGCCGGCGCGGCGCAGGTGTTTGGTCTCTCGACCCAGAGCAACACCTACCAGACCGAGATGGCATCCCGGCTGCATCTGCCGTTCCCCGTGCTCTCCGACGAGAAGCTGGTGCTCACGCGCGCGCTCAATCTGCCGACCATGGAGGTCGCGGGCCTGACGCTGATCAAGCGCCTCGCGCTTGTTGTCGACGATGCCAGGATCACGCATGTGTTCTATCCGGTGTTTCCGCCCGACCGGAACGCCGGCGATGTGCTGGACTGGCTGAAGGCCCATCCCGCCAAGGATTCAGCAAAAGCCTAGTCGAGATCCGTCTTCACCTTCGCGAATACGCTGCGGAACATGTCCGGCGTCAGTACGCCCGTGTTCGTGTTGTAACGGGAGCAGTGATAGCTGTCGTACAGCTTGAACGCGCCGGCCTGGTGCACGGCGCCGTGGCCGAAGGGGGCCTGCGAGGCCTTCAGCTTCAGCGGCTTGAGCACGCTGTCGTGCGCAATCCGCCCGAGCGCAATGATGGCGCGCAGCTTCGGCATCGTTTCGAGATTGGCGACGAGAAACTGCCGGCAGGTATTGATCTCGACCGGCAGCGGCTTGTTCTGAGGCGGAACGCAATGCACGGCATTGGCGATCCGGCAGTCGACCAGCTTCAACCCGTCATCGGGACGCGCCTGGTATCTGCCCTTGGCGAAACCGTATTCGAGCAGCGTGGCGTAGAGCAGGTCACCGGCATAGTCGCCGGTGAACGGCCGGCCGGTGCGGTTGGCACCCTGCATCCCCGGCGCGAGACCGACGATCAGGAGGCGGGCCGAGATGTCGCCGAACGGCGCAACCGGAGCATTGTGCCACAACGGCTCGCGCGCGCGGTTCGCCTCGCGAAAGGCGACCAGGCGCGGGCAGAGCGGACAGTCACGGTCGGGGACGACGAGGTTGGGGGCCTGGCGGCTCGACTTTGCCGCCTCACTCCTCGAAGTCGTCATCGCCCCTCGGCGCCATCGTGGTCGCGCGCTGGAGGAACTGCGGGGCGTGGTGGCGGGCCTCGCGCTCGCCGCGATCACGTGGTGCCGGGCGCTCGGACGGGTCGCGGCCAAGCTTGGACTGCAACTCGACGAGATCGGTGAAGACGTCGGCCTGGCGGCGCAGCTCGTCCGCGATCATCGGCGGCTGGCTGGCGATGGTGGAGATCACCGTGACGCGGACGCCGCGGCGCTGCACGGCCTCGACCAGCGAGCGGAAGTCGCCGTCACCCGAGAACAGCACCATCTGGTCGACGTGCTCGGCGAGCTCCATGGCGTCGACAGCGAGCTCGATGTCCATGTTGCCCTTGACCTTGCGGCGGCCGGAGGCGTCGATGAACTCCTTGGTCGCCTTGGTGACGACGGTGTAGCCGTTGTAGTCGAGCCAGTCGATCAGGGGACGGATCGAGGAATATTCCTGATCCTCGATGATCGCTGTGTAGTAGAACGCCCGCAGCAACGTCCCGCGGCTCTGAAATTCCTTCAGAAGGCGCTTGTAATCGATGTCGAAGCCGAGAGTTTTGGCCGTTGCGTAAAGATTGGCCCCGTCGATGAAGAGCGCGATCTTGTTGGTAGGGGAAGGTGACATTCAGTTTGCTCGCGAAGCGTTCGTGATAATTCGTTTTTTGTTGGCGCGATGGCAGCAAGCCGCGCAGTTTTAAAGTGCTGCCGAAACCCGTCGAAACCGCAAATCCGGAGAAGTCGGGGCAATCAAGGTATAGTTATGGCGGCCCTTCATACACCCGGCGCCGCCCACAACGGCAGCCCGGGAAACCACCCATCCCAGCCCTAATGTGGAGGTAACAGAGCCGTTTGGCGAGGCCAAATCACAAATTGGCCTTGCGAAATCGCCCCGGCCCTTATAATTAGCCCCGATCATCCACATATTTCGTCCCACCCACAACGGAGCGACAGTCTATGGCTCGCGTCACCGTAGAAGATTGTATCGACAAGGTCGACAACAGGTTTGACCTGGTCTTGCTGGCCGCCCACCGTGCCCGCATGATTTCGTCCGGTTCACAACTAACGGTTGACCGCGATAACGACAAGAACCCTGTTGTATCCTTGCGCGAGATCGCCGACACGACCATCTCGCCCGAGGATCTCCGCGAGGAGCTGGTGCATTCCCTGCAGAAGTTCGTCGAAGTCGACGAGCCGGAGCCGGATACGGTGCCGCTGATCGGTTCCGCCGGCGCCAGCGTCGATGCCGACGACACCGAAGTCGCTGTGGAGCGCATGACCGAAGAGGAGCTCCTGAAGGGCCTCGAAGGCCTCGCGCCGCCGGAAGAGCAGCCCGAGGAGGACGAGTAATCGTCTTACTCGCGATCGTCGATTTCTTGTGATCTTATCAAAGGCCCGAACCTGAGTTCGGGCCTTTGCTTTTGTTGGCGTTTTCGTGGTTACCATAGCGTTGCCGGTTCGCGCCGCCCGCCTGTCATCGAATTGATCGGCCGCGTCCGCGATCGGGCTTAGGATGTATGCAACGGGCCGTCTCATGGTCCGTTTGAAGGCAGGATGGAATGGTGTATCGACGCCGCAGACCCACGCAGATGCTGGCCGCAACCGAATCGGTTGCCGTGGCCCCGACTGCGCCGGTGGCACGGCCGGCGAAGCCGCGCGCGCGGATGATGCGTCAATACGACCTCGTCGAGCGCGTCCGGTCCTACAACCCGAACACCAACGAAGACCTGCTCAACCGCGCCTATGTCTACGCCATGAAGGCGCACGGCTCGCAGACCCGCGCCTCCGGCGATCCGTATTTCTCGCACCCGCTCGAAGTGGCGGCGATTCTCACCGACCTGAAGCTCGACGACGCCACCATTGTTGCGGCCCTCCTGCACGACACCATCGAGGACACTGAAGCGACGCGCGCCGAGATCGATCAGCTGTTCGGGCCCGAGATCGGGGCGCTGGTCGAGGGCCTGACCAAGCTGAAGCGGCTGGAGCTGGTGTCGCGCGAGGCCAAGCAGGCCGAGAACCTGCGCAAATTGTTGCTGGCCATTGCCGACGATGTCCGCGTGCTGCTGGTCAAGCTCGCCGACCGCCTGCACAACATGCGCACGCTCGACTTCGTGCCGACCGAATCGCGACGGCGCATCGCCGAGGAGACGCTCGACATTTACGCGCCGCTGGCCGGGCGCATGGGCATGCAGGAAATGCGCGAGGAGCTGGAGGATCTGTCCTTCCGCACCCTCGATCCCGAAGCCTATTCGGTGGTGATGCAGCGGCTCGATGCGCTCGCCGAGCGCAACCGCAACCTGATCGGCGAGATCGAGGACCAGCTCTCCAACAATCTGCGTCACCGCGGCTTGGGGGCGCGGGTCTATGGCCGCCGCAAGAAGCCATTTTCGATCTGGACCAAGATGGAGCGCAAGTCGATCGGCTTCGAGCAGCTGTCCGACATCTTCGGCTTCCGCGTCGTGGTCAACGACATCGAGTCCTGCTATCGCGCGCTCGGCATCGTTCACACCACCTGGCCGGTTGTGCCGGGTCGGTTCAAGGACTACATCTCGACGCCGAAGCAGAACGATTATCGTTCGATTCACACGACGGTGATCGGCCCCGGCAACCAGCGCGTCGAGCTGCAGATCCGCACCGAGGCGATGGACCAGATCGCCGAACGCGGCATCGCCGCGCATGTCTTCTACAAGGAAGGCGTGGGCTCGCCGACCGAATTCCTCAAGCGCGAGTCCAACGCGTTCGCCTGGCTGCGCCACACCATCGGCATCCTCTCGGAGAGCGCCAACCCCGAGGAATTCCTCGAGCACACCAAGCTCGAACTGTTCCACGACCAGGTGTTCTGCTTCACCCCGAAGGGCAAGCTGATCGCGCTGCCGCGCCACGCCAACGTGATCGACTTCGCCTATGCCGTGCATACCGACGTCGGCAACAGTGCGGTGGGCTGCAAGATCAACGGCAAGTTCGCGCCGCTGTCCTCGGAACTCCAGAACGGCGACGAGGTCGAGGTGCTGACGTCGGAGGCGCAATCGGCGCCGCCCTCGGCCTGGGAGACGCTGGCGGTCACCGGCAAGGCGCGCGCCGCGATCCGCCGTGCCACCCGCACCGCCGTGCGCGATCAATATGTCGGCCTCGGCCGGCGCATCGTCGAGCGCCTGTTCGAGCGCGCCAAGATCGAATATGCCGACGACAAGCTCAAGGGCGCGCTGCCGCGGCTGGCGCGCACCTCGATCGAGGACGTCATGGCGGCGGTCGGGCGCGGCGAGATCAAGGCCTCCCACGTCGCGCGCGCCATGTATCCCGACTACAAGGAGGAGCGCGTCGCGCGCTACGGCATCAAGAAGGGGCTCGCCGCCAAGCTCAAGGAGAAGGTGCTCGAGCCGTCACGCAGCCCGGTGGCGATCCCGATCGGCGGCATCAATTCCGACCTGCCGGTGAAGTTCGCGCCGAACGGCGGCGCGGTGCCGGGCGATCGCATCGTCGGCATCGTCACGCCGGGCGAGGGGATCACGATCTATCCGATCCAGTCGCCGGCGCTGAAGGATTTCGAGGAGGAGCCGGAGCGCTGGCTCGACGTCCGCTGGGACATCGAGGATACCGCGCCGCAACGCTTCCCGGCGCGCATCAAGGTGGAGAACGTCAACGAGCCCGGCGCGCTGGCGCAGATCGCGACTGTGATTGCCGAGCACGACGGCAACATCGACAACATCAGCATGCAGCGCCGCTCGCCCGACTTCACGGAGACGACGATCGATCTCGAAGTCTACGATCTCAAGCATTTGAGCGCGATCCTGGCCCAGCTGCGCGCCAAGGCGGTCGTCGCCAAAGTCGAACGTGTCAATGGATAGGCGCCTCTCTCTCCGATCTCGTGAGCCCTGAAATGCCCGCATCTCCGCTTCGCCTCGGCGTCAACATCGACCATGTCGCGACCGTCCGTAACGCTCGCGGCGGCCGCCATCCCGATCCGGTCCGCGCCGCGCTGCTGGCGATCGAGGCCGGCGCCGACGGCATCACCGCGCATTTGCGCGAGGATCGCCGGCACATCCGCGACGAGGACATGGCGCGGCTGAAGGCGGAGATCTCCAAGCCGCTGAACTTCGAGATGGCGGCCACCGACGACATGATGCGGATCTCGCTCGCCACCAAGCCGCATGCGGTCTGTTTGGTGCCGGAGCGCCGTCAGGAGGTGACGACCGAGGGCGGATTGGACGTGGTCGGCCAGCACAACGCGCTCGCACCGTACATTGCGCGGCTCAATGATGCCGGCATCCGCGTCTCCCTGTTCATTGCCGCCGACCCGGCGCAGATCGAGATGGCGGCGCGGCTGCGCGCGCCCGTGATCGAGATCCACACCGGCGCGTGGTGCGACGCCGTCACCGACGGCCACACCGACAAGGCTGAAGCCGAATGGCAGCGGATCGTGGCGGGCGTGAAGGTCGCGACGGCGGCGGGGCTGGAAGTCCATGCCGGACATGGCCTCGACTATGCGACCGCGGAGAAGATCGCCGCGCTGTCCGAGATCATGGAGCTCAACATCGGTTACTACATGATCGGCGAGGCGCTGTTCGTCGGTCTTGCCGAGACGGTGCGCAAGATGCGCGCGGCGATGGATCGGGGCCGGAGCCGGGCATGATCATCGGCATCGGCTCCGATCTCATCGACATTACCCGCGTGGCCAAGGTGATCGAGCGCCATGGCGAGCGCTTTCTCGACCGCATCTTCACCGCGGCCGAGCGGGCCAAGGCGGAGCGGCGCGCCAAAAACGAGAAGATGGTGGTGGCGACCTATGCCAAGCGCTTTGCCGCCAAGGAGGCCTGCTCCAAGGCGCTCGGCACCGGCATCCGGCAGGGCGTCTGGTGGCGCGATATGGGGGTGGTCAACCTGCCCGGGGGCCGGCCGTCCATGCGGCTGACCGGGGGCGCGCTGGCCCGGCTCCAGGCTCTGACGCCAGAGGGGTTCGAGGCCCAGATTGATCTATCGATCACCGACGACTGGCCGCTCGCGCAGGCCTTCGTGATCATTTCCGCCGTCCCGATGGCCAAGCCCTGATGGCTGAATGATTGTTTTATAATTATCGTTGGAAATCAACATCTTATGAAGTTTTGATGCGATCCTTGATTGCGTGGCCTGCGACAACCGTCTAAAAGTCCGCGAACGCAAATCAGGCTGGGCGAATTCGGCTTTACGCCGGAATTGGCCCTCACTATCAGAATCAGGACAATCTCCCTGGGCCGCGAACCGGTGGGCCGTTCGCGGGAGGAGGGCGTTCTATGATCGCCGGCCGGAATTGAGAGAGCAATGAGCGTGACTTCGGGAACGAAAACTGAAAGCGGCGTCGGCGAAACGGTCCGGGTCGTTATCCACGCTCTCCTGATCGCGCTAGTGATCCGCACCTTCCTGTTCCAGCCGTTCAACATCCCCTCCGGCTCGATGAAGGCGACACTGCTGGTCGGGGACTATCTGTTCGTCTCGAAATATTCCTACGGCTACAGCCACTACTCGATCCCGCTCTCGCCGCCGCTGTTCTCGGGACGGATCTGGGGCTCGGATCCGAACCGCGGCGACATCGTCGTGTTCCGGCTGCCCAAGGACGACACCACCGACTACATCAAACGCGTGATCGGCCTGCCCGGCGACCGCATCCAGATGAAAGACGGGCTGCTCTACATCAACGACACCCCGGTCGAGCGCCAGCGCATGAGCGAGTATGTCGGCGAGGATCCCTGCGGCTCCGAGGGCGGCGGAATCTCGCGCGTGAAGCGCTGGAAGGAAACGCTGCCGAACGGCGTTTCCTACGAGACGCTCGATTGCGCGGACAACGGCTACATGGACAACACCAACGTCTACACGGTGCCGCCCGGCCATTTCTTCATGATGGGCGACAACCGCGACAACTCCACCGACAGCCGCTTCCTCGGCCAGGTCGGCTACGTGCCGCGGGAGAACTTGATCGGCCGCGCCCAGATGATCTTCTTCTCGATCGGCGAGGGTGAGCACGCCTGGATGTTCTGGCGCTGGCCGTGGGCGGTGCGCTGGAATCGCTTCTTCAAAATCGTCCGATGAAAGACGAAGCCAAGGACATCACGACCCAGCCGATCGAGGCGCAAGCCGCTCCTGAGGGCGAAGCTGCAACAAAGACGCTTGCGCCGAAGACCCCTGAAGCCAAAGCTGGTGAACACAAGGCTGGTGAAGCCAAGACCGCCGACGCCAAGACTGCCGCGAAGAAAAAGCGGACGCGGAGCAGCAAGGCCAAGGACAAGGCGAAGGCCGCGGCTGACGCGAATGCTGCGCTCGAGGCCCGCATCGGCCACGGCTTTGCCGATCCGAACCTGCTGATGCAGGCGATCACGCATGTCTCGGCGCTGAAGTCGGGACGCAAGCGCGGTGACAGCTATCAGCGGCTGGAGTTCCTCGGCGACCACGTGCTCGGGCTCGTCGTTTCCGACATGCTCTATCACGCCTTCCCGAACGCTGATGAGGGCGAGTTGTCCAAGCGGCTTGCCGAGCTCGTGCGCAAGGAAAGCTGCGCCGACGTCGCCAAGTCGCTCGGTCTGCTCGACGACATCAAGCTCGGCTCGGTCGGTTCCAGCGCCGATGCCCGTCTGCGCAAGTCCATTCTCGGCGACATCTGCGAGGCCGTGATCGGCGCGATCTTTCTCGATGGCGGCCATGCGGCGGCGGACGAGTTCGTCAAGCGCAACTGGACCGAGCGCATGCACAAGCCGCGCCGGCCCTTGCGCGATCCCAAGACCGTGCTGCAGGAATGGGCGCAGGGGAAGGGACTACCGACGCCTGTCTATCGCGAGGTCGAGCGCACCGGCCCGCATCACGATCCGCAGTTCCGCGTGGCGGTGGATCTGCCGGGACTGGCGCCGGCCGAAGGCATCGGCGGCAGCAAGCGCGCGGCGGAGAAAGTAGCAGCTTCAGTGATGATCGAACGTGAAGGCGTTGGCGGCGGCAATGACGGCTGAAGCAAGCGGTGAGGCGCCTGCCGCGACACGCTGCGGTTTCGTCGCGCTGATCGGCGCGCCCAACGTCGGCAAGTCCACGCTGGTCAATGCGCTGGTCGGGGCCAAGGTCACGATCGTCTCGCGCAAGGTGCAGACCACGCGCGCGCTGATCCGCGGCATCGTGATCGAGAACAACGCGCAGATCATCCTGGTCGACACGCCCGGCATCTTCCTGCCCAAGCGCCGGCTCGACCGCGCCATGGTCTCGACCGCCTGGAGCGGGGCGCATGACGCCGACCTCGTCTGCGTGCTGCTGGATGCCAAGACCGGGATCGACGAGGAAGCCGAGGCGATTCTGGCCAAGGCTGCCAGCGTCAACCACGACAAGATCCTGGTCATCAACAAGGTCGATCTGGTCCAGCGCGAGAAGCTGCTGGCGCTGGCGCAGGCCGCCAACGAACGGATGAAGTTCGTAAGAACCTTCATGATCGCGGCGATCTCGGGCGACGGCGTCGACGACATCCGCACCACGCTGGCCGAGATGGTACCGCCAGGTCCTTACCTCTATCCCGAGGACCAGATGTCGGACGCGCCGATGCGGCAACTGGCGGCCGAGATCACGCGCGAAAAGATCTATCAGAAGCTGCACCAGGAATTGCCCTACCAGTCCACGGTCGAGACCGACAAGTGGGAGGAGCGCAAGGACAAGTCGGTGCGGATCGAGCAGACGATCTTCGTGGAGCGCGAGAGCCAGCGCAAGATCGTGCTCGGCAAGGGCGGCGCCACCATCAAGTCGATCGGTGCGGACTCGCGCAGGGAGCTGATGCAGATCCTGGACGTGCCGGTGCATCTTTTCCTGTTCGTGAAGGTGCGCGAGAACTGGGGTGACGATCCCGATCGCTATCGCGAGATGGGCCTGGAATTTCCCAGGGAATAGTCAAGAAAAGATCAGTCGCCGATGAGTGTGCCCCGCAACGTCCAGCGTTTCGAAGCGCTGCTCTATGCCTCGCTGATGCTGGATGCGTTGTCGGTGGCGGTGCAGGACCGCACGCCCACCGCCGAGATGACCGAACAGATGATCATGACGGCGACGCTGCTCGCCGGAGGGATGATCCTGCTGCTGGTCTATTTCGTCCGGCTCGCCGCGCATTGGCGCAAGAACTGGCCGCGCTGGGTGCTGGCCGCGGCGCTGGTGCTGTCCGTGATCTCGCTCGGCCAGATTCTCGGCGAAAGGGGCCTCGAACTCGACAGCGCCATCGAGATCGTCTCCTGCGTGCTGACGGCGTTCGGGCTGTACTTCTCGTTTACCGGCGACGCGCAGGGCTGGTTCAACGCGTGAATTGATACGTTCCATCATTCCGGCGCGATGCGAAGCATCGAACCCGCAATTTCGAGATTGCGGGTTCGCCTCTTCGAGGCGCCCCGGAATGACGGGAGATAGCGCTGCGCGCCTCACTGGAATCCTATAAGCTTCCTGCCATGGAATGGACCGACGAAGGCATCGTGCTGGGCGTGCGGCGGCATGGCGAGAGCAGCGCCATCGTCGAGCTGCTGACGCGCCAGCATGGCCGGCATCTTGGTCTCGTGCGCGGCGGTGCCAGCTCGCGGCTGCGGCCGCTCCTGCAACCCGGCAACAGCGTCAGTGCGGTGTGGCGGGCGCGGCTCGACGAGCATCTCGGCACCTACGCGATCGAGGGGCTGAAGCTGCGCGCGGCGACGCTGCTCGGATCGTCCCACGGGGTCTACGGCGTGACCCATCTCGCCTCGATTGCGCGGCTGCTGCCCGAGCGGGATCCGCACGAGGAGATATTCTCGCTGCTCGAACACTCGCTCGATGATTTCGACGACATCGGCAGCGCGGCCGTGCATCTCATCCATTTCGAGCTGGCCATGCTCGCCGAGCTTGGCTTCGGGCTTGCGCTGGAGAATTGCGCGGTGACGGGGGAAACCACGGACCTGATCTACGTCTCGCCGAAATCCGGCGGCGCGGTGTCGCGCGGCGCGGGCGAGCCTTGGCGCGACCGGCTGCTGCGGCTGCCGCCGTTCCTGCGCCATGGCGAAGCCTCGCATGAGCTCACTGACGAAGATCTCCAGGACGGCTTTCGACTGACCGGCCTGTTCCTGCTGCGTCATGTGCTGGAGCCGCGCGGGCAGGGCCATTCCGACGCGCGCGCGGGCTTCATTAATGCCCTGATCCGGCAGCAGGCCAAAGCGGCGCTCCCGGCGCCATGAGCGGATCGCGCTGCTGTGCTGCCTGAGCACAACGGTTCCCTCGGGAACGAAACGCCGCCAGATGCGTTGGGCGGGCAGGTTCCACAACGGGGACAGCCCAAATGTTGATCAGGGGTTTTGCGCTGACCGCGGCGCTGCTTGCCTTTGCGCCTGACGCAATGGCCGGCGAGCCGCAACCTGGCGTGTTTCGCCGGGCCTCCTGCACCGTCGTCCGGTACTATGTGGCGAAATATTCCGCTGCGGCCGCAGAGACATGGGCGCGGTCCCATGGCGCGACCGATGCCGAAATCGAGGCTGCCCGCCGCTGTGTCGCCAACATGCCGGCGACGCCTCCGGTCAAGGTCCAGCCGACCGTGACCGCGGGCTGGGCAGGGCAGTAGAAGCCCACCGGGAACCAATCCATCCTTGCCCGATTCGCTTCCACGGTTTAACCGGGCGGCATGGGAAAACGAATCGTTCCGCCGGAAGGACCGGCTGAAATTCACGACGTACCGCTGCGCGAGGCGCTGGAAGAGCGCTACCTTGCGTACGCGCTTTCGACCATCATGCATCGCGCGCTCCCCGATGCGCGCGACGGCCTGAAGCCGGTTCACCGGCGCATCCTCTACGGCATGCGCCTGCTGCGGCTCGACCCTGGCGTTATCCCTAAGAAGTCCGCGAAGATTGTCGGCGAGGTGATGGGCTCCTACCATCCTCATGGCGACCAGGCGATTTATGACGCCATGGTGCGCCTCGCGCAGGATTTCAGCTCGCGTTATCCACTCGTCGACGGCCAGGGCAATTTCGGCAATATCGACGGCGATAACCCGGCAGCCATGCGCTACACGGAAGCGCGCCTGACCGACGTGGCCCGCCTGCTTTTGGACGGGATCGATGAGGACGGCGTCGAGTTGAAGCCGACCTACGACGCCAGCGGCAAAGAGCCCGTTGTCTTGCCCGGCGGCTTCCCGAACCTGCTCGCCAACGGCGCGCAAGGCATCGCGGTCGGCATGGCGACCTCGATCCCGCCGCACAATGCAGCCGAGTTGTGCGACGCCGCGCTGCATCTGATCGAGAAGCCGGACGCCAAGTCCAAGGCGCTGATGAAATGGGTCAAGGGGCCCGATTTCCCGACCGGCGGCATCTGCGTCGATTCCAAGCAGGCGATCGCCGAAGCCTATACGACCGGCCGCGGCTCGTTCCGCGTCCGCGCCAGGTGGCAGCAGGAAGAGGGCGCGCGCGGCACTTGGGTCGTCGTCGTCACCGAGATCCCGTTCCTGGTGCAGAAGTCGCGCATGGTCGAGAAGATCGCCGAGTTGCTCGACCAGAAGAAGCTGCCACTAGTCGGCGAGGTGCGCGATGAATCCGCCGAGGACGTTCGCCTCGTCATCGAGCCGAAGTCGAAGAACGTCGATCCGGCGCTGATGATGGAATCATTGTTCCGGCTGACCGAGCTCGAAAACAAGATTCCGCTGAACCTCAACGTGCTGATCAAGGGCCGCATCCCGAAGGTGGTGGGGCTCGCGGAGTGCTTGCGCGAATGGCTCGACCATCTGCGCGACGTGCTGACACGTCGGACCAATTATCGCAAGGTGCAGATCGAGAACCGGCTCGAGGTGCTCGGCGGCTTCCTGATCGCGTTTCTGAACATCGACGAGGTGATCAGGATCATCCGCAACGAGGATGAGCCGAAGCCAGCGTTGATGAAGCGGTTCAAGCTCACCGAGGTGCAGGCCGAGGCCATCCTCAACATGCGCTTGCGCTCCTTGCGCAAGTTGGAAGAGATGGAGATACGCACCGAGGACAAGAATCTCCGTGCCGAGCTCAAGGGCATCAACGTGGTGCTCGCATCCGAAGCCGAGCAGTGGAAGAAGGTCGGCGAGCAGGTCGGCAAGGTCCGCGACATGTTCGGACCGAAGACGCCGCTCGGCAAGCGCCGCACCACTTTTGCGGACGCGCCCGAGCATGATCTCGCCGCGATGGAGGAAGCCCTCGTCGAGCGCGAGCCGGTGACCGTGGTCGTCTCCGACAAGGGCTGGATCCGCACCATGAAGGGGCATGTCGAGGATCTCTCGGGGCTCGCCTTCAAGCAGGACGATAAGCTCGGCATCGCCTTCTTCGCGGAAACGACGTCGAAGCTGCTGCTGTTCGCGACCAACGGAAAGTTCTTCTCGATCGACGTGGCGAAGCTGCCGGGCGGCCGCGGCCACGGCGAGCCGATCCGCCAGTTCATCGATCTCGAGCCGGAGGCAGCACCGGTCACGCTGTTCGTCAACAAGGGCGGGCGCAAATTCCTGGTCGCGAGCCACGAGGGCCAGGGCTTCGTCGTCAGCGAGGACGATTGTGTCGGCACCACCAAGAAGGGCAAGCAGGTTCTCAACGTGGACATGCCCAACGAGGCGCGCGCGGTTACCGAGGTGATCGGCGACACCGTCGCGGTCATCGGCGAGAATCGGAAGATGCTGATCTTCCCGCTTGAGCAGGTGCCGGAGATGGCGCGTGGCCGTGGCGTGCGCCTGCAGAAGTACAAGGACGGCGGCCTCTCCGACGTTACGGTCTTCGAGGCCAAGGCAGGCCTGACCTGGAAGGACTCTGCCGGCCGCGAATTTTCCGCGACCATGAAGGAACTCGCGGAGTGGCAGGGCACCCGCGCCGACGCCGGTCGTCTGCCGCCTAAGGGCTTCCCGAAGTCGAACAAGTTCGGCAAGGCGATCGGGTAGCCGCTTTCTTATCCCCGATGTGCAGCAATGCGCTCGCGTGGCTGCATCGGTGTGCGCGTTCTGATACCGTCCGCCATGCTGGTCTTTGGGACCATTGAGAAGTAGCGCGATGTACGATGTCATTGTTGTCGGCGGCGGCTCGGCCGGCGCTGCCGTTGCGGCGCGGCTGTCCGAGGATCCCGCACGGCGCGTCCTGCTGCTGGAGGCGGGCCTCGACTGGCGCGCCGACGAGGCGCCCTGGGAAGTCAGGACGCCGAACCCGATCCCGATCATCCACAAGCGCGAGTACCAGGAGAAATGGCAGTGGCCTGATCTGCTGACGCGTCGGGTGGCAGGGCAGGAGCCGCGCTTCTACTGGCGCGGCAAGGGGCTTGGCGGCTCATCGATGATGAACGGCCAGATCGCCATCCGCGGCGTCGCCGATGCCTTCGACGAGTGGGCCGCCAATGGCTGCACCGGCTGGTCGGCGAAAGAGGTGATGCCGCTCTTCTCGGTCATCGAGGACGATCTGGAATTCGGCGACGCTGTAGGTCACGGCCGCGGCGGACCCCTGCCGGTCTATCGCGCGCCGCTTGAAAAATGGGGGCCGATCGATCGCGGCCTGCGCGATGCGGCACTCGCGAGCGGTTATCCCTGGTGCGCCGATCTCAACGGTCCCGATGGTGAGGGCGTTGCCTGCTATCCCATCAACAGCCGCGACGGCCGCCGCATCACCACCAACGAGGGTTATCTCGAACCCGCGCGCGGCCGCGCCAATCTGGAGATCCGCGGCAGGACGCTGGTCGATCGCGTGCTGATCAGCGATGGCCGCGCAACTGGCCTGCGCGTTCACACCGAAGGGCAGGGCACCAGCGAGATCAGCGCACGCCAGATCGTGCTCTGCGCCGGCGCCATCCACAGCCCGGCGATCCTGCTACGCTCGGGGATCGGACCTGCCGGGGAGCTGAAGGCGATGGGGATCGCGGTGGAGCGCGATCTGCCGGTCGGCCGCCACTTCTTCGACCATCCTCTGTTCCGTGCCACGATCCAACTGCACGAGAACCTGCGGCCGATCGATCCGGACACGCGCCACACCAATTGCTGCGTGACCTATTCGTCGGGCCTTGCCAATGGCGGCAAGCGCGACATGATCCTGATCGCGTTCAACCACCGCGGCATCGGCGTGCCAGGAGCGATCGGCGCCGGCCTGTTCAACGCCTATTCGCGCGGTACGCTCAAGCTGGCATCCGCCGATCCGTCCGTCGATCCGATCGTCGACGAGAACATGCTGGCCGATCCCCGCGACATGCTGCGCATGATGGACGCGGTGAAGCGCCTCGCCGTGATCACCTCGCAGCCGGCGCTATCAGGTATCGCCGACTGGATCAGGCTCACCGACACCGATCTGACGTTGCCGCAGGCGGCCGGCTTGCCGGATCACGAACTCGATGCGCTGCTGCGACGAGAAACCGGCGACATCCAGCATGCCGCCGGCAGTTGCCGCATGACCGGCGCGAACGACGCCGATGGCGTGGTCGATCCTGACGGCTCGGTGAAGGGCATCTCGGGCCTGCGCGTCGCCGACGCCTCGATCATGCCGTCGGACTGCCGCGCCAACACGCACTTCACGACGGTGGTGATTGGGGAGGCGATCGCGCGGATGATGATGCGGTAGCTCTTGCTCCAGCCTCTCTGTCATTCCCCGCGCAGGCGTCGCGCAGGCGGGGAATCCAGTACGCCGCGGCTTCTCTCCTCAATCACGTCGTCTCGGAGTATTGGATCGCCCGGTCAAGCCGGGCGACGACACCGAGGGTGATCGCTCCGATGCACGTTTCAGACAGCAGACACAGCTTCGCCTTCTCGCGGCGCCGTCGCCCGAGTTTGTCTGTTCGCTTCGCGCCTTCGCAAAGACGAGGGTGCAGGGAAGGCCGGGTGCCGGCTGGCACCCGCGGTCCACTGTGCGAAGGTTGCGCCACAAGAGGCTGCACAGCGGCATACAGGTGAAGCCGAACAACCGGCCTTCCCTGCGCAGTGGGTTGACGGCTTTTGTCGTGATCTCCCTGGGGAGCGATGCACTATTGCCCCCGTCGCTTTGCGGATTGGCGAAGAGGCTTGACGTGAGAGGTAGGAACGATCGCGGCTGTTTTTGCCCGACGGGCAAATACCCGTCATCGGCGGGGCGTGTCTTTGATGTCCGATCCGGTGCGCCGATCTGCCGTCGCCGCAATCATCGATCATGCCGTTTCGCGATAGTGCACTCCAGCCCAGGTAACATGCGCGCGCGAACAAGGCCGGTCCGTCATCCTCACATGTATTGTCTCACACTCTGGAGAAATCGTTCTTTCTCGCCCGGCGCGTAACCTTGGGAAGCTCCATAGTAGGGTTCGTTGAATTGATTGTACGGCGCAGCCCGGTAGTGGATCCGCGGCCTGGGTGGCGTGTATGTTTGGCGAGAATTGCGCCGATTGTTCCCTCTGGCCGTTGCACCAGCATAATACGGGTTGAGGACGCACATCTGACCGTTGGCCCACGCCCTGCATTGGTCCATCGTCGTGTAGCTGCATCTGTAGTATGGGCTGGTTCCGAAAGAGACGACATACAAGCAAACGGGAAAAGCGGGATCATATCTTTGAGCCCGGGCGTGCCCCACGGTGAGGGCGATACTCACTGCCAAAACCGTCAAAGCCAATTTGCACATGAGAGCTTCCTCCAGTTGGCCCAACACACCGGTGGCACGCCGACCGTCGACAGTGCTGATCCAAGTCAATGCTCACGGAGTTCCGCGCCAAACCGCCTCCAGCCTCGACGCCCGAGCTAGATCACGCCCACCATTCTCAGCGCCACGCCGGCAGCACAGCTGCCGGCAAGCACCGTCAGCATGCCCAAGCGGAAGATCGCGGTTGCGGCCGCGATCGACAGCACGAGCGCGGGAATGTCGACGCTCGTCAGGACCGGCCTGTCGAAATCCAGCGGGAAGGCGTGAACCGGCACGGTCTCGCGGAACAGGGTGTGGAGCGCGAACCAGATCGAGAGGTTGAGTATCACGCCGACGACGGCGGCGGTGATCGCGCCGAGTGCTCCGGCCAACCCCGTGTTGCCGCGCAGGCGCTCGATGTAGGGCGCGCCGACGAAGATCCAGAGGAAGCAGGGCGTGAACGTGACCCAGGTCGCGAGCAGTCCGCCGAGCGTTGCCGCGACCATCGGCGACAGGCCGCTTGCATCACGATAGGCCGCCATGAAGCCCACGAATTGGAGCACCATGATCAGCGGGCCTGGCGTGGTCTCGGCCATGCCGAGGCCGTCGAGCATCTCGTGCGGCTTCAGCCAGTGGTAATGCTCGACCGCCTGCTGCGCGACATAGGCAAGCACCGCGTAGGCGCCGCCGAAGGTGACCAGCGCCATCTTCGAGAAGAACAACGCGATCTGGCTGAACACGCTGGCTTGCCCGAGTATCAGAAGCAGAGCCACCACCGGCACCAGCCAGAGCGAAAGCCACAGCGCAGCGGTCCGGATCGCGCGCGCGGTATTGGGGCGAACATGCTCGGGCACGGCTTCGCCGAGCATGCTGTCGATGACGGCGCCGTTGCCGCCATGGCCGTGGCCGGCGGGCGCGAATTCGGGGCGGCCGGCGCGCGCGCCGGCATAGCCGATCAGGCCGGCGGCGATGATGATGACGGGGAAGGGTATCGCGAAGAAGAAGATTGCGACGAAGGCGATCACCGCGAGCGCAATCATGATGCGGTTCTTCAGCGCGCGTTTGCCGACGCGGAAGACGGCCTCGACAACGATGGCGAGCACGGCGGCCTTCAGGCCGAAGAACAGCGCCTCGATGAAGCTGACATTGCCGTAGGCCGCGTAGACATAGCTCAGGCCCATGATGGCGATGATGCCGGGCAGGATGAAAAGCCCGCCTGCCATCAGCCCGCCCTTGGTACGATGCATCAGCCAGCCGACATAGGTGGCGAGCTGCTGCGCTTCGGGGCCCGGCAGCAGCATGCAGTAGTTCAGCGCATGCAGGAAGCGGCCTTCGGAGATCCAGTTCTTCTCCTCGACCAGGATGCGATGCATCACCGCGATCTGGCCCGCGGGCCCGCCGAAGCTGAGGCAGGCGACGCGGAGCCAGACGCGAAAGGCTTCGCCGAAGCTGATGCCGTGACCGGCATCAGCTCCTGCTTGGGCGTTACGGACATCCATCACGCCTTCACCTTGTTGGTCGGCCAGTTGTGGGTTTCGCTCGTGGCGTCGCGGCACCAGCGGTAGAAGGCGTCGTAGAGTAGCATGCCGGCCTCGAGCTGTTCGAGGTCGTCATCGTACATTCGCGAAAGTCCGAGCGAGGCGGCAAGCAGGCCGGGGGCCTCCGGCGCCAGGTCCGGCCGCCCCGTGTCGGCGCCGCGCACCAGCGTGGCCAGCCGCAGCAGCGCCGGTGTCGCGAGCCCGAATTCCTCCACCATCACGTCGAAGGTGCAGACCTCGCCGCGGTGGCTCCAGAACACGTTCTCGATGTCGAACGGCGCGGCGTTGAATCGCTCGCCGACAGCGACCACCTCGGATGGCGCGACAAACAAGAACACTGCGGCGGGATCGACGAAGCGGCGGATCAGCCAGGGGCAGGCAATGCGGTCGACCTTTGGCCGGGCCCGCGTCACCCAGACGGTGCGGCCCCTGGTGTCACGCGGTGGCAGTTTTCGCGTGTCGACGAGCGGCAGCTTGGCCGCCTTCCACCCCTCGAAACCGTCTTCGAGGGTCTCTGCGTCGGCGCCGAGTTGCCTCAGCCAGGCGGCCGTGCCTTGTGCGAGCTTGCCGCCGCGCAGGCACGAGACGATGGCGGAGCGGCCGGCAAAGTCGCCGCCCCATTCGGCAACGCGCTCGTGGCTCAGCCTGATCGAGCCGGGAATCAGCCGCCGGTCGGCGGCAAAATCCTCATCGGTGCGGACATCGATCAGAACAGGGGCATTGGCCGTGCCGATCAGCCGCGCCAATTTGTCAGATGATATGGTCGTGAAACTTGACATGATGCGTCCTCGCATAAATCAAACGGGACGCGATACTTGGGCATGTCGCCTCGTGGGGAGATCGCTCAAACCCCCATGGCGCTGATTACAGCGAAACCGCGCCGGCCTGTCAACCGCCTGATGCATTGGCGTTGCGCGTTAGAAGGATTTGCTGCCGCGGCCTATGGTGCGTGGAGGCGGAATTCTGCGGCAGGGACGGGGTTGATCCTGGTCGCAGCCATAGGGCGTTGCCAGGAGGGATCAACGATGACGCGCAAGATCACGCTCGCTCTCGCCATCGCAGCACTCGCGCTGTTCGCCCAGGCTGCGTCTGCGCAGAAGCCCGGCGTGGAAAGGCTTTACATCATGAATTGCGGCGAGGGCGTCGCCGGCGATATCAGGCGCTGGTCTCCCGGAGTGAACGAAGGCAAGTCGATGGACTTCGTCGATACCTGCTATCTCATCAAGCACAGCCAGGGCTGGTTCCTGTGGGACACCGGTATTCCCGACGCGGTCGCATCAATGCCGAACGGGCTTGTGCCGGTCGATCCCAAGGCCATCACCTGGCGGCGCCCGAAGACGCTCGCCGCCCAGCTCGCGCAGATCGGCGTGAAACCCGCCGACGTCAAGGCGATGGGCGTCTCGCACACGCATCCCGACCACATCGGCAATGTCGAGATGTTCCCGCAGGCGATGCTCTACGTTCAGAAGGCCGAATATGACTGGCCCGGTGCCAACAACGAGCCGCGCTTCAAGCCCTCGCATCCGGTCGAGCTGCTTGCCGGCGACAAGGACGTGTTCGGCGACGGCAGCATCACCATCCTCTCGACACCCGGCCACACGCCGGGACACCAGTCGCTGATGGTTCGACTGCCGAGGACCGGCGTGGTGGTGCTCTCGGGCGATGCCGCGCATTTCAGGGACAACTTTGACAACCGCCGTGTTCCCGCGATCAATTTCAGCAAGGAGCAGTCGCTCGCCTCGATGCAGAAGCTCGCCGACACGATTTCCAGGGAAGGGGCGCAGCTCTGGATCAACCACGACAAGGCGCAGCGCGACACCCAGAGGATGTCGCCGGAGTTCTACGACTGAAGCGTTGATCAGCTCTTCGGCGCGGCCACCGCCGGCGGGCTCGCGTCCGGCGTCTTCTTCGGCTTCAGCGTGCCGGCATAGAACGACAGCAGCCACACCAGCAGCACGGCGAGGAGATAGACGCCCCAGGCCTGCGGCGGCGTCATGGCCCAGCGCAGGAGGCCTTTGAAGGTGCGGGGCGGGGGGCTGTTGTCGGTCATGTTGCGCTTGTGCGCGAAAGCTGCGGGGGCGTCAATCCGGTCGCCGTTCTGCACGGATCAGGAGCAGCGCGGCCAATGCCGACAGGCTGAGCGCCGCCGACACCATCAGCACCCTGGCGCCCATGACGTCGATGAGCAGGCCGAAAGCCAGCGGTGCGATAGCCTGCGCCATCCGCGCCGGTGCGCCGATGATGCCGAGGCGATAGCCGAAGTCCTTCGGGCCGAAGATCGAAAGCGGCAGCGTGCCGCGGGCGATCGTCAAAATGCCGTTGCCGGAGCCGTGCAGCAGCGCAAAGGCGGTCGCGGCGGGGGCGCCGAAGATGGCGACGACGGCCGCTCCAATGGGGTGGGTGAGGCAGGCGAGCCGCGTCGACCATAGCGGATGGAAGCGGCTCAGGACGCTTGCCTCGAGAATGCGCGCGATCACCTGCGCCGGGCCGATCAATGCGCCGGCCGCGATCGCCTCGACATGGCTTGCGCCGGTGGCCTCGAGGATGCGCGGGAAATGCACGGCCATGGCGCCGGTGACGGTCCAGACCGCGGCAAAGACGAAGGCGAGCAGGATCATGGTGCGATCGAGCGGAACGTGCGGCTTCTCGGCCGTCACCGCAGCCTGCTTCGCGCCCTTGATCACCGGCAGCATGAAGAAGTTGAGCGGCAGGCCGATCAGGATGTTGGCCGCGGCCCAGGCGAAACAGGTGTCGCGCCAGCCGATATGGGCAAGGCCCCAGGCGGTCAGCGGCCAGCCGACGGTCGAGGCAAAGCCCGCCATCAGCGTGATGCCGGTGATCGAGCCGCGCGCCTCGGTGCCGTAGATGCGGCCGAGCGCGGCGAAGGCGGCGTCGTACAGCCCCATCGCCATGCCGATGCCGAGCACGAGCCAGGCGAAGGCCATCACCGCGACCGATTGCGAGAAGCCGAGCAGGACGAGGCCGGCGGCGATGGTCAGGTTCGAGGCCGACAGCACCTGTCGGCCGCCGACGAGATCGATCTGCCGGCCGATGCGCGGCCCCAGCAACGCGGAGATCACCAGCGAAGCCGAGAACGCACCAAAGATCCAGTTGGTGGAGATACCGAGGTCGTGCGCCATGGGATCGGCGAGCAGGGCCGGCAAATAATAACTGGAGGCCCAGGCCAGGGTCTGCGTCGTGCCGAGCGCGAGGATGATCGGAAGCTGGCGCTGGCTCATGTCAGCGGATTTCTGGTCGTCGGTGTCATCTCCAGCATTTGCGGTGCAAGGCAAGAGCGCGTCAACAGCGTCCGCGACATATTCGACCTGCTGCGGGCGGGAGCCTGGCCCGGCACACGGTGCGCGCGTGGCCTTTCGCTCGTCACGAATGCACGCCATAATGGCGCATGAAACTCACCTCCCGCCTTGCGCTGATGAACTGGCTGGCCGGCCAGGGGCTTACCGGCCTTCCCGAAAACGAGCTGTTGCGCGGATTCTGCGAGCGCTGCCGCGCCGAAGGGCTGGACCTGTCGCGCGGGCTCGTCGTCATCGACACGCTGCATCCGATCTATGAAGGCCGCGGCTTCCTCTGGAACGACCGGGCCAGCAACGAGCGCGAAATGTTCGAATATGGCTCGACCGCCGAGGGCGATGCCAACAAGAGCTGGCGCCGCTCGGTGTTCTTCCACATGCTCGAGCACGGCCACGACGAGATGGTGATCGATCTCGCCGACGCGCCCTCGATGGATTTCTCGCAGATCGGCGATCTCGCCGAAAAGGGCCACAAGCACTATCTCGCCTTCGTGCATCGTTTCGGCGAGAGCGGTGCGCTCGGGCTGATGGATTGCCTCTATTCGTGCTGGACCACGCGGCGCGACGAAGGTTTTGAGGAGGCCGAGCTGGAGGCCCTGCGCGATCTCGTGCCGGTGCTGGGGCTCGCCATCAAGTCGGCGCAGCAGATGGACATCGCGCGGACGCTGGGGCGCGTCTATCTCGGTCGCGACGCCTCCGAGCAGGTTCTGCGCGGGCGGATCTCGCGCGGCGTCACCGAGCGCATCAAGGCCGTGCTCTGGTATTCGGATTTGCGCGGCTCGACCGGGATCAGCGAGAGCATCGGGCCGGACGAGATCATCCCGTTCCTCAACGACTATGCGCAAGCCGTGATCGATGCGATCCACGAGGCCGGCGGCGACGTGTTGAAACTGATCGGCGACGGCGTGCTTGCGATGTTCTGGGGCGAGGACATGGCGGACGCGCGGCGGGCAGCGCTGCGGGCCGAGCATTTGTTCCGCCGGAACGTCGCGGCGCTGAATGCACGCCGGGCCGCGGCGGGGCGTCCGACGACATCGGCCTATATCGGGCTTCACGTCGGCGAGGTCTTTTACGGCAATATCGGCAGCGAGGACCGGCTCGATTTCACCGTGGTCGGACCGACCGTCAACGAGGTCAGCCGCATCGCCTCGATGAGCCGCTCGGTCGATCGCGAACTGCTTGCCTCAGCCGAGTTCTACAAAGGCCTGGACGCCGCCGGCCGCCGCTACCTCGTTTCCACCGGACGCTACGCGCTCCGCGGCATCGGCCGCGCGCAGGATCTCTACACGCTCGACCCCGAGGTCGACGCGAGCGAGCCGGTGACGGGCAGCTACGAGCGCTATCTGGCGAATTAGCACCGCGCCGCTGCTTCATCCCCGACCATGGCCGGCTGCCGGTCCAGCGCCACTGCGGGCGACAGCCAGATCACCAGCGCCTGCACGCCGAACACGGCGGCTGCGAGATAGAGACACGCTTCCGCGCTCCACAGACCGCCGACGATGGCGCCGAGTGCCGAGCCGAGCGGGCGGGCGCCATAGCTCATGATGTTAATCGCGGAGACGCGGCCCAGGAGGCGCGGCGGCGTCACCGACTGGCGCAGGGTCGTGGTCGAGATCACCCACAGGATCGGCCCGACGCCGAGCAGGAAGAAGCTCAAGGCCGCGAGCCACGGCGAGGGCACCAGCACCGTCAGCGCCATCACGACAGCGGCGAAGAAGCCGGTGACCGGGCCGAGGCCGACCACGGTGCCGAACGCGATGCGCTTCATCACGCGCGTTGCGAACAATGCGCCGATCACCATTCCGACGCCGTACATCGTCAGCACGGTGCCGACGCCGGCCGCGGTCAGGCCGAGATGGCGCACGGCATAGGGCACGAACACCGCGATTTGCAGGAACCAGCCGGTGTTGAAAATGAACTGGGTGATGAACACCGGCCGCAGCAGCGGATGGTGGAAGACGAAGCCCGCGCCCTCGCGAATGTCCTGCAACGGATGCCGTCGCGGGACGGGCGCACGCGCCGGTTCATAGAGGCCTGAGAGCAGCACGACGGCGATGGCCGAGAGTGCCGCGGCAAAGCCGAAGGCCGGGCTCGCACCCCACCAGCCGACCAGCGCGCCGCCGAGCGCAGGGCCGCTTGCAAACGCAATGGTGCGGGCAAGCTCGATGCGGGCATTCGCAGCCGGCAACAGCTCCGCGCTCACCAGCGAAGGCACTAGCGCCGGCGCGGCGACGCTGTAGACCACGGTGCCGCACACGGCCGTAAAGCCGAGCAGCGCCAGCAGGGGCAGGTTGAGCGCGCCGAGGGCGAGCAGCAGCACGATGGCCGCGAGCGCCGCGGCTCGCAGCGCCTCGGCGCCCGCCATCAGGGAACGGCGGGAGATGCGATCGGCGAGGAGGCCAGCCGGAATCGCGAACAGGACGAAGGGCAGGGTGAGCGCGGTCTGGAGCAGGCCGGTCTGGCCTTCCGCCACGCCCAGCGTCAGCACCGCGACGATGGGGGCCGCGGCCAGCGCGATCTGTTCGGCCGACTGCGCCGCCAGATTGGACCAGGCGAGGCGGTTGAAAGTGGCGGGGAGGCGCGGCGAATTTGACATGGCTCATTTCCTGCAAAGTCTCGATGGCGCCAGTATCTGCGTCCGGAGACGGCCAAACCCACCCGCTTCCCGACAGGGCGGGGCATAGCGGGGCGGCAGCGGGAACCGGTGCGGCTAGATGCAGTTGCAAATGAGTTGCAATAAGGCCCAAGTTCGGTATTCTGCCCCCATGGATGCCCGCTCGCCCGATCTGACCCAAAATGCCGCCGGCTGGCGCGCTGATGCGCCGACCACCAAGAGCCTGGCCGAGGTGAATGCCACCGTCTCCATTCCGACGGCAGGGGCGTGGTGGCGGCGCCTGCTGGCCTTTGTCGGCCCCGGCTACATGGTCTCGGTCGGCTACATGGACCCCGGCAATTGGGCGACCGACCTCGCCGGCGGGTCGAAGTTCGGCTACACGCTGCTCTCGGTCATCCTGCTCTCGAACCTGATGGCGATCCTGCTGCAGTCGCTGGCGGCGCGGCTCGGCATCGTCACCGACCGCGATCTCGCACAGGCCTGCCGCGCCACCTATTCGCCGGCGGTGAACTTCCTGCTCTGGCTCGCCTGCGAGGCCGCGATCATCGCCTGCGATCTCGCCGAGGTCATCGGCACCGCGATCGCGCTCAAACTTCTGTTCGGCATCCCCCTGATCGGCGGCGCGCTGATCGCAGCGCTCGATGCCTTCCTGCTTCTCGTGCTGATGAATCGCGGCTTCCGTTTTCTCGAAGCCTTCGTGATGGCGCTGCTTGCGGTGATCGCGGTCTGCTTCGCGGTTCAGATCGTCGCCGCGGCGCCGCCGGTGGCCGAGGTGCTGCGCGGTTTTGCGCCGAAGACCGAGATCTTCACCAATTCCGAGATGCTCTACATCGCGATCGGCATCATCGGCGCGACCGTGATGCCGCATAATCTCTATCTGCACTCCTCGATCGTGCAGACGCGCGCCTATGCGCGCAACGACGAGGGCCGCCGCGAAGCCATCAAATGGGCGACGACGGATTCCACTGTCGCGCTGATGCTGGCGCTGTTCATCAACGCCGCGATCCTCGTGGTGGCGGCCGCGACCTTCCACACGAGCGGGCATTCCGACGTCGCCGAGATCGGCCAGGCCTTCGAGCTGCTCTCGCCGCTGCTCGGCCTCGGCATCGCCTCCACTCTGTTCGCCGTGGCGCTGCTGGCGTCGGGCCTGAATTCGACCGTCACCGCGACGCTCGCCGGCCAGATCGTGATGGAGGGCTTTCTCGACCTGCGCCTGCCGAGCTGGGCACGCCGCCTCGTCACGCGCGGCATCGCCATCATTCCCGTGATTGTCGTCACCGCGATCTATGGTGAGCGTGGCACGGCCGATCTCCTCGTCCTCAGCCAGGTCGTGCTGTCGATGCAGCTTCCCTTCGCCATCATCCCGCTGGTCCGCTTCGTCTCCGACCGCCGCAAGATGGGGCAGTTCGCGATACCAACATACGTCGCTGCGGCCGCGTGGATCGTCGCGGGCGTCATCGTGGTTCTGAACGTGAAGTTGCTGGTGGATACGCTGCTTGGGTAAGCGCGCTCAGTCCTGCGGCTCGGACGTTGCATCGCCCTGTGCGTCGATGCGGAGCCAGCCCGAGGGGGCGAGGCGCTGCTGCGGCAGGAAGCGGGCCTTGTAGTCCATCTTCTTGGAGCCCTCGATCCAGTAGCCGAGATAGACGTAAGGCAGGCCTTGCCGTCGCGCGCGCGCGATGTGGTCGAGGATCATGAAGGTGCCCATCGAGCGGGAGACCTGGTTCGGCTCGAAGAACGAATAGACCATCGACAGCCCATCGCTGAGCACGTCGGTGAGCGCGACCGCGATCAGCTCCTCGCCGCGACCGGTGAGCCCGCTGTCGGGGCCGCGCTTGCGGTACTCGATGATGCGGGTCTCGACATGGCTGTCCTCGACCATCATGGCGTAGTCGAGCACGGTCATGTCGGCCATCCCGCCGTGGCGGTGGCGGGCGTCGAGATAGGCGCGAAACACCGAATATTGCTCTGACGTCGGCACCGCGCTGCGCTGCTCGCCGATGATGTCCGCGTTGCGCGCCATCACCTTGCGGAAGTTGCGGGAGGGGCGGAACTCGTTGGCGACGACCCGGACCGAGACGCAGGCGCGGCACTGATCGCAAGCCGGCCGGTAGGCGATCGACTGGCTGCGGCGGAACCCGCCATGGGTCAGGAGGTCGTTGAGGTCACCGGCGCGATCACCCACGAGGTGCGTAAACACCTTGCGCTCATGCCGGCCCGGCAGATACGGGCAGGGGGACGGCGCCGTGAGGTAAAATTGTGGGGTGTCGCGCGAGTGCTGGGTCAAGGGACGTCGTGGGCCTCCGAAGTGAGTACCAGCATCGCGCTACGAAAGCCCCTGGTCAATCGGTCCGCTCGGCGGATCAGGTCAGTCAGTCTAGCGGATTCCGGTTAGTAGGTTCTTGATCACCAGGTTCTGGCGGTCTGGACTATCGGTGCACGGACCGAATTGTTGATCACGACCGTTCCCAGCACGAAATCGTGCAACAGGCGCCGGCGTCCGTTGAACAGCCCGACCAGCACCACGAACGGCGACAGGAACGAGACCGTCACCCAGAACAGCACCGCATGGGTGGCGCCGAGCACAAAGTAGCCAGGCGCGCCGTACCAGGTGCGCAACTCCAGATCCATGATCCGCATGCCGATCGTCGCCGACGAAGGCCCGCCGATGCAGGCGCCGTAATAGACGATGGCCCAGATCACGGAGGCCGGCCAGGCCAGCCAGAACAGCGCCCAGCCGAGGCCGAGCGTCACCACGCCGAACACCGCGATGAAGATGTAGCCGAGGATGACGGGAACGGAGATCACGACCATGTCGATCAGGAACGCGAACGCGCGCCGGGTCGCGACACCGCGGAACAATTCCGGATGCAGATAGGGATCATAGGCGTGCGGCTGCGCTGCGCCGCCATTGCGCCAGGGGCCCGAATTGCCCGAGTTTGAATACGACATGGTCCGTTCTCCCAGGGAAAACTCCGCATGGCAGGACATGGGAACAGGCTCTTCCCCTGCCAAGGGCGCAGCGGGATCAACAAGCCGAAATATTCCGGCGATTCGGGGGCGAAGGTGAGCGCGTGGATTATCCCTGCGCCCGCAGCTTCTCCGCCGCTTTTGGCGCAAAATAGCTGAGCACGCCGTCGGCGCCCGCGCGCTTGAAGGCCAGGAGGCTTTCCATCATCGCGCGCTCGCCGTCGAGCCAGCCGTTGTTGGCGGCGGCTGCGATCATCGCGTATTCGCCGGAGACCTGGTAGGCGAAGGTCGGCATCGCGAACGTGTCCTTCACGCGGCGGACCACGTCGAGATAGGGCATGCCGGGCTTCACCATCACCATGTCGGCACCTTCGGAGATGTCGAGCTCGACCTCGCGCAACGCTTCGTCGGTGTTGGCGCTGTCCATCTGGTAGGTGCGCTTGTCGCCGGTGAGTGTCTTGGCCGAGCCGATGGCATCGCGGAACGGACCGTAGAAGGCGGAGGCGTATTTCGCCGCATAGGCCATGATCTGCACGTCGAGGAGGCCGGTGTTGTCCAGCCCTTCCCGGATCGCGGCGACACGGCCGTCCATCATGTCCGAGGGCGCGATGATGTCGCAGCCGGCTTCGGCCTGCACCAGCGCCTGACGCACCAGCACCGCGACCGTCTCGTCGTTCAGAATCTTGCCGTCGGAAATCAGGCCGTCATGACCGTGGCTGGTGAAGGGATCGAGCGCGACGTCGCAGAGGACGCCGATTTCGGGAAACTCCTTCTTGATCGCGCGCACCGCCTGGCAGACCAGATTGTTCGGGTTGGTCGCCTCCGAGCCTTCCTCGTCCCGCAAGGACGGGTCTGTGTAGGGAAATAGCGCAAGGCAGGGGATCGTGAGCTTCATGGCGCGCTCGGCCTCACGCACGGCCTGGTCGACGCTGAGGCGCTCGACGCCCGGCATCGAGGCGATGGTCTCGCGCTTCTTGTTGCCGTCGATCAGGAACAGCGGCCAGATCAGGTCGTCGGTGGTGAGCACATTCTCACGCACCATGCGCCGAGCCCATTCGGCCTTGCGGTTGCGGCGCGGGCGGACGGTCAGATCGAGGGCGTGAGGCACCGCGGCACCAGTCCCGCGCGCGACCTCGCGCAATTCGATCGGACGTCCGTATTTGATCGCCATTACTCTTCTCCCGGCTGGAATTATTCTTATACCAGCTCGCATGGTTCCCGTCACCGCGGCTTGACCTTCCGCAAGGGAGGGGCTGCCGATTGATTTTGCGGGGCGAAACAGCCAGAAGGGGCCATGTCCGATATCTCCACCCGCGACGCAGCCCGCGACAACGCCAATGCCAGGGACGCCGTCAGAGACAGCGCTCGAGACAGCGCGATGTCGGTGGCTGCGATCTCGTCAGATCGGGCCGAGTCCGACGACAATGTCTGGACGCGCCGGCTGGTCCTGTTCCTGCGGGTGATGGCGCTGCTGTCGATCCTCAAGGGACTCTATCATTGGGCACAGGTGACGGGCTTCGTCGGCGGCGAGGACGACGCGTTCGAGAACCAGTCCATGGCCTGGCAGGCCTCGACCATCTACTTTGCAGTGATCGAACTCGTCGCCGCCGTCGGCCTCTGGCTCGCCACGCCCTGGGGCGCCGTGGTGTGGCTCACGACCGTGGTCTCGATGGCGGTGATCGAGCTGATGTTCCCGGGCATCTATGGCGGTAGCCTGATCGTCGTCGGCGTCGAGGTGTTCATGCTCGCCGCCTATCTCGCGCTCGCCTGGATGGCCGCGCGCGAACGACCGCCGTAGGGAAGACGATTTCAACACGCACATTTTCTCGTGCCCCGGACGCAGCGCAGCACGCAGTGGCGCGCTGCTGTGCCGGGGCCCCTCGTATCTACAGCCTGCGTTCCTGGCCCTCTCGTGTCCCGGACCTTCGCTTCGCTCGTCCGGGACACGAGAGTGGCATTTGTGGAGTCGTGGTGACTTGGTTGACCGCTGGTTGCCTCAAATTCGAGGTAACTTTTCATTGACCTGGCGATTTCGGCCACAGCTCTTACGCGAGCGTTTCGAAACGGGGCGGGGCTGTTCTGGAATGTGACAGCAGGTGCGGACGGAGGGTGAACAGGATCTTGCGACGGTCAACAGACGGTTGCGAAAAGTGCTTGTGGCACAGGCTTAATCCGCAATTCACTGTCTTAAATTCATGATCTCTTTATTCTCTTATTTAAGCCGATCTTCAAACGCCCCTCTTAAGTTGCACCTATCAGACGGGACAAAAGTTTCGTCGAATGAGTGTCGATAAAAACGACAACAGGGGAAGTGTCATGATGAAAGCCGTCGCAACTGCGGCAGATACCGCAGAGCGCGTTTCCGGCCCGCAGGGTTCGGTGCAGTCGCTCTATCTGGAAGCATTGACTCTGGTGGAGCGGCTGCATCGCCGGCTCCTCGACGTGATCAAGGACGAGTTCGATCGTCGTGGCCGCGCCGACATCAATTCCGTGCAGGCGCTCCTGCTCTATAACATCGGCGACAAGGAGCTGACCGCGGGCGAGCTGCGCACGCGCGGTTACTATCTCGGCTCCAACGTCTCCTACAATCTGAAGAAGCTCGTCGAGCTCGGCTTCCTCGATCATCAGCGCTCCCGCGTCGACCGTCGCTCGGTGCGCATTCGCCTGACGCCGCAGGGCCAGGAAGTCCGCCGTATCGTCGACTCTCTCTACCAGAAGCACGTCAAGACGGTGGAGCAGGTCGGCGGCATCTCCGGCGAGGAGTTCTCGACCCTCAACAAGTCGCTGCACCGCCTCGAGCGGTTCTGGACCGACCAGATCCTCTATCGCCTCTGATATTCAAGGGATCGAAGGCCAAGCCGGCCATCAACAAGACCGGCAAGCCTCCCGAACGTGCCTACTTCCCCAAGCGCGCTGGCCCGGCTTACCCCGGACCGGTGCGTTTTGATGTCGTTTCGCGCTTGCGAGAAAATTGGCCCGATAGGCGGAACCAGCTCCTCGCGTCGCAGTTGTCTCTCCGGATCGGAGGATGCGATGCTGGTCGAGCGCGGGTTGCAGGCAATGAACGTCGAACTCGTGAGCGATTCCTACGCGATCGCCGCGAATTATCTCCGCCGCTCGGGCGCAATCCCCGACACGCTCGTCACCAACGAGCGCCTGCTCGAGATCATCATCAAGCTGCTCCAGCACGGCGAATTCAACAAACTCAGGCTCGCCAACAAGGCGATCGCGCGCTTCGAGGCGCAGGCCGGGGCCAGAGCGGTTGCCTGATCAAGATTCCCAGAATTCTGTACGTCCAGAGGGTGCCATGGAAGCTGCCATCGACCGCATCATGAAGACCTATGACCTGCTCGCCAACAGGACGGCGGCGGCCAGCGACGAGGCGCGGTTAAAGGTGACGAACTACCTCAATACCCTCATGGAAGCCGGCGAGAAGGACACCCACAGGTTGACGGTCTGCGGCCTGACCTATCTGCGCCAGCTCGACGGCAGCGTCGACCCCGTGAAGGCGGGGTATACAGGGCTGTAGACGAAGCGGCCCGAAGGGCGGCGAGCCCGGGCCAATTCGACCCCTGGAGGCCACCGGCCCCGGTTCGTCAGGGTAGGATGGCGCAGCCGGCCAACCTGCGCCGGGCAATCCCGTAAGCTTGCGGGGGTTAATCCCCGGCCATCTCCACCATATCTGGCATAATTCCCACGCCTGACCCGCAAATGCTTGGCCGGGGCGGGGTGATGTGGTAGATCGCGCTCGCCGCTTCCGATCGCCACACCAAGACCCCCGTAGCCCGCCACAAGGCTGCGGCGGTGGAGATATTCGCAAGATGACCCTCGCCAAGACCGCCTCTGCGCCCGATTCGTTTTTCGCCGCCTCGCTTGAGCAGGCCGACCCGGAAATCGCTGCCGCCATCAAGGGCGAACTCGGCCGGCAGCGCCATGAAGTCGAGCTGATCGCCTCCGAGAATATTGTCAGCCGGGCCGTGCTGGAAGCGCAGGGTTCGGTCATGACCAACAAGTATGCAGAGGGTTATCCGGGCGCGCGCTACTATGGCGGTTGTGAGTGGGTCGACGTCGCCGAGAACCTCGCGATCGATCGCGCCAAGAAGCTGTTCGGCGCCAACTTCGCGAATGTGCAGCCGAACTCCGGCAGCCAGATGAACCAGGCGGTGTTTTTGGCGCTGCTCCAGCCCGGCGACACCTTCATGGGCCTTGACCTCGCGGCCGGCGGCCATCTCACCCACGGCTCGCCCGTCAACATGAGCGGCAAGTGGTTCAAGGCGTCGCACTACACCGTGCGCCGCGAGGACCAGATCATCGACATGGACGCGGTCGCCAAGCAGGCCGAAGAGGTCAAGCCGAAGCTGATCGTGGCCGGTGGCTCGGCCTATTCGCGCGCCTGGGATTTCAAGCGCTTCCGCGAGATCGCGGACTCGGTCGGCGCGTACCTGCTGGTCGACATGGCGCACTTCGCCGGTCTCGTCGCCGGCGGCGTGCATGCCTCGCCGGTGCCCCATGCCCACGTGACCACGACGACGACGCACAAATCGCTGCGCGGTCCGCGCGGCGGCCTGATCCTCAGCAACGACGAAGTGCTGGCCAAGAAGCTCAACTCGGCGATCTTCCCAGGCCTGCAGGGCGGCCCGCTGATGCACGTGATCGCGGCGAAGGCGGTCGCCTTCGGCGAGGCGCTGCGTCCGGACTTCAAGGTCTACGCGAAGAACGTCGTCGAGAACGCCAAGGCGCTGGCCGAGGCGATGAAGAGCCACGGGTTCGATATTGTCTCCGGCGGCACCGATAACCATCTGATGCTGGTCGACCTCCGGCCGAAGGGCCTGAAGGGCAACGTCTCGGAGAAGGCGCTGGTTCGCGCCGCCATCACCTGCAACAAGAATGGCATTCCGTTCGACCCCGAAAAGCCGTTCGTCACCTCGGGCCTGCGTCTTGGCACGCCCGCGGCGACGACCCGCGGCTTCGGCGTCGCTGAATTCCAGCAGGTTGGCGGCATGATCGCCGAGGTCCTCAACGCAATCGCGCAGTCCGACGACGGCAAGGCGCCGCTGGTCGAGGCCGCGATCAAGGAACGGGTCAAGGCGCTCACCGATCGGTTCCCGATCTATCAGTAAGGCCAAGAAAGCTGGTTAAGGTCAACGGATGCGCTGCCCGAACTGCAACAGTCTCGATACGCAGGTAAAGGACTCGCGTCCGACCGAGGACTCTTCCGTCATTCGCAGGCGGCGCGTGTGCGTCGCCTGCAATTTCCGCTTCACCACCTTCGAGCGCGTGCAGTTGCGCGAGCTCACGGTAATCAAGCGCAACGGCCGTCGCGTGCCGTTCGATCGCGACAAGCTGATGCGTT
The DNA here is from genome assembly GCF_030435535.1 of Bradyrhizobium sp. WYCCWR 13022. Lineage (NCBI taxonomy): Bacteria > Pseudomonadati > Pseudomonadota > Alphaproteobacteria > Hyphomicrobiales > Nitrobacteraceae > Bradyrhizobium > Bradyrhizobium sp. WYCCWR 13022. The sequence goes on from NZ_JAUIZJ010000048.1 coordinate 305,113, forward strand.
CGGTGTCGATAAGTCTGCGCAAGCGGCCGGTCGAGCCTGAAAGGGTGGAGAAGATGGTCTCCACCATCGTGCGCGAGCTCGAGACCGGCGGTGAGGCCGAGATCTCCTCCGAGGTGATCGGCGAGACCGTGATGGAGCATCTGCGTACGCTCGACGACGTCGCCTATGTGCGCTTCGCCTCCGTCTATCGCAATTTCCGCGAGGCCAAGGATTTCGCGGACGTGCTCGGTGAGTTGTCCGGTGAGGAGGAAGCGCGGCTCGCCGCGATCCGCAAATGATCTTCCGCATCCTGGAGGATCAGTTCGCCGCGAGGATCCGCGAGTCCAAGGACGCCGATCGCCGCTTCATGCAGCTGGCGTTGGCGCTCGGTCGGCGCGGGCAGGGGCGCACCTGGCCCAATCCGGCCGTGGGGGCCGTCATCGTCAAGGACGGTGTCATCGTCGGCCGCGGCTGGACGCAAGCAGGTGGACGGCCGCATGCGGAGCCTGAAGCGTTACGGCGCGCAGACGAGGCGGCGCGCGGCGCCACGCTCTACGTGACGCTCGAGCCCTGCTCGCATTTCGGCAAGTCGCCGCCTTGCGCCGACGCGGTGATCGCCGCCGGTATCGCGCGCGTGGTGGCGGCGATCGAGGATCCCAATCCTGAGGTCGCGGGGCAAGGCCATGCGCGCCTTCGCGCTGCCGGCATTGCCGTGGACGTGGGCCTGTGCGCGGCGGAGGCCGCGTTCGACCATGCCGGTCATTTCCGCCGTATCCGCGACAAGCGCCCGCACGTGATCTTGAAGCTTGCGGTCTCGCCCGACGGCAAAATTGGCGCTGAAGGCGGCAAGCCGCTCGCGATCACCGGCGAGGCCGTGCGCGACCGCGTGCATCTGTTGCGTGCGCAGAGCGACGCCATCCTGGTCGGCATCGGCACGGTGTTGGCGGACGATCCGCAGCTCAACTGCCGCTTGCCGGGCATGGAAGCGCGTTCTCCGGTCCGCGTGGTGCTCGACCAGAGCCTGCGTATCCCGGCCTCGAGCCGGCTCGTACGCTCCGCGCGCGAGACGCCGCTTTGGGTGATCGGCTCGGAGCTTGCGGAAGCGGCCGCTGCGACACGTCTCGGCGCGGCCGGTGCGCAAATCATGCGCATGCCGCCGAACGGTGCGGCCGGCCGCGACCTTCCGGCCGTGCTGCATGCGCTGGCCGAGAAGGGCATCACGCGGCTGATGGTCGAGGGCGGCAGCCGCGTTGCGGCGTCCTTCGTGACGGCTGACCTCGTTGACGAGATCTGGCTGTTTCGCGGCGCGGAAGAGGTGGGCGCTGGTGGGGTCGATGCACTCGATGCATTGCCCCTGTCGAAAATCACGCAGTCGCAGGCCTACGAGGTTCATGCTAGCGAGACATTCGGCCACGATACTCTCACCATCTACGAGCGCGCCTAACATGTTCACCGGCATTGTCACCGATATCGGCGAGATCGTCAGCTTCAAGCCCGTGGCGCAGGGGCAACTGCACCGCCTGCGTATCGCTTGCAGCTACGATCAGACCACCATCGCCGACGGCGCCTCGATCGCCAGCAACGGCGTGTGCCTGACTGTCGTGGCTTCCGGCGTCGCTGGCGGCAAGACGTGGTATGACGTCGATGCGGCGGCCGAGACGCTGGCGCTGACGACCGCCAAGCACTGGAAGCTCGGCACGAAGCTCAATCTCGAGCGCGCGCTCAAGATCGGCGACGAGCTCGGCGGCCATATCGTCGCCGGCCACGCCGACGGCATCGCGACCATCGTCGGCCGCGAGGACTTGCCTGACATGGCCCGGTTCGAGCTCTCGACGACGCGGGAGCTGGCGCGCTTCATCGCCACCAAGGGCTCGATCACGCTCGACGGCGTCTCGCTCACGGTGAATACGGTGAAGGATGTGACCTTTTCGGTGCTGATCATCCCGCATACGCTCGAGGTCACGACGATCGGCGGCTGGAAGGCGGGCAGTGAGGTCAATATCGAGGTCGATCTGATGGCCCGCTATGCCGCGCGGCTGACGGAAATGAAGTGACCGGCGAAGCCGGATTTGCGCTTTAAAACTTGGCTTACACGCCTGCGGCGACTACATAACGCGCCGACCCCAGTGGAACGGATTGAACGATGGCAGACGCGCGGCGCGCACCCCTGAAGGACCAGACCGACATTTCCGGCGCGCGTGCGCTTGTCGTCGAGGCCCGGTTCTATGACGATCTCCAGGACGCGCTCCTGGATGGTGCGGTCGCCGAGCTGAAGGCGGCCGGGTTGACGCACGACGTCATCACGGTTCCCGGCGCGCTGGAGATCCCGGCGGCGGTTGCGATCGCCGTCGATGCGGCTGCAGCGAACGGCAAGCCTTATGACGCCGTGATTGCGCTCGGCTGCGTGATCCGCGGCGACACCATTCATTTCGAGATCGTCTCGCAGGAATCCTCGCGCGCGCTGATGGAGCTCGCGGTGGCGCGCAAACTGCCGCTCGGCAACGGCATCCTCACCGTCAACAATGAAGACCAGGCCTGGGCACGGGCACGCGCCAGCGAACTCAACAAGGGCGGCGATGCCGCTCGCGCGGCGCTTGCGATGCTGCGCATCAAGCGCCGTCTGGCGCGGGCCTGAGCCATGGCTGACACCAGAAAACCGGCGGGCGTGGCGGAGAAGAAAGCGAACCGGCGCGGTGCGGCGCGGCTCGCAGCCGTTCAGGCGCTGTACCAGATGGATATCGCCGGTGCCGGCATCAACGACATCTTTGCCGAGTTCGAGAGCCACTGGCTCGGCAACGAGGTCGAGGGCGACACCTATCTGCCGGCGGAAGCCGCGTTCTTCCGCGACGTCGTCTCCGGCGTCGTGCGCGACCAGAAGAAGCTCGATCCCTTGATCGACGAGGCGCTGTCGAAGGGCTGGCCGCTGAAGCGCATCGAAGCGATCCTGCGCGCGGTGCTGCGGGCAGGGGCTTACGAATTGGAACATCGCAAGGACGTGCCGGGCCGCGTCGTGATCTCCGAATATGTCGACGTCGCCAACGCCTTCGTTGACCGCGAGGAGACCGGCATGGTCAACGCCGTGCTCGACCAGATCGGCCGCCAGTTTCGCGGCGACGAGTTCGGGCGGGGGTAGGGCAAAGCCGGAGGTTGGGCTGACATCGATGACCACTCCGCAAAGTCCTTCCGCCGAAGACTCCCTCATCGCGCGCTATTTCAAACCGCTGGCGACCGACCCCGGTGCGTTCGGGCTGGTCGATGACGCGGCGATCCTGTCCTCGTCCGGCGACGACATCGTCGTCACCACCGATGCCGTGGTCGAGGGCGTGCATTATCTTGCCACCGATCCCCCCGACACCATCGCGCGCAAGGCGCTGCGGGTGAATCTGTCCGACATCGCCGCCAAGGGGGCGGTGCCGGCCGGCTTCGTGCTGACGCTGGCGCTGCGCAGCAAGGAGGATGCCTGGCTCAAACCGTTCGCGGATGCGCTCGGCGAGGACGTGAAGACTTTCGCGTGCCCGCTGCTCGGCGGCGACACGGTGTCGACGCCGGGGCCGCAGATGGTCTCGATCACCGCCTTCGGCCGCGTGCCGAAAGGGCGGATGGTCGGCCGCACCGGCGCGAGGCCGGGCGACCGCATCCTGGTCACGGGGACGATCGGCGATGCCGCGCTCGGCCTCGACGTGCTCACTGGCGGCAAGGCAGCCGCGGCGCTCGTATCCGATCCCGCTGCAAAGGAAGCGCTCGTTTCGCGCTATCGGATCCCTCAGCCGCGCAATGTGCTGGCGCGGGCCGTGCGCGACCACGCGACAGCCGCGATGGACGTCTCCGACGGGCTTGCCGGCGATCTGACCAAACTCTGTGCAGCTTCGGGTGTCTCGGCCACCGTCGATGTGGCGAGCGTCCCGCTCTCAGCCGTGGCGGCCGGTCTCGTGGCTCGCAAGACCATTTGCGTTGAGACGCTGCTGGCCGGCGGCGACGACTACGAAGTGCTGTGCACGGTGCCGCCGGCAGAGAGCAACGCGCTGATCGCTGCAGGGAAGGTGGCAGGCGTGGCCATCACCGCGATCGGCACGATCGTCGCGGGCCAAGAGCGGCCACGCTTCCTGGACGGGCAGGGCCGAGAACTCACCTTGACGCGCCTGTCGTACAGCCACTTCTAGGGATTACGCTGAGTCGGCGGCCAGGCGCTCGGGATCAGGTCCAAATACCTGCCGAGATCGGCCTTTTCGCACCTATCTGGCGTTGCACCCTCAATTTGATTTTGGCAAGCTTGCGACCGACTGGGGCCGCCCCTTCGGGCAAGGGGCGGCCCTGTTCAACATAAGGGCGCCACTCCGTTTGACGGAAAAATAAAAGGCGCCGGGGGTACGTACATCAAGGATCTGAGGCAAAAATCACATGACAGCATTATGGTTGATAGTGCTCTGCGGAGTGCTTTCCGTCGTCTACGCGATTTGGGCGACGTCTTCGGTGTTGAGTGCGGATGCGGGGTCACCGCGCATGCAGGAGATCGCAGGAGCGGTGCGTGAAGGCGCACAGGCCTATCTCCGGCGCCAGTATACCACGATCGGCATCGTCGGCATCGTCATCTTCGTGCTGCTTGCCTACTTCCTCGGACTCTATGTCGCGATCGGTTTCGCAATCGGCGCGATCCTGTCGGGAGCCGCCGGCTTCATCGGCATGAACGTCTCGGTCCGCGCCAATGTGCGCACCGCCCAGGCGGCGACGACGTCGCTCGCCGGCGGCCTCGAACTCGCCTTCAAGGCGGGTGCCATCACCGGTATGCTGGTGGCGGGTCTCGCTCTGCTCGGCGTGACGCTCTATTTCGGCTTCCTGGTCCATTCGTTGAAGCTCGCGCCCGACAGCCGCACGGTCGTCGACGCCATGGTGGCGCTCGGCTTCGGCGCCTCGTTGATCTCGATCTTCGCCCGTCTCGGCGGCGGCATCTTCACCAAGGGTGCGGACGTCGGCGGCGATCTCGTCGGCAAGGTCGAAGCGGGCATTCCGGAGGATGATCCGCGCAACCCGGCGACGATCGCCGACAACGTCGGTGACAACGTCGGCGACTGCGCCGGCATGGCCGCCGACCTGTTCGAGACCTATGCGGTGACCGCGGTTGCCACCATGGTGTTGGCTGCGATCTTCTTCGCTAAGACGCCGATCCTTGCCAACATGATGACGCTGCCGCTCGCCATCGGCGGCATCTGCATCATCACCTCGATCATCGGCACCTTCTTCGTGAAGCTCGGGCCCAGCCAGTCGATCATGGGCGCGCTCTACAAGGGCCTGATCGCAACCGGCATCCTGTCGCTGATCGGCATCGCCGTGGTGATCTATTACCTCATCGGCTTCGGCAAGCTCGACGGCGTCGACTACACCGGCATGGCGCTGTTCGAATGCGGCGTGGTTGGCCTCATCGTCACCGCGCTGATCATCTGGATCACCGAGTACTACACCGGCACGGACTATCGCCCGGTGAAGTCGATCGCCCAGGCCTCGGTGACCGGTCACGGCACCAACGTGATCCAGGGCCTCGCCGTCTCGATGGAAGCGACCGCGCTGCCCGCGCTCGTCATCATCGCCGGCATCCTGGTCACCTACAGCCTCGCCGGCCTGTTCGGCATCGCGATCGCGACCGCCACCATGCTGGCGCTGGCCGGCATGGTCGTCGCGCTCGACGCCTTCGGCCCGGTGACCGACAACGCCGGCGGCATCGCCGAAATGGCGGGCCTGCCCAAGGAGGTGCGCAAGTCGACCGATGCGCTCGACGCGGTCGGCAACACCACCAAGGCGGTGACGAAGGGCTACGCGATCGGCTCCGCCGGTCTGGGTGCTCTCGTGCTGTTCGCGGCCTACAACCAGGACCTCAAGTTCTTCGTTGGGGATTCCGCAAACCACGCCTACTTCGCCGGCGTCAATCCGGACTTCTCGCTGAACAATCCGTACGTCGTGGTGGGCCTCTTGTTCGGCGGCCTGCTGCCGTATCTGTTCGGGGCGATGGGCATGACGGCCGTGGGCCGTGCGGCCGGCGCGATCGTCGAGGAGGTTCGGCGTCAGTTCCGCGAGAAGCCGGGCATCATGCAGGGCACCGACAAGCCCGACTACGGCAAGGCGGTCGACCTGCTGACGCGCGCGGCGATCAAGGAAATGATCATCCCCTCGCTGCTTCCGGTGCTGTCGCCGATCGTCGTCTACTTCGTGATCTATGCGATCGCGGGCGGCGGCGTGGCCGGCAAGTCGGCGGCGTTCTCGGCCGTGGGCGCGATGCTGCTCGGCGTGATCGTGACGGGTCTGTTCGTCGCGATCTCCATGACCTCGGGCGGCGGCGCCTGGGACAATGCCAAGAAGTACATCGAGGACGGCCATTTCGGCGGCAAGGGTAGTGACGCCCACAAGTCGGCGGTGACAGGCGACACCGTCGGCGATCCCTACAAGGACACGGCGGGCCCCGCGGTGAACCCGATGATCAAGATCACCAACATCGTGGCCCTGCTGCTGCTGGCGATCCTGGCGCACTGAGCAGCGTCAACGACACAAGACAAAAACCCCGCGGTGCGAGCCGCGGGGTTTCGTTTGGTGCAGAGAGGGAACTACTGCACGTCCATCTGCAATCCTTCCTTCTGGATGATGCCGGCGAATTTCTTCGTCTCGGCGTCCACGAAGTCGGCGAATTGCTGCGGGGTGCCGTAGTCGGCGCGGGCGCCCATGGCGGTGATCTGCTTCCTGATGTCGTCGCGCTCCAGCAGCGCCTTGACCTGGAGGTTGAGCGCGTCGAGCACGGGGGCGGGGACACCCTTCGGCAGAAATACTGAGAACCATGACGACACGTCGAACTTCGCAAGCTCCGGCGCGCTCTCGCGCATCGTCGGCAGGTTCGGCGCAAGTTCGCTGCGCTCGGTCGTCGTGACGCAGAGCCCGTTGAGCGTGCCGTTCTGCACCTGCGGCAGACTTGGATAGAGATTGTCGAACAGGATCTGGATGTCGCCGGCGAGCGCGGCCTGGAGCGCTGGGCCCGCGCCGCGGAACGGGATGTGCGTCATCTTGAGCCCGGTGAGCTGAAGGAACCAGGCGCCGGTGAGGTGAGGGCTCTGGCCGACGCCGGACGAGGCGTAGCTCAGCTTGTCCGGGTTGGCCTTGAGATAGGCGATCAGCTCGGCGACCGACTTGATGCCGGTCTTCGGATGCGCCGACACGATGTTCGGGATCCGGATCATGTTGCTGACGGGCTGGAGCTGGTCCGGCTTGTAGCTGAGGTTCTTGAAGATGCTGTAGGCGATCGCGTTCGGCCCGGGATTGCCGATCAGGATGGTGTGGCCGTCAGCCTTGGAGCGAACCACTTCGCCGGTCCCGATCGTGCCGCCACCACCCGAGCGATTCTCCACGACCGCGGTCTGGCCCCAGGCGGATTGGAGATGGGCGGCGAGCAATCGCCCCATCACATCGGTCGAGCCGCCGGCCGCGGCCGGCACGATGATGCGGACATTCTCGGTCGGCTTCCAGTCGGCAAGGCTCGATCGCGGCAGGATCGCGGCGGCCGAGAGGCCAGCGGCGCCCGCAAGCACGCGACGACGGGACAACAATTTGTTCTGAAGTTTCTTGAGCACGAATCCCCTCCCAGCTTCTTGTTTTGCCGGGAGGGTAGGGAACCGGTCGCACGACGGCAAGCCGTATGCGAGAGCGCGCGTCGTGCGAAGAGCGGCACGACGCCGCAGGGCGGCCGAACTCAGCTCACGATCTCAGAAGCTGAGCAGCTTGAACAGCGGCGCGAGGTAGCTCATCTCCTGACCCGACGTCGGCGTGGTCCGGCTGATGGAGTCGAAGATCTTGCCGTCCTGGAGGCCGTAATTGGCAAGCCGGCGCACGCGCCGGTTCTTGTCGAAATAGATCGCGATCACACGCTGGTCGACGACCTTCTGGTTCATGAAGGCGACGGGGCGCTCCGAGCGCTGCGAGATGTAATAGAACACTTCGCCGTCCAGGGTTGCGACGGTGGAGGGCGTGCCCATCACGATCAGCACCTGGTCCTGGCTCGCGCCGATCGGAATCTGCTCCAGCGCGCCGGGCGGCAGGATATAGCCTTTCTGGAATTGCTCACCGGTGCAGCCCGCGAGCGCGGCGCCGACCAGGGTCACGGCCGCGAGCATGCGCAGGCCGCGCCAGCGCGCGGAGAGGCCGCGCCGCTTGTCTGCGTGCAGGCTGGTCTGGTTCGTTATCGTCATAGCGGAACTGATTCCGTCCCCTTGCGTCGCGCGAGGCGCTGAAGTACCGGGCGGAGGCTTGGATTGCAACTCGCGCGCGCCCGCTTGCGGAAACCACAATGCTTTGGCCGTTCAATCACTTCAGGAAACCCCGGCTAGCCCCGGCCGGCACCATTGAAGCCATCTATGGCATGATCGTGACGCAGGCGCGAGAACCCATATTTTACCGGGACTTGGGCGTGCCCGATACGGTTAATGGCCGTTTCGACCTGTTGCTCCTGCACCTCTGGCTGTTGCTGCGGCGGCTGCGGACGGCCCAAGGCGGGGTGGAACTGTCGCAGGCCCTGTTTGACCGCTTCTGCGAGGACATGGACGACAATCTGCGCGAGATGGGGGTGGGCGACCAGACCGTCCCGAAGCGGATGCGGGCCTTTGGCGAGGCCTTTTACGGCCGCGTCCAGGCCTACGACCAGGCGATCGAGGCGGGCCCCGAAGCGCTGGCGCAGGCGATCTGCAAGAATATCTTGAACGGAGCCAGCATGGATCAGGCGCGGCTGCTGGCCGCCTACGGGCTGGCCACCAATGCGGATCTCGGCGAGGCCGGCGATCCCGCGCTGCTGCTTGGATCATTCAAATTTCCCGCACCGTTTCGGGAGGATGGGGCGTCATGAACCGACCGATGACCGGATCCGAACCAGATCCCTGGCGCTCGCCGGTGATGGTGGCGCAGATTCCCGACACCGGCCTGCACCGTGCGCTCGAGGCCTCGGCGGCAGAACGCCAGGCCTTGGCCGATGCCGCGGGTCTGCGCGACATCCTGTCGGCCCATGCCGACTTCGACGTGGTGCCGAGGAGCGGCGGCCGGATCCAGGTCACGGGCCGCGTCCGTGCCCGGATCGGCCAGACCTGCGTGGTCACGCTCGATCCGATCGAGAGCGAGATCGACGAGGAGGTCGACCTGACCTTCGCGCCCGAGGCCGAGACGCGGCGGCTGGAGGACCTGATCGAGGAAGGGCAGGACGATGAGGAGCCGGCGGAGGTCGCCGATCCGCACGAAGCCATCGTCAACGGAATCATTGATCTCGGCCGCGTTGCGACCGACGCGCTGTTCCTGGCGATCGATCCCTATCCCCGCAAGCCGGGAGCCGTGTTCGAAGCGGAGGTCATCGCGCCCGACCCAGAGGATCATCCCTTCGCGGCGCTGAAGGCCCTGCAGGACAACGAGCAGGGCAAGAAGAAGGGTAAATAGTCGAAGCTTCCCCGTAAGACCTCTGTGTGACGGGACGTGAGGCGTTTGCAGGACTGGTTGGAAAGACCCTCCTATCATTCTGATTTATATGATAATTGTGTGAATTGCCGGATCCGCCGTCGGATCGTCCTCAATCCAAAAGGCTGGGGGCAAGAGGTTGTTTCGGGATAGCAAAACGCTATTGTCCGCCCCGGTTCGGGTGCGGCGTGGCGCTTGGCCGGTCGCCATGTCCATGGCGAACCCACTTTGCGGCCCGCTCGTTCGAGACCGCACCAGACCAGGTTTTCCGGGACTTCTATGCCAAGCAAGGTTCGCATCGCGCTGGACGCCATGGGGGGCGACGACGGCGCTGCCGTGGTCATTCCAGGCGCAGCCATCTCCCTCGCGAGGCATCGGGACATCGAATTCCTGCTGGTTGGGGACCGTGCCAGGATCGAGCCCGAGCTCGATCGGCACCCCCAGCTCAAGAGCGCTTCGAAGATCATCCATACCGACGTTGCCGTCAGCGGCTCGGACAAGCCGAGCCAGGCCCTGCGACGCGGTCGCAAGACCTCCTCGATGTGGCTTGCCATCGATGCCGTGAAGAAGGGCGAGGCGGACGTCGCGGTCTCCGCCGGCAACACCGGCGCGCTGATGGCGATGGCCCGCTTCCATCTGCGGACGCTGCCAGGCATCGATCGCCCGGCCATTTCAGCGATCTGGCCGACCCAGCGCGGCCAGTCCGTCGTGCTCGATCTCGGCGCCACGATCGGCGGCGATGCGCGCCATCTGGTGGCGCTCGCGGTGATGGGCGCGGCCATGGTGAGCGTGGTGTTCGACAAGAAACGTCCGACGGTCGGCCTGCTCAACATCGGGACCGAGGAGATAAAGGGGCACGAGGAGATCCGCGAGGCCGCCGAAATGCTGCGTGCGATGGACCTGCCGGAACTCGACTATATCGGCTTCGTCGAAGGCGACGGTATCGGCAAGGGCGTGGCCGACGTAGTCGTGACCGAGGGCTACAGCGGCAACATCGCGCTCAAGGCCGCCGAGGGAACCGCGCGCCAGATGGCGGAATTACTCCGTAACGAGATCCAGCGGAGCTGGCTGTCCAAGCTCGGCTATGTGTTTGCCCGCAATGCCTTCCAGGCCCTGCGTGACAAGATGGACCCGAACAAGTCGAACGGCGGCGTGTTGCTGGGTCTCAACGGACTGGTGGTCAAGAGCCACGGCGGAATCAACGCCGAAGGCTTTGCCTACGCGATCGATGTTGGCTATGAGATGGCTCACTACGATCTCCTGAACAAGATCAATCAGATGCTCAACCGCGAGGGTGGTGCACTTAATTCCGTGCAGACCGCGCAGGAGGCTGTTTCGTGACTCAAATTCGTTCGGTCGTGCTGGGCTGCGGCTCTTATTTGCCGGAGCAGGTGGTGACCAACGCCCAGTTGGCGGCGCGCATCGACACGTCCGACGAGTGGATCGTGCAGCGCACAGGCATTCGCGAACGGCACATTGCGACCGAGGGCGAATTCACTTCTCATCTCGCGATCAAGGCGGCGCAGGCCGCGCTCTCGGATGCCGGCGTGGACGCCCAGTCGATCGAACTGATCGTGCTCGCCACCTCGACGCCGGACAACACGTTTCCCGCGACCGCGGTCTCCGTGCAGCACGGGTTAGGCATCAACCACGGTGTAGCGTTCGATCTTCAGGCGGTATGCTCGGGCTTCGTGTTCGCGCTTGCCACGGCCGACAATTTCCTGCGCACGGGCGCCTACAAGCGTGCGCTCGTGATCGGCGCCGAGACCTTCTCGCGCATCCTCGACTGGAACGACCGCGGTACCTGCGTGCTGTTCGGCGACGGCGCCGGCGCGGTCGTGCTGGAGGCGCAGGAGCAGCCGGGCAATCCCGCGACTGACCGCGGCATCGTCACCACGCATCTGCGCTCCGACGGCCGCCACAAGGCCAAGCTGTTCGTCGACGGCGGACCGTCCTCGACCCAGACCGTCGGCCACCTGCGCATGGAGGGCCGCGAGGTCTTCAAGCACGCGGTCGGCATGATCACCGATGTCATCGTCGACGCCTTCCAGGCGACCGGGCTGAATGCCGACGGCATCGACTGGTTCGTGCCGCACCAGGCCAACAAGCGAATCATCGACGCCTCCGCCCACAAGCTGCACATCGCGCCGGAGAAGGTGGTGCTGACGGTGGACCGTCACGGCAACACCTCCGCGGCCTCGATCCCGCTGGCGCTGTCGGTGGCGCGCAAGGACGGCCGGATCAAGCGCGGCGACATGGTCCTCCTGGAGGCCATGGGCGGCGGCTTCACCTGGGGCTCCGCGCTGGTGCGCTGGTAAAGCCACATCGATAAAATTTTGCCGGAATCAGCGCCCAACATCGATGCGTCTGCATTGATGAGCGGTGTTGACCGCCGTATCGTAACCTCATAATTTCAGACAACAATTGTTCGCCGTGATGTGGGGCAGGGCGATGACCGATCAAAGTAAAACCGTAACGCGTGTGGATCTGTGCGAAGCCGTCTACCAGAAGGTGGGACTGTCGCGCACGGAGTCGTCCGCCTTCGTGGAACTCGTGCTGAAGGAGATCACCGACTGCCTTGAGAAGGGCGAGACGGTGAAGCTGTCGTCGTTCGGGTCCTTCATGGTCCGCAAGAAGGGTCAGCGCATCGGCCGTAATCCGAAGACCGGCACCGAGGTGCCGATCTCGCCGCGCCGGGTGATGGTGTTCAAGCCGTCGGCGATCCTCAAGCAGCGGATCAACGCCCAGCACCGCACCAATGGCGATGCCAGCAAGGCTCAACCCGAGGCGTAAAATCGCGCCTCCGCGAAGGATTTGGCATTTGGACAAGGCGCCGGATGCGTTCCGAACCATCAGCGAAGTAGCGCAGGAACTCGACATTCCGCAGCACGTGCTGCGGTTCTGGGAGACCCGCTTCTCCCAGATCAAGCCGATGAAGCGCAGCGGCGGCCGCCGCTACTACCGCCCCGACGATGTCGACCTGCTCAAGGGCATCCGCCGCCTGCTGTACGGCGAGGGCTACACCATCCGCGGCGTGCAGCGGATCCTGAAGGAGCACGGCGTCAAATCGGTGCAAGGCCTGGCTGACGGCTCGGCCGCGGTCTCGTTCGGGGCGATCGAGGACGCCATCGGGGCGAGCCTGATGGAGCCCGACGACGAGGCGCCCATCAAGGGCGTCGCCGATACCGACGATGACGACTACCAGGGCGACGAAGAGGAAGGCATCGACTTCCGCTTCACGGAGGTCGACGACGAGGAGATCCTCACGACCTTCCGCAAGGGCGGCACCGCCGCCGCGCCTATCGGCCCCAGCGCGCTGGACCGGGAGCGGCTGGAACGGGTGCTCGGCGACCTCGTCGCTTGCAAGGAGATGCTGGACCAAGCCCTGAAGGACGGTTGAGCGGCCTTTGGCCGGCTTTGCGGTCCGTTTCCTCGGCCTTTCGGCCAACACACCAAAATGGCGCGGCTCGCCTTGCGCATCGCGCCGATCCTAGCTAATGGAACGACGTTCGGAGCGTGGCGCAGCCCGGTTAGCGCACTAGTCTGGGAGACTAGGGGTCGGAGGTTCAAATCCTCTCGCTCCGACCATTTTGTTCAATGAGATGAGCCTAACCCTTGCGCGATCGCTGGTCGTCAAGCGATCTCCCGTATTCCGAACATTCTGTCTCATTGGCCCGTGGGCACCGGTTGCGGGGACATGGCTGCTCCCGCAGGAACGCTGCCGCGGGCCCAGGTCGGAAGGGCGAAGGCAAGTTGATACTGCCCCATCGGGTCCACGAATGAGGCTTGCGCGTTCTCCAGACGCCTGGTCAACCCGCTGGCGTTCAGGTCGAGGGCGTCGACGGCCAAAAGTGACATCGACACGCATGCGATCGTCGCTGCAATCGCGATGGCCCTCCATTCTGGTGACTCAATCATGTGACTTTCTAAGGTATTTTCACCTGCCGGGATAGATAGGGCTCCCGCACGGGATTCAACCCCCTCGCACGGCGCGCGCACGCATTTTTGAAGCCCGGCAATTCTGCAACGAGGCGGCCTTGAGGCTTGCTGATGGCGACGTCTAGGCGGATGGTTTCAAAAACCCCACCACCATCCTTGTCGTCTCATCCACCAGCGTCCGCACGGTCTTCTCCGCGAGCATCGCGGCCTGGTTCAGCACCGTGTTGTGCGCGATCGCCTCGATCGCGCTGACACAGACGAAGGCTGCGATATCGAGGTCGATCTTGCGCATCTCCTTGCGGCGGCTGTCGAGATAGGCGCGCACCAAGGTGTGGACCTCGCGGTTGAAGGCTTCGACGTCGAGCTTTCCGGCGCGCGGGATCTGCTCGGCGAGGACGCGGTGCAGTTCGGGATTGATGCGGTGTGCATCGATCGCGACGGTGACGAGGCGGCGCACGGCCTTCTCGATCGGCATGTCCATGACTTCGCAGAGTGTCGTGCGGACGATGCCCATGATCTCCTCGTGATGACGGTCGATCACGGCTGCGACGAGGGCCTCCTTGCTCGGGAAATATTGATAGAGCGAGCCGACGCTGACGCCGGCGACTTCGGCGATCCGGTTGGTGCTCGTCTTCTCAAAGCCTTCGCGCACCAGAATGCGAGCAGTTGCCTCGATCAGTGCGTCAACCGTGGCGCGGGACCGCTCCTGCGAGGCATTTTTCCGGGGATTTGTCGGGGGCTTGCGCGCCATGATCCTGCATTCCGAATGCGAGTAGGAAAAGCGAGTGAATGCTCGCATTATGAGTGAGGTCGGCGGCCGATGGATAGAAGCAAGATGGCAGCGACTGGGCGCAGCAGATGAGGGCAGGACGATGAGCGTTGCGAAGATGCTGTCGATCGGGCGGCTTTGCGAATGCAATTTCTCGCTGGCGAAATCTTCAGTCGATCGCGCGCCGAGCCTGCAGAGCCGCCTTTTCAACTTGCTGCTCGGGCTGCTTCCCTACAAGCAGCAGCTTGCCTCCGCCGAGGCCGTGCAGGCGCATGTGCAGAAGCTCGCGCTGCAGCCGGCCTCGCATGAGCCTGCGGGGCTTGGCCGCGGCGTCGATGCGACGCTGACGAAGATGGGCGGATGGCCGGTCTACTACACCGCGCCCGCGTCGGGCTTCGAGGGCCGTAATCACGTCATGTTCCTGCATGGCGGCGGCTATATCAACGAGATCGTGCCGGCGCATTGGCGCCTTGTCGGTCAAATGACCCGCAAGGCGAGCGTCGTCTGCGTCGTGCCGGTCTATCCGCTTGCACCGCGCGCGACCGCGAAAGACGTCGTGCCGGCGACAGCCGAGTTGTTGCGGATGCTGCTGGAGGACGCAGGGCCCGCAAAGGTCACGGTGGTGGGCAATTCGGCCGGCGCGGGCCTTGCCGTTGCCGCGTGCCAGTGGTTGCGCGACCGCGGCCATCGGCAACCGAATCGGCTGGTGCTGATCTCGCCTGCGGCCGACGCGTCCGTCAGCCGCCCCGAGCAAGCCGAGATCGCCGTACGCGATCCGATCCAGGACATTCCCGGCATCATCGAAGCGGCGCGGCTCTATGCCGGCGAGCTCGATGTCGGCCATCCCTTCGTCAGCCCGCTCAGCGGCGCGTTCCGCTCGCTCGCGCCGATGACGATCTTCTCGGGCACGCGCGATCTGCTGTACCCTGACAGCGTCGATCTCGCCGCGCGGGCGCGGGCGGCTGGCGTGTCGGTCGAGCTGCATCTGTGGCGCGACCAGCCGCACAATTTCGCGCTGATGCCGACGCCGGAGGGGCGGCGCGCGCGTGCGATGATTTTGCAGGCGGTGGCTTAAAGAGGGAGCGTGACTGATGTCACGCCGCGCGCCGTCCCGTGCGAGACTTGAAGCTGGCGAGGCTTTGTAGCTCGTGAGCCTTGGCGCTGATCGTACCGCGCGGAGGAACGACAGCGGCCCCCGGGCGTCTCCTCGGTATCAGTAGTTTTGCGGGGCCTTAGGCGTGGCCCTTGATCTCGTAATGGCCCGGCACGCACTTGTAGCGCTCGAGGCGCCAGTTGTTGTGATAGATCGGATGCTCGTCCATCCATTTTGCCAGCGGGGCCTGTGCGCCGACGGCACACGCCATCATCGACATGTCGGGCGTCATATTGCTGTCGGTCACGATCTCCTCGACACAGCTGCCCGAGGCAGCAGCGCCAAGCCGGCAGAGTACGGCAACGACGGTAATGAACATTCCAGTCACCTCATTGGTAGTTTCGACCACGAGGAGGATGCAAGCCGAGTGCCACAGCCTGTGTCGTAAACGACACGTCGGCCGGGCCTGCGCGTCCAGCGTTCCCCATTGGACGATTCGGATTGTAAAAAAATTGCCCCTAAACCGAAGCCGGACAAATACGGGGAACCCCCAGGAATCAAGTCAGGGATGAGGGATTGTGGGGGCTGCGCCGCGCCGGCAGAGCTTCACAAGGCGCAAGCAGCCGGTACGCTTCGAGGCGTGCGGAATACTCGCCAGGAGAGCGGGACCGCAGCAGGACCAACGGAAACGCGAGGGCAGACCATGAAGGTACGACCGACCGGCGTGATTCCGCCGATGACGACGCCGTTCCGGAAAGACGGCGAGATCGACACCAAGCTGGTGGCGCCGCAGGTCGACTGGATGATCGGTGCCGGCGCGCATGGCGTTGCGGCCGGCGGCTCGACCGGCGAGGGCCACACGCTCGATCACGAGGAATATCGCGACCTGATGACGGCGACGGTGGAGGCGGTGAGGGGACGCATCCCCGTCATCGCCGGCATCATCGTCGACTCCACGCGCGATGCGATCCGCCGCGGCAAGCTGGTGCGCGACATGAATGTCGCTGCCCTCCAGGTCACGCCGGTGCACTACCTCTTCAAGCCGGACGACGAGGCGATGGTCGCGCATTTTCGTGCCATGGCCGATGAGACCGGCATGCCCATCATCATCTACAACGTCGTGCCCTGGTCTTATCTGTCGCCGGCGCTGCTGACGCGGATCATGACCGAGGTGCCGCTGGTCGTCGGCGTCAAGCAGAGCGCGGGCGACCTCAAGCTGTTCGCGGACCTCATGATGATGGCGCCGGACAAGCTGATCTACAGCGCGGTCGATGCGCTGATGTATCCGTCCTACACGCTGGGCGCCCATGGCTCGATCGCCGCGATCCTGACCGCGGCGCCGCACGCTTCCGTCGCGCTGTGGGACGCGGTGAAATCAGGCGATCATCCACGCGCACTCGCACTCCACAAGAAGCTGCTGACGCTGTGGAACGCCATCATCGCCGACAATCTGCCCGCCTGCACGCGTTACGCGCAGACGCTCCAGGGCCTGCCGAAGACGTATCCGCGCGCGCCGATGCCGGAGGCCTCACCGTCGCAGCAGGCGGCGACCCGCAAGGCGCTGGAGGCGCTTGGCGCGCTGGACGGACGGCACACCGAGGCGGCCGAATAGTCCGCATGCCGAAATAACAGACGTCGAGACGCAGCGCCGATCCGCTTTTACCTGCGGATGCGGCGCTGCTACATTTTGTGCGCGTCGCTTCCGCGGCGTGCCAACGATGAAGAAACGTAACGACAAGGGGAGGGGTCGAAAGTCCCATGAAGGAATTTGCTGGAAAGACGGCTGTTATCACCGGTGGCGGTACGGGCATGGGGCGCGAGCTCGCCCGGCAGCTCGTGGCCGAGGGCTGCAATGTTGCGATGTGCGACGTCTCGGAAGCCGCGATGGCCGAGACCAAGCGACTGTGCGAGGTCGAGAAGCTGCCGCAGGGCTTGCGCGTCACCACGCATGTCGCCGACGTCTCGATCGAGGATCATCTCAAGCGCTTCCGCGACGAGTTCGTCGAGCAGCAGAAGACCGACAAGATCCACCTGCTGTTCAACAACGCCGGTATCGGCGGTGGCGGCAGCCTGTTCACCAACACGCGCGAGCAGTGGGAGCGCACCTTCAACATTTGCTGGGGCGGCGTCTATCTCGGCGTCCGCACCTTCCTGCCCATGCTGGTCAAGGCGGATGAAGCCCACATCGTCAACACCGCCAGCGTCAACGGCTTCTGGGCCTCGATCGGCATGGGCCAGGCGCACACCGCCTACAGTTCCGCGAAGTTCGCGGTGAAGGGGTTCACCGAGGCGCTGATCAACGACCTCCGTTTGCACGCGCCGCATGTCAAATGCTCGGTGGTGATGCCCGGTCATATCGGCACCTCGATCGTCTCCAATTCACGCAAGGTGCAGAGCGGCGACGGGTCGGAACGTCTCAATCCCGACGAGGTGGTGCTGACCCGCAAGCGGATGGTCGCGGCGGGCGTGCCAGATGCTGACAAGATGTCGGACGACGACATCCAGGCGGTGTTCGCCGAGCGTGCCCGCAGCTTCCTCGAGGATGCGCCGACGACCGCTGCGCAGGCTGCCAGGATCATCCTCGACGGCGTGAAGGCGGAGCGGTGGCGCATTCTCGTGGGGGACGACGCACAGCGCCTGGACGAGCGTGTGCGCGCTGCGCCGGAGCAGGCTTACGACAGGGCGTTCTACGAAAGTTTTGCTCAGGAGGTCGGCTGGCGGCTCGGCTGAGGCCGTCTACGATCGCGCGTGTAGATAGGGATGATGATTGTCATCGCAAGAGGTACGCCAACGGTTTTACGCAGGTAATTTTACTCAGGTCACTTTACCTGCCTTCCCGCGCGTGTCTGCTTATGACGATACGGAATGTCACGCATGCGACATGTATCACGCGTTCAAGCGATGGTGATCTCGAACGGGTCTCATTCGGCGCACGGCAGCTTGGTTAGGGAACTAAAATAGTTTAGTGAATCAGGGTCACGCCATCATAAAGCGTAGCTCCGATGATACCCGCATGCCTCTCCGACGACTTCATCCTCTGCCCGGAGAGAGAGGATATCTCTGCTGAGTTCACGCGGTTGCTGACCGCGGCACAGGAGGGCGGCGCCACCATCGCCGAATGCCTGATGATCGCGCGGCAGCTGAAGCGCGGCGACGAACAATCCTGGCATCGCGAGTGGAAGAAGCTGGCTCGGGCCAACCGGCATCGCGCCGAGGCGGCGTTCGCGGAAGGCCACTTGGTAACCGCGCAGCGCAACTGGCTGCGCGCGATGAACTATTACGGTGCGGCCGCGATGCCGCTCGATCCCGCCGACGAGCGCCGTTGGGTCGCGGTGCTCGCGATGCAGGAATGCGCCCGCCGCTTCCTCACCGCGCGCGGGCCGGCCGGTGAAGTCGTGACGATCCCCTGGATCGAAGGACATGCGCTGCAGGGCTACTTCCTGCCCGCGCCTGCGGCGAACGGTCGCGCGCCGACGGTGATCTGCATCGGCGAGCCCGGACATCGCAAAGAGGAGTTCCTGGTCAAGCTTGCCCCGCATGCGCGTGAGCGGGGCTTTGCGATGCTGGCGCTGGACCTGCTCGGCGACCAGCGCGACGACTACGCCAACACGCTGCTGCAGCGTCGCGACCTCGAGGGCTCGATTGGCAGCGTGATGGACTATCTGGAACTGCGCGGCGACGTCGATTTCGATCGCGTCGCGATCGTGGCGGACGGGTGGGGCTCTTCGTTCGTGGCGCGCGCCGTGTTGCAGGAGCCGCGCCTGGCGGCGGCGGTTTGTGACGGCGGTCTGTGGGACCTGCACGAACGATCTTTCCTGGCCAGCCGTTTCGCGATGAGCGACCTCAGCATCGTTCCGGTGCCGCATGCGCCGCTGATGGCCTCCAGTGCCGAATGTCCGGTGCTGATCACGATCGGCGAGGACGGCTGGCTCAAGGCCGACCGGGCGCGTCAGATCGTGCAGACATCCCGGCTCGGCAGCTCGGACGTCGTGCTGAAAGTGTTCACCGCGGCGGAGACCGGCGCGGCCCAGGCCCACGCCGACAATCCGAGCCTTGCCAACGAATACATCTTCGACTGGCTCGAATCGCAGCTCGGCGCGGCCGGCAAGCGGATCTGAGCGCGGCCTCCGGGCCGAGACGCGGATTTGCGCCTCAGAAGTCGAGAGAGATCCTGATGCAGGCTTTCTCGAGCCGGGTCTTCAGCGTCGCGAGCTTGGCGGTGAATTCGGTCAGCTCGTCCTCGTCGAACTCCTGGAAAACGAATTCGCGAATCGTCTTGTACTGTTCGTTGAGACTGGCGATGTGCTTCTGCGTCTTCTCGACCAGCGACAGCCGCACCACGCGCGCATCGGTAGGCGAGGGGCGACGCCGCAGCAGGCCCTTCTTCTCGAGAAGCTTGGACTGGGTTGTGACGAAGGACGGGTCGACGTGAAGGAGTTTCGAGACCACGTTGACGGGGACGCCATCGTCCTTGTCGAGATCGGAAATCGCCATCAGAATAAGCCATTGCGGTCCGCTGATGCCGAGCGTTCTGGCCCAGAACTGACGCAGCTCCTCCAGATACATGTTGATCGACGATATCTCCCAGGTGAATCGCCTGATGATATCGAGATTGCCGGCGGAGCGGAGGCGCGCCCCTTCTTTCCTCGTCGCTGACACAGCGTCACTCCCGCAGGCGGATCTCTTTCCGACCGTTAATTCGCGGCGGGCATAGTCCACGCAACTCTGCTCTGACGCAAGTGCAGGGCAGGGTAATTATGTCACGGAAATTACAAATATGATCCGATCAGCCTTTTGGCTCAGGTCCGGTGTGGCGCCGCAGACACAGGGTTAGTGAAACCACAAAGCTGATCTAATAAACTATTTTGATTAACGGAAAGGCGCAGGCATATTGCTTCGTGACGGTGGGGGGTTCTCGATCGTCCCGTTGCAGGTGGTTCGCTCACGTCCCTCGCGTTCGAATGCGGGTACGTCCGAAAGCGCGAAGCGGCCGAGCGGATTTTGAAGAGACGGGGATCTGGGGGGCCTCACGGTCCGGTCTCCGTAAAATGAGCAACTTGGAGGTTTTAAATGAAAGTGGTGAAGAGCCTTTTGCTCGGCACTGCGGCGACCCTGATCGCCGCCGGTGGAGCTCAGGCGGCTGATCTTCCGGTCAAGGCCAAGGCGGTCGAATACGTGAAGGTCTGCTCGCTCTACGGCGCCGGTTTCTACTACATGCCCGGCACCGACACCTGCATCAAGCTGGGCGGTTACCTGCGCGCTGACGCGATTCTCGGCGGCGCCGGCGACTACGGTTTCAACAACAGCACCAGCAGCGCGAACGGCGGGTCGAACAACCGGGTCACCAACTACTATTACAGCCGCGCCCGTTTCGACTTCAACGTCGACACCCGCACGGCGACCGAGTACGGCGTCGTTCGCACCTACGCCGACATGGTCTTCAGCTACGACTCGACCAACGCCACCGGCAGCAATCCGTCGACGATCTCGTCCAGTGCGGCAACGCTCGGTCTCTACCATGCGTTCATCCAGTTCGCAGGCTTCACCTTCGGTCGCACGGTCTCGATCTTCGATGCCCCGTGGCAGAGCTATCCGGCTGGCGGTCCCGATACCATCCCGGGCGGCTCCAACCACGTCAACGGTGTGAACCAGGCTGCCTACACGGCTGACTTCGGCCAAGGCATCACCGCTTCGTTCGCGTTGCAGGACGAGACGTCGGCGAACAACGGCCAGTCGAATCTCTGGAACGTATCGTCGGGTACGGCTGCCCAGTTCGTGACGGGCGTCTATGGCGCCAACGATTGGGGTGGCACGCGTTCTCCCGACATCCTCGGCAACGTGCGCGTCGACCAGGCCTGGGGTCTGGCCCAGTTGTCGGTTGTCGGGCATGACCTCCATGCCGGCTACTACGGCACGACCGAACCCTCGGGGCATCCCGCCGACAAGTGGGGCTGGGCTGTTCAAGGCGCGTTGTCGATCAAGAATATCCCGACCGGTGCGGGCGACGTGATCAACCTGCAGGCCGTCTACACGGACGGTGCAACGCGTTACAACTTCCAGAGCCTGTTCCCGCAGAGCTTCTTCATGTTCAGCGGTAGCGGCACGGGCGCGTATCAGAGCACCGGCTTCGCCGGTCTTGCCGATGGCGTCTTTGGAACGGGCACCGGCATCGACACCGTCAAGACCTGGGGTCTCCGTGGTGGCTACACCCACAACTGGAACCCGAACTGGGCGAGCGCCGTCTATGGTGGCTATGCCCAGCTGAAGTACGGCGACTCTGGCAAGGCCCTGATCTGCACCAACTTCGCCGGGATCGCGGTGGCCGGCTCGACCTGTAATCCGGACTTCAACTTCGCGGTGGTCGGTGTCAACACCGTGTGGACTCCGGTCAAGAACCTGGCGTTCACGGCCGACCTGAGCTGGTCGCGTCTGGACCAGAAGTACTCTGGCGCCATCAACAGCCCGGGCGTCGCCTCCGCTGCGAAGCCGGCGGCCGTGTACGAGCTGAAGGACCAGAACTCGGTCACCATGATGCTGCGCGCTCAGCGCAACTTCTGATCATCGACCGCGCTTATCGAGCAGAGAACCCCGGCGGGAAACCGCCGGGGTTCTTTTCTTGATGACATGTTGATTTTCGGAAGCGCGGATCTTCTCCGCGAGCCCGGAAGACGAGCTATGCGATTCGATCGCGACCAAATTTATTTACTTACCTGAGTTGCTCAGCTATATAACTGTCAGCCGGTTTCGAAAATTCACGGCTCTTAGCTTGATGCTAAGCCTCCAGAAACCTCCGGTAGTGCCCTGCCGGAGGTTTTTCGTTGCGGGAGCGGCATCGCCGCTTCAGCCTCGCATGACACGAGTGCGGGAATTCGGCCGATAGGCGAGGCGGCTGTGGCCGGCGCAATAGGGCTGGCCGTCATGCGCGGCATTGCCGCAGAAACAGAAATCTTCCGCACCCGGCGTCGAGATCGGCCAGCGGCAGCGATTTTCGCCGAGCTCCATCAGCGAGCAGCGATTGGCATCGTCGATCGGCCCGGTCGCGACCGGCGCGTCCGCTTCGCCATAGATCGTGGCGAGCATTTCAAATTGCAGCCGGGGGACCGCCTTCGGCGCTCGCGGCGCGCTCGTTCGGTCCTGAGGCCTGCGCTCGTCGAGCGAGCGGCCGCGCGTGAGATTCAGTCGCGACAGCTTGCCGATCACGGCATTGCGGCTGACGCCGATGTCGGCGGCGATCTCGCGGCAGGACAGGCCGGCCTCGAAGTGCTGCTTCAGAAGTTCAACGCGTTCGTTGGTCCAGGTTGGTGAGAGAACAGGCATTTGTAACGGTCCCAGGTTGCGACATCTGGCCATCAGTCGCCGAGATCCGTCCGCTTCCCGCTCAGTGCGCGTTCACGTCCTGCCGTTGTCGCGAATCGACAAAAGTCCGTCCTTGATGGCGAGACGGATGCCTTCCTCGATCAAGGTACGTGCGACGCCGGGGACGCTGGTGCCGTGGGTGCCCTGCCTCACCAACTTCTCCAGGTAGGTGATGGTCGAGAGCGCCAAGGTTACGGGAATGCGGTCAGTCTCGGCTTTTTCGGTGGCCATGGCCCGAACGCTAGCCTCTTACTCAGGTACATAAAAGTAACGATTAAGACTCTATTTAGGTTTAGGGGTGGAAGTCAAATCCGGGTTGTCACGGTAGAGCAGCACGTTGGAATCGCTGGAAAAAAGACGCGATCAAGCACGCCGCGCGGAATCCCGGGCGGCGGCGTCGCGTCGAGAGGTCGGGAAGATGTGGCCCGGCTCAGCCGTGCACGATCGCTTTTTCGATCATGCAATGGATGCCCTTTGAGCCGTTGACGGTCTGGGTGACGCGCAAATCGGCCGCGAGGCTGCACAGCGTATAGGCGTCCTCGCGCGACAGGTTTCGGATCTCGCCGAGCAGCACGATCATGTCGCGCAGCGCACGCACCGCGCATTGGTCGAGGTCGGGGTCCATCGCCATGGTGATGTAATGGGTCGGCGACTCCGCGCGCGGGTAGTCGAACCGCAAATCCTTGCGCAATGTCAGCCGGAAGCGACCTTGGAGCGCGGTCTCGATCGCGGTGACGCAGACTTCGCCGTCGCCCTGCACGCCATGGCCGTCGCCGCAGGAGAACATCGCGCCCGGGACGAACACCGGCAGATACAGCGTCGCACCGGCGCCGAGCTCCTTGTTGTCGAGATTGCCGCCCATGGCGCGCGGCACGAGCGAGGAGATGCGGCCCCAGGCCTGCGGCGGCGACACGCCCATCACGCCGAAAAACGGCTTGAGGGGCAGGTCGAGACCCCAGGGCATGCGGCCGACCATCCGCGTCCGGTCCAGCGGGATGTTGAGGATGCGCGTCTCGTGAAAATCGTCGGGCAAGGTGCCCGACAACGGCCTGATCAGATTCCAGCCCCAATCCTGCCGCAGCTGGACGTCGAGGATATCGATCTGAAGCACGTCGCCGGGCTCGGCGCCGTCGACCGCGATCGGGCCGGTCAAGATATGACCGGGGAGCATGCGCTCGCTTTTGGCATGTACCTCGAACGTCTCCGGCGGAATGTGAAACTTGCTCCGGTCGGGCAGGACGTCCGGGCCGCCGCTAATGGTATCGACGGTGACTTCGTCACCGCTCCTGACGGTGAGGACGGGCTTGAGAGCGGCCTCGAAGAAGCCCCAATGGCAGGTCTCGGGACTTGAATGCAGGTGATGATGGGTCATTTGCCGCGTCCGATTGGTTTCACAGGGCTCGTCATCAGATCGTGCGATGGCCGGGCTTGACCCGGCAATCGATCCTCTTCCAAGAAGATTTCTGAAGACAAGCGGGCGGGTCAAGCCTGCGTATCACCGGCACGATCATTTCAGCGAGGTTTCTCCTGTTCTTCGTTCTTTCCAAGACGCTCGGCGCCGCGGTGCTGCCGATCAATCTTCTGGTCGAGCTCGGGATCATCTCGGTCGTGCTGATGGCCACGCGCTTTGCCGGGCTCGGCCGGAAACTGGCCGCGACCACGCTGGTCCTGTTCGCGCTCACCGCCTTTTCGCCGCTCGGCAATTGGCTGCTCTATCCGCTGGAGTCGCGCTTTCCCGCATGGGACCCGACGCGCGGTGCACCCGACGGCATCATCGTGTTGGGCGGCTCCGTCGACACCGAGCTGTCGGCGGCGCATCACACGCCCGTGGTCCCGCACGCTGCCGATCGCCTGTTGGCGCCGGCCGAGCTTGCGCGCCGTTATCCCAATGCGCGTATCGTCTTCACCGGAGGCTCCGCGAATCTGATCGCAAATGACGCCAGAGAGGCCGACTATTCTGCGCCGATCCTGGAAAATGCGGGCGTCCCCAAGGAACGCCTGATCCTGGAGCGGGACTCGCGCAACACCTACGAGAACGCGATCTTCACCAAGCGCCTGGTGGCGCCGAAGCCGGGTGAGCGCTGGCTGCTGGTCACCTCAGCCTATCACATGCCGCGCGCGATGGGCATTTTCCGCAAGGCTGGATTTGACGTCGAAGCCTATCCGGTCGATTGGCGGATGGGCGGTCGCGACGATCTGTTCTCGTTCACGAACAATGCTCTGGAGGGCTTCGGCCATACCGACGTGGCCGCGCGCGAATGGATAGGCCTTCTGGCCTACCGTCTCATGGGAAGGACCGGCGAGTTGCTTCCCGGGCCTGCCGAGGACTAGAACGGTTCTCGGAAGCGCAACGATCCGCGTCGGGAGGATGCCATGCAGCAGCAAGCCGCTGATACGATCGACCTTGCCGGCCTCGTGGCCGATCTGAACAGCCTGTTGCGGCTGAAGACGACGGTGATCGGCATGAAGCTGTTCGCGCATGCCGCGGACATGGAGGCGATCCCGAAAATCCGGCGGCCGACTGCTGTTCACACCACTGACCAGATCGTCAGCATGGCTTCGCGGCTCGGTTGGACCGTCGGCATCACCGGCGAGGATCTCGTCGGCGCACAGTGCCGCGCGGTGATTGGCCTTAGCCCCCAGGACGAGAACTGGCTCGCCGGCGAAAACTATGTCGGCGTCTGGCACGGCACGGCGGAGGATGCGCGCAAGCGCCAGGAGGCGCTGGACGTGGTTCCGTTCGGGCAGTATCAGGCTCTCGCGGTCAGTCCGCTCGCAAGCGGACGGCTCAATCCGCCCGACATCTGCCTCGTCTATGCGACGCCCGGGCAGATGATCATCCTGATCAACGGGCTGCAATATACCGGCTACAAGAAGTTCGAATGGGGCGTGGTCGGCGAGACCGCTTGCGCGGATTCATGGGGCCGGGCGCTCAAGACCGGCGAGCCCAGCCTGTCCTTGCCATGCTATGCCGAACGGCGCTATGGCGGCGTGCCGGACGAGGAGATGCTGATGGCCCTGAAGCCTGCGCATCTCGCCAAGGCGATCGAGGGCATGAAGGCGCTGGCCAGGAACGGCCTGCGTTATCCGATACCGCCTTATGGAATTCAAAGCGACGTCCGCGCCGGAATGGGCGTGAGTTACGCAAAGAAATAAAGGCCGACCATGAGCTCTGCGAAGTTCGACATCGTTGTCTATGGCGCGACCGGTTTCACGGGCCAGCTCGTCGCCGAATATCTGGCAGCGCATTACAAGGGCGATAAGTCGCTGAAATGGGCGATGGCGGGGCGCAGCCTCGACAAGCTGAAATCCGTGCGCGACGCCATCGGCGCGCCCGCCGATACGCCGCTGATCGTGGCCGATGCGTCCGATGCCGCCTCGCTGAAGGCGATGGCGGAGCAGACGATGTCGGTGATCACGACGGTCGGTCCGTATCAACTCTACGGCGAGGAACTGCTCGCGGCCTGCGTCGCCACCGGCACCGATTATTTCGATCTCTGCGGTGAGCCGATCTGGATGCGGCAGATGATCGACAAATACGAAGCGGCGGCGAAGGACAGCGGCGCGCGCATCGTGTTCTCCTGCGGCTTCGATTCCGTGCCGTTCGAGCTCGGCACGTTCTTCGTGCAGGAAGAGGCCAGGCGGGTGTTCGGCGCACCGGCCGCGCGCGTGAAGGGTCGCGTGCGCGACATGCGCGGCACGCTCTCGGGCGGCACCGCGGCGAGCGCGAAGGCGACGTTCGACGCGGTCGCCAAAGACATCAGCCTCGTCGCGATCCTGAACGATCCATTCGCGCTGACGCCAGGCTTCACAGGCCCGAAGCAGCCGAGGGGTAACAAGCCGCTGCTCGAGGACGACCTGCTATCCTGGGCCGCGCCGTTCATGATGGCGCTGATCAATACCCGCAATGTCCATCGCTCCAACATGCTGATGGGCTTTCCCTACGGCCAGGACTTCGTCTACGACGAGATGGTCTTGACCGGTCCCGGCGAGAAGGGCGAGGCCAACGCCAGGCGCGTGATGGCCGCCAACGCCGAGAAGACCGGCCCGAGTGCGCCGAAACCGGGTGAGGGGCCCTCGAAGGAAGAGCGCGAGAACGGGCTGTTCAACCTGCTCTATGTCGCGGTTGCGCCCGACGGGCGCATGGTCCGCGCCGGCGTCACCGGCGATCGCGATCCCGGCTACGGCTCGACCTCGAAGATGATCTCGGAATGCGCGATCTGCCTGCTGCGCGATGCGACTGACGTCGCCGCCGGCTTCTGGACGCCGGGCGCAGCGATGCAGCACAAGCTGATCAAGCGGCTGCGGGACAATGCCGGCCTGACGTTCGAGGTGGAAGCGTAAGGTCCGTGCCCTCGAAGTTCGACATCGTCGTCTACGGCGCAACCGGATACACCGGCCAGCTCGTGGCCGAATATCTCGCTGCGAACCATGTCGGCGACGGGGCGCCGACATGGGCGCTTGCCGGGCGCAGCAGAGACAAGCTCGTCTCGGTGCGCGACGCGATCGGCGCGCCCGCGGAGACGCCGCTGATCGTCGCCGACGCAGCCGATCCCGCGTCGCTGCGGGCGATGGTTGCTCAAGCCAAGCTGGTCGTCACCACGGTCGGTCCCTACCAGCTCTATGGCTCCGATCTGCTTGCCGCCTGCGTCGCTGATGGCACCGACTACATGGACCTCTGCGGTGAGCCGATCTGGCTGAAGCAGATGATCGACATGCATGAGGCGGCAGCCAAGGCCAGCGGCGCGCGCATCATGTTCTCCTGCGGCTTCGATTCCATGCCGTTCGAGCTCGGTGCGTTCTTCGTGCAGGAGGAAGCAAGGCGCGTGTTCGGAGCGCCAGTGCCGCGCGTCAAAGGGCGCGTCCGCGATCTCAGCTGGAAATTCTCCGGCGGCACCTCGGCGAGCGCGAGGGTCACCTTTGAAGCGGTGGCGCAGGATCTCAGCCTCGTGTCGATCCTCAAAGACCCCTTCGCCCTCACGCCCGGCTTCGAAGGGCCAAAGCAGCCGCGTGGCAACAAGCCTGTGTTCGAGGAGGACCTGCAATCCTGGTCCGCCCCGTTCGCGATGGCGACGCTGAACACGCGCAACGTTCACCGCTCCAACATGCTGATGGGATTCCCCTATGGCAGGGACTTCGTCTACGACGAAATGGTGCTGACGGGGGCGGGGGACGAAGGGCAGGCCAATGCGAAGCTCGTCATGGCCGCCAACAGCGAAAAGACGGGCCCCGAAGCGCTCAAGCCTGGCGAGGGACCGTCGAAAGAAGAGCGAGACGCCGGCCATTACGACCTGCTCTATGTCGCCATTGCGCCTGACGGCCGTCAGGTGCGCGCGGCAGTGAAGGGCGATCTCGATCCCGGTTACGCATCAACGGCAAAGATGGTTTCCGAATGCGCGATCTGTCTGCTGCGCGACGCGCCCGATGTGCCGGCCGGCCTCTGGACGCCGGGTGCGGCGATGCAGCACAAGCTGATCAGGCGACTGGTCGATCACGCCGGTCTGAGGTTTGAGGTCGAGACATAGCGTTTCCTGCGCCTCCCCCCGCGTGCGGGGAGAGGAGAGGAGGAAGTCACGCCGCGCGCGCGTCATACGCATACATGAAATCCATGCTCTTCGACCCCAGCGGCAGCAGCCATTTGATCATCTGATTGCGGATGAAGGCGCCGGCGGCGCCGAGTTCGCGCTTGTTGTTGCCGTTGCGGCGGGCGATGGCGACGATCTTTTCCGCACGGGGGCGCCGCTCGGCCTCGAAGGCCTGGAAGGTGGCGCTGAGTTCCTGGCCTTCCTGCATCAGGCGGGCGAGCCGCATGGCATCTTCCAGCGCGAGCGAGGCGCCCTGGCCGGCATGAGGGCTGGTTGCATGCGCAGCATCGCCGATCAGCAGCGAGCGCTTGCGCGACCAGGTCGGCAGGGTCGCGACGTCGAGCGTGTCGGTGACTACGATGTTCTCGGCAGCCTCGATGATGGCCGGGATCGGATCGTGCCAGCCCTGATGGAAACCGCGCAAATGTTGCTTCAGCGTTTGCTCGTCGAGCGCTCGGAACATCGCGGCGTCCATGCCGTGCGCGGGCTGGGTGCTCCACCACATCACGCCGTCCTTCGGATCGGAGCTGCAATAGCCGTAGCCGAAGAAGCCGCTTTGTCCAAACGTGGTCTCGACATGCCGGCCGATCGCCCTTCCGTCGAGCACGGCATGCGGTACGAAGCCGCCGAAGCCGATCAGGCCGGTGTTGAAGGGTTTGGGACCATCAGGCACCACCTGGCGCCGCGTGATCGAATGCACGCCGTCGGCGCCGATCAGGAAGTCGCCCTCGGCGGTGGTGCCGTCGGCGAAATAGGCGATAACAGGCTGGTCGCCCCGGTCCTCGATCTTGATCAGGCGCTTGTCGAAATAAAGCGAGACGCAGGCGCACCAGGCCTTGTCGATCAGGATCTCGTTCAGCGTGGCGCGGCAGACATTGACCGCGGGCTGGCCGAAGCGCCGCGCCATGTCGCGGTTGATAGAGCCGAGCCGTCGACCTTCTTGCGAATAGAAGTCGAAGGACTCCGCGATCGAGCCGCGGCTGATCAACTCTTCCGCGAGCCCGATCTCGTCCATCACATGCATGCCGTTCGGCGCGATCTGGAGGCCGCCGCCGATGCCTTTGGAGTAGGGCCATGCTTCGTAGATCGCCGATTCGATGCCGGCGCGGCGCAGCAGGATCGCGGTCACGGGCCCGGCGATGCCGGCGCCGATGATCAGGGCCTTGCGGGGACGATGAGGCATTGGCTTGCTCCGGACGTTTCCGTGGTGCTAGGAGAAATTACGGTCGCTAAATCTCTTAGCAACTAAGATATACATCGAGTAAGATATGAGGTGAGCCTTGTCAAGGACAAAGGCGCGCGCGGCGTTGCTGGGGGAATTGGAGGAGGCGATGCGTCGGTCGTCCGCGCAGGGCGTCCTCTATGGCCAGACCGTTGCGAACGTTGCCGGAATTGCCAATTCCGACCTCGAATGCATGGACATTCTCTATCTCGAGGGCCGCGTGACGGCGGGCCGGCTTGCCGAGGTGACGGGGCTGACGACGGGCGCCATCACTGGCGTGGTGGATCGGCTCGAGAAGGCGGGGTTGGTGCGCCGCGAGCGGGACGAGGCCGATCGCCGCAAGGTCTACATTGCCGTCGTACCGGAGACCGCGATGAAGATCGGCCAGCTCTACGTGCCGATGCAGCAGGCGATGGAGAAGGTGTTCAGCACCTATACCGACGAAGAGCTGCGCCTGCTGCTGCGTTTCGCCAATGAGGGCTACAAGAGCATCCTGGCTGCGACCGCGACGTTGAAGGGCCTGCTCGACACGCCGCCGGAGAAGCGGCCCGATCTCAAGCTTAAGCAGCCTCGTTAGTCTTGTAGGCCTGTGCGGCTGCGATCATGCCCCACATCGCGCCCAGCATCATCCAGAAGTGGCGCCAGTGGTCGGTGTCGATCACGAAGCTTTCGCCGACAGTGCCGACGAAGGCCGAGAACACCGCCAGGTAAGCGCGCTGCCAGGGCACGCGGACGAAGATGTGGCGGAAGCCCATGACGACGGTGGTGAAGACCAGCGCGGGATAGCATACGCCGGAAAGCCAGCCGCCGGACATGAACGCGTTCAGATAGGAATTGTGGGTGTCCTCGGGGAAGAAGCGGTGGAATTGCAAGGGGCCGATGCCGAACGGCAGGTCGAGCGCCATCTCCGCACCAAGGATGTGCCGGCCGAACCGGCCGAAGCGGCCCTCGTCGTAGCTCTGGTCGAAGCTCGCGCGCTGCTTGAACATCTCGGCGACGGAGTCGAACGACAGCAGCACTGCGATCAACGCGAGGCCCAGCACCACCGCGACGATGGCCATGATGATGATGCGCGAGCGCTGCGCATTGGTGCGGCTGGTCAGCACCATCAGCGCCAGCATGAAGGCTGACGTCAGGATCAGTCCACCCCAGGCGGCGCGGGAGAAGGCGAGCAGGATCGCCAGTGACATGATGCCGAAGGCGATGACGTTCCGGAAAGCCTTGGCGAGCTTGTCCGAGACCACGCTCTGGAGCGCAAACAGCGCCGGCAGGATCAGGAAGGCACCCAGCACGTTCGGGTCTTTGAAGGTGCCGCGGGCGCGCTCATAGAGCGTCAGGAGGTCGTGGCCGCCGGGAACCAGATTGAAGTAGCCCGCGATCGCCGAGAGCGAGGCGATCATCGCGCCGACCACGAGGCCGCGGCGCAGCATGTCGAGCCGCGCCGCCGTGTCCTCGGAGGTGACCATGGCGAAGAACACCACTGTTACCGCCATGTACCAGGAGGTCGCGATCCAGCTTGCGACCTCGGACTGGTCGAGCAGCGGGATCGCGCTGATGGTGTAGCCGACATTGAGCAGGACCAGGGCCAACACCAGCGGCATCAGCACGAGCTTGAACCGCAGCCCGGTGGCGAAGAAAGCGACGGTGGCGAGCAACGTCACGATCTCGTAGGGGCTCGGCTCGATGAAGACGATCGCGCCCGATGCGCCGACCAGCCACACCAGCGCGCGCTGGAGAGCCAGCACGCCGGGTGCAGCCGGTGCGGCTGTTGTCATTCCACCGGCTGTCGCCGCATACGCCATCAGATGCTCACGCTACTGGCACGCTACAAATACCGCTGTCATCGCCCGGCCTGACCGGGCATGACGGAGAAACTCAATACGCGTTCTCGTTCTTGGTCAGCAGCGAGAGCGGCGTCTTCAGGAGAATGACGAGGTCGAACAGCACCGACCAGTTCTCGATGTAGTAGAGGTCGAACTCGACGCGCTTCTGGATCTTCTCTTCGTTGTCGATCTCGCCGCGCCAGCCGTTGATCTGGGCCCAGCCGGTGATGCCGGGCTTGACGCGGTGGCGGGCGAAATAGCCGTCGACGGCCTCGTCGAACAGGCGGCTCTGCAGCTTGCCCTGCACCGCGTGCGGACGCGGGCCGACCAGAGACAGATTGCCTGAAAACACCACGTTGAACAGCTGCGGCAGCTCGTCGAAACTGGTCTTGCGGATGAAGCGGCCGACGCGGGTGACGCGTGGATCGTTCTTGGTGACGACCTTCGAGGCGGTCGGGTCGGCCTGATGGTGATACATCGAGCGGAATTTGTAGACATCGATGCGCTCGTTGTTGAAGCCGAACCGCTTCTGGCGGAACAGCACGGGGCCGGGGCTGTCGAGCTTCACGGCCAGCGCAACCAGCGCCATCACCGGAAGGGCCGCGAGCAGTGCGAGGCCACCGACGACGCGGTCGAACAGCCATTTCATCACGAGGTCCCAATCGGTGATCGGAGCCTCGAACACGTCGAGCGTCGGCACCTCGCCGAGATAGGAATAGGAGCGCGGGCGGAAGCGCAGCCTGTTGGTATGCGCGGACAGGCGGATGTCGACCGGCAGCACCCATAGCTTCTTCAGCATCTCCAGGATGCGCGTCTCCGCCGAGATCGGCAATGCGAATAGCACGAGATCGACACGGGTGCGGCGGGCGAACTCGACGATGTCGTCGACCTTGCCGAGTTTGCTTGCGCCGGCGCAGGTGTCGAGTGCGCGGCTGTCATTGCGATCGTCGAACACGCCGAGCACGTGGATGTCGGAATCCTCCTGCGCCTTCAGTGCCTCGACCAGCTCCTCGCCGTTGCTGTCGGAGCCGACGATGATGGTGCGGCGATCGAGCCGGCCCTGACGCGCCCAGCTGCGCACCAGCGAACGCAGGACGAGGCGCTCGGCGATCAGCGCGGCGAGGCCGAGGAAGTAGAAGGCGGCAAGCCACAGCCGCGACATGTCGCTGCCGAACTTGGCGAAGAAGGAGATGCCGATGAACAGGAGGAAGACGAACGACCAGGACGAGATCATTCGCGTCATCTGCTTGAGCTGGCCGCGGAACAGCTGCACCTGGTAGATGTCAGCGGCCTGGAAGCAGACCACGGCGGCGACCGCGACGGCGACGATCTCTGCGGGATAGACCCAGCTGAATCCGATCACCGGCATGACGTAGCCGACATAGACGGCGATGCCGATCATGCTCAGCAGAACGAAATCGACGGCGCGCGCGATCCCGGCGATCACGATCGGCGAATAGGCGCGCGCGACCTTCTGGTTGACGACATCGAGCGCAGCCGGCGTCAGGCGGCGGCGGCGCTCGACAAAAGGCTGTTCAGCAGGTTTGACCGCGGCGCTGGTCGCGGCATCGAGCATCGAGCGTGCGTTGAGCGGTTCCACGGGCTAACGTCCATTCCAAAGACCCGCGGACGCGGCGTTGCGTCCCCGGGCATGCATCCCCTGGCGCTTCGATTATCGGACAAATCGGAAGATTCTCTAAAGCCGGCTTAAGAATGGTTAATGATTGGCAAATGCATCGCGGTATCCCGCGAGCACGCCGTCGACCATCGCATGCTGGGAGAAATGCGCCGAAATGCGCTCGCGCAAGGCGGATGCGCGCTGCGCGGTCGCTCCTGTATCCGCGAGTGCGGCCTTGATCGCCTCGGCCATGGCTTCGGCGTTGCTCGCCGCGAACAGGGCCGGGCTCTCGCTGCCAAATATCTCGGGAATACCGCCGACGCGCGCTGCGATCATGGGAATGCCGGCCGCGCCCGCCTCGATCACGACATAGGGCATGGAATCGCCGCGTGAGGGCACGACCAGCAGCCGGCCCTTGGAGAAGCCGTATCGCGCCTTGACGTGGCCGATGAAGCGGATCGTGTCCGTCAGGCCAAGTCTCTCGACCTGCGCCTTCAGCGCGGCGGTCTCTTCGCCATCGCCGCCGAGCGTCAGCGTGACCTTGTTGCCGCGCTCATGCAGCAGCGCCACCGCGTCGACCAGGAGATCGGCGCCCTTGATGTGCCTGAACTCGCCGACATAGGCGAGGTCGGTGGCGTCGTCGGCGACGACGACCGGCTCGAACTCTTCCGGCGTCACGCCGTTGAAGACGCAACGCACCACGCCCTTGGGCGTGCCGACGATACGCTGATATGTGTCGCGGGCGAAGGCGCTCTCGAACAGGAACAGGTCCGTCGAGTCCATCAGCGTGCGCTCGAGGCGCGCGTAGAATTCGCCCTTCAAGGTGTTGAGGGGATAGTGCAGCGAGCCGCCGTGCGGGGTGTAGATGCGGATCGTCTCGTCGGACCGCCGCCGCATGCGGACAAAGGCGCCGGCCTTGGCGCCGTGGCCGTGCATGACGTCCGGCTTGAGCTGGCCGATCAGGCGCCGCATCCGGAGCCAAACCAGAAAATCGTCCGGCGAAGGTTCGCGGCGGATCGCGAGCCGATGCACGCCGAGCTTCAAGCGCGGCGCGAGCTCGGTCAGCGCCTTCTCGGCGCGCTCGCCGCCGGTGAGGCTGTCGGCGAGAATCCCGACATGATGGCCGCGATCGATCTGGCCGTTGGCCAGGTCGAGAATGTGGCGGAAGATGCCGCCGACGGGCGCGCGCACGGCGTGCAGGATTCGAAGCGGCTGGTCAGGAGAGGGGGGCATTCATCAAAACCAGCGCTCGACTGCGACTGCCGACCAATGTTCTCGAAATATCGAGATGGATTAAGGGCCCTCGTGGTTAACAAACGGTGACGAGCGCGCGTACGCTGCCCGCGAGATGCCCCCAATTAACCCAGCGGCAACCTTAATGGAGTGTAATCGGCCCATCGAGGTACACGAGTGGCGTTGCCCTGCGGGAGTGTTCGATGCGTTTAGCGTTCTGGCGTGCCGGCAAGGACAGGGCCGTCGTCGAGCGGGCCGTTTCGAAGGCCAAGCACGAAGTTAGGCCCGAGGCGAAGTCCCGGGTTGAAGCCCAGTCGGCACCGATAGCCGCAAAACAAGCGCCAGCCGATTCCGGTGACATCGATCTGCACGCGCTCGGTGGCGCGCTCGCGCGCAAACGCGGCTGGATCGTCGTGCCGACGGTGCTGGCGCTCGTCGCGTCGGTCGCCGTCGTCAATCTCGTCACGCCGCGCTACAAGTCGGAAGCCCGCATCCTGATCGACGGCCGCGAGAACGTCTTCCTACGCCCGAGCAGCGACCGCAGCACCGAGGAGCGGCAGGCGCTCGACCCCGAGGCCGTCACCAGCCAGGTGCAACTCGTGCTGTCGCGCGACCTCGCCCGCGAGATCATCAAGAAGAACAAGCTGGCCGAGCGGCCGGAATTCGATCCGGTGCTGCAAGGCGTCTCGCCGCTGAAATCGCTCGCCGCGCTGATCGGCATCGGTCGCGATCCGTTCTCGATGACGCCGGAAGAGCGCGTGCTTGACGCGTATTACGACCGGCTTCAGGCTTACGCCGTCGACAAGTCGCGCGTGATCGTGGTCGAATTCCAGTCGCAGGATCCCGAGCTTGCGGTCCGCGTCGCGAATTCGATCGCCGACGGCTATCTCGTGCTCCAGCAGGCCGCGCGCCAGGATCAGGCGCGCAACGCCAGCCAGTGGCTTGCAGGCGAGATAGAGAATCTGCGCAAGAAGGTCTCCGACGCCGAAGCCAAGGTCGAGGACTTCCGCTCGAAGTCGTCGCTGTTCGTCGGCACCAACAACACCACGCTGTCGAACCAGCAGATGGGCGAGGTCAACACCCAGCTCAACAATGCGCGCGCGCTGAAGGCGGACGCCGAGTCCAAGGCCCGGTTGATTCGCGAGATGCTTCAGAGCGGCAAGCCTATCGAGGCCTCCGAGGTCGTGAACTCCGAGCTGATGCGGCGCTTGTCGGAGCAGCGGGTGACGCTGCGTGCGCAGCTCGCGGAGCAATCGTCCACGCTGCTCGGCAATCATCCGCGCATCAAGGAACTGAAGGCGCAGCTCAGCGACCTCGACGGTCAGATCCGCGACGAGGCGGCCAAGATCTCGCGCTCGCTGGAAAACGACGCGCGGATCGCCAGTGGCCGGGTCGACGGCCTGACCACCAGCCTCGAGCAGCTCAAGAAGCAGGCCACCTCGACCAACGGCCAGGACGTCCAGCTCCGTGCGCTCGAGCGCGAAGCCAAGGCGCAGCGCGACTTGCTTGAAACCTATCTCGCCAAATACCGCGAAGCCAATACCCGCGAGACCATCGATACCGCCCCGACGGAGGGCCGCATCATCTCGCGCGCCATCGTCTCCAATACGCCGGCCTATCCGAAGAAACTGCCGATCGTGCTGATCGCGACACTGGCGACGCTGCTGCTCTCGTCCGGTCTCGTCGTCACCGGCGAGCTTCTGCGCCAGACCGCACCGCGTGCCATCGGCACGCTCGCGCCGGCGGTGGTTCGCCAAGAGCCGGTTGTCCAGGAGCCGGTCGTGCAAGAGCCGATCGCCGATGCGGTCGAGATCGAGCCTGCACCGCTCCAGCCGGAGATGACAGCCAGCGTCAATGTCAGCGAAGTCGCCGAGATCGGGCAGCTGGCCGAAAACCTCAAGGCCGCAGGTCCGGCCGCGAAGAAGGTGACCGTCCTCGGCACCGCGTCCGGCGACGCCATCACGTTGTCCGCGCTGACGCTCGCCCGGCATCTGGCGCGCGACGCGCGTGTTGTCGTGGTCGATCTCGCCGCGTCCTCGCCCACGATCGCCGCAGTGTCCGTCGATCCGACGGCGCCCGGTCTCGCCGAGCTCATGCAGGGGCAGGCTTCGTTTGCGCAGGTCATCACGCGCGACAAGCTCTCGCGGCTGCATCTGGTCATGGCCGGTCGTCCCGGCTTCGATCGCAGCGTGCTCCAGTCGCCGCGGGTGACGCTCGCCATCGACGCGTTGCTGCGTGCTTACGATCATGTGCTGGTCGATGCCGGGAGCGCCGAGGATCTGCCGGCCGAACTGCTGACGGCACATGCCCGCGCCGTCGTGGTACCCGATGTTTCGATGGAGGCCGACGCGCGCGCGCTGATGTGTGAGCAACTCAAGGCGGTCGGTTTCAGCGATGTGACCATGCTGAGCCGGCCGGTGCAGCCGTCGGATGCTGGCGAGGCGCCGCGCGTGGTGGCGGCGTAATCTCCCGCAAGCGAATCGAGTTTTCGAAAGCTTGGTCCGCTAACCGAACGCCTGGCGCAGCCGCCGTGCCAGGTCGAACAGCATCTGGTTCTGCTTCACCAGGCGCTTGCCATGGTTCAGCGAGGACATCGCCATTGCCGCGAGCTTGCCGCGCGAGGTCAAGGGCACGAAGCTGTCGAAGATGTCCTCGTCGCTCTTGCAGAACATGCGCTTGTAGTCGTCCAAGCCGATGCCGAGGTCGAGTGATCGGTAGCCGCGCTCGGCGTAACGGTCGATGATGTAACGCATCAGGATCAGGCCCGGGCTGTAACGGGCATGCTCGGACATCGTGTAAGTGTTGAACATCGAGGAGAAGCGCTGGCCGTCGGCGACGCCGGCGAAGATTGCGATCACTTCCTCCTGGCATTCGAGCACATGGATGTCGATGATCCGGCCTTCGCCGCGCGGCGTGAGGCAGGCCTTGCGGATGAACTGTTCGACCCCAGGCTCGGCAAAGACATCAGGCAGTTTCTGCTCCGCCATCCGCGCCGGTTTGACGCGGAAGAACCAGTCGAGCAGGCGGAGGATGTCGGCGTCCGTTGTCGCAAGGTGATAGCGGTAGCCGGCGAGCGCCTGAAGCTTCTTCTCCTTGCTCTTCAGCCGGCGGCGGAAGGAGTTGCTGATCCGCGAGGCTGGGGGACCGCCCGGCTCGATCGTCAGCAGCGGGCAGCCGTTGATGGCACTCTGCTGCGGCAACAACGCAAACGGGTTTTGCTGGTCGTGCCAGCGCTTGGGCTGCTGCGTCAGCGCGAGCACGTCGACCTGATCACGCAAGGGGGCGAACAGTGCCTCGATATCCGTGGCAACGGCGTGTGCCGCGAACTCGGCGTTCCACAGCCCCATGTTGAAGGTCGTATGCTTGCCGCCCATGAAGCAGGCCGTACGGACGCCGTGGCTTTGGCGGAGTGCGAGCGGCAGCAGCGCGAGCGGCCGCGCCTCGGCGTCGCGCGCAACGACGATGAAGGGGCGGGCGCCCTCGCGTTCTCCGACCGAGCGCTGCCACGAGGCGAGGAAATCGAACCGCTGATAGGGCGTGGAGAGGTGACCGGGCTCTTCGAGCGCACGCCAGGCCGCCTCGGCCTCCGCAAGATCTCGGACGACGTCGACATGCCCGATACGGCTCGCTTTCGACCGTGCTGGCGATTCTGCCGTCCGGCTTTGCACCGCCGCAGCCATGGTCATTCGCGAAACCTGTCGAGAAAACGAAAAATACGTATTTCGGCCTGTGGCCGACCTTTGCAAATAAATGTCAACAAAGGGTAATGACAATGGCTGCGGGAACCGGCCGCCGGCGAACGCGAAGGTGGGGTTTTGGCATCCGACGACAGATGGCTGGAGCGATTGCGATTGGAACTGGCCTGGCTCACCGGCCAGCCCTTGCTGCGCAGCCGTGGTGTCGGCGCGATCCTGCGGTTCGAGCGCGTGCGGCCGCATCAGCGCGGCGCATTTCAGCCGCTGCGCCAAAGCGAGATCACGCCGCAATTTCTCGATCGCGCCATCCGCGCGCTGAAGCGCTGGGACTACGACTTTCTCGGCATGGACGAAGTCTGCCGGCGCGCGGTGACGCTGCCCGAGAAGCGGCGCTTCGTGGCGCTGACCTTCGACGGCGCGTCCAAAGACCTCATCAGTCATGCCTATCCGGTGCTCGCGCGCCACGCGGTGCCGTTCGCGCTCTACGTTCCCACGGCGTTCCCTGACGGCGTCGGCGAGGCATGGTGGCTCGGGCTGGAGCAGGTGATCGCGCGCGAGAGCCGCATCAGCCTGATGATGGGTGACAAGGAGCAGCGCTTCAACGTCACTGGCAATGCCGAGAAGCAGGCGCTGTTTTCGTATCTCGAGAATTGGATGCGCTCGCTGGCACCGGCGGATCTGTCGGCCGCGATCGCCGATCTCTGCACACGCTACCGCATCGATCTTGCCGCACTCTCGCGCGAGGCCTCGATGGATTGGGAGGATCTGGCGAGGTTGGCTGCCGATCCGCAGGTCACGATCGGAAGCGCGACTGTGAACTATCCCAACCTCGCCAACATGAAGGACACGGCTGCGTTGCGCGAGATGACGATGGGCAAGGCGGTGACGGAGGCCTCGTTCCGCCGCGAGATCCGGCATCTGGCCTTTCCGTTCGGTGATCGCTCCTCGTTCCGGCGCGCCCACGTCGTGATGGCGGAGGAGGCGGGTTTCGCCAGTGCGGTGTCGACCATCTCGGGGATTGTCGATGCCGAAGGGCGCACCAATCTGCGCGCGCTGCCGCGGATTTCCTGGGACGGACGACTGCGTTCACTGCGGATGATGCGCGTGCTGGTGTCGGGGGTGGTCTTTGCGCCGGTAAAACCGACGGCGAGCATTACGAGCTAGATTTGGCGCGGTCGGGCCGCTGCATCCAGCTCACGATCGGCATCGCCGGCAGCACCCAGCCCATGCCGACCACCACGTAATAGATCGCCTGCCGCCAGCCGGACTCGGCGATCCACGGCATCTGAGCCGCCGCCATGCCGAGCAGGGCCCAGACAGTGGCCAGCACCAGGAGCAGGATGGCGCCGAGGAACTTGCGGGTGCGGATCGTCATGGCAGGGACTTGCGGCCTTCACGTAACTTGCGCTGCGGGAGCGGGGGACTATAAGGGGCACGCAGCCCGGTTCAAGCCTTGGTTTCAACCCCTCAAATGACAGCGAATTCCGCCTCGACCAACCCGCATCGCGCCGTGCGCTGGTGGCTGATTTCGGTGGCCGCCCTGATCGCGCTGATGGTGCTGGTCGGGGGGGCGACGCGGCTGACGGAATCGGGCCTGTCGATCGTCGAGTGGAAGCCGGTCACCGGCAGTGTTCCGCCGTTGTCGGAGGCGCAGTGGACCGACGCGTTCGAGGCCTACAAGAGGATTCCGCAATATCGCGAGCTCAACGCGGGCATGAGCCTGTCCGAGTTCAAACAGATCTTCTGGTGGGAATGGAGCCACCGGCTGCTCGGTCGCTTCATCGGCGTCGCCTTTCTGCTGCCGTTCCTGTTCTTCCTGTGGCGCGGCGGCCTGTCCGGTGAGTTGAAGCGGCGGCTGTGGCTGCTGTTCGCGCTTGGCGGCCTCCAGGGCGCAGTGGGCTGGTGGATGGTGGCCTCTGGCCTCTCCGAGCGAGTCGAGGTGTCGCAATATCGTCTCGCAACGCATCTGGTGCTGGCGCTGCTGATCTTCGCCGGCATCGTCTGGACGGTGCGCCGGCTCGCCGACCGGCCGCAGCTCGCGGTTCCAGCGCGATTGCGGCTCACCAGCGCAGTGCTGGTGATCCTGACCTTCATCCAGATCTATTTCGGTGCGCTGGTCGCGGGCCTGCGCGCCGGACGCGCCTACAACACCTGGCCGCAGATCGACGGCGCGTTCATTCCGTCGGCGGAGCGGCTGTGGTTCGAGACGCCGTGGTGGCGCAACATGTTCGACAATGTGCTGACGGTGCAGTTCGAACACCGCATGACGGCTTACCTGCTGGCGGCGCTGGCCGTGCTGCACGCGTTCGACGCGGTGCGTTCGCGTGCAGGCTCGGCGGCGAGCGGCGCGCTTTGGCTGCTGGCGGCGGTGAGCCTGCAGGCGCTGCTCGGCATCCTCACGCTGCTCAATCAGGTGCCGATCGATCTGGCGCTTTCGCACCAGGCGGTCGCGATCGTGGTGCTCACGCTTGCGATGATCCAGGCGGAGCGGCTGGCGTCGCGACGATCAGCCGAGCCGCAGCCGCGGGCCGCTCCGCTGGGGCAGCCCGGCTGATCAGCAATAGCCGTAGATGCCGCACGAGTAGGGCAGGCGCCAGAAATAGTCGACCTGCTTCCCGCCATAGTACGAGCCTTGATAGTCGTAGTCCCAGGGGCGGCCGTAATAGCCCGGCAGCGTATGCGAGCCCGGCAGCAGCGGCGTTCCCGGCAGGTTGCTGATGTAGCTGCCGATGCCATAGGCCGGCGAGATCAGCGCATCCGGATCGGTCTCGACGTAGACCTTGGGCGGGTCCTGCGGCGTCGCGGCCGCCCGCCGCTTCGGATGGGCCGACAGGTCGGCGGCATATGCGGCTGAGGCGGTCAGCATCGCTGCCAAAGCAGGTACCATCCAGCGCAGCATCGTCGGCTCCGAATCAAAGGGCGATCCAAGGACGATGTATGCGGCAGGCATGGTTAATGACTGTTAACCGCGGCCCCGCCGGGGCGTGTTTTCGCGCTCGTAGCTGGCCAGGCGGGAAACGGACACGCTTGGCTTCGGCATGGCGCGCCGCCAGATTCCGATGGGTTTGGACGGTGGTGGAGTCTTACGTGCCAAGCGCCTGCTCCAAATCGGCGATCAGGTCTTCCTTGTCCTCGATGCCGATCGAGAGCCGGACCACGTCGGGGCCGGCGCCGGACTTCACCTTGGCGGCGTCGTCGAGCTGGCTGTGCGTGGTCGAGGCCGGGTGAATGACCAGCGAGCGGGTGTCGCCGACATTGGCGAGATGCGAGAACAGCTGCAACTTCGACACCAGGCTGACGCCGGCGTCGTAGCCGCCCTTGAGGCTGAAGGTGAACACGGCGCCTGCGCCCTTCGGCGCGTATTTGCGCGCGAGCTGGTTGTACTTGTCACTCGCAAGGCCCGCATAGCTGACCGAGGCCACCGCCGGATGGCCGGCGAGGAATTCCGCGACCGCCTTGGCGTTGTCGCAGTGCTTCTGCATGCGCAGCGGCAGTGTCTCGATGCCGGTGAGGATCATGAAGGCGTTGAACGGCGACAGCGCCGGTCCGAGGTCGCGCAGGCCGAGCACGCGGCAGGCGATCGCGAAGGCGAAATTGCCGAACGTCTCCTGCAGTCGGATGCCGTGATATTCGGGCCGCGGCTCCGACAGCATCGGGTATTTGCCGCCGGTCGACCAGTCGAACGTGCCGGCATCGACGATGATGCCGCCGAGCGAATTGCCGTGACCGCCCAAAAACTTCGTCAGCGAGTGCACGACGATGTCGGCGCCGTGGTCGATCGGGCGGATCAGATAGGGCGAGGCCAGCGTGTTGTCGACGATCAGCGGCACGCCGGCCTTGCGCGCCACCGTCGATATCGCCTCGATGTCGGTGATGCTGCCGGCAGGATTGGCGATGGATTCGATGAAAATCGCTTTCGTACGCTGCGTCACCGCGCGCTCGAAGCTCGCGATATCATCGGGATCAGCCCACACCACGTTCCAGCCAAAGCTCTTGAACGCATGCGTGAACTGGTTGATCGAGCCGCCGTAGAGCTTTCGCGCGGCGATGAACTCGTCGCCGGGCTGGAGCAGTTGCTGGAGCACCACGACCTGCGCGGCGTGGCCCGAGGCGACGGCAAGCGCAGCAGTGCCGCCTTCGAGCGCGGCGACGCGCTCTTCCAGCACCGCGTTGGTCGGGTTGCCGATGCGGGTATAGATGTTGCCGAACGCCTGCAAGCCGAACAGCGAGGCGGCGTGGTCGGCATCATTGAACACAAATGAGGTCGTTTGATAAATCGGAGTCGCACGCGCACCGGTAGTCGGATCGGGCTGTGCACCGGCATGCACGGCGAGAGTGGAAAATCCCGGAAGGCGATCGCTCATTGATGGCGTCCTGTTCTTGTGGTCTGAAATCGCGCGGCATGCTGATGGGAGCCGTGCCCGGCGTCAAGCCGCGGCTTCACGTCGCAACGATCGTGCTGCGCATCGACGCGCTCGCGAAACGAATCCTTCGCAATTGCGTCAGCTTTGCTCGCTCTTGTTCTTGGCCGCGCGATCGGAAGCCGCAGTGTCGCCGCCGCCGACACTCATCCGATTGAGGGACAGGCGCATGCCCTGTGTCGGCGCCGGCGGTCGCTTGGAACTGAGCGTGCGCGAATTGACGCCCATCCAGGAGATCTCCGACGACAGCCGGCCATATTCGATCTTGGGGCAGCGGTTCATCACGACCTTGATACCGGCGGCCTCGGCCTTTTCCGCCGCCGCGTCGTCGCGCGCGCCGAGCTGCATCCAGATGACCTTCGGCAGCGGATCGAGCGCCAGGGCCTCCTCGACGACTGGCATGATGTGGCTGGAGTTGCGGAAAATGTCGATCATGTCGATGGGGCGGCCGGTGTCGCGCAGCGAGGCGACGAAGGGCTTTCCGAGCAGCTCCTTGCCGACATGGCCGGGATTGATTGGGATCATGTCGTAGCCGCGCTGCGCCAGATATTTGAACGCGAAATAGCTCGGCCGCACGTTGACCGGAGAGGCGCCGACCATCGCGATCGACTTCACGCTGTTGAGGATGCCGCGGATGTAGTTGTCGGGATAGGCGTCGTGGTTCATTGCTGGTCTTTTCTTGTTGTCACTCGTCCCGCCAGGTCGGCGTGCGCTTTTCGATGAAGGCGCCGATGCCTTCTTCGGCATCGCGCGCCATCATGTTCTCGGTCATCACCTCTGCGGCATAGCGATAGGCATCGGCAAGGCTCATCTCGGCCTGGCGGTAGAACGCCTCCTTGCCGAGCTTGACGGTGTAGGCGGATTTCAGTGCGACCTGTTCAGCGAGCGCAATCGCGGCGTCGCGCTCGGTGCCGGCGGCGACCACGCGATTGACGAGGCCGATCTCGCGGGCGCGCGCGGCCGGGACGGGCTCGCCCGTCAGCAGCATCTCCATCGCCTGCTTGCGCGGCACGTTGCGCGACAGCGCCACCATCGGCGTCGAGCAGAACAGGCCGATGTCGACGCCGGGCGTGGCGAAGCTCGCCGCTTCCGATGCGATCGCAAGGTCGCAACTCGCCACGAGCTGACAGCCGGCCGCAGTCGCAATGCCCTGGACGGCGGCGACCACCGGCTTTGGCAGATGCACGATCGCCTGCATCATCGCGCTGCAGGCGTTCATCGTTTCGGCGAAGAAGGCGCGGCCGCGATCTGGGTTGGTGCGGCGTGCGGTCAGCTCCTTCATGTCGTGACCGGCCGAGAAGGCGGGACCGTTGGCCGCCAGCACGACCCCGCGGACGGTCTTGTCGCCGCGGAGATCGTCGAGCGCGGCATGGAGGCTGGCAATCATCGCCGTCGACAGGCTGTTGCGCGCAGACGGCCGGTTGAGGGTCAGCACCGCGATGGGGCCGACCATTTCGCGCAGCAGAACTGGCTGATGCGGGGAGGGGGCACGAGCGGCCTGGGTGGACATGGCGGCGTTTCCGATTGGATTATTACAGTTAGATGATGCAGATAACCTAATGCAGCAGGCGACGTGAAGCGAGGGTGGGGAACAGCATGGCGGCAGCGAAAATGAGCGTGGCGGAGCTCGAGCAGTTTCTCCGCGACGAGTTTCCCCAGGCCTTCAGCGGCGACGACATTACGATCGAGAGTGCGGACGGCCAGACCTGCCTCCTGCGCCAGCGCTACAGCGAACGGATGCTGCGGCCGGGGGGAACCGTATCGGGTCCGACGCTGATGGCGCTCGCCGATTTCGCCATGTACGTGGTGCTGCTGTCGGCGATCGGGCCGATCGGGCTCGCGGTAACGACCAATCTCAACATCAATTTCCTGCGCAAGGGCCAGCCCGGGCAGGACGTGCTGGCGGAGGCCCGGCTACTCAAGCTGGGCAAGCGCCTCGCGGTCGGGGAGGTGAACCTGTTGTCGGGGACCTCGCCCGATCCGATTGCCCATGTCACATCGACCTATTCCATTCCAAATGTTTGATCTTTTTGCAGGTAACATAGTACCATATTTTCAAGATATTGATTTTGCTTCGATAATTTCCCTCTTTGGACATTGACCGTTGCGCGTGTCTTCTCTAGAAACCAGCGCAGTCCGGCGCGGTGTTCGCGCCGATGCTCCCCGTCC
Organism: Bradyrhizobium sp. WYCCWR 13022; assembly: GCF_030435535.1. Classification (NCBI taxonomy): domain Bacteria; kingdom Pseudomonadati; phylum Pseudomonadota; class Alphaproteobacteria; order Hyphomicrobiales; family Nitrobacteraceae; genus Bradyrhizobium; species Bradyrhizobium sp. WYCCWR 13022. The sequence continues at coordinate 349,480 of NZ_JAUIZJ010000048.1, forward strand.
ACGGAAACTCTGACATGAAAACCTTCTCGGCAAAGCCGGCTGAGGTGACGAAGAAGTGGGTGCTGATCGACGCCAAGGGTCTGGTCGTCGGCCGTCTCGCCACCATCGTTGCCATGCGCCTGCGCGGCAAGCACCTCCCGACCTACACCCCGCACGTTGATTGCGGCGACAACGTCATCATCATCAATGCCCAGCATGCGGTCCTCACCGGCCGCAAGCGCGAGCAGAAGACCTATTACAAGCACACCGGCTATGTCGGTCACGTCAAGGAGCGCACCGCGCGCCAGATCCTCGAGGGCAAGCATCCCGAGCGAGTGCTCGAGAAGGCCGTCGAGCGCATGATCCCGCGTGGTCCGCTCGGTCGCGTCCAGATGGGCAACCTTCGCGTTTACGGCGGTGCCGATCATCCGCACGAGGCCCAGACGCCCGAGAAGCTCGACATCGCCAAGTTGAACCGCAAGAACACGAGGGCCGCATAATCATGGCCGAATCCATTCAGTCGCTCGACCAGCTCTCGCAGCTCAAGACCGCAGCTGTGGCGCCCGATGCGCCCAAGCACGAGAAGAAGGTCGACAAGTTCAACCGCGCCTACGCCACCGGCAAGCGCAAGGACGCGGTCGCCCGCGTCTGGATCAAGCCGGGCGCCGGCAAGGTCACCGTCAATTCGCGCGAGGTCGAGGTCTATTTCGCTCGTCCCGTGCTGCGCATGATGATCGAGCAGCCGTTCTCCGTGGCCCAGCGTTCGGGCCAGTACGACGTGATCTGCACGGTTGCCGGCGGCGGTCTGTCCGGTCAGGCCGGCGCGGTGCGTCACGGCATCTCCAAGGCTCTCACCTATTTCGAGCCCGAACTGCGCTCGGTCCTCAAGAAGGGCGGCTTCCTCACCCGTGACTCGCGCGTGGTCGAGCGTAAGAAGTACGGCAAGGCCAAGGCCCGCCGGTCCTTCCAGTTCTCGAAGCGTTAATCGCTTCGGTCACATTCGCCGCGAAAGCGGCTTCAATGAGATGCAAAAAGGCGCTGATTTCAGCGCCTTTTTTGTTACTCGTTTGTACGCAAATTGAGCGCGTGTTTCCCGAAAACTTGGGCTCGCGTGAAAACCTGAATGGAACCCGCGGGACATAGCGTCGCATTTGGAAGGTCGCGCAAGTCGGCTGGGCCGATCGCGTAACTGCTATGTTTAGAAGGGGGCCGACATGATGTCGCTCGATAGCATCACGCTCTATTTGGTCGCCACGATGGTCGCCGCATTGCTCGGCGCCATGATGGTGTTTTTCGGCAAGCAGGAGAACAGCGCCGCGCTGAAATGGTGGGGCACCGCCTATCTGCTCGGCGCGGCGTCCGTCGCGTTGTGGACGGCGACCGGCGACAAGCTCGGCCCGCACCTCTATCTCGCATTGAACGCCGTCGGCTTCGTCGCCTGCGGCATGGTGTGGAATGCGGCGCGCGTCTTCCACGGCCGCAAGCCGAACTGGCCCGGTCTCGTGCTCGGTGCGATCGCCTGGGTCGCGGCGGTGATGCTGCTCGATCCCGCAGCGTCCATGCTGCGCATGATCATCGGTGCCGGCATCGTTTCGGTCTATGCGGCGCTGACCGCGAGCGAGCTCTGGGTCGAACGGCGCAAGAGCCTGAAACGGCGCTGGCCGGCCTTTGTCGTGCCCGTCATGCACGGCTGCGTGCTGATGCTGCCGATCCTGCTCGGCAGCTTCCTGCGCCCGCACGACGCCGGCTTCTCCACCAGCGTCTGGGTCACCGTGTTCGCGGTCGAGCTCGTGCTCTATGCGGTCGGCACCGTGTTCGTGATCTTCATGCTGGTGTCCGAGCGCACCGTCACCGCACACCGCACCGCGGCGTCGACCGATCCGCTTACCGGCATGCTCAACCGCCGCGGCTTCTCGGAAGCCTGCGCGCGGATGATCGAGCGCGAGGCCAAGGGCGGCCGCCCGGTCACCGTGATGATCTTCGACATCGACCATTTCAAGTCGATCAACGACCGCTTCGGCCATCCCGCCGGCGACGAGATGCTGAAACTGTTCTCGACCGTCGTCGTCAACAATCTGCGCATCTCGGACCTGTCGGGCCGCATCGGCGGCGAGGAGTTCGCTGCGCTGCTGCCTTGCGCACTGGAGGAAGGCGTGCTGGTCGCCGAGCGCGTGCGCGAGGCGTTCGAGACCTCGGGCGTCGTGGTCGATGACGGCGCGGTCGACACCACCGTCAGCATCGGCGTGGCGGGCGGTCCTGCCGGCACCGAGCTCGAGGTGTTGCTGGCCTCGGCAGATACTGCGCTCTACCAGGCCAAGCGCGGCGGCCGTAATCGTGTCGAAGCGGCGGAGGAGCTGCCGTTGTCGCTGGAGAACTGGCGCCGCCAGAGCGCCGCGCGGATCGGTGCGTCCAAGACTCAGCCGGCAACGGCCTGAGACCGGGAGAGATTGCGGTAATCCTCTGTTTACCATTCGATTCCTACCATCGCGGTCATGGAATCGATCGGTCGACAGAACCCGCAAGCCGCCCTGATCTCGCTCGAAGCCGCTGCGGCCTCGGCACGCGGCGGCTTCGCCTGTCTGTTCTCGACTGCGGACGAATACGAGACCGCGCTCATCGCCGAGCGCCGCGCCCAGGGACGTTATTCGCAGGCCCCGAACTATTGGCCGGTCGCATTATTCATCGGCTGCACGCTCATCGTACTCGGCACCGCGCTGCTGTTCGCCTGAGAGCGCCGCATTTTCGGCCGGGCAGGGCGCCGTTTCGGCGCCTTTTTCTTTGCACCCGGCTGCGGTAGACACGGCCACCAACAAAAGGGTGGAAACCGATGATCACCGAGATCGCGCAAATCGACGTCAAGCCGGGCACCGAGAAGGACTTTGAGGCTGCCGTCGCCAAGGCCAAGGCCGCCTTCGGCCGCTCCAAGGGCTTCCACGGCTTTGAACTGCACAAGTCGATCGAGAGGCCGCAGCGCTACCGGCTGATGGTGAAATGGGCGACGCTGGAGAACCACACCGTCGATTTCCGCGGCTCCGAGAATTTCACCGAATGGCGCGGCCTCGTCGGCCAGTATTTCGCCTCGCCCCCGGAGGTCGAGCACACCGAGACCGTGCTGACGACCTGAGGATCAGGCCGTTTCGGCGAGAGGCGGCGCCTCATATGTCTTGAAATGATCGATCATGACCTTGGCGATGGCGACGAGTGGCAGCGCCAGCGCCAGGCCCCAGATGCCGAACACGACGCCGAGCAGGATCTGGAACGCGAACAGCGTGGCCGGCGGGATGTCCAGCGCCTGGCGCTGGAGGATCGGCGTCGGCACATAGCTCTCCATCGCATGCACGCCGAGAAACAACACCAGCGCCGATAGCGCCGGAATCCAGCCCGAAGCGAGGCTCGCCAGCACCACGACGACGCCGGCGATGATGGCGCCGACGGTCGGGATGAAGGCGAGCAGGCCGGCCTGGATCCCCAGGATGAACGAGCCGGGGATGCCGATGATGGCAAGCCCGATCCAGGTCACGACGCCCACCGCAATCATCACGATGATCTGCGCGATCAGCCAGCGCTCCAGCGTCTCGCCGATGCGGTCGATGATCAGCGTCGCGCGCATGCGATGTTTCGCCGGTGTGAGAAACAACAGCCCGTCGTGATAGACGCCGGGTTGCGCGGCGAAGGCGAGCCCGAGGAACAGCACGATGAAGACATTGCCGACCGCGCTGATCGCGCCGAACAGCAGCTTGAAGGTCTGGCTCACGATCGCCCCGCCGCTGGAGGCGAGCGCGCCTGCCCCCGGCAACGGGCCGTGCGAGTTCTGGTTCGAGGCAGTCGTCGCCGGCGTGAGGTCACCCGAGGACGAGGCTGCCGAGCTGGCATTGCCGAGATCGAAGACGCTGGTGTCGATGCCGTGGCTTTCCAGGAAGGACCTCACATGCGAGATCTGCGACTTGATGGTGTTGCTGAGTACTGAAGCCTGGTCGGCGATCGTCGCACCGCCGAGATAGGCGACGCCGGAGAGCAGCACCGCAAGCACGATGCAGACGATCGCAAGCCGCACGGCATGTGGCAGGTGAACGTGGCGGCCCAGCGCATTGGTCAGGGCGTTGAGGCCGACCCCCAGCAGCATACCGGTGAATATCAGGAGCAGAGTGGCCGCAAAATACCAGGTGAAAACCAGAGCTGCAGTGAACAGCACGACCCCGATGCCGCCGACTGCGACAGCCCAAACGAGATCGTCGCGAGTCTGGGCCCGTTCATCTCTGGAGATCGTCACATCAAGTCCTTTTCGGCGGCTGCGGGGCAAGGCACTCTTTCGGCAAACGCGCTTGCGATCAAGACCGCGTCAACGCGCTGGTTTGACGCTGCCGCGCGAACGGTGCAGACCGGTGAGAAAAGAACAGATGGGGGGCGCTTGAGTTTCATCAGCAAATGGGCCGGTCTGCTAGGGCTCCTGGCCGTGATCGTGATCGGCGACCAGATCCGTATCAATCGGCCTGGCCACAAATATCGCCTCACGGTCGAAGTGACGACGCCTGACGGAATCAGGACCGCCTCCGGTATCCTGGCCGTCGTGCCCGACCGCAACTACAACCGCGGCGGCCGCACCACGATCCGCGGGGAGGCTGTGTTCGTCGATCTCGGACAGGGCAGGAATTTGGTGGCGCTGCTGGCGCATCAGCAGGGGACCAAGCTCGACCTCGACGACATCAACTATGTCGCCGTCCGCGCCTACGGCGCTACGCGCGGCAATCGCGTCTCATTCACCGATATCAACAGGCAAGTGGGCATCGTTCCGGTGCAGGGAGAGGTGATCCCTGTGCTCGTGAGCTTTGGCGATGTGAGGGACCCCACCACCGCACGCCTTGTCGCAGCTGATCACGCGGATGTGGTTCTGGGCGACGGTTACGCCATCCGCGGCCTCACCGCCGAGGTGGTGCCCAACGGATTTTGGCCGATCGATTTCGGCGGCGTGCTCGGGGAGCCTGTGACGCGCGGAATCGAGGCGAAATTGCCCTGGCTGGCCGCGCCGGGCGACCAGGCGGCAACCGCGCTGAAGGCGGCCGGCCTGCCTGCCACAGGTGCGGTCGAGGCCCGAGAGGCATTTGCGCGAAAATAGCATTGCCGTCCCGCGATCCCCTCTGTTGAATTTGTTCCATCCGAGGGGCATGTTTCAAGAATCTTCTTCGGCGGGGAGGTCGGAACGAGAGATGAGAAAGCCGGTCGTCGGCGTGATCGGGAACGCCCATCGTGTCGAAAATCGATTTCAGGTCCAGATGGTCGGCGAGCGCAATTTGCGCGCGGTCGCCGAGGTCTCCGGCGGCTTGCCGGTGATGTTCGCGGGCTCGCCCGACATCACCGATATTGCCGCACTCCTCGACACCGTCGACGGGATCGTGCTGACCGGCGCTCGCGCCAACGTGCATCCGACCCGCTTCAACGTCGACCCCTGCGAGAAGCACGAGCCCTACGACATCCACCGTGACGAGGTCGCGCTGGCGCTCTCGGTCGCCTGCGTTTCGCGTGGCATCCCGCTGTTCGGCATCTGCCGGGGCCTCCAGGAGATGAACGTCGCCTTCGGCGGCTCGCTGCATCCCGAGATCCGCGAAATCCCCGGCCGCATGAACCATCGCATGCCAAGGCTCGAGAACGGCGAGATTCATCCAGATCCGACCGTCGTGTTCGCCGACCGTCACGACGTCGACCTCACCCCGGGCGGCGCGTTCGCCAAGCTTCTCGGCTGCGAGAAGATCCGGGTCAATTCGTTGCACGGACAGGGCATCCTCGATCCCGGCAAGCGCGTGCTGATCGAAGGCGTCGCCGAGGACGGCACCATCGAAGCGATCCGCATCGCGGAAGCCCCGACCTTCGCACTCGGTGTGCAATGGCACGCCGAATACGACCCGCAGCGCAATCCCATCAATCGAAAGCTGTTCGAAGCTTTCGGCGAAGCGATGGTGGCGAAGCAGAAGGCCGCAGCGTAGCGGGCGCGGGAGAGAGGCCGTACGGCATGCTCTCGCCCGGCCGTCGTTGCAAGCTCCGCAAGCAATCCAAGTCTTTCCGTGTCGGGATTCTGGATTGCTTCGCTCGAATAAACCAATCGGCAAGAATTGGTTCGCATCAATTTTTGCGATTCCGATTCGTTCTCTGGGAACGAAATGGAGTCAGATGCAGAACGAAAGTTGATGGCTTGCACTCCACCATGCCGCGCGCGCAAGCGCGAGCGCGGAAGCCATCTCAAAACAGAGCATGCGGCCTGATGGATGCCGGGCCTGCATGCTAGTGCGCGCATACAGGAATGACTGGGGACCTGGTCCGCGACAGGGGCGCCGCAATTCGACCGGACCGTTGCATCGCACAATAGCAATTGCGGGCGACGTGCTCCGCATTGAGGTTTGCGTGACGGCCACCATATCTTCGGCAAGGGAGCCCTTGCCGTGAAGATCATGAAGGCGGCCCTCGTTGCGGCGATCGGTATCGTCGCTTGTCTTGCCTGTCTCCGTCCCGGCTCAGCGGAGGATCCTCGCCGTGTTGCGCTCACCGTCACGATCGATGGCGCCATTGGCCCGGCGTCGGCGAGCTATGTGAAGGAGGCCCTGGTCAAGGCCAGCGAACGACGCGCAGAGATCGTGATCCTTCGCATGAATACGCCCGGCGGCCTGAACTCCAGCATGCGCGAGATCATCGCAGACGTGCTCGGCTCGTCCGTTCCCGTCGCCGGCTACGTCGCGCCGGCCGGCGCCCATGCGGCAAGCGCCGGGACCTATATCCTCTATGCGACCCACATCGCCGCGATGGCGCCGGGCACCAATATCGGGGCCGCGACGCCAGTGCAGATTGGCGGACCGCTTCAGGGCCTGCCCAGCGGCACGCCGGACAAAGACAGCAAGGACAGGAAGGACGAGCCGAAGGACGCGATGACGGCGAAGGTGACGAACGACGCCGTTGCCTTCATCCGGAGCCTTGCCGAACTGCGCGGCCGCAATGCCGATTGGGCGGAGAGGGCGGTGCGCGAAGCCGCCACGCTGTCCGCCAATGGCGCCTTGCAGGCGCACGCCATCGACCTCGTCGCACGCGATGAGACCGACCTGCTCAGGCAGATCGATGGTCGCGTGGTCGAGCTTGGCGGCGGCACGACGCAGCATCTGGCCACGCGGGATGCCGTCATCGAAGCCGTCGATCCCGGCTGGATCTCCCGATTCCTGGCGGTCATCACCGATCCCAACGTCGCGTTCATCCTCCTGATGGTCGGCATCTACGGCCTCATCTTCGAGTTCATGTCCCCCGGCGCCGTTGCTCCAGGCGTGGTCGGGACGATCTGCCTGCTGCTCAGCCTCTACGCACTCAATATGCTGCCGATCAATTATGCCGGGCTCGCCCTGATGCTGGTCGGCATCGCGCTCCTCGCCATCGAGGCCTTCAATCCGACCGTCGTGATTGGCCTTGGAGGCGTCGTCGCCTTTGTGCTGGGCGCCATCATGCTGGTCCGGGTCGAATCGCCGAGCTACCGGCTGTCGTGGTCGGTCATCGCCATCGTCGCGGCGATCTTCGCGGGGTTTGTTCTGGTCGTGCTCGGCGCGCTCCGGCGCGCCCGCCGCAGTTCGCCACGGGTCGGCGCGCAAGCCATGCGAGGCCTTATCGCCGAGGTGCTCGACTAGAACGAGAACGAGGGGCACGTCTTCACCCATGGCGAACGCTGGCAAGCGCGCGGCGCCGACACCTTCAAGCCCGGTGAGAGGGTCGAGGTCGCCAATATCGTCGACCTGACCCTGGTGGTCCGGCGGCCGAGCGGCGAGGGAGGTCAAGTCTGATGTTCGAATATTCGCTTTATGTAGCGCTTGCGCTGATCGTCATCCTGTTTCTCACCCAGGCCATTCGCATCCTCCGGGAATACGAGCGCGGCGTGATCTTCACGCTCGGCCGTTTCACCGGGGTGAAGGGGCCGGGCCTCGTCATCCTCATTCCGGTCGTGCAGCAGCTGGTTAAGGTCGACCTCAGGGTTATGGTGCAGGTGGTGCCGCCCCAAGATGTGATTTCGCGCGACAACGTCTCGGTCAAGGTCAACGCGGTTCTCTACTTCCGCATCGTCGATCCCGAGCGCGCCATCATCAAGGTCGGCGACTACATGGCTGCGACCAGTCAGCTCGCCCAGACCACACTGCGCTCGGTGCTTGGCAAGCACGAACTCGACGAGATGCTCGCCGAACGCGACAGGTTGAACGCCGACATCCAGGAAATCCTCGACAAGCAGACCGACGTCTGGGGCATCAAGGTGACCGGCATCGAGATCAAGGACGTCGACCTCAACGAGACCATGGTGCGCGCGATCGCCAAGCAGGCCGAAGCGGAACGGTTGCGGCGCGCCAAAGTGATCAATGCGACGGGCGAACAGCAGGCCGCAGAAAAGCTGGTCGAGGCCGGCCGGATTCTCGCGCAGGAGCCGCAGGCAATGCAGCTGCGCTACTTCGCGGCCCTCCACGACATCGCGGGCGAGCGATCGTCGACCATCGTGTTTCCGCTGCCGACGGGGCTGCTCGACCATTTGATGTCGCCGCGTGAGACGACGTGAGCTTGGATCGACGGAGAATGGGTCGAGCGCAGCGAAACCCATCGTTGTCGCGAGCCTTGAGGCGATGGGTTTCGCAACCCATCCTCGTAAGTAAAAGGCGCCCCTCGCGGAGCGCCTTTTGCCTGTCTTGATCGCTCGAGCCGCTCAGCCCGAATAGTACATGTCGAACTCGACCGGGTGCGGGGTCATCTCGAAACGGGCGACCTCCGTCATCTTCAGCTCGATGTAAGCGTCGATGAAGTCGTCGTCGAACACGCCGCCGGCCTTGAGGAAGCCGCGGTCCTTGTCGAGGTTTTCCAGCGCCTCGCGGAGCGAACCGCAGACGGTCGGGATCTGCTTCAGTTCTTCCTTCGGCAGATCGTAGAGGTCCTTGTCCATCGCCGGACCCGGATCGATCTTGTTCTTGATGCCGTCGAGGCCGGCCATCAGCATCGCGGCGAAGCCGAGATAGGGATTGGCCATCGGATCGGGGAAGCGCACCTCGACACGCTTGGCCTTCGGCGAGGCGGTGTAGGGGATGCGGCAGGAAGCCGAACGGTTGCGCGCGGAGTAGGCGAGCAGCACGGGGGCTTCGTAGCCCGGGACCAGACGCTTGTAGGAGTTGGTCGACGGGTTGGTGAAGGCGTTGATCGCCTTGGCGTGCTTGATGATGCCGCCGATGTAGTGGAGGCAGGTCTCCGACAGGTCGGCATATTTGTTGCCGGCGAACACCGGCTTGCCGTCCTTCCAGATCGACTGGTGCACGTGCATGCCCGAGCCGTTGTCGCCGTAGATCGGCTTCGGCATGAAGGTGGCGGTCTTGCCGTAGATGTGCGCGACCTGGTGGATGCAGTACTTGTAGATCTGCATGTGGTCGGCCATCAGCGTCAGCGTGTCGAACTTCATGCCGAGCTCGTGCTGGGCGGATGCGACCTCGTGGTGATGCTTCTCGACCTTGACGCCCATCTTGGCCATGGCGCCGAGCATTTCCGAGCGCATGTCCTGCACCGAGTCCTGCGGCGGGACCGGGAAGTAGCCGCCCTTGGTGCGGATGCGGTGGCCGAGATTGCCGCCTTCATATTCGGTGTCGGAGTTGGTCGGCAGCTCCGAGGAGTCGAGACGGAAGCCGGTCTTGTAGGGGTCCGCCGAATAGCGCACGTCGTCGAACACGAAGAACTCGGCCTCGGGACCGACGAACACGCTGTCACCCACGCCCATCGACTTCACCATGGCCTCGGCCTTCTTGGCAATGCCGCGAGGGTCGCGATTGTAGGGCTCGCCGGTGGTCGGCTCGAGCACGTCGCAGGTGATGACCATGGTGGTTTCGGCGAAGAACGGATCGATCGTCGCGGTCACCGGATCGGGCATCAGGCACATGTCGGACTCGTTGATCGCCTTCCAGCCGGCGATCGAGGATCCGTCGAACATCGTTCCTTCGGCGAAAATGTCCTCGTCGATCATGCCGACGTCGAACGTCACGTGCTGCCACTTGCCGCGCGGATCGGTGAAGCGCAGGTCGACGTACTTAACGTCGTTGTCCTTGATCGATTTCAGGACGTCTTTGGCGGTCTTCATGCATACCCCTTTTGGCTCTGCGGGTCGGTTTCCAGGTGAGCAGATTCGTTCTCGCTTTCGGCGAGTTTGGCGCAACCGCACAAACGAAATCAGGCCGCCGAAGCAGCCTTTTTTCTTTCAGAGTGTCGCAAAATTCGGGATAGCACCCGGCTCAGATAGCGTCCAGCCCGGATTCGCCGGTTCGGATGCGGATCGCCTCTTCGATGTTGGAGACGAAAATCTTGCCGTCGCCGATGCGCCCTGTTTGCGCAGCGCGGCGGATCGCGTCGATCGCGCGCTCGACCAGGTCGTCGCCGATCACGATCTCGATCTTCACCTTCGGCAGGAAATCGACGATGTATTCTGCGCCGCGGTAAAGCTCGGCGTGACCTTTCTGACGACCAAAACCCTTGGCCTCGGTCACGGTGATACCTTGAAGGCCGACTTCCTGAAGCGCTTCCTTCACCTCGTCGAGCTTGAACGGCTTGATGATGGCTTCGATTTTCTTCACTGCGCGCCTCCCGGCCTTTCGATCAATTAGCAACGTCTTCGTCAGGATGCGCTTGTCTCACGCACGATTTTGTCCTCGTCATGCCAGGACCTGACCAACCCGGCAACAGCGGCCGGCCACACCCAGATAATGCCAGTGAGCACGACGAACCGAAGCGGCTTCCTCGAAAGCAGGGTCTATGCCAAGTTGCAAATGCCCTGGATATTGGAGCGTTATCAGCCTTTTAACGAGCATCTCTGATAGGTTGAGCCGGTCGGCTCAAAATACCGAAGACTACGAAATAGGCAAACGGTTCAATATCTGTGCAAACAGTTGTTCCGGAGGCTGAATCGACACGGAATCTGCCTGTTGAAAGGGCGTTTGGACCAGGGAAGTGGCATGGAAGTACTGACCACCGCCGAGATGCAGCGGGCTGATCAACTCAGCATCACGGCCGGCACGCCCGGCTTCAAGCTGATGCTGAGCGCCGGCCAGGCGGTCGCGGAAGCCGCGGGCACGCTGGTGGAGGAGGGGCCGATCCTTATCGTGGCCGGCCCCGGCAACAATGGCGGCGACGGTTTTGTCGCAGCCGCCGAGTTGGCCGCGCAAGGGCGCGAGGTCTCGGTCATCCTGATGTGCGAACGCGACCAGCTCCAGGGCGATGCGGCCTCGGCTGCGCGCGGCTGGAAGCATCCGGTGCTGCCGTTCAATCCGCAGGCGATTGGAAAGCCGGCGCTGATCATCGATGCGCTGTTCGGCGCGGGCCTCAGCCGCTCCGTCGAAGGTGAGGCGCGCGCGATGATCGAGGCAATCAACGCCAATGGCGCGCCGGTGCTCGCCGTAGATCTGCCGAGCGGCGTCAACGGTACCAGCGCTGCCGTGCTGGCCGTCGCGGTGAATGCCACCGAGACCGTCACCTTCTTCCGCAAGAAGCCCGCGCATCTCCTGCTGCCCGGCCGCATGCATTGCGGCCGCGTGCGCGTCGTCGATATCGGCATCGACGCGCAGGTGCTGGACGAGATCGCGCCGCAGACTTTCGAGAACGATCCGGATTTCTGGGGCGCCGCCTTTCCGGTGCCGCGCATCGACGGCCATAAATACGCTCGCGGTCACGTGCTGGCCGTCTCCGGCGATGCGGCCGCGACCGGCGCTGCGCGGCTCGCTGCCCGTGCGAGCTTGCGTGCCGGTGCAGGCCTTGTAACGCTTGCGACCCCGCGCGACGCGCTCGCGATCAATGCCAGTGCGCTGACGGCCGTGATGGTTCGCCCCGTCGACACTGCGGTCGAGTTCGGCGAGTTGCTCGGCGACGTCAGATACAACACCTGCATGATCGGCCCCGGTGCCGGCGTCGGTGAGCGCACCGGAGATATGGTTCACACCGCGATCTCGGCACGACGCCACGTCGTGCTCGACGCGGATGCGCTGACGAGCTTCGCCGCCAATCCCGAGCGGCTGTTTGAATCGATCAAGTCGTCGCCCGAGGCTCAGGTCGTGCTGACGCCGCACGAGGGTGAGTTTCCGCGGCTGTTCTCCGACCTCAGCAACAAGAATCCAGGTCGCTCGAAGCTCGAGCGCGTGCGCGCCGCCGCCGAACGCTCCGGCGCCGTCGTGCTGCTGAAGGGCCCTGACACCACCGTCGCCGCGCCCGACGGCCGCGCCACCATCGCCGCTAACGCGCCGCCCTGGCTTGCGACCGCCGGCGCCGGCGACGTGCTCGCCGGTATTGTTGCAGGCCTTCTGGCGCAGGGCGTACCGGCCTTCGAAGCCGCCAGCATCGGCGTCTGGATGCACGGTGAAGCGGCCAGCGAAGCAGGGCCGGGCCTGATCGCCGAGGATCTCACCGAGACGCTGCCGGCCGTGCACCGCCGGATCTATGGCGCGCTTGGGATCGAGTACTGAGTTGTTGCTCGGATCGCTAGACTAGGATGGGTCTCGCTTCGCTCTGCCCATCCGACGCATCCTCACTCCACAGCATACCACCGCACCAGCCGCGGCGCCGCCCAGTCCGTCACGACGGACTCGATCAGCCACCGGCCCGGCGAGGTCACGGCGAAGGCGATGCGCTCGGTCTGGCCGGGCTCGATCGCGAGCGTGTCGAGCCAGTAAGGCTTCCAGCCGTCGTCGAGCCGGTCGAGCAGGCGGAAATGGTGGCCGTGGAGGTGGAAAACGGTGGCGATTGGGGCAGGGTTCTTCAGCGTCAGCACGACGGTCCGGCCGGTCCTGGCACGGAAGGCGGGGTCCGAGGCGGTGGAGAAATTGGCCGTCCGGGTCCAGCCGGCCTCGATCGTGCCGAGCGCGACATCGAACCGCAGGGCGCCTTTCAGGTCGAGCTTTTCGGGAAGGTCGTTCGACGGGAGGGGCTCCGGCGACGGGCGCGCTGTGCGCCCCTCCGGCCTGCCGGAAACAACGAGCCGTCCGATCGGGCGAGCCTCCTTGCCGTCATGCAGCATGAGCGCGGCCGATGTGGCCGCGTCCACGAAGACGTCGGCCCGGGCGCCGGGGGCGAGCACCAGAGCTCCGTTGCGGGCCGGGAACGGCTCGGCCGGCTGTCCGTCCAGGGCCATCACCTGGACATCATGACCTCCTAATTTGATTGCCAGAACAGTCCGTTGCGAGCCGTTGATGAAGCGCAGCCGCAGCCGCTCGCCGGCGGACGCTGAGAGCTCGAATGAAGTTCGTCCGTTCAGCGTGTAGAGCGGGGTCGCGTCCGTGGGGTCCCGGCCAGGCGGAAGCGCGGTGCCATCCGGCCGGACGCGCCACTCCTCGATGAGCAGGACCTCGTCATGATCGACGGCGATGCGGCTGGTCTCGTCCGCGATCACGGCGAGCGGACGCGCGGGCTCCTTCAGGCGGTCTTCAAAGAGGCGAAAGTCGGCCACCAGGGTTCCGGCGTTTGGTATTGAAATAATTGAGATTTCGGTCGCGTCGGGGGCGGCGGGCGCGCGTCCCCGCAAAGGGTCGGATACACCGGCACCGTTGAGGCCGTACCAGACTGGCGCAAGTGGCACAGGCAAGGCATTCCGGAAGGCCACCTCGCAGCGGACGCCGCGCCTGAGATGGACATTGCCGAGGTGGCTTGCGGCTGCCAGCTCCCAGATCGGTGAAGGGGTTTGATCCGGTCTCAGAGCGAGGGTCGCCGGGCGGGCCTGGAGGGCGAGCTGGGTGGTCGCCACGGGCGTTGCACCCCCGCCCAGCAGCCCGGTGGCTGCGCCCCCGAGACCGGCCAAAACCTCGCGCCTATTCAGGTCAAAAATCCGCGGTTTCATGGCTCGATCCGGACCACGCGGCGCTGGATAAGTCCAGCCGTCATGCCTACTTGAAGCCTGCCTCCATCAGGCCATTTTTTTGCTGCGAACAGTCGGGCACATGCTATAAGCCCGGCCGCCCGCGGCATCGCGGCCGGTCTTGATGCAATTCACGCGGGCGTGGCGGAACTGGTAGACGCGCTGGATTTAGGTTCCAGTGACGAAAGTTGTGGGGGTTCGAGTCCCTCCGCCCGCACCAAGCGCTACTCGCGTTTGCACGGATTACTGAGGGGCCTTGCTTCGCGCGGATGTTTTTCCGTCTGGGGCCGGGCTCGATGAACCCACCGGCGTCGAGGTGTTTTGCCTCGCGCCGGATCGATTAATGACAGCGTCCCGACGCGGGTAGCGTGCCGGGACCGAACGAGAAGAAGATTGGACGCCATGCAGGTCACAGAAACCCTCTCGGAAGGTTTGAAGCACGAGTTCAAGATCAACGTTCCCGCGTCTGATCTCGACGCCAAGGCTGGCGCAAAGCTCGTCGACCTCAAGGACAAGGTGCGCCTCAACGGCTTCCGTCCAGGCAAGGTGCCGGTCGGTCACCTCAAGAAGGTCTACGGCCGCTCGGTGATGGCCGAGACGATCGACCAGACCATCCGCGACACCAACACCCAGCTTTTCACCGAGCGCGGCTTCAAGCTCGCAACCGAGCCGAAGATCACGATGCCGACCGAGAAGGCCGAGGTCGAAGAGCTGCTCTCGGGCAAGTCCGACCTGACCTACACGGTTGCGATCGAAGTGGTGCCCGCGATCGCGCTCGCAGACTTCAAGACCTTCCAGGTCGAGAAGCCCGTCGCCGACGTCTCCGATTCGGACGTTGACGAGGCGATCAAGCGCATCGCCGACACCAACCGCGGCTACGCCGCCAAGGGTGAGGGCGCCAAGGCTGCTTCCGGCGACCGCGTCACCGTCAACTTCAAGGGCACCATCAACGGCGAAGCCTTCGAGGGCGGCACGGGTGAGGGCATCCAGGTCGTGATCGGCTCCAACACGTTCATCCCGGGCTTCGAGGAGCAGCTCATCGACATCGGCGCGAACGAGACGCGCACACTGAAGGTGTCGTTCCCCAAGAACTACATGAGCGAAAAGCTCGCCGGCCAGCCGGCCGAATTCGAGACGACAGCGACGCTGATCGAGGCACCGCAGGATCTCACCATCGACGACGAGTTCGCCAAGACGCTTGGCCTCGAATCGCTCGACAAGCTCAAGGAAGCCGCGCGTGAACGGCTCACGGCCGAGTACGCCGGTGCAACGCGCCAGCGCGTCAAGCGCTCGCTGCTCGATCGTCTCGACGAGGCGCATCGCTTCGAGGCGCCGCCCTCGCTGGTCGACGAGGAGTTCAATCTGATGTGGAACTCGGTCAAGGCCGAGATGGACTCCGCCGGCAAGACCTTTGCCGATGAGGACACCACCGAGGACAAGGCCAAGGAAGAATACCGCAAGATCGCCGACCGCCGCGTGCGTCTCGGCCTCGTGCTCTCCGAGATCGGCGAGAAGAACAAGATCACCGTGACCGACGACGAGGTCGGCCGCGCCGTGATCGAGCGCGCGCGCCAGATGCCCGGCCGCGAGAAGGAAGTCTGGGACTTCTATCGCAACAACGCCCAGGCCTTGGCCCAGCTTCGTGCACCGATCTATGAGGACAAGGTCGTGGACTTCATCCTCGAACTCGCCAACGTGACCGAGAAGAAGGTCTCGCGCGAGGAGTTGTACAAGGACGAGGAAGAAAAGACTGCCGCCTGAAGGCTTTGAGCAGCTCTCTTGAGAAAGCCTTCCATTAAGGATGATCAGCGAACGGGCCCAGCTAGCCAGATGGCCGGCTGGGCCTTTTTTCGAGAATCAGCTTCAAGTGCCACTCGGTTCGAGTGGATTAAGCCTTAATTCGCTCCGCACTTGTCTGGCGCGAATTGGGCTATATCTGTCGGTACCTACGCGTTCTACCTCTACCAACTTCCTGCATCACGGGGCGTCCATCGGCCTTCCGGCAGATCCAGCCCAGCTGGCAGCCAAGACTGGCGATGTCCGCCTCTAAAAAACCTAGGTGACTCATGCGCGATCCGGTTGAAACCTACATGAACCTCGTGCCCATGGTGGTCGAGCAGACCAATCGTGGCGAGCGCGCCTACGACATTTTCTCGCGTCTGCTGAAAGAGCGCATCATCTTCGTGACCGGACCGGTCGAGGACGGCATGTCGACGCTGATCGTCGCGCAGTTGTTGTTCCTTGAGGCGGAAAATCCGAAGAAGGAAATCTCGATGTACATCAACTCGCCGGGCGGCGTGGTGACGTCGGGCCTTGCGATCTACGACACCATGCAGTTCATTCGTCCGCCGGTCTCGACGCTGTGCACGGGCCAGGCCGCTTCGATGGGCTCGCTGCTGCTCTGCGCCGGCGAGAAGGACATGCGCTTCTCGCTGCCGAACGCGCGCATCATGGTGCATCAACCCTCCGGCGGCTTCCAGGGCCAGGCCACCGATATCATGCTGCACGCGCAGGAAATCCTGAACTTGAAGAAGCGGCTCAACGAGATCTACGTGAAGCACACCGGCCAGACCTACAAGACGATCGAGGACGCTCTGGAACGCGACAAGTTCCTGACCGCCAACGACGCCAAGGAGTTCGGCCTGGTCGACAAGGTCATCGACAAGCGTGCCGAAGAGGCTGCGCCCGCGAAGGCCCCGTAGCATTACCGGAACTGCAACTTTGATCCCTGGGATTGGCGGGGATCGTCGGCTCAGCGTTCATGTTAAGGACGCTTTCGCGAGGGCGCAAAAGCCGTTTTTGCGCCCTGCGACAGGCAGAAAGTTCCGCTTTCGTGCTTGTTTTTCGTGGTAATCCAGCAACGCCGGGGTGATTTCGGTCACTTCGTCCGTGCCAAGATCGGAAATCACGGTATTGTCACGGGTAGCCAGCGACCCCCCGATTAGCGAATTCTTGATAGTCGGGTGACAGCATGGTTGGCTACGAATGATCGGCTATGATCGCTGGAGAATCGAGTGACCGTGATTCGCACGGGATGTAGCGCGTAGGGTCTTTTTTGGTACGGAATTTGCTCTATTTGAATCCCTTACCCGCCAACGTTTCGGGATGGGACGATCGAGCGGACGGGATCGAACCGCGGACGGAGACATGAATGAGTAAGGTCGGCACGAGCGACTCCAAGAACACGCTATATTGCTCGTTCTGCGGCAAGAGCCAGCACGAAGTCCGCAAACTGATCGCGGGTCCCACGGTCTTCATTTGCGACGAGTGCGTCGAGCTCTGCATGGACATCATCCGCGAGGAGAACAAGTCCTCGCTGGTCAAGTCGCGCGACGGCATTCCGACGCCGAAGGAAATCTGCAAGGTCCTGGACGACTATGTCATCGGCCAGAGCCATGCGAAGAAGGTCCTGTCGGTCGCGGTGCACAACCACTACAAGCGCCTCAACCACCAGACCAAGCACAACGACGTCGAGCTTGCGAAGTCGAACATCCTGCTGATCGGTCCGACCGGTTCGGGCAAGACGCTGCTCGCGCAGACGCTCGCCCGCATTCTGGACGTGCCGTTCACGATGGCGGACGCGACCACGCTGACCGAGGCCGGCTATGTCGGTGAGGACGTCGAGAACATCATCCTGAAGCTGCTCCAGGCCGCCGACTACAACGTCGAGCGCGCCCAGCGCGGCATCGTCTACATCGACGAAATCGACAAGATCAGCCGCAAGTCCGACAACCCCTCGATCACGCGCGACGTGTCGGGTGAGGGCGTGCAGCAGGCGCTTTTGAAGATCATGGAAGGCACGGTGGCTTCAGTCCCGCCGCAGGGCGGCCGCAAGCACCCGCAGCAGGAATTCCTGCAAGTGGATACCACCAACATCCTGTTCATCTGCGGCGGTGCGTTCGCCGGCCTCGAGAAGATCATCTCGGCGCGCGGCCGGTCGACCTCGATCGGTTTCGCGGCCCAGGTGATGGCGCCGGAAGATCGCCGGACCGGCGAGATCTTCCGTCACGTCGAGCCTGAGGACTTGCTGAAGTATGGCCTCATCCCCGAATTCGTCGGCCGTCTGCCCGTCGTGGCGACGCTCGAGGACCTGGACGAGACCTCGCTGAAGAAGATCCTCACCGAGCCGAAGAACGCGCTGGTGAAACAGTACCAGCGGCTGTTCGAGATGGAGAACATCGAGCTGACCTTCGCCGACGAGGCGCTTGGCGCGGTTGCCCGCAAGGCGATCGAGCGCAAGACCGGCGCACGTGGTCTGCGTTCGATCCTCGAAGCGATCCTGCTCGAGACCATGTTCGACCTGCCGGGCCTGGAAGGTGTGGAAGAAGTCGTGATTTCCCGCGAAGTTGTGGAAGGCACGGCGCGTCCGCTCTACATCTACGCCGATCGGACCGATCGCGCGGTCGAGAACGCCAGCGCCTGATTTTCCGGCGCTGGAACGCTTCCTGTCGTCATTCATCTCAGCGGCTGCGGATATGTCCTCCGCAGTCGTGTTGCGTCGCTTGTTTGCGTGCGTAAGCGCCTGATGGCGCGTGTTTTTCAATGACTTGACACCCCCCGGGTCGATAGCCACCTAATGTCGGCGGCGAGCGAGAATTCCGTTCAAGATTCGCCTCAGTTCCGATCCGGCAAGCCCGGTCCAACCTTCAAAGGGTAGACCGGTTTTGTGGATCACCTCGGCACCTTGTGGCGGTTGCGCACCAGATGCGGGCTGCGTGCGAGGGGGCAAAGCAAAAGGAAAAGGCCATGACTAGTCCAAAACCCCGGCCAACCATCGTCCATGGCGAGACGCACGCTTATCCCGTGTTGCCGCTGCGCGATATCGTCGTCTTCCCGCACATGATCGTTCCGCTCTTCGTCGGTCGCGAGAAGTCGATCCGCGCGCTCGAAGAGGTGATGAAGAACGATGCGCTGATCATGCTCGCGACGCAGAAGAATGCGTCCGACGATGATCCGGCGCCCGATGCCATTTACGAGACCGGTACGCTCGCCAGCGTGCTGCAGCTCTTGAAGCTCCCCGATGGCACCGTGAAGGTGCTGGTCGAAGGGCTCGAGCGCGCGCGCGTGCAGAAATACACCGATCGCGCCGATTACTACGAAGCCACCGCAATTGCGCTCGCCGACACCGATGCGAAGTCGGTCGAGGCCGAGGCGCTGGCGCGCTCGGTCGTGTCCGACTTCGAGAGCTATGTGAAGCTCAACAAGAAGATCTCGGCCGAGGTCGTCGGTGTCGTGCAGGCGATCACCGATTTCGCCAAGCTCGCCGACACCGTTGCCTCGCATCTCGCCGTCAAGATCGCCGATCGCCAGGGCATCCTGGAGACGCTGTCGGTCACCACGCGCCTGGAGAAGGTGCTTGGCCTGATGGAGAGCGAGATCTCCGTGCTGCAGGTCGAGAAGCGCATCCGCTCGCGCGTCAAGCGCCAGATGGAGAAGACCCAGCGCGAATATTATCTCAACGAGCAGATGAAGGCGATCCAGAAGGAACTCGGCGACGACGATGGTCGCGACGAGCTCGCCGATCTCGAAGAGAAGATCTCCAAGACCAAGCTCTCCAAGGAAGCGCGCGAGAAGGCGCAGCATGAATTGAAGAAGCTGCGCCAGATGTCGCCGATGTCCGCGGAAGCGACCGTCGTGCGCAACTATCTGGATTGGCTGCTGTCGATTCCTTGGAACAAGAAGTCCAAGGTGAAGAAGGATCTGGAATCGGCGCAGGCCATTCTGGACTCCGATCACTACGGTCTCGAGAAGGTCAAGGAACGTATCGTCGAGTATCTCGCGGTGCAGTCGCGCGCCAACAAACTGACGGGTCCGATCCTGTGCCTCGTGGGTCCTCCCGGCGTCGGCAAGACCTCGCTCGGCAAGTCGATCGCGAAGGCTACGGGGCGCGAGTTCGTGCGCGTGTCGCTCGGCGGCGTGCGCGACGAGGCCGAGATCCGCGGTCATCGCCGCACCTATATCGGCTCGATGCCCGGCAAGATCATTCAGTCGATGCGGAAGGCGAAGTCGTCCAATCCGCTGTTCCTGCTGGACGAGATCGACAAGATGGGCGCCGATTTCCGCGGCGATCCGTCCTCGGCCCTGCTCGAGGTGCTCGACCCCGAGCAGAACGGGACGTTTGCCGACCACTATCTGGAGGTCGACTACGACCTGTCGAACGTCATGTTCATCACGACCGCGAATACGCTCAATATTCCCGGGCCCCTGATGGACCGCATGGAGATCATCCGGATCGCAGGTTACACCGAGAACGAGAAGGTCGAGATCGCGCGCAAGCACCTGATCCCGAACGCGGTGTCCAAGCATGGCCTGGACTCCAAGGAGTTCTCGATCGACGACGAAGCGCTGCTGCTTCTGATCCGCCGCTACACCCGCGAAGCGGGCGTGCGTAACCTGGAGCGTGAGCTCTCCACACTCGCCCGCAAGGCGGTGAAGGAGCTGATGATCTCCAAGAAGAAGTCGGTCAAGGTCACCGAGAAGACTCTGGAAGAGCTGCTCGGCGTGCCGAAGTACCGCTTCGGCGAAATCGAGAGCGAGCCGCAGGTCGGCATCGTCACCGGCCTTGCCTGGACCGATGTCGGCGGCGAGTTGCTGACCATCGAAGGCGTCATGATGCCCGGCAAGGGCAAGATGACGGTCACCGGCAATCTGCGTGACGTGATGAAGGAATCGATCTCGGCGGCGGCGTCCTACGTTCGCTCCCGTGCGATCACCTACGGCATCGAGCCGCCGCTGTTCGACCGCCGCGACATCCACGTGCACGTGCCTGAGGGCGCGACGCCGAAGGACGGTCCGTCGGCGGGCGTGGCGATGGCCACCGCGATCATCTCGGTCATGACCGGCATCCCGGTCCGCCACGATGTCGCGATGACCGGCGAGATCACGCTGCGCGGCCGCGTGCTGCCGATCGGCGGTCTCAAGGAGAAGCTCCTGGCTGCCGCGCGCGGCGGCATCAAGACGGTGCTGATCCCCGAGGACAACGCCAAGGATCTCACGGAGATTTCCGATGCGATCAAGGGCGGCATGGAGATCATTCCGGTCTCCCGTCTGGACGACGTTATCGCCAAGGCGCTGGTGAAGAAGCCCGTGCCGATCGTCTGGGAAGAAGACACCAAGGTGACCGTGAAGCCCGACGGGGACGAGGCCGCCGGCGGTCTGACCGCTCACTGAGATCACGATCCGAAAAGATGATAAAACGGCGCCTTCGGGCGCCGTTTTTGTTTTTCGGGAAGGGGACGCGGGCGATGCAGGTCGGTGGGCAGTGCCATTGCGGCAAGATCACCTTCGAGGCCGAGATCGACCCCGATGCCGTCTCGGTCTGTCATTGCCGGGACTGCCAGACCTTGACGGGCTCGCCGTTCAGGGTGACCGCGATCTGCGCGGCTGATGACGTCAAGCTCACCGGCGGCACGCCCAAGGTCTACGGTAAGCGCGGCGACAACGGTCGGATGCGTTTCCAGCATTTTTGCGCCGATTGCGGTTCCCCTCTGTTCACCAGCGGGGAGGGGGACCAGGCCGACGATTGGGGCATCCGCTGGGGCTCGATCCGCCAGCGCGACAAATTGCGCCCGGTCAGGCAGATCTGGTGCCAGTCGGCTGCGGTGTGGATCGACGCCGTGCCGCTGCTGCCGGGCAGGCCGGGGGATTGAGGGCTTGCCGAGCAGGAGCCTGCGAAGCAGGCGAAGGCTGGTGGGCGGTCACGGATTCGAACCGCGGACCCTCTCGGTGTAAACGAGATGCTCTAACCAGCTGAGCTAACCGCCCCACGGCGCCTCTTTAGCGTCCCAACAGGGGCAGGAGCAAGGGGGTGGCAGCAGCCGAAGCCCGTCCCTCTCGGCCGGGCGGTCTCCAGCGAAACGCTGTTCTTCCGCGATCAGGCCTGGATTTTCGTGGTCAGGCTGGACGCCACCGGGAACTCGGGTGACACTCCGGCTTTATTCGGGTTTGTTCCTGGGTTTGTCATCCGTTCGATGCTGCGTATCGATGGTGATGTTGCGCGGACTTATTGCCCACCGGCGCCGCGGGCGCCGGAGGAGCCGCTGCGATTGTTTCGTCTGCTCGCCGCGCTGAAGCGCAATCCCCTGGAATGCTGGAGCGCGGCGTTCTTTCGCGAGCCGATCGCCAAGGTGAGGCTTCCCTTTGCCGACGCCTTTCTGGTGCACGATCCAAACGCCATCAGACACGTTCTGGTCGACAACGCCGACAACTATCGCAAGGACCCGATCCAGCGTCGCATCCTGGCGAACGGCCTCTCCGACGGGCTTTTGAGCGTCGAGGACGCGCGCTGGGAGGCGCAGCGGCGCGTGCTCGCGCCGCTGTTTGCGCGACGCACGGTGATGTCGTTCACGCAAGCGATGCTCACCGCAGTCGACGGCGTGACAAAACGATGGGGGAGCCTGGGACGGGGAGCCATGATCGACGTCGCCGCCGAGATGGCACTGCTGACGCTCAACGTGCTCGCGCTCACCATTTTCTCCGACGGCATTGCCGGCGACTACGACGAATTCCGCGATGCGATGAATGCCTATTTCGCGGTGATAGGACGGATCGGCGTGCTCGATCTTCTCGGTGTTCCTCAATCCGTGCCGCGTCCCGGAGGCGGCCGCCTGCGGCGGACCATGCAGTATTTCGAAGGCATCATCGACCGCATCATCGACACCCGCCGCGGCCGGCTTGCGGCCTTGCCGGCCGACGAAACGCCGGCCGATCTCCTGACGCTGCTGCTGCGTGCGCCCGATCCTTCGACCGGGCAATCGATGTCGATTGCCGAGGTGCGCTCCAACATTCTCACCTTTCTGTCGGCCGGCCACGAGACGACGGCGAATGCGCTGAGCTGGTCGATCTTCCTGCTGTCGCAGTCGCCCGACTGGCGCGCGCGCGTGCGGGAGGAGGCCGCGCGTGAACTCGCGGGGCCCTTGGAAGGCCTTGCCGACCGGCTGGTGGTGACACGGGCGGCGGTCGAGGAGGCGCTGCGGCTCTATCCGCCGATCGCGGCGTTGAGCCGGATGGCAAAGGACGCCGACACGCTCGGCGGTATCGCGGTCAAGCCGCGCGGGTTGATCGTCATCGCGCCCTACGTGCTGCACCGCCACCGCCTGCTGTGGGAGCAGCCCGACGCGTTCGATCCGTCGCGCTTCATGCCGGGACGCCGCGGCACGATCGGGCGCTTTGCCTACCTGCCCTTCGGCATCGGGCCGCGCATCTGCATCGGTGCCTCCTTTGCGTTGCAGGAGGCGACGATCGCGCTTGCCGCGCTCACGCAGCGCTTCGACCTCGAACTCGCGCCGGATGCCAAAGTTTGGCCCCTGCAAAAAATTACGCTACGACCGGAGAACGGCTTGCCGATGCGCGTGACGCCACGCGATTGCGGCGAGGGGCCGCCCGAGCGATTTGAAGAATAGGATGCCCGATGCAACAGCCAAGCGGACATGAGCAGAACGCCGACCAGATCGCCTACTGGAATGGCCCGAGCGGGCAGCGCTGGGCCGATCGCCACAGCGCGCAGGAGAGCCTGCTCGGACCTATCGCCGACGTGCTGATCGATCGCGCCCGGCCGAGGCCGGGCGAGCGCGTTCTCGACGTCGGTTGCGGCTCGGGGGCGACGACCTTTGCATTCGCGAAGGCTGTGGCGCCCGACGGTTTTGCACTCGGCCTCGATGTGTCCGAGCCGATGCTGTCGCAGGCGCGCGCATTCGCGCCGAAAGGGCTGCCGCTCGATTTCGCGCTGGCGGATGCGACGGTGTATCCGTTCGCGCCGGCGAGCTTTGATCTGCTCGCATCGCGCTTCGGTGTGATGTTCTTTGCCGACCCGATCGCGTCCTTCACCAATCTGCGGCGAGCACTGAAGCCGACGGGACGGCTCGCTTTCGTCTGCTGGCGCGAGCCGAAGGAAAATCCGTGGATGATGGCGCCGCTGATGGCGGTGTACAAACACGTACCCAAAATGCCGCCGGTCGGACCGGAAGAACCCGGTCCGTTCGCGTTTGCGTCCGAGGAACGCGTGACACGAATCCTCGAAGGCGCCGGCTTCGTGGATGTCGCGATGGAGCCGCATAACCTTCCGATGGACATCGCCATCGGCGGTGGTCTCGATGCGGCCGTCGACGGCTCGCTCCAGATCGGCCCGGCCAGCCGCGCGCTGCAGGGCCATCCGCCGGAGACGGTAGCGGCCGCAAAAGCCTCGATCCGCGAGACGCTGGCGCCGTTCCTGAAGGGACAGAGCGTGGCGCTGCAGGGCGCGATCTCGATCGTGACGGCGAAGGCTGGATAGGGCGCCCGCGGCTCTCTCGATCGTCATTGCGAGCGCAGCGAAGCCATCCAGTCTGTCACCACGGAAACAGTCCGGATTGATTCGTCGCGAGTGCTCCTAGCAATGACGTAGATGAGCCAGCGCCGGCCTCTACACCACATCATCCGGTGCCAGCGCGCAGCCGTTGTCCGGATGCGTCTCGACCTGGAGCGTGGTGTGGCCGATGCGGAAAGTGCTCTTCAGCAGCTGCGCGGTCTCCATCAGGAACGCATCGACGGTGCCTGATGGCATCACCAGATGACACGTCAGTGCGGTCTCGGTGGTCGAGATCGGCCAGACGTGGAGGTCGTGGATCGCCGAGACGCCCGGCCGCGCCAGCAGGAACCCCTTGATCGCGGCGAGGTCGGTGCCTTTGGGCGCGGCCGCCATCGACATGTCGATGGAGCCGCGCAGCAGGCTGGTGGTGCTCCAGAGGATGGTGACGCAAATCACGAGGCTGGTGACGGGATCGAGCCAGAGCCAGCCGGTCCAGATGATCAGCGCTGCCGAGACGACGACGCCGAGCGAGACTGCGGCATCCGCTGCCATATGCAGATAGGCGCCTTCGATGTTGATGTCGTCCTTGCGGCCGCTCGCGAACAGCATCGCGGTAAAGCCGTTGATGAGGATGCCGATGCCCGCGACCACCATCACGGTCACGCCCGCGATCGGCTCCGGCTCGCGCAGACGCAAAATCGCCTCCCAGCCGATCGCACCGGTGGCGACCAGAAGGAACACCGCATTCGCGAGCGCCGCCAGAATGGTGGAGGCGCGAAAACCGTAGGTGAAACGGCCGGTCGGCGCGCGCCGCGCCGCGATCGAGGCGCCCCAGGCCACGACCAGCCCGAGCACGTCGGACAGATTATGGCCGGCGTCGGCGAGCAACGCTGTGGAATTGCCGAGATAGCCATAGATCGCCTCGGCCAAGACCAACGCGGTGTTCAGCGCGATGCCGATCGCGAACGCCTTGCCGAAATTGGCGGGCGCATGGACATGCGCGTGACCGTGACCATGCGAATGGCCGTGGCCATGATCATGCCCGTGGTCATGGTGGTGATGACCGTGATGGTCGTGATTGCCCAAACCTAGCGCTCCCCGGCTTCAGCCAAATCAGGCGCCATCTTAGGCGTTTCGCCCGCGCCGTCACGCCGGAACAGCACGTAGAGCGCCGGCAGCACCAGCAATGTCAGCACGGTCGAGGAGATGATGCCACCGATCACGACGGTCGCGAGCGGCCGCTGCACCTCGGCGCCGGCGCCGGTCGCAAGCGCCATCGGCACGAATCCGAGCGAAGCGACCAGCGCCGTCATCAGCACCGGGCGCAGGCGCGTCAGCGCACCCTCGCGCACGGCCTCCGCGACGAGGCGGCCCTCGTTGCGGAGACGTTCGATGAAGGCGATGATGACGAGGCCGTTGAGCACGGCGACACCCGAAAGTGCGATGAAGCCGACCCCGGCACTTATCGAAAGCGGAATGCCGCGCATCAAGAGCGCCGCGACGCCGCCGGTCAGCGCCAGCGGCACGCCGGAGAACACCAGCGCTGCGTCTGCCACAGATCCCATGCTCATGAACAGCAGCAAGAACACGAGCGCGAGCGCCACCGGGACGACGATGGTCAGCCGCTTGCTGGCGGAGACCAATTGCTCGAACTGGCCGCCCCAGCCGATCCAGTAGCCCGGCGGCAATTTGACCTTCTCGGCCACTGCATCCTGCGTCTCTGTCACGAAGGAGCGCAAATCGCGCCCGCGAACGTTGGCCATGACAACCACGCGGCGCTTGCCGTTCTCGCGGCTGATCTGGTTCGGGCCGGGCGCGATCTCGATTGCGGCGACGGAGGACAGGGGCACATAACGCAACGCCGTGCCCGATGCACCGGGCCAGGCGGTCTTGGTGACGGTCGCCGCATCCTCGCCCGGCGGCAACGGGATCGGCAGCGACTTGATCGCGTCAGGGTCCGCCCGGAGGCTCTCCGGTAGCCGCACCACGATATCGAAGCGGCGGTCGCCTTCGAACAGCTTTCCAGCCGGCTTGCCGCCGATCGCGATCTCGACGAGGTTTTGCACCTCGTTGAGACTGAGGCCGTAGCGCGACAGCGCCTGGCGGTCGAGCTTGACGGTCAGGATCGGCAGCCCCGCGACCTGCTCGGTCTTGACGTCGGCCGCGCCCTCGATGCCGCGGACGACGCCGTTGACCTGCTGGGCGATATTGGCGAGCACGTCGAGATCGTCGCCGAAGATCTTGATGCCGACGTCACTACGGATGCCCGCGATGAGCTCGTTGAAGCGCATCTGGATCGGCTGGGTCATGCCATAGGCGGTGCCGGGCAGGGTGTTGGCGGCGCCTTCGATCTCCTCGATCACCTCATTCTTCGGCTTGGCGGGATCGGGCCATTCGTCGCGCGGCTTCAGCGTGACATAGGTGTCGGCGACGTTGGGCGGCATCGGATCGTTGGCGATCTCGGCGGTGCCGATCTTGGAGAAGATGGTCGCGACTTCCGGGACCTGTTTGACCGCCTTCTCCAGTCGAAGCTGCATGTCGACGCTCTGGGTCAGGCTGGTGCCGGGAATCCGGATCGTCTCGATGGTGATGTCGCCTTCGTCGAGGCTCGGGATGAACTCGCCGCCCATGCGGGTCGCGGCAAACAGGCTGGCGGCGACGATCAGGACGGCGCCGAGCGCGACGCTGCGGCGATAGCTGATAGCGAGGTCTAGCAGCGGCACATAGATCCGCTTGGCGCCGCGCATGAAGATGTTTTCCGTCTCCGAGACCTTGCCGGTGACGAAGATCGCGACCGCGGCCGGGACGAAGGTGACCGACAGCAGCGCCGCGCCAGTGAGCGCCATCAGCACGGTCAGCGCCATCGGCGTGAACATCTTGCCCTCGGTCCCGGTCAGGGTGAGCACCGGCAGGTAGACCACGGCGATGATCAGCGTGCCGAACAGGCTCGGCTTGATGACTTCGCTGCTGCCGTCGCGAATGGTCTGAAGCCGCTCGTCCAGCGTCAGCAGCCGGCCGCGCCGGTGCTGCTCGGCGGCCAGCAGCCGCAAACAGTTCTCGACGATGATGACCGCGCCGTCGACGATGATGCCGAAATCGATGGCACCTAAGCTCATCAGGTTGGCGCTCACCTTGCTCTCGACCATGCCCGTGATCGTGAACAGCATGGAGAGCGGGATGACGCAGGCTGTGATCAGCGCGGCGCGGATGTTGCCGAGGATCAGGAACAACACCGCGATCACCAGCGCCGCGCCCTCGACGAGATTCTTCTCGACGGTCCTGATGGTCGCTTCCACCAGATGGGTGCGATCGTAGACCGCGCGCGCGATGATCCCGTCGGGCAGCGATTTCGCGATCTCGCCCAGCCTCGCGGCGACGCGCTGGGCAACCGTGCGGCTGTTCTCGCCGATCAGCAGCATCGCGGTGCCGAGCACCGTCTCGCTGCCGTTTGCCGTCGCTGCGCCGGTCCGCAGGTCCTGGCCCTCGCTGACGTCCGCGACGTCGCGAATGCGAACCGGTACGCCGCCGCGCGAGCCGATCACGATGTCGCGGATGTCGGCAATGTTGGCGACCTGGCCGGGGGCGCGGACGAGATATTGCTCGCCGTTGCGCTCGATATAGCCGGCGCCGACATTGGCGTTGTTGGCGGCGAGCGCGGTCATGATGTCGCGGAAGCCGAGCTTGTAGGCCATCAGCCGGCCGGGGATCGGCAGCACGTGGAATTGCCGCTCATAGCCACCGATCGAGTTGACTTCGATGACGCCGGGAATGGTGCGCAGCTGCGGCTTGATGATCCAGTCCTGGATGGTACGGAGCTCCGTCGGCGTGAACTCAGCGCCCGACGGCGACTTCGCGCCCGCCTTGGCTTCGACGGAATAGACATAGATTTCGCCGAGCCCGGTCGAGATCGGCCCCATCGCGACCTCGGTGCCAACAGGCAATTGGTCCTTGGCCTGCTGGATGCGCTCGTTGACGAGCTGGCGCGCGAAATAGATGTCGGTACCGTCCTGGAATACGACGGTGACCTGGCTGAGGCCATAGCGCGAGATCGAGCGGGTGTAATCGAGTCGGGGGAGGCCGCCCATCGCGGTCTCGATCGGGAAGGTGATGCGCTGTTCGGCCTCGAGCGGCGACAGGCCGGGTGCGCGCGTGTTGATCTGGACCTGCACGTTGGTGACGTCAGGCAAGGCGTCGATCGGCAGGCGGGTGAAACTCCAGACACCGAAGGCGCCGGCTGCGAGCGCAAGCAGCACCACCAGCCAGCGCTGGCGGACCGAGAAGGAGAGGAGCGCGTCAATCATGATCGGCGTCTCCCTTGCCCATCTCCGCCTTCACCACAAAACTGTTTTCGGCGACGTACTGCTCGCCGGCGGTGAGGCCGGCCTTGATCTCGGCGAACTTCGGATCGGAGTCTCCGATCTCGACCGGACGCGCCTCGATCTTGTCCTTGTCCTCGCGCACGAACACGATGGTCCTGTTCTCCAGTGTCTGGATCGCGCTGCGGCGCACGGCGACCGCGACGTTGCGGGCGGCGAGGATCAGTCGCGCCGTGACGAACAGGCCCGGACGCAATCGCCCGTCGGGATTCGGCAGCACCACGCGCGCCAGTGCGGTCTGGGTCTCGCTCGAGCCGATCGGAGCGATGTAGGAGATGGTGCCCTTGATCTCGCCGCGGCCATCGTCGGGGTCGATCAGCACCTCGTCGTTGAGGCGGACGCGTTTGAGGTCCTGCCGGTAGATCGACAGGTCGACCCAGATTGTCGAGAGGTCGGCGACGACGAAGGCCGGCTTCTGCTCGGAGGCGTATTCGCCGAGCGAGATCTGCCGCTCGATGATGGTGCCGGCGAGGGGGGCCTTCAGCTCGTAGACGGTGAGGCTCTGGTTGCTCTCGATGCTGGCGAGCAGATCGTCCTTGCCGACCTTGTCGCCGATGCGCTTCTGGATCGATTTCGCCACACCCGGAAAGCGCGGGGTGACTTGAACGACAGCTTCCTGATTGGCGCGCAAGATGCCGTTGAAGGACAGTGTATCGGTCAGCGTGGCGCTCGCGGCCTCCGCCAGCACCACGCCGGCTGCCGCCAGCTTGACGTTGGAGATGCGGATGCGGTCGGCGCCATGCTCGTCCTGCTCGACATGGTCGTTTGGTTTCTCAGGCTTCTTTTCAGCCGTGTGTTCGGTCGATGCAACCTTGGCCGGCGTCAGGATCGAATAGCCATAGGCGCCGAGCGCGGAGGCGACGATGGCAATGATGATAGTGGAGGATGTTTTCATCGCGCGCTCTCCCGGGCCAGCGCAAAGGGATTGCCGACGAGGCCCTCGATGGTGGCGACGCCGGCATGGAAGTTTTGCAGAGCCTCCTGCTCGCGTAGCCGCGCTTGCGTCACACTTGCCTGGGCGTCGAGCACTTCGAGCAGGGTGAAGCGGCCCTGGCCGTAGCCCTGCGAGATCGCATCCGCAGCTTCCGTGGCCTTGGGAATCGCGCTCTCGCGCAACACCGCGAGCTCGCGCAGCGAGCCCTGGAGCGAGTCATAGGCGCGGCCGGCGATCACGATCAGCGTGTTCCGGTTGGCCTCGCGCTCGGCGCGGGTCTTGGCGAGGCTCTCCTGCGCCGAGAGGATGTTGCCCTGGTTCTGGTCGAACACCGGGATCGGCACCGAGACGGAGAGGCGCACGGCGTCGTCATTGGTCTCGTTGAAATGGCGCCAGCCCGCCGCGATCCTGATGTCAGGATACGGTTTGAGCCGCGCCATCAGCAGCTCGGCGTTGCGCTGGGCATAGACGGCGGTCCAGCGCACCAGTTGCGGATTGGCGTCGATCGCGGCGACCACCGACTGGAACGTCGGCGGCCGTCCCGTGGTATCGAGCCGGCCGGAGACCTCACCGAATTTTGCCGCGGGACCGCCCATCAGCACCGCAAGCTCGCGCCGGGCGCTCGCCAGCGTCGCCTTGAATCGCTCGCGGTCTGCTTTCACCAAGGCGGAGGCGACCTCGGCGCGGCCTGTTTCGGCTGGCGAAGAGGCACCGGCCTCGACGCGGCGGCGCAAGAGTGGCGTCAGCTTGTCGATCGCCCCAATTTGCTCGTCGAGGATCTGGATGCGCCGCTGCGCGCCGAGCACGCTGAGGAAGGCGATCGCAGTCTCCGAAAGCACCTCCAGCCTGATGGCTTTGCGCTGGATCGCCGCAACCTCGATGCCGGCTGCTCCGGCCGCGATGCGCGCCTCGCGCTTGCCGAACAGTTCGAAGGCCTGGCTGATCTGGAGCGTGGTCTCGGCCGATTTCGTGCCACGATAGATTCCGGAGCCGAACGAATTGTCCTGCTCATAAGACAGCTCCGGATTGAGGAGGGCGCCGGCCTGGATGCGCTGGCCCGTCGCGATGCCGACATCGCGTTCCGCTGCCGTCAGGCGCGGGCTCGCGGCCAGCGCGCGAGAGAGCGCGGCGCGCATCGTCAGCGTCTGGGCATGAGCATGCTGCGTCAGCCATGGGCTGACGATAACAGCCATCGCGCACGCCACGCGCGCGGTCGTCCGTCTGCAAGACATGAAGGTGACCTGTGAACGAGAGCATCGTGGGCGCACGCAGCGCCCGGCTGATCGGTTCAGGTCAGGGGTTTTGGGGGCCGAGAGTCGGTGTCGGGCGGGACGCCTACAAGCGCAGGCACGCGCTGCATGACCGGCGCTGTAACGATATCAGCCGCCACTTCGGATTGCACGGACTGCGCAACGGCGATCGAGAAGCAGCCGTGGCAATGATGGCCGCCCAGCGCTTTGTGATCGTCGTGGCCGTCAAAACCGGTGTCGAGGAGCGAGGCGATCTCCGAACCGCCCGAGGGGCTGGTGACATCGATATCGTGCGCGCCATGGAGCAGGCCCGAGAACAGGTACATGGTTGCGACCAGCACTGCCACGAGCCCGCGCCAGTTGCGTAGGGACCAAAAGCTTTGGGGGCGGCGGATCGCGGTCACGAGGTCACTCAGTTCCTGATCCGCTTCCGGTAGCACGGCGGCTGGAACAGTGTCGACCCGCAACATTGTTACGTGTGGGGAACTCGATGTCGCACGACAAAAACCAAAAGGCCCCAGCCCGGGGCTGACCGGCTGAGGCCTCTTGTGCTCACAATCTTCATCCGTTGGGACTTGCAGAGACAATTCACGCTCCGCCGGTTCGTTCCCAGGCCCTACCAAAATTAGGAACATTCGCCAGCCCCTCTCATTAGCGCTCCGGAGCCTTTGAGGAGGATGGGACTATGGACGGACTGATCTATCTGATCGGCCTGATCGTCGTGATCATGGCGATCTTGTCGTTCTTCGGCCTGCGTTAGCGAGACGACCGATGGCGATCGAAACGCTCGTACAGGATAATTTGATGGAAGGCGGCTTCACGGCCGCCGAGGAACGGCGGAGCATCCAGTGGAGCTCCGTCATTGCCGGTGCTTTTGCCTCAGGCGCAATGTCGTTCATTCTGGTCAGCTTTGGCGTGGCCATCGGCCTCGGTGTCAGCTCGGCCTCGCCGACCTGGCGCGATGCATCGACGGCGCTCGCGCTGCTGTCGGGGTTGTATCTGATCATTCAGGCGATCGTCAGTTTCGGCTTCGGCGGCTATATTGCCGGCAGGACGGCACGACCGGCGCCTGCGCTGGCAACGATCGAGGATGACGGCGAGCGGCGCGACGGGCTGCACGGGCTGACGTCATGGGCGCTGGCCGTGCTGATCGGTGCCGCGCTGCTGGCGATCATCGGTGCGGCGGCGATCGAACGCTCGCCGATGCGTAGCGCGAGCGGCAACGCGAGCACCGCCGAACCGCTCTTGAGCTACGAGCTCGACAAGCTGTACCGCGCGCCGCGCCGTCCTCCCAACACCGACATGCGGGAAGCTCGCGCGGAGGCTGGACGCATCCTGATGACGTCATCGAGCCATAGCGGCGTCAGCATCGACGATCGCAACTATCTCGTGCAGCAGGTCGGCGCGTTGACGGGACTGTCAGCGCCCGACGCCGAGCGTCGCGTCGATGCTTCGATCGCCGACTCTCACACGGCGATCAGCCGTATCAGACGCAATTCGGTGATCGTCGCCTTCTCGATTGCGGCGGCGGCCCTGATCGGTGCTGCCGTGGCCTGGGCCGCGGCCGTCGCCGGCGGACGTCACCGCGATGGCGAGCCGTTGCCGAACTGGATGGCGAGCTCCAACCGCTTCCATCGCGGCCGGCGCGCGATGCTGGTGCCGTAAGGGGAGAAGGCTCGCTTACGCCTTCTCTTCCCAGATCATCGCAAGATGCACGATGGTCTGCACTGCCTTCTCCATGTCCTGCCGGCTGACCCATTCGAGCCGCGAATGAAACGCGTGCTCGCCGGCAAAGATGTTGGGGCAGGGCAGGCCCATGAAGGACAGGCGCGAGCCGTCGGTGCCGCCGCGGATTGCCGTGCGCATCGGGCGCAGCCCGGCGCGGCGGATCGCCTCGATCGCGTATTCGAGGATGTGCGGGTGACGGTCGATCACCTGCTTCATGTTGCGGTACTGCTCCCTGACCTCGAACTTGTAGGTCGAGCGCGGGTACTCCTTCATGACGTCCTTGACGATGTTTTCGAGCAGAACTTCCTTCTCCTTCAACCCTTCCTCGGTGAAGTCGCGGACGATGAGGGAGAGCGTCGCCTGCTCCAGCGCGCCTTCGATGCCGACGGGATGCAGAAACCCCTGTTTGCCCGACGTGGTCTCCGGCGAGCAGCCTTCCTTGGGCAGACGCTCGACGATTGCCGCCGCGATCTTGATCGCGTGCTCCATCTTGCCCTTGGCATAGCCGGGATGGGCGCTAACGCCGGTGATGGTGATGGTGGCGCCGTCGGCGGAGAACGTTTCGTCTTCGACGCTGCCGGCGCTCTCGCCGTCCATGGTGTAGCCGAAATCCGCGCCAAGTTTCTTGATGTCGACATTGTCGACGCCGCGGCCGATCTCTTCATCGGGTGTGAACAGGATCTTGATGGTGCCGTGCTTCACATCGGGGTTGTTGATGAAGAAGTGCGCGGCATCCATGATCTCCGCGACGCCAGCCTTGTTGTCGGCGCCCAGCAGCGTTGTGCCGTCGGTGGTGATGATGTCGTTGCCGATCTGGTTCTTCAGCGCCGGATGTTCAGTGAAGCGGATCACCTGGCTGGGATCGGCCGGCAGGGTGATGTCGCCGCCGCGATAGTTCTTCAGCACTTGCGGCTTGACGTCCTTGCCGGTGACGTCGGGCGAGGTGTCCATGTGCGAGCAGAAGCAGATCACCGGCACTTTCTTGGGCGTGTTGGCCGCGATCGTTGCGTAGACGTAGCCGTAGTCGTCGAGATGGGCGTCTGCGACGCCCATGGCTTTCAATTCGGTGACGAGAACGCGGCCGAGATCCTTCTGCTTCTCGGTCGAGGGCGAGGCGGGGGAATTTGGATCGGACTGGGTGTCGATGGTGACGTAGCGCAGGAAGCGCTCGGTCACGGTATGCGAAAAGGTGAGGGAGGACATTTCTGGTCAAACCGCCGGTGTCAGGGGGATGCAGGCGGTATATCAGAAAAGCGGGCCGCGTTGCGGCCGGACGTGGGCGGATCAGGCTTAACGAAAGGTAGCGTTCAGATCGCTTCCTTCAGTTCCTTGACCGGGCGGAACGCGACCTTCTTGCTGGCCTTGATGTGGATGGCTTCGCCCGTGGCGGGATTGCGGCCGGTGCGGGCGGCGCGCTTGCGGACCTGGAGGATGCCAAGGCCCACGATGCGGACGCGGTCGCCCTTCTTCAAGTGCTTGGTGATCAGGTCGACCATGTCGGTCAGGACGGCCTCGGCATGCTTCTTGGAGAGGTCCTGGCTTTCGGCGATGTCGGCCGCCAGGTGCTTGAGCGTGATCGTGGCTGGAGCTGCTGCCTTCTTCGCCGAATCTTTCTTAGCCATGTCTGGCCTCCTCGGATGTCGCGTGGAAGCTCGTGAGGCTCCCAAACTGCCAAGTTCCCGCAAGGGCTAGACGATTCGGGATGGGACTGACTATGCCGGTCCTCCGCAGGCCGGGATTTCGCGCGATCCATCAAACAAATCGGGCGTGTTCCCGCCATCTCGCGATCGACAACGATACGGCACCAGCGACTGGGCTGAAGATCTGTTGCTAAGCTTTTGAAGATGTTGCCAAAAATGGCGCGAGAGACGGGGCTCGAACCCGCGACCTCCGGCGTGACAGGCCGGCGCTCTAACCAACTGAGCTACTCCCGCGTGACGCGTTGATGTCCGCGCGGAACGAGGGGGGACTTAAAGGGGGGACATGGTGAAGTCAAGGACGTTGCGTTCACGGGGGGCCAAACGCCTGTTGGAAGCGGAACGGGACCGTATCGCTACGGCCGGGCGACGGCTTCGGGGCTCCGAATCAATCAATGGTGTTACAAGCTCCACAGGCAATTTCCGGGGACATCAGGCTTGACCGTCGGCTCGCGCGCCTTCCAGAACGCAAGGCTCCAGAAGAAATTCAAGAAGGACGCTGATGCCGCGCTGGCGGCGGCCCATCAGGCCTATGCCAACGGGCGGCTCGCCGACGTCGAGACGCTGTGCCGGCGGATCCTCGAGGTGCTTCCGGATCAATTCGACACGCTGCATTTGCTCGGGGTCTGTCTCAGCGCCGATCCGAAGCGGCTCGACGAGGCCGAGCAGGTCCTGCGCGCAGCGATCGCGGTCAGCCCGCGCGCGGCCAACGTTTATTGCGATCTCGGCACGGTGCTGTTCGACCTCAAGCGCTATGAGGACGCCCGGGCCTGCCAGGAGAAGGGGATCGCGCTCAATCCGAACTTCGCAATGGCCCTGACCAATCTCGGCAACACGCTGATGCATCTGGCGCTGCCGCTGGAGGCGATCGGACTGCACGAGCGCGCCATCCGCCTGAAGCCCGACTATGCCGACGCCTATTGCAATCGCGGCATGGTCGAGCTGCGGATCTGGCACTCCGAGCAAGCCTTGCAGAGCTTCGAGCGCGCACTTGCGTTTCAGCCGAACCATCAGGAGGCCCTGGCCGGCCGCGGCATGGCCTTGCTGGAGATGCGCAATTACGCCGACGCGGAAGCTGCCCTGAACACCGCCCTGGCGATGAAGCCGAACAACGCCAAGGTCCTGGCCCATCGGGCGCGGCTCCATCTCCGGCTGATGCGCCTCGAACAGGCCGAACGCGATGTCGAGGCGGCGCTCGCGCTTGCGCCGACGCTCGAACTGGCGCTACGCGAAAAGGCACTCGTCAGTCTCTTGCTGCACAAGCCGACACAGGCGATGGCGGCCTGCCAGAAGCTGCTCGAGCAGAATCCAAAGTCGGAAATCGCCGTCAGCTTGATGGGATCGTGCTTCGCCAGCTTCGGCGAGATTGCGACCGCGCTCGAGCAATTCGATCGGGCGCTGGAGCTCAAGCCCGACTTTGAGGATGCGATCAACAGGAAGATCTTCGCGCTCGACTTCCTGCCCGAAGCTGATTTCGCGATGTTGCAGGCCGCGCGCAAATACTGGTGGGACAACATCGGCGGCAGGATTCCGCCACGAACGCTTCAGCCGCGCAACCTCGATCCCGACAGGCGTCTGGTTGTG
Organism: Bradyrhizobium sp. WYCCWR 13022; assembly: GCF_030435535.1. NCBI lineage: Bacteria > Pseudomonadati > Pseudomonadota > Alphaproteobacteria > Hyphomicrobiales > Nitrobacteraceae > Bradyrhizobium > Bradyrhizobium sp. WYCCWR 13022. Next base: position 385,183 of record NZ_JAUIZJ010000048.1, read on the forward strand.
GGCTACGTCTCCGCCGATTTCAGGCGCCATTCGGCCGCGTACATCTTCATGCCGGTGCTGCGCCACGGCGACCACGCCCATTTCGAGATCGTCTGCTATTCGTCATCTCCGCTTCAGGACGAGATGACCGACGAATTCCGCTCGTTCGCGGACCGCTGGGTCGATGCGGTATCGATGACCGACGAACAACTGGGGGATCGCATCGAGGCCGATGGGATCGACATCCTGGTCGATCTCTCCGGTCATTCTGCCGGCGCTCGCCTCGGGATGTTCTCGCGCAAGCCAGCGCCGATCCAGGTCTCGGCCTGGGGGGCGCCGACCGGCACGGGCCTGAAGACCATGGACTATATCTTTGCGGACCCGGTCGCGATTCCGGAAAGCGCGCGGCCGGAGTTCGCCGAGCAGATCCACGATCTGCCGTGCATGCTGACGATGTCGGAGCCCGCACCGGCTTTGTACCGTCCGGACTTGCCGATGCTGCGCAATGGCTACGTCACCTTCGGCACCTTCAACCGGATCGACAAGATTTCGAACGAGGTGCTGCCGGTGTGGTCACGGCTGCTGCTGGAGCTGCCGGGATCGAAGCTCGTCATCAAGCACACTGCGCTCGACGACACCGGACTCCGCGACGGCCTGATCGCCCGTTTTGTCGAACAGGGCGTCAGCCCCGATAGCTTGGTCTGCCTCGGGGCGAGTGTTCGCGAGGAGCATCTTGGGGAATATGCAGGGATCGACATCTCGCTCGACCCGTTTCCGCAGAACGGCGGCGCGGGTACCTGGGAATCCCTCCATATGGGCGTGCCCGTGATCGCCAAGCTCGGCCGGACGACCTCGGCGCGGGCGGCCGGCGGCATCGTCAAGGCGATCGGGCTGGACGACTGGGTCGTGGAGAACGACGAAGCCTACATCGGGGTCGCAAAGCGATTTGCGGCAGACCCGGCCGGGCTGGCCGCGCTGCGGCAGGAGCTGCCGGCCCGGATCGCCGCCTCGGCGGCGGGCAATGGCGCCACCTACACCCGCCACGTGGAGGCGGCCTACCGCCAGTTCTGGCGGGACTATTGCGCCGCTCAGGCTCGTTGATTCAATGGCTTGGCCTGAGCTCTTGAGACTCTGGCCAAAAGCAAAAGGCCGCCCCTAGGCGGCCGTTCGTGTCAAACCGGACCTTTTCCCCGCGACTAAAGCGGGATGGGTTTAATCTGAATCGATTTGGGATTCCCAAATCAGCTTGTTTCTGATTCACCAT